>CAKSFM010000008.1 GCA_934454525.1 uncultured Clostridia bacterium
GTCTGCGTTTTTGCAACGGAGTTTTTGCTGAATCCGTTTCCGGGATAATAAGTAAATGTATCCTGCATATCATCCTCGTGAACCAGATAGCGAATCTCTCCGTTATAGAAAATAGTGTAGATTTTTCCTGTTATAATCCACGGCTCTATATCGGCAGGATTTACTCCGGGAATATCTCTCATATCTGCGTCACGGTCAAGCGAATATTCTTCAATTCCGTACACATTCACCCATTCTCTGTCGTGTATCTTATTGATGTCACCGTTGTTTGAAAGAATCCAGTTACTGTACTCTGACATCTTATTCTCATCAGCATTAATATATCCGTAACGGTAATTTTTGAGCTTTGCAAGTCCTTCGGCCGAATATGTCAGCGCGCCCCATTCACCCCAGGGAGTGTCCACGGACAAAACGCCGATTGGCGCGCCGAGCGCCGCCGTGTCCGCTGCGGACAGAGTTTTTGTTAACTCATCGAGATTGCCCGTCGGAATGTAACATTCCTTTGAGTTGAACCAGATTTTTGAATTTGTTCCGTCATAATTCAACCCGATAACATCGATTGCCGCGCCCTTTTTAACCGAGCCGACAACCGAAGAACCATCAGAAATATCACAGTCAACGGCTGCTATTGCTTTGTACTGAGTTGACGGTTTTGCAGTGTTTGCGCGCTGCACATTCACATACTTTGCGTCAACATAATAAAGACCTTTCTTATAGTAAATCTTATAATGACCGTTCTGCGGAGTGGCATTTACAATCTGAAGCGACTGATTGATTTTAAAAACGCCTGATTTTATATAATCTTTAGCATCGGGAGTTGTCTTAACCAGCAAAAGCCCCGTTGCCTTGCCTACCGCCTCAATGGCCGGAGGCGTTGACACCTGATTATTTATATCCAAAATATAGCAATTTTTTCTCGGCAGGAAATATACGCCCGGCTTCCAGCTGGTGAAAGCAGTACCGTCTTTCTCGCCGCACTGCCGGATCATGCCGCGCGATTCGTCAACGCCGCCCTCGCTCCATACGGCAACCCAATCCTCGTTATAGGCAACAACCTCAAATTCACTCGATGTTGCAACATAAAACGCTGTGTTAGCGTATGCGTCCGTTCTTGTCCATTCGGCGAACGGCGGATCATATCCTATTACCTTGAGTTCATCAAGTCTTCTGATATGATAGTTCATCGGCGGATTGCCGGGATAGAACGATGCTTTTACCGTACCGTATTTCCCCTCGTCACCTATATGTACAATTGCCATTCCCACAAGCGGCAATGAAGCAGGACGGTCGTGTCTCACCCATTCTTTCGGTACCTTTGCATAAAAATTCCTTTCTGTACCCTCGGTTGTTTTGCTTCCGCCGTAGATGTAGTCGGAAAGAAATGTCATCTCTATTGCGTGCTGATACTTGTCAGTATCGGAAGCCGCCCATTGCTTGTTTAACTCCTTTTCGGCAGTCTCGGCAGCTTCAAGTATCGGTGTTGTTTCCCGAGCCGTTGTATAAGCAAGGATATATCCGACTGTGCCGTCCGAAAGCTGAATTTTATGGAATTTTCTGTTATCCTCTCCGATAACATAAGGTTCCAGAACCGTCACTCTGGCTCCTTTGCTGACCACGGTTTTACCCCCTGAATAAGTTGGTTTTTCCGTAACGCTTACAGTGCCGCCGTATATAACATAGGCAGTGTCTCCCGCTTTCAGTTCGGCTGCGGCAAACGCGGCGGTACAAAGCAGCATAAATGTGCAAAGCACTGCCGTTAAAATTTTCTTCAACACAATGATTCCTCCTTTTATTTGTTACGTTGATTTATTAAAATTTGTGTATTGTAATAATTATATACCATATCAATTTAATATGCAAGGGGTGGGTGGGAAAATTATGTTGAAATCTGTAGGTTTACAATAGATGTGTTACATTCCGAAATATTTTGTTACGAGATAAACTCATAACAAAATATTTCGGCAAAAAAAGAATACGGAAACTTTCTAAAATGTGTTATAGTTAAGATACCACCCAAAACTATCACGAAAGAAGGTTTCCGTATATGAATACTATAACACAAACTATGATGTTTAGGCAAGCATTAATTAAATATTCTTTAACACATGGCGTAACTAAAGCTGCAATTCGTTACAAAGTAAATCGTCAGTATGTTTACCGTTGGCGTAAAAGATTTGATGGAACGCTGCAATCTTTAGCCGACAAATCGCACAGACCTCATCACCATCCCAATGAACACACGGCTGAAGAACTGAAATTGACAACTATATCGTCAGCTGTGCCTATAGCACAAACGGGAAATCAGCCATCGCGGTATTTGAGCCGATACCAAACGGAAAATATAGGTTTTTAACATCTACAAACCGGGGAAATAAAGATATTATTATTGGCGGAGCTGCCATAAATGGTGAATGGTATGACTTGGTTTGGTTCAATGGCGCTCAAACCGAATACGCGGAAATAATCTATACTGTAAATGATGTGAAAAAAGAGCCGTTAAGATATGATACAACTAACATGGAGTTGATTTATATCAAGAATCCGGAAAAAAAGTATTCTATGAATGTTTGTTATTACGACAGCAACGGAAACAGATACGAATAAATTCATGTAAAACAATATAACGGAGAGCACAAAAAAGCAGTCACAGAATCGGGAAATTCCGCGGCTGCTTTTTTCTGTTTTCACAATAAATTATCGCTCAGACAACGGCAAGCAAAATAACAGAAAACAAGCTTTTATACATCGCTGCGAATATGCTGCACCGGAGCACACAATGGTAAAAAGCCACAGCTTCAGAACATTTTACAGTGTAACTCCGTCCTTGAAAATAGAAATTTCTTCATAGCCGTTTTGCTCGTTGCGCGTTTGCCTGCCCTCCGCAACCGATATACAGAAATCAAAAAGCTCGTCCGTGAGGTCCGCACCCTCCAAAATCCTGCCGGCATTAAAATCAATCCAGCCGGGTTTTCTTTCGGCAAGGCGGCTGTTCGTTGAAATTTTAACAGTCGGCACGGGTGCACCCACAGGCGTTCCGCGCCCCGTTGTGAAAAGAATCATGTGCACTCCGGCAGCCGTCAGATTGGTTATTGCAACAATGTCGTTGCCGGGACCGTTCAGGAGCGAAAGTCCGTTTTTCGTGAGCGTGTCGCCGTAGCCGAGAACATCGCACACCTTGGACAGTCCGCCTTTCTGCACACAGCCGAGCGACTTTTCCTCCAGCGTGGTTATTCCGCCCTCCTTGTTTCCGGGGGAGGGATTTTCATAAACTACCTGCCCGTGACGGATGAAATAATCCTTAAAATTATTTATCAGTGTGACGGTTTTATCAAACACTTCTTCGCTTTCGCAGCGGCTCATCAGAAGCTGTTCCGCGCCGAACATTTCGGGTACCTCTGTGAGTACGCAGCTGCCGCCCATGGAAATCACCTTGTCTGAAAGTCTGCCGACAAGCGGATTCGCCGTGATGCCGCTGTAACCGTCACTGCCGCCGCACTTAAGTCCGATTTTCAGCTCGCTTACGGGAATCGGCTCGCGCCTGAAAGATGAAGCATACTTTTTCAGCTTTTCAATTGCATCAACGCCCTCGCCGATGTCATCCGAAACATCCTGCGTATTGAGGAAAAGAACGCGTTCGGGGTTCACATCGCCGAGCACCTTTTTAAACACGCCGATATTATTGTTTTCGCACCCCAATCCGAGGACAAGCACACCGCCGGCATTAGGATGGTTTATCAGTCCGCGCAGAACAAGCTGCGTTGTTTTCATATCATCGCCGAGCTGCGAGCAGCCGAACGGATGCGTGAATGCCTTTGCGCCCGTTTTTGCCGCCAGTTTCAGTGCAAGCGCATTAACGCAGCCGACAGTCGGAATAATCCAGATGTCGTTTCTGATGCCGACAGCGCCGTTTTCGCGGCGGTATCCCATAAATGTCTTTGCGCTTTCTTCCTTTTTAATATCGTAAAACCGGGGATTGTAGCTGTAGGTAAGCTTGCCGGAAAGATTCGTTTTCATATTATGCGTGTGAACGTGCTCACCCTTTTTAATCGGCTGCACCGCGTGCCCTATCGGGAAGCCGTATTTTATAATATTTTCCCCCTCGGCAATATCGCGCAGCGCATATTTATGCCCGTTTTCAAGATTAATTTCAACGTTGTCGGCTTTGTTGATAATCAGCATTGAAGCCATTTAACGCCTCTCCTTTCATTTCGCGGACGAGTATTTCAGAACCTCATCGGCAAGGAATGTGAGATCCTCGCCCCAAAGCTCCGTATTTGCGAGTATCTCGCGAACGGAGGATTTTTTCATAAACTCCGTTACCGCCGGGTCGTCGTTCGTCATATCGGTTTTATAGAAATCGATCAGCTTTGCAAATGAGAAAATAAGCTCATCCGGCATTTTATCGAAACGCTTTATGTACTCAAGGATTGACGGAAGCACGCGCACCTTGAATTTGCTTACCGAGTTGAGTGCAATCGATGAAAGATAATGCCTGATATACGGGTTTGCAAAACGTTTCAGAACGTTGTCGGCATATTCGATAAGCTCTTCCCGCGGCAAATCGAGCGTGGGGATAATTTCATCGTACACGCATTTTTTGATGTGCGCAAGCATTTTCGGATTGTCAACGCAGGATTTAACCGTGTCGAAGCCCTCAAGCAGAGCATAGGGCACAAGCGATGTATGCGCGCCGTTGAGAATGCGAACCTTGCGCGTGCGATACATTTCCAGATTATCCGTCAGAATAACGTTAAGTCCGCACTTGTCGAGCGGAAGCTCGTCAAAAAGGCTCATGCAGTTTTCAATTACCCACAGATGGAAATATTCCGAGGTATTGAGCATATTGTCCTCATATCCGAGGTCGATTTTTTCATCACGCGGAAAGCCCGTGTTGATTCTGTCAACAAGCGTGTTGCAGAAAACGTTTTCCGTTTCAACCCAGTTTTTGAAATCGCCGCCGAGCTGCCATTTGTCGGCATACTGCAAAACGGTTTTCTTAAGCGCCGCGCCGTTTTTGTCAATCAGCTCGCACGGGAGGAATATAAATCCGCCCAAACCCAGCTCAAACCTTTTTTTGAGCAGCTGCGTCACCTTTGCAGGGAACGAAACCGGCGGCATGTCCTCAGCCCTGTCCTCATCGCGGTACACGATGCCCGACTCCGTTGTGTTCGAAACAACAAATCTGAAATCGGGATTTTCGGCAAGCTTTAAATATGCCTCGTAATCGTCATAAGGCTTCACGCAGCGCGAAATCACGTTTATTTTCCGCGTGTCAACGCCCTCGCTTCCGCGGCAGATATGCGTATAAACGCAGTCCTGCGCGGTGAGCATGTCGCACATTCCTTTTTCTATCGGCTGAACGACAACCACACTGCCGTTAAAATCCGTTTTTTCGTTTACTGCCTGAAGCATCCAGTCAACAAAGCCGCGGAGAAAGCCGCCCTCGCCGAACTGTATCACCTTTTCCTTTGCGTTATCTCTGTCAAACATCGGGAAAACCTCCTTATATCTATTCATTAAGAATTATAAGTCAAAAAAGCTTGCATTTCTATAAGAAAATTGCTGTTATGGTGAAAAACTATTAAATTTTTGCTTGAAATTGTATCTGTATGCTGATATAGTAAAAGTATAGGAGGGATACTCATGGCGCTTGCAGTTGAGGAGGCAATTGAAAAGTATACCGTCACGCGCGAAAAGCGCGCCGCGTCGTTCAATATGCCCGAATCGCATTATCATGACCATTACGAAATTTATTTTCTGACGCGCGGCAGCGTGCGTTACTTTATCGGCGACAAGGTTTATGACCTGCGCGAAGGTGACATGGCGCTTATCCCGCCGCACGTTATCCACAAAACCGCAACGCTTGAGGAGCGCGGCTCGGAACGGATGCTGATTGCGTTCACGCCGGAATTTATTCTCAGAAGACCCGATGACAGAATCCTTGAATGCTTCCGCCTCGGCTGCTTTAAAAAGCCGCCCGTCAGCAATATAATCTACAGCGCGGAAAAGGAAGCGCAGCTTGCCGATGAGTATTCCGAGGAGCTTATTTCGGGATATATCCGCGAAATTCTGATTGCGCTCACGCGGCTTTACGAAAAGGATTACAAGCCCGGGCGGCGGAACGTGAACCCCACCGTTGAAAGCGCCGTTCATTACATAGCCGATAATTACGGAGCCGATATTTCGCTTTCCTCCGTTGCGCGGCGCTTTGCCGTCAGTGAAAGCCATTTTTCGCGGCAGTTTAAGCTCTATACAGGCTTCGGACTGAATGAATATATAACGCTTGTGCGCGTTAAAAATGCCGAGCGGCTTCTGCTCACATCGCACATTTCCGTCACGGAGGCGGCGGCGCGCTGCGGCTTTAACAGCAGCAGTTATTTCACCGCCGTTTTCCGCAAGATTCGGGGAATTACCCCCAAATCGCTTCAGACCAAAAGCAGGAGGATTGAAAACATATGAAAAGCATGAAAAAGCTGTTTACTATTATATTGCTGATTATTTTTGCCTTATGCGCTTATAATGCTTACCTCGGCTGGCAGAAGTATACCGCGGCAACCCAAAAAACACCGCTTGCAGACGCTGCCGCGAAAATCAGAGCCGATGAAAGCTTCACCCCGTACGAAAAAATCCCCGAAATGTTCACGAACGCCGTTGTCTCCGTTGAGGACAGGCGGTTTTACGGGCATCACGGAATTGACATTATCGGGATATGCCGCGCCGTCTACAACGATGTGAAAACGCGCAGTCTGACCGAGGGCGGCAGCACAATCACGCAGCAGCTCGCGAAAAATATGTACTATATGGGTGATGACACTCCCTCGCGAAAGATTGCCGAAATGATTACGGCGTTTAAGCTTGAAAGCTCGTTCACCAAGCGCGAGATTCTGGAGCTTTATTTTAATGTTATTTATTACGGCAGCGGATATTATAATATTCACGACGCTGCCGAGGGTTACTTTTCAAAGCAGCCGTCCGAAATGGATGATTATGAATGTACACTGCTTGCAGGACTTCCGAACGCGCCGAGCGCATATTCGCCCGATAAAAACCCCGACCTTGCTGCCAAGCGGCAGAAAAAGGTTGTCCGCTCAATGGTTAAATACGGTTGCATTTCCGAAGCCGAGGGCGAGGATATTCTGGCGCATAAAAGATAATTCGGGCAAACACTATTTTTCTTTTGTCCGCAGGCTTTTGCTCGCGGAGCTGCAAATCATTGACAAAAGTCTTTTCAAATGCTAAAATAATGTTGAACACTAAATAACTTACCACATAATTGCGATTATGTGGTACAAAGGAGGATTTTAGAATAATGAGCGAAACTAACGAAAAAAGATTTCCAAGAATGACCGAAAAGGATCGGGAGCGTTTTTCCGACCCTGTTGGGGCTGCGAAATGGCTTTTGGGAAAAACCATTTGCCGGAAGCTGCTGGACGGTGAGATTGTGCGGCTTTACATCACAGAAACGGAAGCATATTACTATGAGGACGAAGCCTGCTACGGGCACGACGGCAAAAAAACTGATGCCACTGCTCCGCTGTTTGAACAAGCCGGCACTTGCTGCATCTATGGCGAAATGCTGCTTATTTCCTGCGGCATTAAAGGCGAGTCGGACAATGTTCTGATCCGCGCCGCCGGTAATGAAAATACCTATTGCCGGGGACCGATTATTGTTTGCGATGAACTGCGGTTGGAGAAAAAACATAGCGGAATCGATATTCTGACATCTGACAAGCTTTGGTTGGAAGGCACAGCCGATGAAAGACAGTGCTGCCAAACAACACGTGTCGGTCTTCCCGAATCAGCCGGCAAGCAAAGCCGCGAAGCCAAGCACAGATTTATCATTTTGTAAAAGGAGCGAATATGATGAAAAGATTGATTGCATCATTGCTTTTTGTCTTCTCCCTCTGCATTGCTCTGCTTGGCACTGCCGCTTATGCAGAGGCTTCCGATTTTCAGATTGAAGACGGCGTACTGACAGAGTGCTTCGGCTCGGTCGTAGATGTCGTCATTCCCGACGGCGTCACCGCTATCGGGGAAAAAGCGTTTTCCGGGTGTATCTTCTTAAAAAGCGTAACAATTCCGGACAGTGTTACTTCTATCGGAAAGAATGCATTTTATGACTGCAGCAGCTTGACTAATGTATATGTAAGTGATTTAAAAGCATACATAAGCATTGATTTTGCCATCCCTTTTTCAAATCCAATGTATTATGCTGAAAACTTATATGTAAACGGCGAATTGTTGACTGGTGATGTTGTGATTCCCGACGGTGTCACCACTATTGGGAACTACGTATTTTACAACCGCAACAATTTAACAAGCATTACTATTCCTGGCAGCGTTACCTCTATCGGGCACTATGCATTTCAAGGCTGCCGCGGTTTGACAAGTATCAACATTCCGGACAGCGTCTCTTCTATCGGCAGGTCTGCATTTGAAGGCTGCTCAAGATTGGCAAACATATCAATTCCGAATAGTGTTTCTTCTATCGGAAGTTCTGCATTTAAAGACTGCACCAAATTGACAAACATCAATATCCCGGACAGCGTTACTTTCATTGGAGAAGGCGCATTTCATGGCTGCAGTAGCCTAACAAGCATTACCATTCCGGACAGCGTTTCTTCTATTGAATCTTCCTTATTTAGTGGTTGCAGTAGCCTAACAAGCATTACCATTCCGGATAGCGTTTCTTCTATTGATTTCTGTGCATTTGAAGACTGCAGCAGCTTATCAAGCATAGCTATTCCGGATGGCGTTACTTCTATTGAAACTTTATTATTTAAAGGTTGCAGCAGCTTAACAAGCATAGCCATTCCGGATAGCGTTACTTCTATCAAAAATTGTGCATTTGAAGACTGCAGCAGCCTAACAAGCATTACCATTCCGGACAGCGTTTCTTCTATTGATTTCTGTGCATTTGAAGACTGCAGCAGCTTATCAAGCATAGCTATTCCGGACAGTGTTACTTCCATTAGAGGAGGCGCATTTAACGGCTGCAGTAGCCTAACAAACATTACCATTCCGGACAGCGTTTCTTCTATTGAATCTTCCTTATTTAGTGGTTGCAGTAGCCTAACAAGCATTACCATTCCGGACAACGTTTCTTCCATTGGTCAAGGTGCATTTAACGGCTGCAGCAGCTTAACAAATATAGTAATCCCCAATGGTGTAACAATCATAGATCTATATACTTTTTCCGGATGCAGTAGTTTAACAAGCATTACTATTCCGAGCAGTGTTACCTCTATCGGGTACTATGCATTTTATGAGTGCAGCAGTTTATCGAATGTGTACATAAGTGATTTAAAAGCATATCTGCAAATTGATTTTCCAATAGGCACTGATTCGCCGTTATATTACGCTCCGAACTTATACCTGAATGGTGAGTTATTATCCGGAGATATCACGATTCCCGATGGTGTTACCAGAATCCCTAATTATTTATTCTATAAAAGCAAAAACATAACAGGCATAGTCATCCCGGATAGTGTTACTTCTATCGGCACATCTGCATTTGAGGATTGCAAAAGTTTGACGAATGTAGTCATTGGTAATGGGCTTGAAACCATTGGCTACCATTCATTTAACAACTGTATTAATTTGAAAAGTATTAATATCCCGAACAGCGTTACAGGCATTGGCTACCGTGCATTTTTCGGGTGCAGCAGTCTTACAAGCATAGTAATTCCGGATAGTTTCAGGTGTATTGTTGGTGAGGCATTTGCGTGTACCGGTCTAATAAGCATAACTATTCCTGACAGCATTACATCAATAGGCGTCTGGGCATTTGCCGGGTGTGATAGTTTAACGAATGTGTACATAACCGATTTAAAAGCATACCTGCAAATTGAATTTGAATCCAGAGAATCGATTCCGACATACTATGCCCCGAATTTATACCTGAATGGCGAGTTACTATCCGGCAATATCACGATTCCCGATGGTGTCACTAAAATTCCTGATTATATATTCCATAACAATAAAAATATAACAGGTGTAACCATTCCGGACAGCGTTACTTCCATTGGAGAAAGTGCATTTTCCGGGTGCTCCGGTTTGACAAGCGTCAATATCCCGGACAGTGTTACTTCCATTGGAGAAAGCGCATTTAAAGATTGTTCCGGTTTGACAAACGTCAATATCCCGAACAGCATTTCTTCCATTGAGGAAAGTATATTTTCCGGGTGCAGCAGTTTATCAAACATTACTATTCCAAGCAGTGTTACTTCTATTGGCAACCGCGCATTTTCCTGGTGTAGTAGTTTAACAAACATTACTATTCCAAGCAGTGTCACCTCCATTGACAAAAATGCGTTTTTCGAATGTAGCAGTTTAACAAGTATTACTATTCCAAGGAGTGTTACCTCCATTGGCGAAGGTGCGTTTTCTGGATGTAGCAGATTGGTAAACATTACTATTCCAAGCAGTGTTGCTTCCATTGGCGAAGGTGCGTTTGCCCGTTGCGGAAGCATTTTTGTTGATGAAGCAAACCCTGACTACAGTTCTTCGGACGGAAATTTATACAACAAGGATAAGTCGGTTATACTTCATTGTTCTGACAGAGAAAGTTTTGAAATTCCCGGCAGCGTAATTTCTATCGGTGGTTATGCATTTTCCGGGTGCAGCAGTTTAAAAAGCGTCACTATCCCGGACAGTGTTACCTCCATTGGCAAAAATGCGTTTTCCGAGTGTTCCGGCTTAACAAGTATCAATGTTCCGAACGGCGTCACTTCTATTGGTAATGCGGCTTTCTCAGGCTGCAGCAAATTAACAAACATCAATATTCCCAACGGCGTTACTTCTATCGGCGATGAAACCTTTTGGCTATGCAGCAGTTTAAAAAGCATCAATATTCCCGACAGTGTTACTTCCATTGGCAGTCAGGTATTTTGCTATTGTTCCGCGTTAGGAACTATCAATATCCCAAAAAGCGTTACAAGCATTGGTTACAGGGCGTTTACCCGGTGCGGAAACATTTATGTTGATGCAGAAAATGCTGACTACAGCTCTTCGGACGGAAATCTGTACAATAAGGATAAAACTGTTTTGATTCGCTATTCCGGCGGTAAACAGTTTGATATACCGACCAGTGTTACCTCTATTGATGATTATGCGTTTGAGGATTGCTTCAGTTTAAAATCCGTTAATATTCCGGACAGTGTTACCGAAATTGGAAACAATGCATTTCGCCAATGCTTAGGTTTAACAAGCATAACAATTCCTAACAGTGTCACTTCAATTGGCTATTCTGCATTCTCCTATTGCCACAATTTAACAACGATATCGTTCATGGGCGATGCACCGGAGTTTGATGTTTCTGCAATTCCCGATTCAAGCGCGCTGACCGCATATTACCCTGTCGGGAAAAAGGAAAGCTATGCCGCGGCAATGAAGCAATTCCCGAATGTGAAATGGCGTGTGCAGGGCGGCGGCTGTGAGCACAATTGGGGTGCATGGAAGATTACAAAGAGCCCCACGCGGACGGAAAACGGACTGGCTGAAAGAATTTGCACATTCGACAGCTCGCATAAGGAAACGGTGATTTTGCCGTTGCTGACCGATGCATCCGTTTGGACAAAAGGCACGTATGTTGCGCCGACCTGCGGCAAGGAGGGTTCACAGGAATATACTTCAATCTACGGCACTGTTACGGAAACGCTTTCCGTAACCGAACATTCGTGGGGTGCATGGAGGATTACGCAGAACCCCACCCAAACGGAGACGGGCAAGGCGGAGCGAAGCTGCGGAAACGACAGCTCGCACAAGGACACTAAAGAACTGCCGGCACTGACCGATTCCACCGTTTGGACAAAGGGCGCATATATTGCTCCGACCAACGATAAGAACGGTTCGCAGGAATACACCTCTGTTTACGGCACTGTTGTTGAAGCAATCCCGGCATTGGGGCACAAATTCACCGTGCTTCAGCATGATGAAACAAAGCACTGGTACAAATGCGAGGACTGCGATGCGACATTCAACGAAGAAAACCACAAGGGCGGTCAGGCAACGAAAAAAGAAAAAGCGATATGCAGCGTGTGCAATGCGCAGTACGGAAAACTGCTGCCCGACTACGCTTTACCGGCAGATTTAAAGACGACATACGGGGAAGCGTTATCCGACATCGCCCTCCCGACGGGCTGGAAATGGTCAGACCCGAGCATTGTGCCGACCGTTACAAACAACGGATACGAAGCATATTACACAATCGAAAACGACGCGGATTACGACTGGACGAACGAAAACGGGTATGACGCGGCGGCAAAACAGATTAAACTGACGCTGACGGTCACGGTTGAAAAAGAGAAGCAGAAGCTTTCGTTTGAAAAAAGCAGCATAAACAAATACACAACCGATTCAGCTTTCACAAACGAGCTGACAAAAACAGCTGTTTTCGGCGCGGTGAGCTTTTCAAGCAGCAATGAAAATGTTGCAACGGTTGACAATAACGGCTTGATAACGATAAAAGGCACGGGAACGACCGATATAACCGCATCGGCGGCGGAAACCGAAACTCACAGCGCCGCAAGCGCGACATTTACGCTGAAGGTATCGAAAAAGGATTCCGGCGGCGGCGGTGGCGGCGGCGGTGACGGCGGCGGCGGAAGCCGCGGCTCGTCAATATCCGCTGCTCCCGGCGGAGCTAAAAAAGACGATACGCAAAGCAGCAATCAGACGGAGCAGACCGGTTCGGGCAGTCCTTTCAGCGATGTTCAAAAAAGCGACTGGTTCTATGAACCGATGAAATTCGTTTATTCAAACGGGCTGATGAAGGGCGTTTCGGACAATGAATTTGACCCGAACGGAGCAGTTAGCCGCGCGATGCTTGTAACGGTTCTTTACCGCATGGAAAAAGAGCCGCAGGCGCAGGCTTCCCCGTTCAGCGACATTGCAGGCGGCAGTTATTATGAAAAGGCTGTTGCATGGGCAAATGCAAACGGAATTGTCAAAGGCGTTTCGGACGCGGAATTTGCGCCGGATGAAAGCATCACGCGCGAGCAGATGGCAGCAATGATTTATCGGTATGCGGCTTACAGGAAAATGGATTTAAGCGCCGGGGAAAGCACGAACATTCTTTCCTATGCCGATTATTCCGACATTTCCGACTATGCTGTTTCCGCAATGCGGTACGCGGCAGGCAGCGGCATTATCAACGGAATGACAGCCGACACGCTCAGCCCGAAAGGGATTTCAACAAGAGCGCAGGCAGCGGCAGTGTTCATGAGAGTCTTTAACTTATTCAACAAATAAAAATACATGAAAAAGGGAGCGGTAAAATGCGATTTCATTTTGCCGCTCCCTTTTCTGCTGTTTCACGATATAACAACGGTGCGAAGTTCATAAGGAGAAAAAACAATTTATTACAGGCAGCGCTGCAAATTCTCCGATATTCATTGACTTTTAATCTTCCATGTGGTATATTTTAGTAAGTAACTATCAGAACAGATTATTATGTTATCGCATGAGGTTAAAAATATGCGGTTTCAAAAGGGGATTTGCAATAATGAAAGATAAATTTATCGGAAGCTTACGGTTAACCTCGTTTTTCAGGATTAAGGTTATCTGCTGCTTTATATTGTTTTTTTCACTTGCACAGGTATATTCATATGCTGCAGACGGAACGGATGAAGGGTACATAAGAAAAGAATGTACAATAAATCTTATCACGGAGGGCGATATACCGAATGACCTTGCAGGCGCAGAACTTTTTTGGGTAGAGAATTATGATGAAGAAGGAAATTACAGCGAATACATTATACGGACATCGGATCTTAACTCAAGCATTACAATAGGATATATGTATGACGTTGAAAGCGGACACGGAAGAATGCCGAATATCAGTCAGACTGAAACTTCGTCATGTATGTATGACATATATTTAAATACCGAAGACTTGTGGATGAATTTTGGTAATCCGGACACTTGCAAGGACACATACAACGTGTATATAAGCTTCAGCGAAATAATGACTCCGTGGCTTTTTGTTGACGAAAACGGCAAACCGACCGCAGATATCGATAGTGTTTACAGCGATGATTACGGAAATATTCCCGAATTTGAACCGGGAACGCTTGTTTTGGGGGATAACACTTATATCGGGGATGTTAAATATGATTATGAAAAAGATGAATGCGGTGAGCCATCGGAAAAATACGACAGAGAGTACTTTACCGATTCTTTCGGCGATACATATACGTTACTGTATAATGCCCCATGGGATCAGTACCGCGATCGGATTAAAACCATAATATTCTGGGGCGGAATATATAGAAGCAGCATTGACAACCTGCAGCTTGAAAAATACAAACAGGTTGAAAAATATGATGTAATCAGAGGGCGCTGTCAATCTGAGCAGCAATCTGAAACGTGCAGCGCAGAGGACGGCGTTCTGTATGACTTTGATAAAATCACGCTTCTGCGATATCCATGCAAAAAGAAAGATGAAAGCTTCATATTAAACACGGGTTCGAGCGAAAACGCTTTCAATGGCTGCTGTTTCCTGAAAAGAATTACAGTTACATCAAATGCGTCCTATTTCAGTATTGCAAATTGCCCAAGTCTGACCGATGTTGTTCTGCAGGAGGGCGTAGAGAGGTTATATTCACTTTACAAATGCACAAACTTAACGAATGTGACATTGCCGGAAAGCTTAACCCATATATACAGCCGGGCATTTTACGGATGCAAAAATCTGACAAAACTTTTTATTCCCAAAAATGTAAATGATATTGATCCGTATGCATTTAGCCACTGCACTAAGCTGCGCGATCTTCGTATTGACGAAAACAATCAGTCATACTGCATTGAAAACGGCTCAATTCTCAGCAAGGACAAAACGAAGCTGATTCTGTATCTTCCCTCCAATTCCGCCGCTGAGTATACCATTCCCAACAAGGTTACAACCATAGGCAGGGAAGCGTTTTACAGAAGTAATAACTTAAACAAAATCAGGCTGTCCGATAACATAAAGACAATAGACCCATACGCATTTAATTCATGTGCAAACCTTTCGGAGATAATTGTTCCGAAAAGCCTGGAAACAGTTGGAAGTGGCGCTTTTTCTAACTGCGCTAAACTGAACAAAGTGTTTTATGAGGGAAGCGTGCGCGACTGGTTAAATATTACGATAGGTTATTCCAACAGTGATTTTACCGACGCCGTTAAGACATACGATTTTATCACAACATACTCATCATATATCAGAAAGAACGGACTGATTCTGCTCACCTCAGCTATTCCCGACGCTGTGCCGGACACTGCGGATATACTGGTTGCTTCATACTCGGGCAGCAGACTTTTGGAGATTGGAAGCCTTTTTGAAAAAGGCGGCGATAACAGCGCCACATATTTGCTCAACGAAAAAGGCGTGACCGATATAAAGGTTTTTGTCTGGGATCGTTCCGCAAATATGATCCCGATAACATACTGCGAAAAAATAACGTTGTCGGAATAGCCGAAAAACCGGTTCGGTTTTGTTTCAAAAAATGTTCTTTTTTGTTACGGCTCTTGAAAAGCAGAGGGAAATATAATATAATCTGTTCAAGGAAAATTTATCAAAAAACTGCGTTAGGAGATTTTTAATGACTTGTATATTTAAACAGCTGACTGCCGCGGCAGTTATTTTCAGCTTTTGCACCGGCAGCGCATCTGCAGGCAATGTGAACGTTTCGGTAAACGGAAAGAAACTGTCGAATGCATCATTTATTCAGGACGGAGTGACCTATGTTCCGCTGCGCGAGGTGGCTGAAACCCTTGGTGCAAACGTCACATGGAACGAAGCGTCCTCCGAGGTTAATGTGACGCTTCAGGACGCAACACAGGTTTTGAATCTGCTGGGTGAAAGCGTTGTTGCAATCGCCGGGAATTACAAGCAGGGCGTATCGTTTGAGGCGGCACAGTATAAAGATTCCACCGCTCACGGCACAGGCGTGATAATCAAGTCAAACGGCACAATTCTCACGAATGCCCATGTCGTTAAAGATATCGAAAATATAACCGTTATTTTCAGAAACGGGGAAAGTTATCCGGGAACGGTTGAAAATGTCGATGAGCTGAGCGATCTGGCAGTTGTTAAGATCAATAAGCTTGGACTTAAACCGATTGTGCTCGCATCGCCGAACGATATTTTATGGGGCGAAACAGTGCTGGCGGTCGGAACGCCGCTGTCGCTTTCAATGAGGAACACCGTTACCAAGGGCATAATAAGCGGAATCGGCGTTCCCCTTACAGGCGCATATTATCCGATGCTGCAGACAGACGCTGCAATAAATGCCGGCAACTCCGGCGGCCCGCTTGTTGATATGCGCGGCAGACTTGTGGGGATAAACTCCTCCAAATACTCCGGATTGGGCATTGAAGGACTTGCCTTTGCCATCGGAGTGGATACCGTTTCCTTTGTTTTGGATCAGTTTGAAAAAAACGGGCGCGTTCTCAGACCGGATATCAGCGCAGCGCTTGAAGAATCATGGGAGGCAAAGCGCGGACTTCCGACACACAAAGGACTTACCGTCAAGAGCTCGCAGAATCCGCTTCTGCTCCCCGGCGATGTTATAACAAGCGTGAACGGCGCTGAGATTCACAGCATAATAGAATATAACAAAGCTTTGCGCGATACCTGCTCCGGCGGGGAAATTGTACTCGGATGCACCAGAAACGGCAGCAAAATATCTGTTACAATAGTTCCGGCATTTAAATAGAATCAAATATGAAAGGAATTGAAAGATGAAAAAGTTTGTTAAAGCCGCGGCTGTATGTGCCGCAACAATGCTGCTTGCCGGAGGTGCAAGCGCTGCAGGAAATGATAACGTTGATATTACATTCAGCGTTGGCGACAGCGCCCTTGAAATTAACGGAAATGTTATCACGGTTGAAACGCCGTATGTTGTCGGCGCAGGGACAACGCTTGTTCCCGTAAGAGTAATTACGGAAGCATTCGGTGCCGAGGTTTTATGGAACGGCGAATCGCAGACAGTGACGCTTAACTACCCTGATGTATCGGTTTCAATGCAAATCGGAAATAAATCGGCAACGGTGAATACGCACACAGAGCTTCTTCCCGAAGCGCCGGAACTTACGCCGAACGGTGTTACAATGGTTCCGCTCAGATTCATCAGCGATACTTTCGGCGCAGCGGTTAAGTACGATAACGACACGCGCAAAATAACGGTCAGCAAGAAAAGCACAAGCGGCGGCAGCATGGTTTCCGCAGTAACCGAACGTGAGTTTGTCGGAGACAGTTATTACGGCTGGAAAATGCCGACTCCGAAATCGCTCACGATGGCTGACAGGGATTTCAGCGGAACGTACACTGAATTCCTCTCGGAGGAAGCTTCGCTGGAGATTTTCATATCAGACCTTGACCCGAAATCCGATCTTGCAACAGTCTATGATGACGTTAAGAGTCTGCTTAACGGCAAAACTCTGACTGCCTCAGATAAAAAGCAGGATGATAACGGAAATATTTCCATCCGCTTAGCGGCAAAGGATTCTGACGCATTGTACAGTATTTATGCTTATACAAATGATAAATATGAATACTATGTGCTGGCATCACATCCGCTTTCCGCTTCCGATTCCGCAAAAACAGAGCTTGAAAGCCTGTCTTCCGGGTTCAGACTCGAGTTTTCCGGCGATTCGGTTTATGATTTATCGAATATTGAGGGCAATCTCAGGAAGTACAAAAATGAAGAATATAAGTTTGAACTGAAGCTGCCTGCAGATTGGCAGGAGCTTGACACAGACAGAGGAAACAGATTTGTTTTCGGACCGAGCAAGGAGGGCGACAACGGCGCTGTTTCCGTTACAATTGCTTCAAAGAGCGACTCACTGACGGCGCGCTCTTGGTGCGAGAATGACTTCTCATTAAATACAGGGTATACTAACCGCGACAAGACTGAGTTTTCCGATATCACCGAAAACGAGCTTTTCGGTCACAGGGTGCTTAAGTACACATGTGTGACAAAGCGCACAAATAACAAATCCGTAAAGTCAACAGATATGTTTTTTGAGGACGGAGATTATGTTTACAATATTGCCGTTATAGAAAATTCCGATAACGGCTCCGTATATCAAAACCTTATCGACAGCCTTAAAATTGAAACGCTTGACAGCAGCGAAACCGGTTCGATTATCAATGATAGTATTGTTGATATGAATGAAACGCGAAATCTTAAAACCGACCTCTGGTCATCAATCGTTCCCGTTACGTGGTCAACTCTGGAAGAAAGTTACGGAGGAGAAACCATGACTCTCGGGTGCAATCTTACAGGTGATATTGTATCTATAAACGTTGTATACTACATTGAAAACATTGACAAAGAAATGACGCAGACGATGGAGGAAATGAAAGGGCAGGGCGGCGTCAGCTCTGTTACCAAGCCTACAATCCGCACCTTTGGTGCAAAACGTTATAATTATATGTGCACAAAGCAGCTGAATGATGACGGAACATATTCATTCATTCACGTATATGCACGCAGCGCCGCAGATAAGTCAAAAACAGTTCTCATAACGTATATGGCGTCCGAAAGCACAAACGGCGCCCGCGGCGATCTTGATGTTAAAACAATTGCCGAAAATCTTGATATTAAAAGAGAACGAAATTAACGTTTGAAAAAGCAATGGGGGATGTTAAAAAACTCCGGAACACAAGAAAAGGAGAAAAAGCAGATACTACAGGCAGCATAACTATTGTAATTCGCCTTTATTAAAGGTAGAAAAATCATAAATTTGATTTTTCAAAGAATTACTCCTTTTCTTGCTATCAACAAACTTCGCCGCTCGGGCGTCGAAACAAGCGTTGTATCATTCGCAGCAAATTATAATTCACTGCTCATTCATTACGCTGTTTCTCCTTTTCCCAAAAACCTTTGGTTTTCGGGAAACCTGAGTGATGTACTCCGTCGGGTAGCCTTGCAAATCCCGAAAGAACGGATGAGCGGAAATTTAACAAGCATTGGGCGCATGTGCTCGGGTTCCTTATGCCTCAACCCAAAGCTAACGCTTTGGCTCAGTTTGTTAATTCCAAAGCTTTTTTCCTATCCCCTTGAAAAAAGCGGAGGCTGTTTAAAAAGTCAATTGACTTTTTAAACAGCCTCCATTATTTTTTAATTATTTGAGATACTTATTTGCATAGTACGAAAGCTTCAGCTGTTTTTCGTTTTCATAAGTCTTTTTCACGGTTTTCACAATTGAAGTATCAGCACCGACCGCTTCAAGTTCTGCCTTAAGATTTGCACAGACTTTTTCAACACTGCTGTCACAGCGTGCCTGAACACCGCGCACAGCCGATGTGAAATGCGATATTGTTTCCGCCCTTGCGGACGCGCTGTCTTTTCCTCCGTTTTCCACGAGCGACTCATAATACGATTTCCCCTGCGCAATGAGGCTTTCCGCCTGCGCCGTAAAGGAGGACTGGAGAGCATAAAGCTGCGACATATACTTGCTGACAATCGCATCGGTGTCTGACTTTTTTTCGGGCGAAATATAGTTTTCATTCGGTGTTTCCACAAACTCTTCCTTTTCCGAGTCATACGAATATGCCTTTTCGTTGCGTTCCGAAAAAATCCCGGTATAAAGCTCGGGAAGCTGCAATTCTCCGCTTTCAATCTGCTTTTTTTCCTCTTCAGTAGGTTCGCGCAGCTTTTCGTCAAGATAACCATTCACTTTTTCAACAAGCTTTTCGTTATTTTTCTCCTGTTTGAGGATTATCTGCTCCCGGCTGTTGCTGACGCCCGTTACAAATATATTGATATATTGTCTGAAATAAACGGCAAGACCGCCTGCCGCAGCAAGAAACACAGCGATTACAACAAGAAAAATCTTTAATCCCTTTTTCATGCAATTCCCTCCCGAAAAAGCAGTTTATTTTTTTCTTTTCTTTAACAGTTCAATTGCCATCTGCGCATTCTCTCTCGCGCGTTTGCGCAGCGGCTCCGAGGTTTTTTTAAGCTCTGCTTTCATTTGTTCACTGTTATTTCCGCATTCAAGCACCATTTCAAAAAAGGTTTCGGCATTAAAATCGGAAAGCTCAACATATTTTTTCTGATTCATATATTCCATGAATCCGCGGATTTTCGGGTCATACACGATTCCCGTCATCGGAACGTTCATAACAGACGCAAAGATAAGCATATGCAGTCTCATTCCGCAGGCAATGTCACACCGGCCGATAAGAGTCAGCAGCTCGGAAACGGGAAGTTCGCGGTCTATTATGACAGACTCTTTTTTCATCCGCTGAATTATCCGCCTTGATATTGCAAGATCCGTACTCATCTGCATTGGCATGAAAACGGGGAAATACCCCTCTTCGGAAAGCCTGTCAAGCGCACATGCCATTTTAATTTCAAATGCATCGCCGAGCTGTTTCCATCCGCGCACCGACACCGCAAGCAGCTTTTTATTTGTCGGAACTGAAAACTCTTCCAAAAGCTCCCCCTCGCGCGCGGCATTCGCCGGAGTAAGATTAAATGCCGGGTCGGCAGTCACAACAACCTTCGGTTTTGTGATTTTGCAGCGCCTGATTTCATGCAGCGATTCATTTTCACGCAGCGTTATCAAATCCACCTCATTTAAAACGCGGTGCACCTTCCCCACATTTCTGTCCTTTATCGGACCCATTCCGTTGGCATAAAGCATAACCTTAAGTCCGAACCTTTTGGCTGCATATATTATACCAAGATAGTAAAGAAGACTTTTTGTGCTTGTCGCATCCTGGATAAGTGTGCCTCCGCCGCTCAGGAGCAGTTTTGCTCCGCGCAGTTCGCGCAGCACCGAAAATATATTGAATCTGTTCACGGTATTTATTGCGCCATACTGCTGTTTTGTGCGGCGAACGTTACCGGAAAGTGCCGTGATTGTGACATCGGGCGCGATTTCCTGCAAATTCTCAATAATACTCTTGAGCAACGCTTCGTCTCCGCTGTTCCCGAGTCCGTAATATCCTGAAATTACTATATCCGACACCTTTTCACCTCGTTTCGGTCTGTGAATCTACTTATTTTTCATTCTTCCAAAGCAGCGCTGCTCCGATGATTCCGGCGTCGTTTCCGAGCGTTGCAAGTCCGATTTCGGTTTGCTTTTCTCCGAACCGCGCAAACGACTTGCGCCTTATCATTGAATTTACCGGTGCAAGAAGCCTTCTTCCCGCATGACTGATTCCGCCGCCGAAGCAAATCAGTTCCGGCTGAAGCATATTGATTATATTAACAGTTCCCTCCGCAAGATAGGAAAGATACGACTTAACAACGCGCTTCGCCGTTTCATCCTTGCAGCGGAAAACCGTTGCTCCGTTCACATTGGACAGTTTGCCGCGGCAAAGCTTCCAAAGTTCACTGTCGGGATTGCGGCGCATGGCTTCCTTTGTCATTTTAACAAGCGCCGTTGCGGAAGCATACGCCTCAAAGCAGCCGTTTCTTCCGCATGTGCACCGCCGCCCGTTAAGCGCAATTACCATATGCCCAAGCTCCGCGCCCTTGTCATATGCGCCGCGGATAAGCTTTCCGTCAACGATAATTCCGCTGCCGACGCCCGTTCCGAGAGTGAGCATAACCATGCTTTTTGTACCCTTGCCGCTTCCGTTAAGATACTCTCCCCACGCGGCGGCGTTGGCGTCATTATCTATATATATTTTCTTACCGAGTGATTTCTCCATGTAACTGAGAATGGGAACATCGTAAAACTTAAGATTATTTGAGAATTCCACAGTTCCCTTTTCAGTGTTTATCGCACCGGGGCAGCCAATTCCGACAGCTTCGATATCATCAAAGGGAATTCCGCTTGCCTCGGCGCTTTTGCGCGCGCAGAGAGCCATATCGTCAAATATTTCGTTATAGGGGCGCGGCATCTTCGTTTTTGTTGTTGCACGTCCGTAAATATTGCCGTACTCATCAACAACGGCAGCAGCAATATTTGTGCCGCCAAGGTCAATTCCGGCAAAATAGCGCGGCGGATTTGAGGTAATCAGCATTGTTCCGTTCCCCGAAACCGTGTAATCCCCTATTCCTGCCGGCATGAAAACTGTTGTTCCCGGCGGGAGCGTTTCGTCAAAATCTCCGCATACAACGCGAATATTTCCCGAAACCGTCATAAGCGCCTGGTAGGATTCATCGTGAACGGTAAGCATTTTTTCTTCCTTAACGTTCAGCTCACGCACCTGAAAATATTCGCAGCTCCCCAAAAGCTTTGTGCCGTCGCTGCACAGCGGAATTTTGCGCACGGCGGTTTTCTCTGTCCGCGCCGCCTTAATTCCCTTGTCAATATGCAGCTCACGCGGCTTTCCGTCCTTGCCGCGGCGGTCGTAATCGTAAAGTCTGTAGGTAACGTTTGAATTTTGCTGAATCTCGGCGATTAGATTTCCCTTTCCGATTGCATGAATCGTGCCGGCTTCAACGAAAAACACATCGCCCGGCTTTGAATGAACACTGTCAAGCAGGTTTGTAACCGTATTGTTTTGTATGGCTGCTTTAAGCTCGTCCTTGGTAATGTCGTTTTTAACTCCGTAAATTATTGAGGAGTCCTTGTCTGCGTCAATAACATACCACATTTCCGTTTTTCCGTTCTGGTTCTCCCACAGAGCAGCCTGCTCATTGTTCGGATGAACCTGAATGCTCAGATTATCGGCAGCGTCAATCAGTTTTATCAGAACGGGCAGCTCTCCGCCTTTGTTCGCTGTGCCGAGCGCACCGCTGTTTTTATCAAGGTAGCTTTTGAGCGTTGTTCCGTCAAACTCTCCGCCGCTTATTGTGCTGAGTCCGTCCTTATGGCAGCTCAGTTCCCAGCTTTCCGCAACCGTTTCGGTCGGGGCATTTTTTCCGTATTTCGTTTTCAGTCTTGTTCCGCCCCAGATATAGTCCTTAAAGGCAGGCTTTATGATTAAAGGTTTCATCAAATTTCGGACACTCCTTTGGATATTATCAGAGCAGATGCTCAATTAATATTTTAACACCTATTCCTATGAGAATGATACCGCCGAGCCGCTCGGCACTTTTCTGAAAAACCTCACCAAGCTTCTTCCCGAACATCCCTCCGCAGTATGAAATGACAAATGCAACAATTCCGATTATTGAGGCGTTTATGAATATATTCGTTCCGCCGACAACCGCAAAGCTGATTCCGACGGCGAGTGCGTCAATGCTTGTTGCAACGGCAAGCAGCGTCAGCTTGCTGAATTTCAGCATTTCCGCAGCTGTTGCCTCAGCTCTTTCGCCGCCCTCCTTTTTAAAGCTTTCAATCAGCATATTTGTTCCGATTGCTGCCAGCAGAATAAAGGCAACCCAGTGATCATAAGCGCTTATAAACCGCTGAAATCCCGAACCGAGAACATAGCCGGCAATCGGCATGATAAACTGGAAAACCCCGAAATACAACCCCATTTTAACTGCATGGCGGCGGCGGAAATCACGAATCATAATCCCGTTTGTAACGGAAACCGCAAGCGCGTCCATTGCAAGGCTGACGGCTATAAGAAGAACCGCAAAATATCCCATAAAGGTACAACTCCCATATTTATTGTTATTTCAAGTCTATGCGCAGGAAAGATTTTTTACCCTTTTTAACAACGATTTTTCCGTCATCAAAGCTTTCAGGCGTTATAACAAGTGAAATATCCGTTACCTTTTCTCCGTTCACGGAAATTCCGCCCTGCGCGATAAGGCGCCTGCCCTCGCCCTTTGAGGGAATCAGCCCGACCTTTACAAGAAGGTCAAGCACCGGCATACCGTCCTTGATCTCGCTTTCCGAAATATCGGCTGACGGCATGTTATCCGCATTGCCTGCTCCGGAAAATACTGCGCGCGCCGCTTCCTGAGCCTTAACGGCTTCTTCATTTCCGTGAACCATGCTTGTCAGCTCAAATGCAAGGCGCTCCTTAACCGGGTTCAGCTGACTTCCCTCAAGCTTTTCATATTCGCGGATTTCGTCCATCGGAATAAATGTCAGCAGCTTTAAGCACTTGCACACATCCGCATCGTCAACGTTTCTCCAGTACTGATAAAATTCGTATGGCGATGTTTTTTCGGGCGAAAGCCACACGGCTCCGCTCGCCGTTTTTCCCATTTTTTTACCCTCGCTGTTTGTAAGCAGCGTAAATGTCATGCCGTAAACCTGTTTCTGATCCTTGCGGCGGCAAAGATTGATTCCGCCGAGAATATTGCTCCACTGGTCGTCACCGCCAAGCTCAAGCTTGCAGTTATATTTGCGGCTGAGCGCAAGGAAATCATAACTCTGCATAAGCATATAATTAAATTCAAGGAAAGAAAGACCCTTTTCAAGGCGCTGCTTGAAGCACTCCGCCGTAAGCATCTGATTAACCGAGAAGCATGAACCGATTTCACGGATAAACTCAACATAGTTTAAATCAAGCAGCCAGTCGGCATTATTAACCATAATCGCCTTTCCGTCCGAAAAGTCGATTACTCTTGAAAGCTGCTCCTTAAAGCACTCACAGTTGTGGTCGATAACTTCCTTTGTCATCATTTTGCGCATATCGGTTCTTCCGGAGGGATCGCCGATGTGCCCTGTGCCGCCGCCCACAAGTGCAATCGGGCGGTGACCGTAGTTCTGCATATGGCGCATAACAACCATCTGTAAAAAATGACCAACATGTAAGCTGTCTGCCGTGGGGTCAAAGCCTATATAAAACGTGACTTTCTCATTTGCGAGAAGCTCGCGGATTTCTTCCTCATGCGTTGTTTGTGCAATAAGTCCGCGTTCCTTTAACACGTCGAACACATTATCCATAACCTACATCCTTTCAATCATTGGTAATATTTTTATCATTATTGCTTGCATTTATTTATTATACCATTTTTTATGCCGCTTTTTCAAGCCTTTTTTAATAAATGTTACAGAATTATTTGTCTGATTAAAGCTAAAATGCCGCACGGCATGATTTTTTCGTGCATGGTACAGGCACAAACACACTCAAAGGGAATATAATGTACTATATTAATTCGGAGGTGTATTGCAGTGCTGCGGAGCATTTTCAGCATGAAACCCGGCTTCGGAACGATATGTGCGCTCACAAGCGGAAGTTTTCCCAAACCGCTGAGCGAATCGGAGGAAGCGCTTTACCTGAAAAAAATGAAGGACGGAGACGAGGACGCCAAAAATATTCTTATTGAGCATAATCTTCGGCTTGTCGCGCATATTGTGAAAAAGTATGCCGATCCCTCCGACAGCGATGATCTGATCTCAATCGGAACAATCGGACTTATTAAGGGGATTTCCTCCTTTGACAAGGACAAAAACACGCGCCTTGCAACCTATGCCGCGCGCTGCATTGAAAATACAATACGCTCGCAGCGGCTCTTTTTGAAGAAGATGACGGAAACAAAATAAGCTCGGAATGTTTAAATATACCGTGGAAAGTTAATTGCCGGCACTATGCAATGATTCTATGAGTTCCAGTTTTTGCAGCTTGGAGCAGGACAAGTTGGTTACATATGACAGAACTGCTTCAATATGTACTTTTGCTACATTTTTCTTAAGGTCTGCCAATGCCTTTTCCGATGTAGGATAATGCACTATTATATTCAACTGTTTCGCTCCCCTTTCTCTACGTCAGTATCCGAACTCGTTTTTTTGATGTCTTTTCCGGCTTTTTCAGCGGGTTCGGATATTGACGCATCTGCCTAGGCATAACAGACTCGAACACATGCGCCCATTGCTTGTTAAATTTCCACTCAGCCGTTCTCTCGGGATTTGCAAGGCGGCAGCCTTGCTTCACCCTGCAATAACAGCTGAACAAAAATTTTTCGGCGCATTGGGTCTGCGAGTTCAAAAAGAGCAAATTTTTTGCAAGAAAAGGCAAAAGCGCAGTTAATAGTTTGTCTATTAACGAGCATTTTAACGCATTATTGCGACAAATTTGCCTTTTTGAACCGCATGGGGTTCGAGTCTGTTATGCCTAAAGTATATGAACGGGGATTTGTCCAATATTTTCTGTTCAGGAAAATTCGGTTAATTATCTACTCAAATTTTTTGAAACTTACAAAGTTGACAATTATTTAATTTTATGATAAAATTTTTAAAGGCTAATTTTAAAAAACCAAAATAAACATGGTTTTTCATATCTGTTCCTTGATAAAACAAAGAAAAACCGGAGTAAATATTTTAATGGGGATTTAGCTGTTGATGACGATGCCGGGGATGTGAAAGAGGCTTTTTCTCAGCGGAGCTGCCATTTGATTCGTATGATGAATTTATAAGATTTTGCTTGGAGTGTGAAAATGATGAAGTTTAAAGAAATGATACGTAACTCTGCGTGGGGGGGGGCAATCCTTAACTCGTATATGTATGTCTATCTTCGTGACTATAGGCAAATAAAGAGAGTTTTGAATACCTTTAAGAAAAGCGCGTCAAAAGACCTGATATCAGATATGGTGAACGAGCATCGAACTTGCAAAATTCCCTACAATGAATATTTGTTGTTCCACTTTGACGCAGTTTCCAACCCCAAAGACAGAGCGAAATTTGTCAATGACAATGAAAGGCTGATAGCGGCAGCAAAGATGAATTCACCGGAGGATGATCCGCTTTTTTACGATAAAGCGAAGACATATCAGCTGTTCAGAAAATATTACTTACGGGATGTAATAAGAATTGACAAAACCTGCAGTATTTCAGAATTTGAAAGCTTTGTCGCAAAGCATCCGCGATTTATTTGTAAGCCAATTGACGGAGGCTGCGGAACCGGAATTAAGATTATGAATGTTGAAGGCAAAGCTTCTCCGGAAAAAATATTTCAGTCATTGATAGAAGAATACAATGGAAAATGTTTCGCTGAGGAACTGATAAAACAGGTCGGTGTTCTTGAAGACTTACATCCAAAATCTGTGAATACCGTAAGAATGCCGACTGTACGTTTTGACGATAGAGTAGAAGTGATTCACCCTTTTCTCAGGGTTGGGCAAGGAGAAAGTATAACTGATAATGCAGGTTCAGGAGGAATACTTTGCACAGTTGATTCCAAGGGTATCGTACAAGCGACTGCGGATGAGTTTGGTAATAAATTTGCCGTTCATCCCGACTCAAAGAAAGAATTAATAGGCTTCGGTATTCCGAAATGGGAAGAGGCTGTGGAATTGGTTAAGGAACTGGCAATGTGTGTTCCGAATAACAGATATTGCAGTTGGGATCTGGCTTTGACAGAAAAAGGCTGGGCGTTAGTGGAAGCAAATGCGAAAGGTCAGTTTATTTGGCAATATGCAACACAAATAGGATTTAGGGATGAGCTGAATTTAATAATGCAGGAATTGGGGTTGAAATAGCTTAAACTCCCGGTTTATAATTTAAAATACTGAAAAAGACTGATATGGGCGGATTTGCTGCCCGGGTCAGTCTTTTTTGTTACTGCAGAAAAAAGTTCTGCTTTTTCTTCGAATCCGGAGTATAATAATATTAAAGCCGTTATGTTATTATTGCTTTTCAAAGGAGCCGGAAATATGCAGAAAAAGAAAACTGCAATATATTCAAGAAAAAGCAAATTCACGGGCAAGGGTGAAAGCATTGCAAATCAGATTGATTTATGCAAAGCATACATAAAGAATAAGAATAACAACATCTGCGATGATGACATATTGATTTTTGAGGACGAGGGATATTCGGGAAAGAATACAAACCGTCCGCAGTTCCGGCAAATGATGAATGAAATCAGAAATAATAAAATTGAAGCCGTTGTTTGCTATCGGTTAGACAGGATAAGCCGTAATGTCGGAGATTGCAGCGGTCTGATTGATGAATTGGCATTGTACGGAGTGGAGTTTTGCTCAATAAATGAAAACTTCGATACTACTACCCCAATGGGGAGAGCTATGTATAGTATATGCTCGGTATTTGCTCAATTGGAAAGAGAAACCATAGCAGAGCGCATAAGGGATAATATGCACGAGTTAGCGAAAACGGGAAGATGGCTCGGCGGTATAGCTCCCACAGGATATAAAAGCACACAGATAATTGAAAGGGTAAACGATGACGGTAAAACCATAACTGCACATAAACTTGAGATAATTCCCGAAGAAGCAGAGCTGATAAAGCCGGTCTTTTCAAAGTTTATTGAATACAACAGCCTGACTAAAACCGAAACATATTTTCTGCAAAACAATATAAAAACAAAAAACGGCAAAGCATTTACAAGGTTTACATTAAAAACAATACTGCAAAATCCCGTGTATATGATAGCTGACAATGTTGCCCGGAGTTACTTTGAAAGTCTCGGAGTTGAAATATATGCTGACAAAAGCAAGTTTGACGGCATACACGGAATGCTGGGATATAACAAAACACTGCAAAGAACAGGCAAGTCAAACATAATGCGCGATGTTGAAGAATGGATAATAACAGTCGGAAAGCACAAAGGAATTATACCCGGCGAAGAATGGGTTAAGGCTCAAAACCTATTAAAACAAAATAATTCAAAGGCATACAGAAAGCCGAGAAGCAATACTGCACTATTGTCGGGGGTATTGGTATGCGGTCACTGCGGAAATTTTATGCGGCCGAAAATGTATAACAAGGATTATGAGGACGGCGAAAGACGGTTCAGCTATCTTTGTGAAACCAAAGAAAAGAGCAGACAGCACAATTGCAATATGAAAAATCCCAACGGGAATATTTTAGACAGAGCAATTTGTGAAGAAATCAAAAAACTGTCGGAAGACAGCAGCGAATTTATTAAGCAGCTGGAAAACACAAAAAAGAAAATCAAGTCAAACAGTGAAGATTTTGATTTACAGACAGAAAAACTTCAGGAGGAAATTAAAGATAAAAGGTTACAGATAAATAATCTGATAACAGGCATAGCAAAGCAAGCAGGCGAAGCTGCCGCCGATTATATAAATCAACGCATAGAGGAACTGGATAAAGAAATAAAGCAGTCAGAGAATAAATTATCCGAATTGCAGAATCTCACAAAGGAAAGCGGTTTGTCGGATAACGATTTTGATGTTCTCCGTGATATTTTGAAATCCCATGCAAGAACTTTCGACACAATGAACATAGAACAAAAAAGAACTGCCATAAGAACATTTGTCAAAAGGATAGTATGGGACGGTGAAAACATACATTTGTTCCTTGTCGGCAATGATGAAGATTATAATTTTCCGGCAATAAATGACGAGTTAAAACAGGAGCCGTTAAGAGGGGATAGCAAATGAAATACTTATGTCGCTTCGTCATGACAAAAAATTTGCAAACCAGATTTCGCTCAATGAACCGATCGGATTTGACAGTGACGGGAATGAGGTTTCACTGATTGATATTCTGCAAAGCGAAAACGAGGATATTTGCGAAAGGCTTGACCGCGACAATATGATTACAAGCATGTGCAAGAAAATAAAATCTTCACTCTGCGGACGCGAGCGCCAGATAATTCAGATGCGCTACGGACTGTGCAGCGGAGAACCGCTTACGCAGCGCGAGGTTGCGCAGACGCTCGGAATCAGCCGCTCTTATGTTTCGCGCATTGAAAAAAAAGCAATCGGGAAGCTTCGGCAGCCGCATTAATTGCAGGCGCAGCCTGTTTGCGGTTTGATAATATTATTTTCAAATGTAATAAAAATCCTGCTTCGTAATAAAATTTACGGAGGAGGATTTTTATATGAAAAGATTTGCGGCGTTTTTAATATTTTCACTGCTGTTAACGCAAAATGCCTCGGCTGTTGATTTAAGCGCAAGAGCTGCGGTGCTGATAGACGGTAAAAGCGGAAAAGTTCTTTTCGAGAAAAACAAGGACGAGCGGCTTCCGATGGCAAGCACAACGAAAATTATGACCGGGCTTCTCGCCTGCGAAAGCAAAAAAATGAAAAAAACCGTTACCGTAAGTCCTGTTGCATCCGGAACGGAGGGATCGTCGCTGTGGCTTGAACCGGGAGAAAAGCAAACGCTTGAAAACCTTACGTACGGACTTATGCTGCGCAGCGGAAACGATGCCGCCGTTGCAATCGCGGAATACCTCGGCGGAAGCATTGACGCGTTTGCCCTGCTCATGAATGAACGTGCAAAAAAAATCGGTGTTAAAAACACCGGATTTAAAAATCCGAACGGACTTGACGCCGAGGGGCATTTCACATCAGCATACGATTTGGCGCTTATAAGCCGCGAGGCAATGAAAAATAAAACGTTTCGGAAAATTGTTTCGACAAAAAACAAAACCATTCCGTGGGAAAGCTCCGAGTGGGATCGAAGTCTGACAAATCATAACAAAATGCTGTGGCGCTATGAGGGGTGCAACGGGATAAAAACGGGGTTCACGAAAAAAAGCGGCAGATGCCTTGTAACAAGTGCCAAAAGGGGGAAAACGGAGCTGATATGCGTCACGCTCAATGCGCCCGACGACTGGAACGATCACACAAAAATGCTTGATTACGGTTTCGAACTGTCCGGCAATCCAAAAGAAAAAACGGTATTTCGTCCGTTTTTCAGGGCATCGGCTGACCTATCATAATGATATCGTCGGCGTCCTCCGCGCAGCACAGGGTATACGGATATTTTTTTCTGAGTTTTTCGCCGTCCAGCAAAAACAGCTTTTTTGCAGCGTTTTCCATAACTGCCTTGCGCACGGCTGTCTGACGCGCGTCGCTGTCGCTTATAATGCCGTCGTCCGATATGCCCATTGCCGAAAAAAAGGCAATGTCGGCATTTATGTTTCTGAGGAAACGCTCGGTTTCGCTTCCGACGGTGCACATATCCGGTTCATAATAATCGCCGCCGGCAATAATGCACGGAATATGATATTTTGCGGCTTCAAGCAGATTCATCACGGAATTTGTTATTATTTTTATATCCTTGTACTCCGAAAGCAAAGAGATAACATGCATACACGTTGTTGACGAATCGATAAAAACCGTAAGAGAATCGCACAGATATTTTTCGGCACGCTTTGATAGCATGCTCTTTTCCTTAGAATTGAGCAGTCTTCTTGCGGCAACCGGCAGAACCGCGTTGTCCTCAATGCTTACCGCACCGCCGTTATACCGCTTTATGTATCCGCCGCGTTCCAGCTCCTTAAGGTCGCGGCGGATTGTTATTTCGCACACAAAAAAATGCGCGGCAAGCGCCTTTACCGACGCCCTTTTTTTCCGTCCGATAAATTCTATCATATCCTGCTGCCGTTCATTCATAATCAACGCCTCCGTTTGTTCGGCAAAATGTTCGTTTTCAAACATAACGAACATTTATTGACATTTCCTTTGAAATATTCTATCATAAATCTGCATCGATGACAAGTTAATTTCAAGGAGTGTTTTCAAATTGACGGCATATAATTTTATTGTACAGGCTTTGGGCGTTGCCGGGATAATTTCAAGCATTATTTCGTTTCAGTGCAAGGAGCACAAGCCGCTGATGCGCCTGCGGACCGCAAACGAGCTTTTGTTCGGGATTCAGTATCTCATGCTCGGTGCGTATACCGGAATGTTTGCAAATTTCATCGGCTGCGTGAGAAACACAATTTTCACAAGAATGGTTGAAAAGAAAAAAAGTACCATGAGCATGAGATTTCTTTTCAGCGTGTTATTCATTGTAATGTCGCTTTTCACATGGGCAGGCTTTAAAAGTATTCTTATCGGCGTTGCAAAGGTTATGTCTACCTATGCATACGGAAGCAAAAACACGGGCTTCGTGCGCATTATGATTCTTTTAACAAGCTCCGTCTGGCTTTTTTACGACGCCGCTGTTAAATCCTATGCCGGCTGCGCCTGCGAGATTTTCACGCTTTGCTCAATCATCGCCGGTATCATCAGAATCGATATCCTAAAAAAGTAAGCATGGGGTTGTCGCCCCATGCTTATTTTTTCAGGAGTACATATTGTTTGCAGCCATATAATCGTAAATCAGCTTGCCATGCTCCTGTTCCTCTTTCTGAATGTGATTAAGCGTGTTGCGGAGGTTTTCGGTTTTAAATTCAAACACGCACGTATCGTACAGGTGCGATGCATGCTTCTCCGTTGCAAGCATATCGGCACAAAGAAAGTCGTCATGCTTCTTTTCCTCGCTGTCAGCAATGGAGTAGTATTCCGAAACGGTCGGCTTCTGCATTGCCGACGAGCTTCCGAGCGAAGCGTCCTCCCCGTTTTCGATTTTTTTGATGGTTTCCAAATGTCCGCGTTCAACACCCTCAATGTATTCAAACACATTTTTAAGCTGAGGGTCGCGGGCTTCAGCCGCGCATCTTTCGTACTTGTCAACGCAAAGCTGCTCCTGTTCTTTCAAATCCTTTAAAAGCTCCGTTTCCTTTTGTGATAACTGCATAATAATCTCCATTCCGCCGCCCTGCTTCGGCTTAAATAATAATTAAATTTCTCTTACCGGCAGGGCAAGGAATGATAAGAGATTATTGCGTCATGCGCATTTTTCGAACAAAGTGAGAAAATGCACATGACATAAATTCCGCCGGAGGCTAACGTGAAAGCTTCTTTCACGTTAATCTCCATTCTGCCGCCCTGCTTCGGCAATATTTTTTTTGCAGAGGAGGGTTTCTCAATTAACCCGATATTATTATGCACCGCTTTTTCAATATTTATCCTTTTTTATCTTACCATTTCATCCTGAACGCCCGTTGATTTGTGCGATTTTATAACGCTTTCAATTTCATCAATGCTGCTTGCCGACATATCGCCGCTCACAGTGCACTTTACAGCCGAGAGCGCATTGCCGATTTCAAGCGCCCGGCGGACATCGCCGTGCGTAATCAGTCCGTACATAACTCCGGCAAGATATGCGTCTCCGCTGCCGATTCTGTCGATAACCTCAATTCCGTTGTACGGCTCTTCCTCATAAAAAGCGCCGTCACAATATATTTTTGATGTGAAATTATGCCTGTTCGGCGTGACCGCATGCCGCCGCGTTGTTGCAACAAGGCGGCAGCCGTACCGCTGCGCATATCCCTGCATTATTTCCTCAAGCGTGCCTGTGCGCCGCAGCATTCTGCGTGATGTTTCCTCCGAAACGAACAGCAGATCAACATACGGGAAAACCTTTTCTATAACCTCGCGCGCTTCGTCCTCGCTCCAGAGCGCCGCCCTGTAATTAACATCGAACGAAATCATCGCACCTGCCGCTTTAAAGCGTTTAATCATTTCAAGCGCCGTTTCGCGCAGCGTCTTTGATATGGCAAGCGTTATGCTGCTTATATGAAAAATTTTCGCCTTATCATATATATCGGACGGAATTTCGTCAATTGACAGCGAGCAAACCGATGACTCCGCCCTGTCATATATAACCGATGACTTGCGCGGATATGCTCCGCTCTCATAATAATAAATGCCGAGCCTTTTTTTCGGGGAATCGTCATAAACTATGTAATCATCGCTGACATTTCCGTACCTTATTTTATTGCGCATAAAATGACCGAGCTTGTTTGAAGGCAGCCTTGTCACAAGCGCCGAGCGCACACCGAGCATTGCCGCACCCGAAACAACGTTCAGCTCCGACCCTGCGGCATTTTTCTCAAAAACCTCACTCTGGGAAATCTTCTCCTTATCCGGCGGAGAAAGCCGCATCATTACTTCTCCAAGTCCGATAATATCAAATTCGGTATTTTCCTTAAATGTCATAAAAAGTCCTTCTTTCCGAAAAAAATCTCTGCCATATGTTTTATTATAGCATACGGCAGAGATTTTTTCAATATTATTAATGCTTTTTAAACAGTTTTACCGACTTAATTATTTCACCGCAGCCGAACACAAATATAAATGCTGCGAAGAGCTTTCCCAAAATGCGCGGTGAAAGCCTGACTGCAAGATATGCGCCCAAAACGGCGAACGGAGCGCCGCATAAAATCATCGGCAGTGCGGCTTTTGTTTCAATGTTTTTATTTTTGATATGAACAACAAGTGCCGCCGCAGCTGACGGAATAAAGTAGTAAAGATTCACCGTTTGTGCAGTATGCTGCGATGCGCCTGCAAATATCGTCAGCACCGGAATAAGAATCATTCCGCCGCCAACGCCCATTCCGCTTAAGATTCCCGACAAAAATCCTGCCGCCGCCAAAAGCATACAATCACTCCTTTATCTGAAAAACATCCGCACAGCGGCAGTAATCATAACCGCCCCGAAACCGGCACGGATATACTTCACGGGCAGCCGTGACAGCAGCTTTGCACCAACGGCAGCTCCGGCAATCCCCCCTGCCGAGGTTTTTAATATCATTTGCAGATCAGCGAAACCTGCGCGGCTGTACACAAACATTCCGGCAATCGTCAGCGGAAGAATGACTGCAATTGCGGTTGCATGCGCCTTTTTCTCCTCAACCCTCAGAAAGCGCTTCAATGCAAGCACCGCAACAATTCCTCCGCCCGATGCAAAAAATCCGTTTATAAAACCAACCGCCGCGCCGATGATATAGTTCCGTGCGCGCTTCATCAGGAAACAAGCATTTCAAGGCGGAGTTTGTCCGCTATCATTGCAATAAACTCGCTGTTTGTCGGCTTGCCCTTGTTATTGCTCACTGTATATCCGAACAGCTTGTAAAGCTCCTCCTCGTTTCCGCGTATGCAGGCAACCTCAATTGCGTGTCTTATGGCGCGCTCCACGCGGCTTGGCGATGTGTTGTGCCGCGTTGCAACTTTCGGATAAAGCTGCTTTGTCACGGCATTTATAAGCTCCGTATCCTTAATGCTCATAATAATAGCATCACGTAAATACTGGTAACCTTTAATATTTGCAGGCACACCGACCGAATGAATCGTATTTGTAACGGAAATTTCAATTGCGCGGTCGCTCGGTCTGTCGCCGGTGTGAATATTTTCCGGCATTGCAATTCTTCCTCCGTGCTGCTTTGCGGCAAGCGATGTACTCAAAAGCTTTATTCTTTCATAGATTGTTTCCGGCTCACACGGCTTTATCATAAAGTAATCCGCGCCCAGCTCCATGCAAAGATTTGTCACGCTTTCCTTTTTCGCGCCCGTCATCACAATAACAATCGGTCTGCGTGAAGCCGGAATTGCATTTATATCTTTTAAAACGGCAATGCCGTCCTTTTTCGGAAGAACAATTTCCATCAGCACAACATCGGGCGTAAGCTCGCGGAGCATTTCCGTTGCCTCAATTCCGTCCGCCGCTTTTCCTACAATCTCAACATCGCCCTTTCCCTCAAAAAACACGCTGATTCTCGACATTAACTCTGCGCTGCTGTCAGCAAGCAGCAATTTTACCTTGTTTTTCATTTTTTTCCTCCTGTAAAACTTGATTTCGTATACATATTACCACATTTTGGAAACAAATGCAAGAGTTTTTTGCAAATATTTGGAAATATTTTTCCGTTAAATCCATCAACCTCTCAAAATCTGTTAAAATAGCCATTGATTTTCAAGGTTTCCGGTGGTAATATATTGTGGAAAGGTTATGATCTTATGAAATACATTAATTTTGCGACTAAGGATATAAAAAAGCTTTACCCTGCAATTTTTTTAATAAATCTGCTGGGATTTATCCCCCTTTTGGCAGGAAGCACACCGAACAATGCGTTTAAATCAATGACTGCAGGTCTTAACCTTTTAACCTGTGTCAGAATCCCGTTTATCGCAGCAGTGATTTTTTACTTCTCGCTGACATCGAGCACAAATATTTTCAAGGCAATAAAAAACAATAAAAGAGGGATTCTGCGGTCGCTTATTTATATCATCGCTGTTACAGCGGTCTGTACGACATTTTTTGTGATATTTGCAGCGTTTTACTGCAAAGAGTTCGAGGTAAAAGCAAACCGAAGCATCGGCTTCATTCTGCTGACGCACATACTCTCCGTTTTGATGACTGTTTTTGAACCGTCCGAATATATGCTCGTGCTTACTGATTCTTCGTCACCTATCCGCAATTCGCTGAAAACAGTAAAAAAACTGGGATTGCCATGGCTTGCGGTGCAGATTATTATTGCAGCCCCTGCCGTCATCACTTCGTTAATGCGCAGCAGCACAGTCACAACCGTACATAGCATACTTTATATTTTTTATTCCCCGTTCGTTTATAACTTCTTCTATAATTTCTACCTGAGCGCTTTTGATGCCCATGCTGTAAAAAAGTGCAGAAAAAGGCGCAGTTTTCGGGAATATATCGGTTTTGCGTTTAAGAATATTATTAAAATCTACCCGATAATAATACTGCTGCTTCTGCCGACAGCGCTGCTTTGGAAAGATGAAGCTTATGACAGATTCGGCTATCTCCTCTTTTTCGAGGGTACAAGCATTTATAAGCTTCTGCTTATTCCAATAATTACGGCAATTCTGTTCAATTACTCAACCAAATCAAGCCTTAATATAGTCGAAGCAATTAAGGACAATAAAAAAGCAATTCTGAAAGCATATCCCTATTTCGTTTTAATTGTACTCGCCGAAATTGCCACTCATCAGAGGATGCATTCCGAACTTGCAGCGTATATACTGGATTGGACTCACAGGCGTCCCATGCCGCTTATTATTTCCTGCGCGCTTCTGATTCCGTGCGCGGTTATTAAGGCGCTGCCGTGTCTGACAATGGCAGCGGATTCCGCGTCACCGATTAAAAACGCATGGAAAACCGTAAAAAAAGCCGGTTTTCCATGGCTTATATGCGAATTGTTTTTCCTCGGATATTTTCTGTTTGATTACGGCTACTTATGGAAAATAGGGCGCACTGAAAATATAATACTTTCAAATATGATTTATCCGATCGTGATTAACCTCCGGTTTAATTTATATATGGGTGTAATAAATCAAGCGGAAAATTAATGGGTCAGCAGCAAAATGCTGTTTCATTTTACTGCTGACCCTCAGCGTGTCGATAAACCTATCGACACGCTGGCAGACGTTGAAAAAGGAAGGTAAATCTGTTCGGCGCGCACTCGCCGGCGTACAAAGGTACGTTAGAGGGTGCGCCGGACGGAAACAAGCAACCCCCCCGAAATTTCGGGGGGTTAGAAGTCATCTAATCAAATGTCTGGTTTTGTTTTAACGTTTGTTTAAATAACTCTTTAATTTAATTATTGTAATAAAAATATAGTTTGCTTGTGGTTGACCAACTTTTTCGACAGTCTGTGGGTCAGCAGCAAAATGCTGTTTCATTTTACTGCTGACCCTTTCTTTCCGCCATTTTCCTGTGTTCAGAAGTTTTTAACACTTTCTATGCTGCTGCGAACATTCTTTCAATATAAATTCCGTATCCGCTTGTGGGATCGTTTACGAGCACATGCGTAACAGCGCCGACTATTTTCCCATTCTGAATTATCGGACTTCCGCTCATCCCCTGAACGATTCCGCCTGTTTTTTCAAGAAGCTGCTCATCCGTTATTTTAATCATAAGACCCTTTGCAGCTGCGCCGAAAGGCATTGTCCGCACAATTTTAATTCTATAGGAACGGACTTCATCGTCAACGGTTGAAAGAATGCTCGCGTCACCTGTTGTAACCTGACCGATAAGCCCCACCGGATACAAATTACCCTCAATGCCGGCATCGGCTGCAAGCGACCCGAAAATGCCCGAATCACAGTTTTTGGCAACAGTACCCGCAATCGTACCCATTGATGAAAAGCTGCCGCATATTTCTCCCGGAGTTCCGCGAACTCCCTTTGTAACGGAAACAACGCTGCTTTTTTCAATGGTGCCTTTCTGAACGCTGAACATAACTCCCGTGTCGGAATCGTTAATACCATGCCCCAGCGCCCCATATGTCATCGTTTCGGGATTGTAATAAGTCATTGTGCCAACGCCCGCCGTGCTGTCGCGCACCCATGCGCCGATGCGGAGTGCACCGCTGCTGTCTTTTGCCGGAATGAGTTTCATGCATTGCTCTTTTCCGCCTCTCAAAACGACCACGCTGTTTTCACCGTCACGCAGCAGCCTGCCGACATCTTTCCCCTCAGTGGGAAAGACGCCGTTGATTTTTGTTATGATATCGCCCTCGCAAATTCCAGCATCGGCAGCCGGAGAAGCTGTTCCGTCAGCTGTTTCAATCCGCTGCGTTCCGAGAACTATCAGTCCGTTATTATATATCCGCAGTCCTATAAGACTGCCGGACGCACACACTGACTGCGGCTTTGTAATGTGCAGCCGCACTTTTCTGTACGCAACCGCTCCTATCTTAAGCGCTGCACTGTACTCTCCGTCGGCAACGGGCAATACAGTGTTTTTTTCCGTATAAACGCAGGCATCCTTGGGAATATTTCCGATACTGATTCCCGCACCGAGCCGAGAGCTGACCGGCTGCCCGTTATACATAGTTATTTCGGGCGGAAATGAATAAATCATTTCAATATACATAAGCAACCCGACAGCGCCTGCGGCAGCAGCGCTTTGCAGGATTTTTCGCAGAATCTTCATGCTTTTTCCTCCGAACACGTAATCTCTTGTGTTATCATTCCTCAAGCACAAAAACGTATTCGCTGCCGCCAAAATTACATTAAATTAACAAAATGGGGCTATATTAAAATGCGCACATCGCATAAAGCATATTAAAGCAAAACAGATAAGCAAGTGCGTTTATCTGCCAAATTAACAGCTTAAGGTTAAAATTCGTAAAGACGAATTTTAATATTTAAACATGCTTTATGCTACGAACAAACTTCACCCCTCGGAGTACCCTTGTACGCCTTCAGGCTCAGTTTGTCCGTTCTGCACTATTAGGCATAACAGACTCGAACCCCATGCGGTTCAAAAAGGCAAATTTGTCGCAATAATGCGTTAAAATGCTCGTTAATAGATAAACTATTAACTGCGCTTTTGCCTTTTCTTGCAAAAAATTTGCTCTTTTTGAACTCGCAGACCCAATGCGCCGAAAAATTTTTGTTCAGCTGTTATTGCAGGGTGAAGCAAGGCTGTCGCCTTGCAAATCCCGAAAGAACGGCGGAGCGGAAATTTAACAAGCATTGGGCGCATGGTGTTCGAATCTGTTATGCCTATTCCTTTCGCCCCATGGGGCTATATTAAAATGCGCACATCGCATAAAACAATCGGGGTTACTTGCCGGCGCTTTTCAGAACATTTGCCTGATGTGCTGAATTTGTTGTTCCCGAAGAATGACCGACGGAATTATAAAAATATATGTCAAAATGTCCGCTGCAATCATTGCCCTTAACATAGTCATAGTTTATGCCTGCGCCGTAATTTCCGCTGCGCCAGTCTGTCCACACACCGCCCGGCGCCCATTCGTTTCCGGCATGCATGGCACTCGCCGCGCTCGCTGCAATCTTCCGCCCGTTTATCTCAATAATAACGCTGCGCTTGTTCCAGTTAAGCGTTCCGCCCCATATTTCTTTCATGGTTGCCGTGTCCGAAGCGGTAAGCGTTTCGCAGTCGGCATGTCCGCTGCCGACAGTGCGCCGTGCTTTAAAGCTTTTTCCGGTTGTAAGGTCTGTTACCTTGAAATCCGCATTAATCGGAACAACGTACTGCGCCTCGGTATACCAGTCGAGCAATTCGCCGTATTTAGCCGACGGCGTGCTTTTAACGGGAATGTGGTGCACGGGAATTGTGAGCTTCATCCCGGCATAAATCACGCTGGATTCCGTAAGTGAATTAGCTTTCAAAAGCTCATCAAAAGGAATTCCCGACTGTATGGCTATATTCCAAAGCGTGTCGTTACTTTTGACTGTATAGCTTGTATAAGTGACATATGGTTTGGCAGAAGAGCCGGCCGATGATGATGTTCCTCCCGATGATGGAATCCGCACCTTGTCACCCACATACAGTATGCTTTTTTCATTTGCACCGTTAGCACTCAAAAGACTCGAAAGCGACACGCCGTAACGCTGCGCTATAAGGTAGTATGAGTCGCCTTTTTGCACGGTGTAATATGTATCAGTCGGAATGGTGACCTTGTCACCTATATACAGCACACTTTTTTCATTTGCACCGTTAACGCTCAGAAGCTTTGAAAGCGACACGCCGTAACGCTGCGCTATAAGGTAGTATGTATCGCCTTTTTGCACAGTGTAGCTCCAATCTGCAAAAGCAGCTGACGGTATCATTATTATTGCCGCTGCCGCCCCTATTAAATTTCTTTTTTTCATAAAATATCACTCTCCTTGCTATATATATTCTCCGCAAAGGAGCAAAATCATTTATGTAAAATGAGGCTTCAGAACATTAAAAAACCAAATCTGTGAAATATTTTGAAGCCTGCGGCATTTTGCCGCAGGCTTCAATTATTATGCATTTTCGGTTTCTTCAATACCGAATTCAACCAGGCAATAATCATCGTTCCACTCGCGTTCCTGCATATTTGTCCACACACAGCCGCGTCTATAGAAGTGAACAGGGCACACTCTGTACGATTCGCCCTCCGGAAGATGATGAGGACCGAGCAAATTGCGGAGATTATTCACAAGTGTAATTTCAATTGTGTTCGATCCCTTGTGCAGCGCCGATGATATATCACAGACAAACGGTGCCCAGAGAACCGGAGCAAATTTCTCGCCGTTCACCGTAATATTAACGGCATTAACACCTTTTTTGGAAAAATATACTCCATAATTTTCATCCGGCAGGTCAAATGTTTTTGTGACGGTGAGTCTGCCGCTGAAAAACGGGTAACCCTGCTGTTCTATATTGGCAAGCGAGATTTTTTCAACAGGCTTGTCAATCACAAACGGTCCTGCACAGCGGAGTGCATTTCTCGGGAGCTTTTTAAACTCCGCGTCCGTTCTGACAGAAAAATCGCCTGCAATGTATATCGATTCAAACTCAATATCAAAAGTCAGCTTGTTTTTCTCACTTTCAAACAAAAGTGATTTTTCAATATCATCGTATATTTGCGGTGAAGGGTTGAAAAATGTTTCAAGCGAAACGGTATTCGTTCCTTCATGCAGAAGTCCGGCGATTGCCAGTTTTCGGAAAGAATTGTCTGCAAAGTATCCGACATCGCGCAATTTTGCCTGCTCTCCGTTTATGCAGATGTCAAAGCTTTGCGGCGTTTCGCACACGAGGTAAACCTCCTCCGGAACGGCGGCAACATCAAATGCAAATTCACACTTTATACGCGCTGCCCGTTTAAGACCGAGCGCAATATGCGTCACATCACATGCATTTTCCTTTTCGCTGTAAAGCTCTCCGTCAACAAAAACCTTGCAGGTGTCAAGCGTAAGCGTATTAAGTGTCTGAGCGGTTATCTGCCACGAGCCGGAAAGCGAAAGCGGACGAAGCTGTTTTTCAAAGCCTTTTTTCGGAAACGCAAGACCGTCATCAATCAGCACAAGGCTGCCGTATGGGTCAAACTTGTATGTTCCGTAAAACGGAAGCACATCTCCGGTTGAAATATCAAGCATTTTGCTTCCGCGGTCAAAGCTTGCCGTGACGGCTTCATTGTTATTATTTATGAAATAGAGAATATTAAACCCATCAAATCCGCGCTTGGTATATGTAATCATCGGGGAAGAGCAAACGCCTGCGTCCTCAACCTTATCAGCGGTTGTTACAATGCCGCCGGCCGCGGTGAACTGCTCAAGAAGCTTTTCCGTGTTCGGAAGCAGCAGCTTATGCGGCGGAATTACAATCCGCGTGTAGCGCTGCGTTCCTATAACGAGAGCGTTTCCGTCAATTTTGCCGTGGCGTTCAAGGATTATTTCATCCCCGAAATGGAACAGAACGTGCTTTTGCTGTAAGGTTCGGTAATCCGACAGCAATGCATCACTATATTTCTTGATTTCAGCCTTACATTCTTCCGAATTGTCATACAGCGCCCATGCGGTTGACTGATTGTGGAGCAGCAGCGTGTCGAAACGAACCTCACCCTCGCTCAGAAGCATGCCGATGCGTGACATCGATTCATTAAAAACGGAATACTCTTCCCACCATGGCTGCTGATAGTACATTGCCGGAGGATAGTCACGCTTGCGCAGTCCGCGCAGGGAATACCCCTCCAGATGCTGGCAAAGCTTTGTGATTCCGTTTACCATCTGCCATTGGGCAATGCTTTTAAACTCATCGATTCCGGTGTTGTGACCGCAAAGGGCATACGTTTCCGCCAGAATTTCTTTTTTGCCCGTCTGATGAGCAACCGAGGACACTGCAAGCGGCGTCAGGCAATCTGTTATATCGCGCCCGAGCCAGTCCATGCCCGGCATTGTAAAATATTCATAGTGCGGCATACACGCACCGTTGCAGGTAAGCTGCGATTCAAGCGTTTCTTCGCAGACGAGATGCCCCGTGAAGCCGAGATTCCGCTCCGTGCACCAGTCATACAGCGGCTTAACGAAATTCTCTGAAAACAGTTTTGTCACAAGCCGCCAGAATCTGACGCGCGTTACTTCATAATCGCCGACAGGACGGAACAGCTCAAGCAGCCTGTCGAGCAGCTCATCGCCGTACTCCTTTTTATATTCCTCCGGAAGTATAAAGCTCCACGGGATTCCGTTTCGCGAAATCTGCGGTTCATCCGTGAAAAATCCGCGGAAAGTGTTTCCGTACTTTTTGTAGTACGGTTCATAAATATCCTCAATAAAGCACTGAGCAACCTTTTTGTCAAGCGTGTCAACGTAGTACGGATTCACGTCGTAATAGAAATGATAGCCGTCCTTAGTCACAATCGTGCGGTCATTCGTTTTATCGCCCGACTCAAAACGGAGGTATTTCTGCTGATAGTCAAGACCTCTGCCGTTAACACTGCCGCTGCCGAAGCCGCTCGGCCAGCCGTTTTCATCATATGCCCATGCCTGCATACCGCGCTTGTTGCCCTCTTCAATTCCGACGGAAATATTTTCAAACCATTCGTCACCCATGTACGGGGTCTGAAGCCCTCCGCGCGCATGCATGAAATATCCGCCCAGACCTGCCTCATCCATAATGCCGACCTGGCGCACCGTTTCGTCCGTATTCAGTTTTTCGTTCCATGACCAAAACGGGATCGGGCGGTATTTTTTGCCGATATTTTTAAAATCCATATTCATTTTCCTCACAAACAGTTTTCAGTTTATTTTACGGCTTCCTGCGCCATAATATTGCCGATTGCCGTAGCTTCAACTTCTCCCGCAACAACCTTTTTGCCGGTATACTGCTCTGTCAGGCGGTTTACAAGCGTATTCTGGCTGCCTCCGCCTATGATATATATCGTGTCATAAGTTTTTTTCGTGATTTTCTCAAGCTCAATAACAGTGTCCTGATAGCTTTTTGCCATGCCGTGATATACGGAAGCAAGAAGCTGCGCAACGTTTTTCGGCTTGGGAGCGCCCTGTATTTCGAGCTGGCGAAGCACTGCCTGCTCCATATTTTCGGGGGCAAAGAGAAGCTCGCTGTTCACATCAAGCGGAGTATCGTAACCTGATTTTTCAGCCATTACGCACATTTCTCCGAAGCCTTCGGCAATCGGAATCTGCTCACGGAGCTGCTGCACAATCCAGAATCCCGTGATGTTTTTGAGGAAACGAACGTCACCGTTATAAGCGCCCTCGTTTGTGAAGCCTGCTTTTTCCGCTTCATCGGTGCAGTTCGGTTTTTTAAGAAGCACACCCATCAGCGACCATGTGCCGCTGCTTATGTAAATTGCGCCCTCTTCGTCCGGAACCGTCATAACCGCCGAGCCGGTGTCATGACTTGCTGCAAGAACCACCTTGCAGCTGTAACCGACCTGCTCACGGATTTCGGGAAGAAGCTCACCCACAACCGTTGACGGCATGTGAAGCTTTCCGAAGATTTCAAAAGGAAGTCCGAGCTTTTCGATTATTTCTTTATCGTACTCCCGCGTTTTTGCGCTTACAAGCTGCGTTGTGGAGGCATTTGTAAACTCGTTCATTTTAACTCCGGTCAGCCTGAAGTTGAAATATTCCGGCAGCATAAGATATGTTTTTGCTTTTTCAAAATATTCCGGACTTTCCTTTTTAAGTGCATAAAGCTGATAAATTGTGTTGAACGGCTGCGATGCGATACCGGTAAGCTTGAAAAGCTCTTTCTCGCTTATTATATTGAAAACCTCCTCGCGGACGCTTTCCGTTCTGCTGTCACGGTATGAAACAGTGTCTCCGATGAGTTTGTCATTTTCATCGAGCAGCACAAAGTCAACGCCGAAGCAGTCGATTGCAACGCTTTCGGGAATTTCACCCATTTCGCCGCACCTTTTCATGCCGGCAACTATATCGGAAAAAAGCTGTTCCCCATCCCAGCAAAGATGACCGTTTTTCATTTTCGGACCGTTTTTGAACCTGTATATTTCCTTAAGCTCAACTTTTCCGTTTACGGTTTTTCCGAGCATATGTCTGCCGCTCGATGCGCCGATATCAATAGCAAGATAAGACATTTTTTTACCCCTCTTTTTTTGTTTTTTCGGGCGGAACAATATGCTGCCGCCCCGATAGCCAATGTTTGTTAATATATTTTATTATAATAGGAAACAATGGCGATGTCAATACGATTTCCCTTTTCCGACACGTTTTTTGCCCGATTTTTACTCCGGGTCACTCATTTTCACGCTTTTTTTTATGAACAATTCTTGTATTCGGTAGACAAGCTGCATTTTAAGTTGTATAATTATTTTATAAAACTCTAAGGAGTGGCATTTGATGGCTTCATGCATGAAAAAGGTTGTTTTCTGCATTTTAATAATGATTTCCCTGTTTGTTCCGGCAACCGTTTTTTCGGCAGAACTGCTCACCGGCGGCGATTTTGAAAACGGAGCGGAGGAGTGGGCAGGCGGCGCTCCCGATGAAAGTGCGGCTTTTTCCGGCAGCTTCGGGTATGTTTTGTGCAATCCGTTCGGAGAGGTATCAGATTCGCGTGTGACGCATGTTCTTGAATATAACGGCAGAGTCGGTCTTGAAAAAGGGAAGATTTATACGCTTTCGGGACGGGTTATGAATCCGTGCGCAGCGGAAGCCGGAAAACCGCATGCAACCGCAAGCCGTTCGGACGGGTCTGACGCGGTGATTGTGAAAATCAGCGGCAGCGGCAGCGAATACGGTTCGTTTTCCGTTCGTTTTTACTCCTCGGAATCAAGGGAATGTAACTTCTCGTTCCAGTTTGAAAAGGGCGATGAGAGCATCGGATTTTTTGTTGATGATATATCACTGTCGGAAACCTATGCGGTGCCGTCATCCCTCAGGCTGCGCGGACAGGAAAAGGTTTTGATTCCTGCATCGGGCAGCAGCAAAATCCGCTATACTCCCACGCTTTACGATTCGGAGGGCGCGGCAGTGAGTTTTCTGCGCCCGGGAGAGCTTTATTCAACGGCGTCTGACTGTGAGGGTACAAATTACAACCCTTCCGACTTTACACTGACCGTAAGCGAAACTGCAAAAAGTGGCAGCACAGTGCGGATAGACTGCGCCCTCGATACTGCGGCGGAGCTTTCACCGGCTTCAGTCAGCGTTGAGCTGACAGATAATCTTATTGAAAATTCGGATTTTGAAACCGCCCCCCCGTCCGATTACTGGACAGGCAGTTCATCTGTCGGTGCATATGAGGATGATGAGGGAAATACATGGCTGTCAGCAGATACTGACAGTTACGTCAGCGGCGGCTACTATACCACTCTTACGTATAACACGCCTCAGCTGCTTGTTGGCGGAGCGCTCTATGTGCTTCATATGACGGCACGGAGCACCGCACCGGAATCCGCGGCGTCTGTTATTCAGAATTCTGCTTCGGAGTCGGACGGCACGGTTTATTTCAATATTAACAATATTTCAGCTGACCGGAAGAGCATAACTGCTGCATTTTTGCCGGAAACCAGCGGTATTTACAACATCGTTCTGAATATACGGCAGAGCTATGACTGCACTGTTTACATTGATGATGTGCGGCTTTGTTCCGAAATTCTGCGCCCGACGTTTGTTACGCTTCATGCACCGGGAAATATAGCTCTTCCCGATATTGACACAACATATACGCTCTCTGCACTTGTCCGCGACCAGCTCGGGAATGTGATTGACGGCGCACAGTGCGCTTTCAGCTTTGAACCGTCGGACGAGGTGCTTTCATCTTCGCATGGGGCGGCGCTCCCTGAATTTGATGAAAGCTCTGCAATTCTCACCGTTTTTCCGGACTCAGCCGAGGGAGATTATGTTTTCCGCGCCGTTTATGACGGTGATGATACAGTATCGGGTGAGGTGACGATTGTCATCAGTTCTGACTATGTGGGAGACGGCGGCTTCGAGAATAAAGCCGTGAACGAGTGGTGGATGGCTGCCTCTCCGTCGGAATACAGCTTTGTAATCAATGATGACGGCAGCAGCAAATATGCGCAGATAACATGCAGCGATTCATATTTTATGCTGCTTAATAATTCATATATGCGACTGACGGAAAACCTTGCATATGTATTCACCGCAGACATTTCAGCGTCCGCAGATGTGACGGTGACAGCATTTCTCGAGGATACCGGCGGAGCGCTCTTGCCTCTTGCCCAGTTTGAAGCAGGTGCGAAGAGGAACGTCACGGAGCTGTTTCTTGCGGAGAATTCCGCAGTCGGGCGGCTGATTATGTATTTCCAGTCTGACAGCGGTGCGCCGTTTTCCGTCAGCCTTGACAACATCGCACTGAAAAAAGCAATCGTAAGCGTTTCCGGAGTTTCCATGAGCGGCAATTTTTCCGTAAATGGGTCGGCATCTGCGGAATTTGCATTTTTCAATAACGTTTCGGGAAATTCAGATGCGTCCGCATGCGTTATAACGTGGTTCGTTTCCGATGCGGCGGCAGGAGAATATACTCCGCTGTCAACGCGCGGAAAATATATATATTTCGATACCGATTTTGCCGGAAAATATGTTCTTTTTGAGGTTACGCCGGTGTGTGCGCTCACAGGCTTCACCGGAATTCCGGTTCGCTGCATGCCGCAGTATATCACCTTTGACGGTGACGGCGGCTCATCGGACACGCCGCCTGTTAACCCAAAGCCGGGCGAATCTGAAACACAGGTATTCAATCCCGTGAAGCTCGGAACGGTTTCCGTCTCGGGATTTGATGATGTCCGCTCTCACTGGGCAGAGGAATATATAGGCTTGCTGAGGAACGCCGGAATTGTAAACGGGCGGAGTGAAACGGCTTTTGACCCGGAAAGTTCCGTTCTGAGATGTGAGTTTGCGAAAATGCTCTGCATTGCGCTCGGTCTTTCGGGCGCTCCGCAGAAATGTTCCTTTACAGATGTTTCTGATACAAGCCTGTACCGCGGATATATCGGAGCGCTTTTTTCCGCGGGAATTGTAAGCGGCGTGTCGGACACACAGTTTGAGCCGAACCGCACAATAACGCGCAGTGAAGCGGCAGTGATGATTATGCGCGCATATGAAAAATGCAGCCTTGAAACCGCTGCGGTTTCACCGTTCAGATTTTATGACAGTGATTTTATTCCGGAATGGGCGAAAAAGGCTGTCGGACAAAGCGTTGAACTCGGAATCATCAACGGAACCGATGCAGGACTTTTCCTCCCGGGCGCTCAGATTACGCGCGCCGAAACGGCGGCAGTTATTTGCCGGCTGCTTGGGAAGTTAGAGGTGTTTTAAATGAATAAAAAAAGGCGGTTTGTAAAATATGCTCCGCTGATTATATATCTGATTATTATTATATATGCTTTGCTTAATTTCAGATCCTTTTCAGTGGACGCGCTTCTTTCGCGCAGTCCGAAAAGCACACCTCGCGCGGCGGTCTTTGTGCTGCTGCTGTTTATGGCAAAAAGCCTTACAGTGGTGTTTCCGATTGTTGTGCTGCATATTCTTTCGGGGTTTTTGTTTCCGCCTGCTGCTGCGCTTTTGATTAATTGCCTCGGAACAGCTCTTTGTTATACCGTTCCTTATATAATCGGACGGATATCGGGAACGGACGCTGTGCATTTTGTTGAAGCGAAGATTGCACGGCGCGAAAAACGCAAAACGGCTGACGGCAAGAAAAAACGCGGTATTTTCACGGGCGCTGACATTGCTGAGCTTTTTTCGGAGCAGCGCAGCCACCGATTCTTCCTTTCATTTTTTCTGCGCGTTATAAGCTGCCTGCCGTGCGACCTTATCAGTCTTTACCTCGGGGCGCTTGAATTTCCGTATTTGTCATATGTTTCGGCAAGCGTTCTCGGAACGCTGCCGGGCATTATTCCTGCGACATTCGTCGGGAAAAATATCATGGATCCTGCGTCGCCGGCATTTATTTCCGCATTTATGCTGACGGTGTTCTGCTCACTTCTGTCAATTGCGATATTTTGGATCTACACCAAACGCAGAAAACAGCAGCATTAAAAGGGGCTGTGGCAAAAGCCACAGCCCCTTTTTATTACTCCGATAAAATTTTGTTTGCAAGCTTCGCAGCCGCCTTGTAACCATTAACCTGTTTTTCTTGATCCTCTCGCGGATAGAAACGCATTACAAGATACTTTCCGTTTGTATCAATACCGGCATTTTCAAGGTATTTATTGCCATCAAGCTTAACGGCAACATATTCACCGCTGTTCGCCGCATACAGCTTGTCTTCGGTAACATCTGCCTTAAGCCAGTCCTTAACGGGTGCAAAAACGCCGCTTTGTTCGTCATCTCCGGAATATGTTTTCACAAGATTTTCGTCCATGATAAAAATGTACGTTTCATCCTCCGAAAGCGAAAGCTGAAGCTTCATTGACATTGCCATGGTATACTGTGCGTCCTTACTGTCCTCCGAAAGATTTATCTGAAGAAAGGAAAGCTGCTTTTTTCCGTTCCCGTCAACATCATCACAGAGCGGAGAAAGTGATTTCTGCAGCTTGTCACTGCTTTGCTCCGAAATATATCCCGTGCCGGCATATGTCAGCGTGAGGTCATATTCCGGGGCATTGATTTTCTGCACAACCGTAACGGTAACGGCAATTACGATGAATACAACGGCTATTGTGTGCCATTTATAGTACATCCAAAAATAATCCCACCATTCACGCGTGAAGCGTTTGGGAACAACCCCATATTTTTCAGCCATATTCAAAACCTCCGTCCGGCATGCTCAGCAGCCTTTTTCATTTGTTTTCCGAAGCGCTCAGCCGCGCCAATGCCTTTTTCAGCCTGACCTGTGCAAGCTTATATTCATAATCGGAGCGGCTGCCCAAAACTCCGAGTTTCTTTTCAGCGCGTTCGCGCGCCGAGTTTGCACGTTCAACGTCAATATCCTCCGCCCATTCAAACGTTGATGCAATAAGGCGCACAGCTCCGTCCGAAACGGAGAGCAATCCTCCGGCGCAGGAGGCTTTGCGCTCACCGTCCGCCGTCAGTATACGCGCCACGCCTATTGAAACGGGAGCGGCATAGTCGCTGTGACGCGGAAGTATGCCAACATCTCCCTCGGTTGTGCGGACAATTATCCCCTGCGCCTCTCCGTCAAACATCAGTCCATCGGGAGTTACTATCTGAAGCCGGAATTCACTCATAGCTTATCATCCTTTTTTTGCTTTTTCAACTGCCTCGTCAATTGTTCCGACGAACAGGAACGCCGACTCGGGAAGATCATCATGTTTGCCTTCAATTATTTCTTTAAATCCGCGGACAGTTTCCTTAATGGGAACATACTTGCCTTTCATGCCTGTAAACTGTTCCGCAACAGAGAACGGCTGCGACAGAAATCTCTGGATTTTTCTCGCACGGCTGACCGTGAGCTTATCCTCTTCGCTCAGTTCGTCCATGCCCATGATTGCGATTATATCCTGAAGCTCATTGTATCTCTGCAGCATTCTCTGCACTGCGCGCGCCGTTTCGTAATGCTCTGCGCCGACGGTGTCGGGCGAAAGGATTCTCGATGTGGAATCAAGCGGGTCAACGGCAGGATAAATACCCTGCGAGGATATTTCACGCGAAAGCACGGTTGTTGCGTCAAGATGCGCAAATGTTGTTGCCGGAGCCGGGTCAGTAAGGTCATCGGCAGGAACATAAACTGCCTGAACAGACGTTATCGAACCCTTTTTGGTTGAAGTTATGCGTTCCTGAAGCGCGCCCATTTCTGTTGCAAGCGTTGGCTGATAACCAACTGCAGAGGGCATTCTTCCGAGCAGCGCCGAAACCTCGCTGCCTGCCTGTGTGAAGCGGAATATATTATCGATAAACAAAAGCACATCCTGGTTTTCGCGGTCACGGAAATATTCCGCCATCGTAAGTCCCGAAAGCGCAACTCTCATTCTCGCTCCCGGCGGCTCGTTCATCTGCCCGTAAACGAGCGCCGTCTTTTCAATAACGCCCGACTCTTTCATTTCGTTATACAAATCGTTGCCCTCACGCGTTCTCTCGCCAACGCCTGTGAACACGCTCAGACCGCCGTGCTGCTTTGCAACGTTATTGATAAGCTCCATGATAAGCACCGTTTTGCCAACGCCTGCACCCCCGAAAAGACCGATTTTTCCGCCCTTTGCATACGGGCAGATAAGATCGACGACCTTAATTCCGGTTTCAAGTATTTCGGTGGTGCTTTCCTGCTCATCGTAGCTCGGCGGGTTGCGGTGAATTTCCCATCTTTCCGCACTCTCCGGAGCAGGGAGGTTATCAACGGGTTCTCCCAAAAGATTAAAGATTCTTCCGAGGGTGCAATCGCCGACCGGCACACTGATTTTATGCCCCGTATCCACCGCATCGGCGCCGCGGACAAGTCCGTCTGTTGAGCTCATGGCAATGCAGCGAACAACATCATCGCCGATATGCTGCGCAACCTCCGCCACTATCTTTCCGCCGCCGTGTGTGATTTCAATTGCGTTAAGAAGGTTCGGAAGCTCTCCGTTTTCAAATTTTATATCGAGAACGGGTCCGATAACCGCCGTTACCTTTCCCTTGTTCATATTCTCCATCGGTTTCACTCCTTTTATGACTGCGAGCCTGCAACAATTTCCGTAAGCTCCTGCGTTATTGCTGCCTGGCGCGCACGATTGTATTTAAGGCTGAGCTTGTCTATAATCTCGCCGGCATTATCCGTTGCCGCTTCCATTGCCGTGCGCCGCGCACTCAGCTCGGATGTCAGCGATTCGCACAATGCGCCGTAAACCGCGCCGCTTATATAATGCGGAACAATCTGTTCGAACAGCGCTTCGGGAGACGGGTCATATATTATAAGGCTTTTCTTCGGAGAACTGCCCTCCGCCCCGGTTATCGGCAGGATGGAACGTGTTTTCGGAATCTGCGTCAGAACATTCACAAATCCCGTGTATGAAATATCAAGCGCTGCAAAGCTGCCCTTCAGAAACGCCTCCGAAAGCTCGCGCCCGATTGCATGGCAATCCGAAATACTCACATCGTCCGCAACCTCGTAAATCCTTGTGAAAATCTTAACGTCTTTCTTTTCAAAATACTCAACCGCCTTTTTTCCTATGGGGAAAATAACATCCCCGGGCGAAACGCTGAGCGATTTGAATAAATTTGAATTGTAGCCGCCGGCTAAACCGCGGTCACCTGCTATAACAATATGACAGCGCACCGCGTTTTCCGGACACGGATGCGTGAACGGCGATGAAAAGTCCTTGTTTGACGCGCTGATTTCATCAAGCGCCGCAAGCAGCGTTTCAAAATACGGGCGGCTTGCCTCAATGCGCTCCTTGGCGCGGCGCAGCTTGCTTGTTGCAACAAGCTCCATCGCCTTTGTTATCTGCCGCGTGTTTTCAACGCTTTTTATGCGGCTCTTTATTTTTTTCATTGAAGCCATCTGTTTTCAACCTCATTTCGCCGCAGAAAATTTTTCCTTGCACTCGGAAACGGCTTTTTTTATCAAGGCTTCCGTTTCATCCGAAAGCGCGCCCGTTTCGTTAATGCTGTCCGCTATGCGCGGATAATTTGAATCGATATAGGAATAAAGCTCCTGTTCAAATTCTCCGATTGCATGCACGTCAATATCTTCAAGAAGATTATTTACAACCGCATAAATAATCACAACCTGCTTAGAAACGGGAACAGGGGAATTTTTATCCTGTTTTAAAACCTCAACAATCCGCTCGCCCTGAGCAAGGCGCGCCTTGGTGTCACTGTCAAGGTCACTTCCGAACTGTGCGAATGCCTGCAGCTCGCGGTACTGCGAATATGCAAGCTTCAGCGTTCCCGAAACCTTTTTCATTGCTTTTATCTGCGCGCTTCCGCCAACGCGGCTGACGCTGATACCGGGGTTTACCGCAGGCATAATTCCCGAGTGGAACAGCTCCGTTTCAAGGAAAATCTGCCCGTCTGTAATCGAAATAACGTTCGTGGGGATATATGCCGAAACATCACCGGCCTGTGTTTCAATTATCGGCAGCGCGGTGAGCGAACCTCCGCCATATTCGGGGGAAAGCCTTGCCGCGCGCTCAAGCAGACGTGAATGAAGATAGAAAACGTCTCCGGGGTAAGCCTCGCGTCCCGGCGGACGGCGGATAAGAAGTGAAAGCGCACGGTAAGCAACCGCGTGCTTTGACAAATCATCGTAAACGATGAGCGCATCCTCGCCCTTGTTCATAAAATACTCGCCCATGGTGCAGCCGGAGTACGGCGCAATATACTGAAGCGGCGAAAGCTCGCTTGCAGTTGCGGCAACAACGGTTGTGTATTCCATGGCGCCGCTTTTTTCAAGCGTGTCCACAATCTGCGCAACCGTTGACTTTTTCTGTCCGATTGCAACGTAAACGCATTTCACGCCCTGACCCTTTTGATTTATAATTGTATCGACCGCAATTGTGGATTTACCCGTCTGACGGTCACCGATGATAAGCTCACGCTGACCGCGCCCGATGGGAATCATCGAATCAATTGCTTTAATTCCCGTCTGCAGCGGAACGCTGACCGATTTTCTTTCGATAATTCCCGGTGCAGGGGATTCAATCGGCTTATATTCCGCCGCCTTGATTTCTCCTTTTCCGTCAATCGGTTCTCCGAGCGCATTGACAACTCTGCCCAGCAGCGCTTCGCCGACAGGAACACTCACAACGCGCCCCGTCCGTTTTACAACATCCCCCTCGCGGATGGACGCGTCGCTCCCGAGAATAACAAGGCTGACAATGTTCTCCTCGAGGTTGAGCGCCATTGCCGTTTCTCCGCTCTCAAACTCAACAAGCTCGTTGCTCATGCAGTTGTCCAGACCGCTGACCTTTGCAATGCCGTCACCAACTTCAATAACGTAACCTGTTTCTTTCTGCTCGGTTTTATTTGAATAATTTTTTATTTTATCCTTAATTATTTTACTGATTTCTTCCGATTTAAGCTGCATTTTTTCACCCTCAATCCTTATTCCCGGATAAAAGCCGGTCTTTGATCGCATTCAGTCTTGAAAGAACGCTGGCGTCCGTCCGCGAGCCTTCTCCCTCAATGACAAGACCGCCGAGAATCGATTTGTCAACCTTAAAGGCAGGAACGATGTGCTTGCCGCGTTCCGCTTCAAGTTTTTCCGTTAGCCGCGCACAAAGCTCGTCCGAAAGCGGAAAAGCCGTTGTTACGGTAATATGCTCAATGTTATTTTTTCTGTCGCGGAGCTTTGAATAGTATGCGCGGCAGCTTTCAAAGCCGCTGACGCTGCGCTTTTCGCAGAGTATTTTCAGGAAATTGACCGCATAAATATCAAGCGTTCCGAAAGCTTCGTCCAAAACGGCGAGCCGCTCGCTCCGCTCAATATTCGGTGCGTCAAGCACAGTGATAAACTCCGGATTTTCGGAAAGTGCGTTCCCTATTGCTTCAAGCGATTCAAAAACCGAATCAATTCGCTCTTCGTCATCGGCAAGAGAAAAGAGCGATGATGCATAAAGCATATATTCCTGCGCTGTCATCTGCCATCACCCGAGATGTACTCCTCAACGAGCCTTTCGCAGTCCTTTCCGTCAATATCCTTTTCAATAACCTTTTTTGCAATTGAAACGGCAATGTCGGCAATATCGCTCTGAAGCTCAGCCGCAGCTGCCTTTCTTTCATGCTCAATTTCGCGCTCAGCCTTGCTGCGCGCGGAAGCCGCTTCCGCCTGTGCCGCGCTGATAATTTCATCACCGCGCTGCTTGGCGGTGTTTTTTGCGTCGTTTACAATGCGCCCTGCTTCATTTTGGGCATCCTGCAGGCGCTTGGTGCATTCATCTTTCATGGATTCCGCGGCTTTTTGTGCGGATTCAGCTTTTTCGTACATTTCGCCGACCTCCTTTTCCCGGCTTTCAATCATATTCATAACCGGTTTGAAGAGCAGCTTTTTCATGATAAGAAAAAGAATAAAAAGATTGACCCAGGTAAAGATGAGCGACCATGTATCTATCGATACGAACTCCATGGCAATCCCTCCTTAACTTATACAAGGGGATTTGCAAAGAGAAGTATCATTGCGACAACAAGACCGTAAATACCTGTGGACTCTGCAACGGCGCAGCCGAAAAGCATTGTCGTTGTGATGTCACCCTTTGCCTCAGGCTGTCTGCCGACAGCTTCCGCCGCTTTACCTGCCGCATAACCCTGACCGATACCGGGTCCTATACCGGCAATCATTGCGAGTCCTGCTCCGACAGCCGACGCTGCACGGATAATAGCTTCTGTCATTTCCATAATAATAACCTCCAAATTTTTTATTTAAATATTCTTGCCTGCAATTATTATTCGTTTGCGCTGCTGACGAAAACCATTGTCAGCATGGATATAATGTAAGCTTGTAAAAAGCTTGTGAAAACATCAAAATATACTGATAAAAATGCCGGTAGTCCGACCTGGAACAGCGGAACGGACGCGAGAAACGGCACCCAATGAAGAATTGCGCCGCTCAGCGCTGCCAAAGCTCCGTAAACCAAGGTGGTTATAACAAGACCCGAAGCAATGTTTCCGAAGTGACGGAAAGCCATCGAAATCGGGTTTGCAACCTCACTGATTATATTCAGCGGCGTCATAAGCGCAACCGGCTGAGTAAATCCTTTCAGCCAGCCGAAAAATCCGTTGTGACGGATGCTGACAACCTGAACCATCAGAAATGTTACGAGCGCCCAGCCGAGCGTTGTGTTGAGATCACCTGTCAGAGGGCGAAGTCCCGTCAGACTCGACAGACTGCCGACAATCGAAAATGTGAAAAGTGTTCCGATATACGGCGCAAACTTCATGTTGCGCTCACCCATAACATCGCGCACCATATCATAAACCATTGAAACGAGCTTTTCGGCAATAATTTGCCTGCGCGGCGGATTTTTTCTGTTCATCCCGTGCGTCAGCCAAAGGCACAGTAGTGTGATAACAGCCATTATAATCCAGCTGTTCACAATTGTTTCACTCACTCCGATTCCGCCGAAAAGCGGAATTGTAAACATAATTTCAGGACCGGAAACAGATACGTTCATGCGTTATTTCCCCCTTTTTCCGAAAAGATTCACCGCAAAAACGGCAAACCGCTGAAAAAACAGCGGAATTATTGCCGCCCAGAGATTGATTGCAGCAACCTTTGCGGCAATCACAATCATTATTCCGCAAAGAATAATACGCGTGGTATATGTCGCCCCCATGAATGCTTTTGCAGCGCCCTCGGTTCTCTTAACGCTTTGCTTAACGCAAAAGGCAAGGTAAAAGAAATTGAGCGATGCAAATGCGCAGCCGTAGAGCACACCTATAAGCACATCGCGGCGAAACGACATGAAAATTGAGAAAATTACAAGTTCAATCAATCCGAACAGAAATATTATTCCGCTCACCCTTGCCGCTTCGCGGTAAACGGAGCTTTTTTCATTTTCGGTTTCCAAAATATCCGCCCCCTTAAATTAAATACGGAGAATTATTTTACCCCCGGTGCTGCGTCAGCCGCGGCTGTTCCCGTCACCGCGTGCATCCTTGCCGCCCTCGGGCGTATTATGCGCTGCGCGGCGCGCAGTTCCCGTGCAGAATTTCCAAAATGAAAGCGCGCCGCTGCCTGCCCCCAAAATTACTCCCAAAACGGAAACATAATTCCCGAGTCTGAACGTGCGGCGCACCCATTGTGCCGCAAAAATCCACAAAAGGAAGGAAACTGCAACGTGGATTCCGAGCTGCGTGACGGCGGAAAGCGCTTCCATAATTTCTTTTCGCGTGGTATTTTTGCTCATATATCAGATTAAAGCCACTCAACGGGGCGGCAGCTTGTGATTCCGAAGTGATAGAGTATTGCATCGGCAATTCTGCGGGATGCGTTTCCGTCACCGTAAGGATTCACGGCAACGCTCATTCTGTGATACTCCTTTTCATCGGTCAGCAGCTGCGCCGTCAGAGAATAAATAATATCCTCCCGTGTGCCTGCTATTTTAACCGTACCTGCCTCGGCAGCCTCCGGGCGCTCCGTTTCACCGCGGAGAACCAGAACGGGTTTTCCGAGCGCCGGCGCTTCCTCCTGAAGTCCGCCGGAATCGGTAAGTATAATATACGCTCTGCTCATTGCATTGTGCAGCACGTCAACATCAAGCGGATCAACAAGATGAACGCGGTTTGTGTTTCCGAGAATTGAGAACACCGTGTCGCGTACGGCAGGGTTAAGATGCACCGGGTAAATAAGCTCAACATCCGGGAAATCACGGATGATGCGCTGAACGGCACGGCATATATTTTCAAGCGGTGCGCCGAGGTTTTCGCGGCGGTGCGCCGTCATGAGAATAATCCTCTTTGACATATCAATGCCCTCAAGCGGAGTTCCGTCAAACGAAAAGTCCTTTTTAATTGTTGTTTTGAATGCATCGATAACAGTATTCCCTGTTATAAAAATATTATCGGGATTTATTCCCTCATTAATAAGATTTGCCCTGTTATTTTTTGTCGGCGCAAAGTGAAGATCTGCAATCGAACCCGTAAGGCGGCGGTTCATTTCCTCTGGGAACGGGAAATACTTGTCGTATGTGCGGAGTCCCGCCTCAACGTGACCGACCTTAATCTGATTATAGTACGCTGCAAGCGCTCCGGCAAATGTTGTGGTTGTGTCGCCGTGAACGAGCACCATGTCAGGCTTTTCCTCGCGGAAAACCTCCTCAAGTCCGGTAAGCGCCTTTGTGGTTATCGTTGCAAGCGTCTGCCTCGGCGTCATAATATTAAGGTCAAAATCCGGTTTTATACCGAACAGATTCATAACCATATCAAGCATTTCACGGTGCTGCGCCGTAACGCACACCTTGCAGTCGATGGACGGGCGGCTTTGCAGCTCATAAATGAGCGGCGCCATTTTAATCGCTTCGGGGCGTGTTCCGAAAACCGTAAATATCTTAAGCATGTTTGTCCTCCTTATTTTCGTCTTTATCTGAAAGACATTCTATTATTTTTGGTGCAAGCCATAAAAACATTGTAAATGCAAGCAGCACAATCACAAATGCCCACCATGAAACGGCGCCCGTTGCAATCAGCGCAACAGCCGTTATGCAGAGCACAAGCGATAAAAGGTAAATAATCGTAACCGCCTGCTTCTGTGAAAATCCTGCGTCAACAAGCCTGTGGTGAAGATGCCCGCGGTCGGGCGACATTATCGGTCTGCCGCTTTTTAATCTGCGCAGTATTGCCGACGCGGTGTCGAAAATCGGCAGTCCGAGAATCAGAAACGGAGCAGCTATACTTATAACTGCATAACCCTTGAAAAGACCCTGAACGGATATTGTCGATAAAACAAATCCGAGCAGAAGCGCTCCGGTATCACCCATAAAAAGCTTTGCCGGGTTAAAATTGTACGGAAGAAAGCCGAAGCATGCGCCGGCAAGCGCGCTTGTTATGAATGCAACCTCCGGCTCGCCCACAATAAGCGCAATGCAAAGCAGCGTAAGCGCGGCAATTGTGGAAACACCGCAGGCAAGACCGTCAAGCCCGTCAAGCAGATTGATGGCATTTGTGATGCCGACAATCCATAAAATCGTCAGCGGAACGGAAAACCATCCGAGTCCGATGTAACCATACTGCGAAATAAACTCGGGAACCTTGATGAAATCTATCCGAACTCCGCAGAACACCGGCAGAAGAGCAGCAATGAGCTGCACTCCGAATTTCAGCCTGGCACTGAGCGCGTAAATATCGTCAAATATTCCGAGAATAACAATCACGGCGCAGCCTGCAAGGATTCCGCCGAGCGCACGCGTCATATCGGCATATGCAAGCGCACTGACGATAAATCCGATGAAAATTGCAAGTCCGCCGAGCCGTGCCGTCGGCTTTTTGTGCATTCTTCTGCTGTCACGCGGAACGTCAACAGCGCCTATTTTAAAGGCGAGTTTTTTCACAAACGGAGTTGTGACAAATGTCAGGATAAAAGCAACGATAAACGAAATCAAAATTCTGCTGTTATTCATTTTTTACTCTCCCTCAGCCGACAACAAAACCGACTTTTTTCTTAACCTTGGTAAGTGTGCGCCGGCTTAAGGAATATGCTGTTTCGGCACCCTTTTTGTATATGCTTTCAAGATAGTCGCGGTTTTTCATAAGGTCATCGTAACGCTTCTGAATCGGGATAAGATGTTCGCACACCGCTTCGCCGACTGCCGCCTTGAAATCTCCGTATCCTTTTCCCGAAAATTCGGCTACGGCTTCATCAATGGTTTTGCCCGTCACGGAGGCATAAATCGTAAGCAGATTGTTCACCCCGTCCTTTCCCTCGCGGTATGCAACCTCCGCGTCGGAATCGGTAACGGCGCGCTTTACCTTGCGGAGAATATCCTCCGGCTTATCCAAAAGCGCAATGCAGCCGTTGGGGTTAGGATCACTTTTCGACATTTTTGCCGACGGGTTCTGAAGGCTCATGATTTTCGCACCCGTTCCCTTTGAGGGAATATATGCCTCGGGAAGTGTGAACACATCTCCGTAGAGCGTGTTAAAGCGGTGCGCAATATCGCGCGCAATTTCAAGATGCTGCTTCTGGTCTGCGCCGACAGGCACAAGATCTGTCTGATAAAGCAGAATATCCGCCGCCATCAGCACCGGGTATGTGAAAAGACCTGCGTTGATATTTTCGGGATGCTTTTGCGATTTGTCCTTAAACTGCGTCATGCGGCTCAGCTCGCCCATCTGCGTGAAGCAGCAGAGAATCCATGAAAGCTCCGCATGCGCCGGAACATGGCTCTGAATAAACATTATGTTTTTCTCGGCGTCCAGTCCGCAGGCAATATACTGTGCAAGAAGCGAAACAGTGTTTCTGCGCAGTCTTGCAGCCTCCTGCCGCACTGTTATTGCATGCATATCCATTATGCTGAAAATGCAGTTGTAATCATCCTGAAGTGTTACCCAGTGCTTTAGTGCACCGAGATAATTTCCGAGCGTGATTGAGTCGCTTGACGGCTGAATACCCGAAAATATGGTTTTTTTGTTTTCCGTATCCAATATGAAAATCTCCAATCCGATATTTTTTCCGAACTTTAAATATTCTCATACATTTTAGCATAAAAACCATAAGATTGTAAAGGTTTTTTTCCAAAATTCATCTTTATGAAACATTCTGTTCAAATTTGAAGCGTGTAAATTATTTTTTATCTATGTCCTTGAAATGCTGCATAAAAAATTGTATACTTAAATATAAGAGGTGAGTGCATTGTCACTGAAGATTGTGAGCGGCCGCGCAGGGAGCGGCAAAACGAGCTTTATGCTTAATGATATGGCAGATGTTTCGGACGCAGTATATCTTGTGCCGGAGCAGTATTCGTTTTCTGCCGAAAAGAAAATAATCGAAAAGTTCGGGATGTGCGGACTCGGCTGCCCCGAGGTTATGAGCTTTCGAAAGCTCGCACGGAAAATTGTTTCGGAAAGCGGCGGCGGCAGCGGAATCATTTCCGACAATGCCGTCCGTGAAATGCTGATAAGCTTCTGCACATCGGATTTGCCGCCCGAAAAAATGCGCCTGTTTGAAGGTCTTGTCAGAAAAAATATGCTTGCACCGACGGCGTCCGGACTGATAACAACCTTCAGGCGCTATAACATAACGGCGGAAATGCTTGAAAACGCGCGCATAAGCACCGATAATCCGCTGCTCGAAAAAAAACTTGCCGACTGCAAAACAATTCTTGAAGCTTATAATGCGCGGCTTGAGGAGTGCGGCGCCGCCGACCCGGAGGATATTATAACGCTTGCGGCGCAGTTTGCGGAGAGCAGCGGTATTTTTGAAGGAAAAAGTATCTACATAGATCAGTTTTCCGATTTTGATCCCCAGCAATACGCTTTGATCGGAAAAATGCTGAAAAAAGCGAATCGCGTGTGCGTTGGACTGTGCCTTGACGACGGCGAGCCGTTCTCGCCCGCGCAGCGCACTCATAACACCCTTGTGCGCCTTGCGGAAAGGCTCGGAACAGATGTTGAAGCAGAAGAATATGTCAGCGGAGCAATGAAAAGCGCATCGCCGATGCTTTGCTGCCTTGAAAAAATGTATTTTTCCGAACAAACGGTTCCGTTTGCAGGCACTGACGGAAGCATCCGCATTTTCTGCGGAAAAACAATGGCGGCGGAAATTCATGACGCGGCACGCAGAATTATTGCCCTCGTGCGCGGCGGCTGCCGCTTCCGTGATATTTCAGTTGTTGCGCGCAATATTGATGATTACAAATGTTTCATAGAGCGTATTTTCCCTATATACGGGATTCCCGTATTTATTGACAGAAAGATGCCGCTTTCCGGTCACGCCGTAACATTATTTGTAACCTCGGTTCTGGATTTGGCAATCGGCGGATTTGCATATGAAAATATATTCAGATACATAAAAAGTCCGTTTTCGCCGCTTGAACCGGCGGAAGCGGATATATTGGAAAACTACTGCCTTGCAGGCGGAATTCGCCCGTATATGTGGAAAAAACCGTTTAAATATGCGAAAAACAACTCGGAACTTGAGAAAATAAACGAGCTTCGCGAACGGGCGGTAACACCTGTTTCCGACTTGGCGGAAAAGCTGCGGAAGAAACAAACGGTGCGTGAAATCTGCGCACTGCTCGGGGAGTTTTTCGAAGCGGTCGGACTGGAGGAAAAAATCACAGAATTTTCCGATATTCTTGCCGCCGACGGTGAAAACGTGTATGCGCTGCAGACAAAGCAGGTTTATAATCTGCTGACCGAAATCCTCAGCTCTCTGTGTGAAATTGCCGGCGATAAAACAACCGATATCAAAACATTCTGTGCAGCTTTGAGCACAGGACTTTCAGCCGTTGAAATCGGAACAATTCCGTCCGCCTCCGACTGTGTGAGCGTGGGCAGCATTGACAGAATAAAAGGGCATGGTGCGCGCGCCGTTTTCCTTATCGGGGTGAACAGCGGTAAATTTCCTGCGCCCGCAGCGGACAGCGGAATTTTTTCCGAAAGAGACAGACAGGAGCTTGAAGCCCTCGGGATTGAACTTCCGCCCGGACTGCTTGCAAAGGCCGAGAGCGAACAGCTTCTTATTTATGACGCATTGACCTGCGCGGATAAAAGACTGAATCTCAGCTATGCGATTGCCGATTCAGGCGGCGGCGCGCTTCTTTGTTCCGAAATCATAACGCGGATTCACACGCTTTTCCCCGATATTGAGTATGATGATAATATTACGGAAGAAAAATACGGAGAGGAAAGCGTTGCTTCGCGCAGAGAAGCATTTGAGCTGCTTGCGGCATCGCTGCGCGGCGCGATGCACGGAGAGGAGCTTCCTCATGAGCTTAGTGCCGCCGGGGCATATTTTGAAAAGGATGAGCTTTTTGCGCCGCTGCTTAAATCCATGCTCGGATTTGCGGAATATGCCAACGAGCCGCAGAAAATAGACCCCGTGCTTGCCGCGCGCGCATTCGGCGGCGAGATGAAAACAAGCGTTTCCCGGCTTGAGCTTTATAATAACTGCCCGTTTTCGTATTTCGCAAAATATGTGCTTAAGCTCCGTCCGCGCGAGGTTTTTGAAATAAACAATGCCGACAGCGGTTCGTTTCTGCATGATTTTCTTAATCTGTTCTCCGAAAAGGTTGCTTCGGCATACTCCGCAAGCGGCGAAAAGCTTTCATGGCACACAATAGACGACGCTTTTATAAAGGAAAATACAGACCTGATTCTCAAACAGTCACTCAGTTCGGTAAACGGCTCGGCGCTTGAAATTCCGCGCATTAAAGCGCTTTACAACAGGCTGCGGCGCGTGGCGCTCAAGTGTGTTTATGCAGTCAGAAGCCATATTGTGAACGGAGATTTTGTTCCGCTCGGATATGAAATCAGTTTTGATGATGACGGAAGCTTTGCGCCGATGCGCCTTACTCTGGCAGACGGAGGGCGCATAACCCTCCGCGGAAGAATCGACCGTGCGGACATATTTTCTCCCGACGGAAAAAATACCTTTGCCCGCATTGTGGATTATAAAAGCAGCGACAGGGCGCTCAGGCTTGACGATGTTTATCACGGACTTTCGCTCCAACTGTTTGTTTATCTGTCCAACCTATGCGAAAACGGGTATAAACCGGCCGGGATACTGTACTGTAATCTGTCCGATCCGATTATAGACGCACCGTTCGGAACAGACAGCGAAGAAATAACGCGGCTGCATACAGAGCGGCGCAGAATGAGCGGCATTGTGCTTGCCGAGGACGATATGCGCCTGCATATGGGCGGCGATGAAACGCTCAGCAGTAAAAAACAGGCAACCTATAAAAATTTCAATTCCATGTTTAGTCATCTTAAAAGAGTTATCGCAAAAACAGCGGAAAAAATCAGCGGCGGAGAATTTCCGCTGGAGCGCACCGAAGATGCGTGCGACCGCTGCGATTATGCCGCCGTGTGCCGTTTTGACGGGCGGTTCGGCGGCTGCCGCGTGAAAACCTTTGAAAAAATTAAGGACGAGGAAATCTGGCAGAGAACGGAGGCTGAGGAAAATGCGGTGGACTGAAGACCAGGAAAAAGCAATATATGCGCCGCCGGCTGAAATTATTGTAAGCGCCGCCGCAGGCAGCGGAAAAACGCAGGTACTCACAACGAGGATAATCGAAAGAATCAAGTCCGATGAGAACCCCGTTTCGGTTGACCGTCTGCTGATTGTGACATTCACAAAGGCTGCCGCCGCCGAAATGCGCGAGCGAATCGGAAAAGCGCTTGCCGCAGCGGTGAAAAGCGAAACCGATGAAAAAAAGCGCCGCCGGCTGTCACGGCAGCTCACGCTTCTGTCGGGAGCAAGTATCTGCACGATTGACGCATTTTGCTATAACGTTGTGCGGCAGAACTACTACCGCGTTAATCTCCCTGCCGATATCCGCATCGGTGACACGGGCGAAACCGCGCTTCTTCAGATTGACGCGCTTGAAAAAACGGCAGACGCATTTTACAGTGCACTCGCCGCTTTCAAAGGTGACGAGCTTTCCGAAAGCGCTGCCGCAGACGGTTATATAATAGAAGAAATGTTCCCCGATGAAGCTGAGCGCGGAACTGTTCTCGAGGGTTTCGAAATGCTCGAACGCTGCTACAGCTCCGACAAATCCGATTCGGATTTTTCCGGCAAAAGGAAAGGCGGAGATTATACAAAAATGATTTCCGAGCTGTATAAAAAAGCGCAGTCGGCAGCCTTTCCCGATAAATGGCTTGATGAAATTGCAGAAACATATAGCCGTGATTACTCTGAAACTCCTTTTTATTCACTGTCTGTGCAAGAGTGCCGTGCCATGGCAAAGAGCCTGGCACAGATGGCGGAAAACGCCGCCGTTTTCTCGGAATCGTGCGGACTCGGATATGAAGCGGTTTTCCGCGAAGCCGGTGAAAACTTTCGCACAGCCGCGGAAAAAACCGACTATGATTCACTCCGCGCCTGCCTCTCCCCCCATTTCTCCGTTAAACTTCCGCGCAGAAAAAGCGGAAGCTCCCCCGAAGATGCGGACGTTGTTAAGGCGATCCGCTCGAAAATGGACAAAATCGGCGAAAGATGCGCGGACATTCTTGAGCTTACATATGATGAGTGTGCGGCGGTGCAGAAAAAGCTTTATCCGATGATAAAAGCGCTTTGTGCGGCGGCAAAGGTGCTCGGCAGAATATATGCGGATAAAATGGCGGAGCGGAAAATTCTTGATTTTTCGGTGTGCGAGCATCTTGCGCTTGAAATAATTACTGCGGACGGAAAAACGCTCACGGAAACAGGGGCGGTTATCCGTGATTCGTTTGATGAAATATATATTGACGAAATGCAGGATTCAAATGATTTGCAGGACACGCTTTTTTCGGCAATTTCAAGCGGAGCCATGTTTATGGTGGGCGATGTCAAGCAAAGTATTTACGGTTTCCGCAGCGCCGATCCATCAATATTCACCGGAAAATGCGATGCGTCCTCCGCGGATGAAAATGCGGAAAAACGCAGGATTTTTCTTTCACGCAATTTTCGTTCACGCCGAAACGTTATCTCGGCGGTGAACAGTATTTTCGATATGATCATGCGCCCGGATGTGTGCGGAATCGACTATATAAAGGAACACCGGCTTGACTTCGGAGCGGACTTCATGCAAGGCACGGAAAATGAGCGCAGGGCGGAAATCGACGTTGTGCACTGCGCAGGAAATGCAGCGGAGCTTTGCCGCGCCGAAGCCGAATTTACAGCCGCGGAAATTGAAAAAACCGTTGCGGAAAAACGGCTTGTGTGGGATAAGGACGAGGGTGTGCTGCGCCCGGCGCGCTACTGCGATTTTGCTGTTCTCATGCGCGCCCCCGGAGGATCTGCCGATGTTTACGAGCAGGCGCTTGCATCGCACGGAATACCGTCATATTACGAGGACGGCGGCAGCCTTTACACATCGGGCGAGGTCGGCACAGTGCTTGAACTTTTGAAGCTCATTGATAATTCGGAGTGCGATGTTCCGCTTGCTTCGGCCATGCGCAGTCCAATGTTCATGTTCAATGAAAACGAACTGCTGGAAATTCGCCTTTGCGGCGGCGGCAGCTTTAAAAGCGCACTCGATAAGGTTTGCAGCGGTGAGGCGGAAATTAGTTCCGCGCTGCGCGAAAAATGCCTCTCATTTGTGCAGTCGGTCGGCAAATGGCGCCGTGCCGCAGGCTTTGTCAGCGTTGAAGAACTGATTCGGCGGATATATGCCGAAACCAACATTGCCGCAGCGGTGCTTGCTTTCCCCGACGGGGAAAAACGGCGCGCAAATCTTGATTTGCTTTTAGAGCGTGCGGCAGAGTTTGAAAGCACAAATCTGCGCGGACTTTTCAATTTTGTAAACTATGTCACCGGTGTTCAGCAAAGCGGCGGAAGCACTGCCGAAGCAAAATCAATGTCCGAAAAAATGGACGTTGTGAGAATAACAAGTATTCATAAATCCAAGGGTCTCGAATTTCCGATAGTATATCTTACAGGCTGCGAAAAAACCTATCACGGAGCGGACAGCATGCCCGGCGGAATGATTATCAGCCGAAATACGGGGGTGAGCATAAATATTACCGACCCGGATTTGCGGTTCCGATGCAGCTCGCCGATGCAGCGCATTGCGGCGCTGACGGAAAAAACAGCCGCCGCTGCGGAGGAAATGCGGCTGCTGTACGTTGCACTCACCCGTGCGAGAGAAGAGCTGCATACTGTTTGCGCAGTGAAAAAGCCTGAGGTTTTTTCACCCGTTGACTACGCTCCCGCGGCATACGAAATTCTTTTTGCCGACAGCTATCAAAAGCTTTTGAAGCTTTCCGTGAACGGCAAATGGAATGTCAGATATATCGAAGCCGACGCGGCTGAAAAAACAAAAGCCGCGGAGGAAAAGCAGAAAATCAGCTTCACTGCCGATGAAAATATAAACAGGCTGCTTGATTATTCTTATCCTTACAGCGCTGCCGTAACACTTCCCAACAAGGCATCCGTTTCGCAGCTCAAGGAAGAGAAATTCAATCTGCTTTATGAAGCAGACGGCACACTTCATTCACTGAACCGTGCCGATCATAAAAGGCTTAAGCTTAAAAAACTGAAAACAAAAAAAGCTGTTACCGGCGCGTTTTTCGGAACGGCGCACCACAAAATTCTTGAGCACATCAGATTTGACGGAACTCCGGTGAAAAATCAGATAGAAAATCTGCATAGCCGCGGCATACTCACCGATGAAGAAGCCTCCGTTATCAATATTGATAAAATTGAAAAATTTATTAACAGTCCGCTCGGCAAACGCATGAGAAGCGCGGACAAGCTCCACCGCGAATCGCCGTTTGTCATAAACGTACCGGCATCGGAAATTGAGCCATCGCTCCCTGAGAATGAAACAATCTGCGTGCAGGGTGTTATTGACTGCTGGTTCGAGGAAAAAGACTGCGTTGTCCTTGTGGACTATAAAACGGATACATATGAAAATCCGTCCGAAATCGCGGAGAAGTATGAAAAGCAGCTTTCGTACTATGAACGTGCGCTGAAATCAAAATTTAATAATAAATTAATAGAAAAATATCTTTACTTACTGCATAAAGATGATATAATATTTATATAAACACAGTTCGTGTTTACTGCCGGTAATAAATAACCAATCAGTAAGGGAGTTATGATTTTATGTCTGAAGATATAAGAGATGTAAGTGAACGCGCGCGCCGCGAAGAAGATGTTGAACAGCTTGTTGAAAACAGATTTGTAAAGGATGAAGGTGAAGATATGCCGCAGAAAAGGTCACATAAAAAGAAAAGCAAAAAGGGACTCACATCGCTGATTCTGCTGCTCAGCTTTGTGCTGATTTTCGCAGTGTTTTTTGTAGGGTCGTATGTGTATTTTACGGGCAGCCAGAAACCGGATAAAATTGCCGATGCTTCAAGCAATGCGGCAGATTCTGCCGATAAAGCGGAAAGCGATAAAACGGCAGAGGTTTCCGATGAAAAGGTTAACGTTCCCGATACCGGTTACATAGACAAAACCGCTGATGAAAAGCCGGACGCGGAAACAAAATCCGAAGTGAAGAATGACACAAAAACCACCGCTCCATCGGCAAGCTCGCAGCAGCCGGCAGCTAAAAGCAGCACCGGTCAGCGGAAGACAACAACCTCGCAAAGCAACAAGGTTGCGGCAAGAAGAGCCGGGCAAAGTTCGCAGTCAACATCTTCATCGCAAAAACCGGGCACAAGCAGCAGCACAACGCAGTCACCGTCATCCGGAACGGGCAGTTCTTCAAATTCCGGCAGCCACGAAACAAACGGCTCCGGCAGCAGCACCGCAGCTTCGGGCGGCACACATTCAGGTTCAAGCGGCAGCACATCATCCGTTCAGCAGCCATCGCAGACGGGCGGAAGCCACTCCGGCAGCACCTCTCAGGGCAGCCAGCCGTCACAGAGCGGTTCGCAGAATAAAGTAATAGAAAAGCATGAGGATTCCGCAGCAATTATCCTCGATTGATTAGGGATTTCTGAAAAGAGGACGTTAAAAAACTCCGGAACGCAAGAAAAGGTAAAATGCTCGTTAATAGTTTGTCTATTAACGAGCATTTTAACGCATTATTGCAACGAATTTGCCTTTTTAAACAGCACCTTTTTTCTACAATGTGATGAGAGTTCCGCTCTCGCCGCGAATGGCGAGCGGCGCTTTTTCAAGCGATGCAATAACGGCGCGTCTGCCTTTTTTGCCCTTGGCAAAAGCAATTGCCGCTTTAACCTTCGGAAGCATACTGCCGGGGGCAAACTGCCCCTCCTCACAATATTTTTCAGCCTGTTCAACCGTCATTTCCTCTATTTCGCGGCATGTCGGCTTGCCAAAATCAATGCAGACTCTGTCAACTGCCGTCAGTATGAACAGATATTGTGCGTCAACTGCTTCCGCAAGGCAGGCGCTTGCAAAATCCTTGTCAATAACGGCAGGCACACCCTCGTAAATTCCGTCGCCGCGCTTTATAACGGGGATTCCGCCTCCGCCGCATGCAATAACGATAAATTCATTATCCAAAAGATTCAAAATCGAAGCCTTTTCCACAATATCGACAGGCTTGGGCGATGCAACAACGCGGCGGTAGCCGCGCCCGGAATCCTCAATGAAACGAATATCGCCGTTTGCGGCGGTGATTTTATCCGCTTCTTCACGAGTGTAAAAGCCGCCTATCGGCTTTGTCGGATTAAGAAACGCCGGATCGTTTTCCGAAACCTCAAGCTGCGTCACCATTGAAGCAACGTGCCAGGGCATACCCTCCCGCCTAAGCTCCTTTAATATCCCCTGCTGCAGGTGGTAGCCTATATAACCCTGACTCATTGCGCTGCATTCCGGCAGCGGCATGGACGGGATTTTTTCATTTTTGCGGCTTGATTCGTCAAACGCAAGATTGATCATGCCCACCTGCGGTCCGTTGCCGTGCGTTACGACTATTTCATACCCCTGCGCAATAAGCTGCACCAGCGAAGGTGCGGCAGCGTCAATCTTTTCGCGCTGTTCTCCGGGAGTATTCCCAAGTGCATTTCCGCCAAGCGCTATAACAATTCTCGGAGATGTCATGCTTGCCCTCCTTATTTACAGCAGGCTTTGGGAACCTGCTGCGTTATGCAGTGAATATTTCCGCCGCCGAGAAGAATCTCGCGCGCATATATCCCGACAACCTCACGGTCGGGAAAAGCTTTTTTCAGCGTTTCTTCTGCGCGGTCATCGTTCGGGTCACCGAATTTCGGGAATATAACGCCGCCGTTTACCATATAAAAGTTTGCGTATGACGCGGCAAGGCGGTCACCCTCCGTCCGCGGAAGCGTCCCCTCAACAGCGTCAACGCCCTCGCTTTCTTCAGCAGTAATCAGCACGGGTTTCGGAAGATAAAGCTTCGTCACCTCGATTTTGCGCCCCTTGGCATCGGTTTCGTTTTCAAGAATACGCAGATTCTCCGAACTGATTGCATACTGAGGATCATTTTCATCATCAGTCCATGCAAGCAGCGCTTTTCCTGGTGCGGTGAATGTGAAAATATTATCAACATGACCGTTTGTTTCGTCAAGATAAATGCCGTTTTTCAGCCATATGATTTTTTCAAGGTTGAGATATTCCTTAAGAGTGTCCTCAATTTCTTTTTTCGTCATAGAGCTGTTGCGCCCGTCACTGAGCAGACACTCCTCGGTTGTTACAAGCGTTCCCTCGCCGTCAACATGAATTGAGCCGCCCTCAAGAATAAAATCATGCGCCTTATAGCGAACCTTTCTTTCAATTTCACACATCTTCTGCGCAACCGCGTCATCAAGATCCCACGGGAAATACAATCCGTCCGTCAGACCGCCCCATGCATTGAAATCCCAGTCAACGCCGCGCACCTCACAGCCGTTTGTGACAAATGTTGCGCCGCAGTCACGCACCCATGAGTCATTGTTTGATGTTTCAAGCACACGAATATCGTCATTGAGCATATGGCGCGCATTTGCATACTGATCATGATTTACAAGCACGGTGACAGGCTCAAACCTTGATATTGCCGCCGCAACCTCAGCAAAGGTTTTCTGCGCCGGCTTGCCGCCGAGCCGCCAGTTATCCGGGCGCTGCGGCCATATTATATAGGTTCCGTCATGCGGCTCAAACTCTCCGGGCATACGGAAACCGTCCTTTTTAGGTGTTGAATCACAGGTTTTCATATAAATTCCTTCTTTCTTGCTTATTATTTGCGAACCGCCTTTGCGGCTATCACTTCGCCGATTGCAATGGCAACAATTGTGCCGACAATCAGCGGAAGTTTTGACGAAAACTCCGTTTTATCAAGCGGAACAACGCTGAAAATAACGGAAAGCACCAAAAGTGTCATCGGGAAGTAAGTCATCAGCTTCAGCTTTCCCTCTCCGCCGTTTATTTTAAACGGGCGCTTTGCCTTAGGGTCAGTGCGGCGCAGCTTCAAAAATGCCGGGAACATCAGAATATACGACATCAGAAGCGTGACCATATTCAGTGCGAAAAAGCTCCAGAACACGTCCTCGCTCGGGATAATCGGCGCGGCAAGCACAATCAGCGAGGCTATTATCCCGTTTATGATATTTGCACCGATCGGCATATCGTTTTTATCGGTTTTTCCCAGCGCCGACGGAAGCGCACCCTGCTGCGCGGCATAGCAGGCAACATAATTAACTCCGAGCGACCATGAAATCAGGTTGGCTGCCAGCGTGTATAAAAACATCAGTCCGAACAGCGTTATCAGAAATCCGCCTGTTTTTCCGGTCAGAAGCATAAACGAGTCAATAAGTCCGCTGCTCGCCGTCAGCTCCTCAGCCGGAACGGCAACGCTTATACCGAATGCTGCCAGAATATAAAATGCGGCGATGAAAATTCCGCCGAGAATAATCGCACGCGGAATTTCTTTCCCGGGATTCTGCATTTCGGAAGCAAAGGTTGTTACAACCTCAAATCCGAGAAAGTTAAATATAATTACCGAAATATTTGAAAGGCTGTGAATGTTCAGACCCGGAACAAAGGTTGACGGCGAAAAATCGTTTGCCGCTCCGCGTGTTATACTTGCATATATTCCTAAGATACCGATTGCAAGCATTAAAACGGCTTTGAAAATCGCCGCAATGTTCAGAATCCATTTACTGTCACTGATTTTAAAACAGCTAACCGTGACAACCGCCCAGATAAATATGAGCTGCCATACGATTGATGAAAACGTTCCGAGCTGCAGTTTGAAAACGCTTCCGGTAACATCGGTGAAAAGAACGGCAAGCGAGCCCATCCATAACGGAAAATTGATATAGTAGTACCATGCCGCACGGGAACCCCATTTTGCGCCGAAAGCTCGTTTTATCCAGTCGAAAATACCGCCCTCATCCTCGTACGCTGTACCAAGCTCCGCCGAAATCATGGCATACGGAAGAAAAAATCCTATAAGCAGGAATATCCACCAGAAAAACTGTGAATTGCCGATTGCCGCCGCAGGCGCAGCTGATTCAACAACAAGCACAATGCAAACTGCAGCCAGAACAGCGTCGAACAAACGAAACTTTTTTGTTTTATTTTCCATAATAATCTCCATTCCGCCGCCCTGTGCCGGCGCAAATAGTAATGAAAATCTCTTATCGGCAGGGCAAGGAATGATAAGAGATTATTGCGCCCATGTGCGTTTCCGAGTAAAGCGAGGAAAATTTCGCACGGGCATTCAAATCCTGTCGGAGGCTAACGTGAAAGATCCTTTCACGTTACCTTCATCTGCTTCTTAATATTTTATTGAGCGCATCGTCAACTCCTGCTTTTGCCGCACTCATGACAAATTCATTCGGGAGAGAATCCGCAAGAAGATAAACAAGGATTCCGCGCATTGCCGTCAGTCTGTTTTCCGCTTCATCAAAAGCGATTGAGTAAGGCGCGTCAAGCACTTCGTCCACAACCTCCTCGCCGCGGCTTGCCGGCAGGCAGTGCAGAAATTTAACATGCGGCGCTGCTTTCTTTACCATCTGAGGTGTAACCTGATATTTCGGCATGAAAATTGCAAGCCGTTCCTCCTTGGAAAGCTCAGCATTATAAAGTCCATACCAAACATCGGTATAAATAAAGTCCGCATCACGGAGAGCCTCGTCCTCGTTGTCGGTCACAGTGCACGATCCTCCCGAAACCGCAGCGTTTTCCTTTCCGATGCTCTGCATTTTATCGCTGAGCTGATGCCCCTCCGGTCCGAAATGAACGAAGTTCATTCCAAGCTTTGTTGTCATCATCATGGTTGATGCGCAAACCTGTGTTGCATCACCGACGAAAACGATTTTGCAGTCTTCGATTTTCTTTCCCTCGGGAAGATGCTCAAACATGGTGATTGCGTCGCCGATTTCCTGTGTGGGATGATTATAGTCGCTCATTCCGTTGATAACGGGAATATCTGCGCAGCGTGCAAGCTTGGTAATTGTTTCATGCGCGTCAACACGTGCCATGATAATATCCACTAACCGCGAAAGCACACGCGCAGTGTCCTCCATGGTTTCGTGTCCGCCGAGCTGAATCTGCCCGGGCGCAAGATACTGCGCATGACCTCCGAGCTGCTGCATTGCCGTTTCAAACGAAACACGTGTACGCGTTGAGCTTTGCTGAAAAATCATTCCGAGCGTTTTGTTTTTCAGCAGCTGCGGATAATATCCGTTTTTAATCGCCTTTTTAATCGCAAGGCTGATGTTTATGATGTGCATTATTTCTTCCTTGGTAAACTCCTGTGTATCAACAAGATTTTTGCACATAAGAAAATCCATCCTTTCAATCGGGTATAATGCCCTTTTTTCGGTAATATTATGACCGCATTTGTTTTTTTTATTCGTATGTACGCGTCTGTAATTAACATATTTTTATAATAAACCGTAATATTTACATTTGACATGAATTTGGCGCATACAGATTTACCGCCTGAAAATAGTAAAGAAGCAGCCGCGCAAAATGCGCGGCTGCTTCTTTGATTATTCGCATATGATTGTCGTTTTCTTTCCGCCGACCGTTACAATCCATGACGGGCGGAAAACATATTTATCGCTGTGAAAGGAATCGAGTGCATAGGCAAGCTCAATTTTCTGCACAGGACCTTTCTTTTTTATTTTTTGCGGCAAAGATGACACTGTTTCCATAAATGACACACGTTTTTTTACGGATGAGGGGGAAACCTGCGCCCATGCCGCATCGGCACCGCACAGAATTCCGTCAGAGTCAATGCCTGCCTTTATATACATTTTATCAAGAATCAATCCTTTATAATAAAGAACGAACTGCTTTTTCTTACTGTCATAAACTGCGCCGTGCATATTAATTCCGGCTTTTTCGAGTGCACGGCGGATTTTCCACGGACTTGCAGACTGCTCCGTCCTATCCGATTCGAATGCAAATGAGCTGCCGCTGACGGTCAGCCTTGCGCTGTCCGATTCGGCAATAAGTGAATATCCCTCCGTTCTGAATGGCAGCTGCCGCCCGAAAAAAGCATCCGAAAGCTCACTCGCCGTGTAAAAATCGGCGTTAAGCACCGGGGTGTTTCTGTACATATTCGGAATCAGGTTCGGATCGCACGGAAATCCCCCGGTTTCAAGCACTGAAGCCGCCGCATTGATAACATCATCATGAATATAGTTTTCGCGGTAGGTAATGAATGAAAAAACAATCAGCAAAAACACATTGATTCCGATAAGGAAAAATATCATTATGCTTTTAAGCTTTGACCAGTTCATCCGTTCACCGCCGTTCTCTGCACACCCTTGGGCGCATACTGATATATTTTATCGTCACGGTTGACCTTTGCCAGCCAGCATGCGGAAAGCTCCTCGCTCTGCCCTTCATCAATGTATCCGATATATATATCCTCAATTATTATCTTGCCCTTTTCAGACGAAAGCTTGTTCACAAAGCCATCCAGTGCGTCAACAAATGTTCCGCGAACGGATTCTTTTTCACGCACACTGTAGTCGCGCATATACTGCCTGTATGAAATCAATCTGCCGTCCATAACCGTCATTTCAATCGCGCATGACATTTTTTCATGCCCGTCAGCGGCAGGGAGGCGCACTTCAACGGGTCTTCCGTTGCAGTAATAGTCAAATCTGAATGTATAAGGGCGCGAGCTGTCGTAATCCGAAAGGTCGCTTGTAACCAAAACATTAAGAGAGTCGGCGCCTGTGCTTGCCCACACGCGCTCAGCAAAGTCAATTGCGCTGTTAAGAACGCTGTAATCCGAGGTGTTTTCATTTAAAACAATTCCGCGGTCATTGCTCACCGCCTTGTATTCAAAAAGCGAATCGGGATAAAACTTTGCCGAAGCAAAATTTTCAATATAATTAACCGCTCCGTTTTTGTCCAGGTAATCATTTGCGGAAACGGGGTTGAATGAAAACGCCTGAAGAATATGCTTGTCAACATCATCTCCCGTCAGACTGTGCGATTCGATAATATCCGTTTCAGGGCGCGAATCCGAAAAAAGCACAAGCGGATTTAAAGTAACGTTGTCCGCGTCCAGCTCAAGTCCGGTGCTGAACGCCGGTTCGTAGTATCCGTCCGTTCCGGCATTTGCATATACCGACAAATCCTCTGCCGGCAGCTCATAGTCACCTGTGAGCATATATGCATATGCGTCGTTTTTATCGGAAAAGTCGCGCACAAGCACACATACGTTGTTTTTTTCATCGGACGGAAGAATTATGAAATCTTTCACATGCTCTGCGTCCTGCGGCGCTTTCGCCGAGCCGACGCCCATTATTTCACAGAGCAGCGGTATGGAGAAAGAAATCGGATATTCAACATAAACGCTGACAGATTCCAATCCTTCCTCCCATGTTTCATACGGAATTTTGCGCGTTGCTGCAATATCACCCTTTAAAAGTCCGTTAATTATAGAACGGGTGCGCTGTTCAATAGGGGAATACCCCACATCGGTGTTATAATATGCCATCCAGAGAGAGCCGTCGTTTATAAGAAATTTTCTCGGTTTCGAAAGATTCTCCTTCGGAATACTGTAGCTCCGCTCCTCGGGCAGAAGCTCTTTGATTACTGGTACCGAACGCAAGTACTGCACTGCAAGCTCGCCCACCGCCGAATAGCTGTGGACGAACCATATCTCGCCGACAAGAAACAGCATATTAAAAATCAGAAAAACAATTGCGGAGGATTTAATCCGTTCCTTAAGCAAAATCCCACCTCGCTGTCACAAAAAAACTGCGGTCGGAAATCTCGGCCGCAGTTTTAAATTTATAAGCTCTTAAACGATTAGCTCATCCAGCCGTTATAAAGCGACTGAATCCCGTTGGAAACATTATTCATAATTTCCTGGCGCAAAACGTTGATATCAAAGTAAACCACCTGATAAGCGCCGCCTGCGTCCGCCCTGACGGCAAATTTGTTATGCCCCTCGGAAAGACTCACCTGTTTGTAAAACACGCCCGCCTTGCCCACGGTTGTCTGCGCCATAGTTCCGTCTCCGTTTTTCACGGAAACATATGCCGAGCCGTTATAGCGGTAATATGCAACCTTAACTCCGTTTTTGCCCGTACCCGTAATTCCGTACGTTGTTTTAAGCGTTGCAGAATTCTTAGACTCAGGCTTGCGGACAACGATCAGATCCCATGCGTTTCCGCTGTCCCCGGCAGCAAATGACGCCGGGTTTGCCGCCATTGCGGCAGATGCATAAAAAACCACAAGCACAGCCGCAAAAAATGCGCCGAATTTTTTTATCACTGACATATGGCTGTACTCCTTTCATTAAACAAATTAATTAACCGAACTGCGGATTCAAAACAATGTATGTATATAATTTCATCTGATACTATTATACAATACTATTGTTACAAAATCATTACATTCAGCTTAATGCTTTATTACTTTTACCCGGAAATAAAAGGAATGTATGACAATTCCCATGCAGCTTCGGCATCAAGCCGTTTTGCCGCACTGCACCGACCCCCGGATATGACGAAGATAATGCTTCATCCCTTATTATATAACGGCAGCGTAACGGTGACAATTGTTCCGTTACGGTGAGGACTGTCGATGGAAATGCTCCCTCCGTGACGGAGAACAATATCTCTTGCGATTGCAAGTCCCAGTCCCGTTCCGCCGCTTTGGCGGCTGCGGGCTTTATCAACCCTGTAAAAACGTTCAAACACGCGCGGCAAATCTTCCGCCGGAATTCCGATTCCGTTGTCGCGCACGGTTATGACAGCATTTTTCAGGTTGCCGGTGCACTTAACTTCGATTTTTCCGCCGTCCGGCGTATATTTTATTGAGTTGGAAACAATATTGGTCAGCACCTGCTCAATTGCGTCACGTTCGCCGTAGCAGTCCGGCGATTCCATGTGTTCCTCAAGCGTTATTTCATGTGTGCCGCCGCAGGCAACGGAAAGCTTTTCCGTAACGCTTCTGACGAGTGCGCCAAGGTCAAACATTTCCTTTTGAATGTTATACTTTGAGCTGTCAAGCTTGGAAAGCGTTAATAAATCCTTGACAAGCCGGGTCATTCTGTCCGCTTCGCTTTCAATAACCTTAATGAAATGCAGCACCGGACTCTGCTCATCATCCTGCTCCATCCCGGCAATCGTTTCCGCATAGCTCTTAATCGTGGTAAGCGGTGTGCGAAGCTCATGCGAAACGTTTGCAACAAATTCGCGCCGTGCATTGTCAAGCTGCAGACTTTTTGTAACGTCCTGCAAAACGACAACAACGCCTGCCGTGAGTGAACGCTCCGCCGTAAACGGAGCAAAAAACGCACGCAGATTTTTGCCGTTCAGCTCAATATCGCGCTCAATCGTTTCCGTCGGATCAATGTAAAGAATTCTGTAAAGCGAAATATTTGCGCCGAGCCGCTCAAACAAATCATCAAAATCCTCTGTTCTCAGCTCTCCGAGCAGCTTTTCTCCGGCGGGATTTATGTGAATCAGCCGCCCGTTGTTATCATATGCGCAGACAGCATCGGTCATATGCAGCAGAATTGCCTCAACTTTGTTTTTCTCTGTCTGAATTTCTTCCATATTCATGTTAATTCTTGCCGCCATGTTGTTGAAAGCAATCGTGAGCCGCCCGATTTCATCGCGCGAACGGACTTCGATTTTATGCCCGAAATCACCCTCTGCCATGCTTTCGCTCCGGTGCTGGAGCGTTGAAATCGGCGATATAATAGTTCGCGAAAGGAAAAATCCCATTATTGCACTGATTAACATTCCGAAAAGCAGCGCCCAAAAGATATTGATAAACATATTTCCGATTATTTCATTGACTTCAACCTTTGTATCGGTAATGTAAATTATATATTCCGTTTTGCCGCCGTGCTTCACAGGCATGGCATAATCCATTATGTCGGCGCTTCTGTCCGTTTCCTCCCCCGGAGAGCCGTTGAGTGCAAGCAGCAGATTAGGCGCCGAATCAAATCTTTTAACCGAGTTGTCGGAACCGCCGAGAACTTTCAGCGAATTATCGAGAATGTAGTAATTCCTGAACGAATCAATCCCCATGCGTATCGAATAGACCTTCATAAGTTCAAGCATTCTGTCCACCGCGTCATTTGAAGAAGCGGCGTCTGCCAGTTCCTTTGTAACATCCGGAGTAAAAACCTGCTCGCGCAGAGAATTACTGAAATCATTATAATAGTATGCGGTGATATTCTGCAGCAGAAATGTTCCCACGACAATCATCACACTGACGGTGAGCAGCAGGAAAATCGCAATTATTTTCCACTGTATGGTTTTAAACATTCACATTCCCCGCTTATTTGTTAAAATAATATCCCACGCCGCGCTTTGTCATTATATAAACGGGCGCTCCGGGATTATCCTCAACTTTTTCGCGCAGGCGGCGGACGGTAACGTCAACCGTGCGCACCTCACCGAAATAATCATATCCCCAGACCTTTTCCAAAAGTGCCTCGCGCGAGAAAATTTTTCCGGGCTGCATTGCAAGAAATTTCAGAAGTTCAAATTCCAGCAGCGTCAGCTCAAGCTCCCTGCCGTTTTTCGTTACCTTATAAACGGAGGGGTCAATTGTCAGGCTGCCGAACGTCATCGGGCGCTGATTATCCTCCTCGCGCGTTTCGTAATTGCGGCGCAGATTCGCCTTAACGCGCGCCGTAAGCTCACGCACGGAAAACGGCTTTGTGATATAATCATCCGCGCCAAGCTCCAACCCGAGAATTTTGTCAACTTCTTCCTCGCGCGCCGTAAGCATAATAACCGGAGTTGACTGCTTTTCGCGGATTTTGCGCAGCACCTCAAAACCGTCCATCTTGGGCAGCATAACATCAAGCAGAATGAGATCCGGCTTCTGATTGATTGCGGAATAATAACCCTCCTCGCCGTCGTAAGCAACGATTACTCTATAGCCTGATTTTGTGAGATTGTATTTAAGTATTTCCACAATGGGCGCTTCATCGTCAACGATTAATATAAGCCTCTCCATCATCAACCTTCCTTTAACTTATGTTATACTGCTATTTTAATTCATTTCGGAAATTATGTCAATATTCCTTTCGCGAATATTGCGCCCAAATAAGAAAATTTCATAAAAAAGTCAATAAAATATTGACTATATGCGGTCAGATAGTATATTATTAAAGAAGTGACCCGAAAAGCTTTTTGTGAAAAGGAGGCGCGTTTTATGAACGGCGCTGCGTATATAATGGTCGTTTTGGGAATCCTGCTTGCCAAGGGAATCGGATTTCTGCGCGATATGGTTTTTGCGTGGGTGTTCGGCGCAACCGCGTACACCGATATATATTTCCAGATATTCGGGCTGGTGAATCTTATTTTTACGGGAATCGGTGTGGCGCTGTCCACTCTGATAATAAAAAACCTTAACAAAACCGAAAACAGCGGCGAGGAAAAGCAGCGGCGTTATGTTTCGTATTTTATAACGCGGACAACGCTGATTATCGCAGCCGTAACGTGCGTTTTGTATGCATTTGCGGGTCCGATAACGCACCTTTTGCTGCCCGGACTTGACAAAGGGCTGTACGGCGTGGCGGTGAAGCTGATGTATATTATGCTGCCGAGCTTTCTTTTTGTTATAATTGCCTACATAATTTCAGGCGTTCTGCAAAACAAGCGCGTGTTCTTCATAACATCAATAATGAGCCTGCCGTTCAACGTTATAATAATAGCTTCGCTTTTCGTAAAGAATATAGACATAATTACGGTCGGTATTGTCACAACAATCGGCTGGTTTCTGCACATTGCGATTCAGCTGCCGTCATTTTATAAAAAAGGGTACAGGCTTTTCGGTGCGATAACGGACGAGTTCCGCTCAAAAGGCGGAAATTCCGAGGTGCTGTACATCTTCATATCAAATATGATGTTCCAGGTTTGTTTTTTAATTGATAAGGCATTTGTCAGTGCGGAAAACGGAGCGGTTACAACAATTAACTATGCTTCAAATCTGTTTATAACGATTTCAAGCGTATTTGTTGTTGCAATGAGCAATGTTGTTTTCCCGTCTATAAGCAAAAATTATGAGGAGGGCAATATTGACTATCTGCGCGGACTGCTGCAGTACATCATCTCGATTATGTTTGCCATATTCCTGCCGTTTATTCTCACTGTTATATGTTTCGGCGAAAGCGTTATCAGGCTTGTGTATGAGCGCGGAGAATTCACTCCTCAGCTCACGCATACAACGGCGCTGCTGTTTGCAATATACACGCTCGGCGCATTCGGCTATGTCTGCCAGGAGCTTTTCAACAAGATTTTATACCTTGATTCCAGGTATGCCTGCACGGTTACGGGAACGCTTGCGGTAATCGGACTTAAACCTCTTGTAAATATGTTTGCCGTCCGCCATGGAGGAGCGGTGGCTGTCAGTGCGGCAACAACTGTTTTGCTGACGCTTTATGCAGTGAACGTTGCCGTAACAATGAAAAAAGTCACCGGAAGCTATGCTGACAGAAATCTGCTTTCATCGCTGCTTAGGATAGTCTTGGGCGGTGCGGCAGCGGCAGCGGTATTTGCAGTGTTCAAAATATTTGCCCCCGGTTTTACGGGCGGCAAAATCACATTCATAATCCCGCTGCTCTGCTGCGGAGCGGTTTACGGCGCGGTGCTGTATTTAACGGGAACGATAAAATATCTCCTTAAAAAGGGATCATCTGAAAGGGTGGAAAATTAATGACAAAAAAAAGCATCATAATCAGATTATTTGCGGCAATTGCGGCGCTGTCGCTCATGCTCCCCGCTGTGCTCACGCGCGTGGACAGCGAAGATAATAACCGCGACGTTATTGTTGCAATGAATTATAATAACTTTGAAATGACGCTCAGCAAGGACGAGTTTGACAAAGCGCTGACCGATTATAAGGCAATCGGCGTTAAAACGGCGGTTGTTGCCGAGGAGAGCGTAAACTCGCTCATTTCCGCAGGTTATATCACGGGCATCAAATACAATGTACTTTGCCATAAGTACGATGATGAAAGCGAAAAAATTATAAAAATGCTTTCAAAAGACCCTAATATTCATAATGACAGCTATGTTCTTGTAACAAAAAGGCAGGACTGCAAGGATTACCTTAACATGTGGCTGCCGGCAAAGTACAAAAGCGATGAATTTGTCAAGCTTGAAACGGATTACAACGCAACCGTGTATGTTATTTACGAGGGTGCGGCGGACGCATGGCAGATTTCCACCGGTTTCGTCGTGGATAAAATCGAAAAAGCGAAGAAAAACGGTTACGAAGTTGTTCTTTCAATGATGGTCGGAAATTATTCCACGGCAAAATATATTGATATAATCGAAGAACTGGTTGAAAAATATGACATCCGCTTTATAAATCTTAAAAGCAATTACAGGAAGCAGCAGGTGCGTGAGGTCGGCGCTTCAAGAAATTACAAGCCGCTGTGCAATCTCATTAAAAAGCATAAGCTTACTCTTATACTGACGGAAAATCAGGACCAGCTTTCGAATCAGAAGCCTTTCGGATATAATCAGCTTGTTGCGGCTGCAGACGGAAGAGTTATCCGCTGCTATGAAACATTTGATATGTCGGGTTCGGGCGAAACGGATTATCATTTCCGCTATTACCAGATGCTCAACTCCGTTATTGACAGAAACACGCGATTTGTTAATATGACGCAGCTGACAAACGGAACCGATACGTTTGAATCGAAGAACGAGCGCACACTTAAGGCTGCCGAAATTTTTATAAAAAAGATAAACCGGTTCGGATATAACACTGCGTCCTTTGACACGGACTTTTCGTCATATAAGATTAACCGCAGACTTACATCGGCAGCGGCGATGGTGCTGATGATTATAATGGCTCTCACAATGCTTCAGTGGCTTATGTCGGAAAGAAGCGCCGCTCTTGAAATTGTTGCGGCGGCAGGCGCGGTTCTCAGTGTTCCGTTTACCTATCTTGCCCCCGAATCAATAATTCTTCTTTATCCCAGCCTTTATGCAGTGATAGCTCCGTGCTTCTGCATAACGCTTGTGTTTATTATGCTGCGCGCCGCTGTAAAAAAACTTTCGCTGACAAAACTGATTCTGCTGACGGCAGCCGTAACGCTTGTTTCGCTGTGCATATGCGGATATGTTCAGCTTGCGCTGCTCAGCGGTATGGATTACTATATTAATACGCTTATTTTCCGCGGAATCAAACTTTCGCTTATAGTGCCTATTCTTTACGGCGCCGCTGCCTACGGAATTATATTCTGCACAAAACGCTCCGAAAGCGTTCTTGCAAAAATCCCGGCGCTTCTCAATGCACAGATTAAAGTGTTCTGGGTAATTATAGCCGGCTTTGTCGGAATTGTCGGTTTGATTTACATTGTCAGAAGCGGAAATGTTAAAAGCATATCGGGTGCGGAAAACTTCATGCGCAATACAATAACCGAAAAGATGGCTGCCCGTCCGCGGACAAAGGAATTTTTTGTCGGATGGCCGTGCCTCATCCTTTTTGTGTACTATCTAAAGAAAACAGATATAAAGCTGGTTCAGTGGCTCACCGGAATCGGCGCTTCAATCCTCTTTGCATCCGTTATCAACAGCTTCTGCCATGTGTTTACGACAGCGGAAACAATTTATATGCGCGTTATAAACGGATTCTGGATCGGAGCGATACTGTCCGCAGTTATATTTGTCGGAAACCTTGTTTTGGTTAAAATTGTTTCAGCGCTGATTGCAAGAATAAAAGAGGAAGCGGCAAAAAACGGCGGCTGATTATGATTTTCGGAGGCGCTATGAATGGATGAAAATTTGAATACGATGCCGAAAAGCTTTCTGACCGGGCAAAAAGCGCTCACGCAGCTGCTCGGTGATGTGCGCGGAGGAACGGTTCGGCAGGCATACATTTTTGAAGGACTTCGCGGAATCGGGAAATTCACGGCGGCAGAGCTTTTTGCCGCGGCAGTGCACTGCAAGGGCGAAACCAAGCCATGCTTTAAGTGCGGGCAGTGCAAAATGCACATGGCAGGCACGCACAGCGATTTGTATGTTATCGGCGACGGTGAAAGAAGTCTGAAAATAGATGATATACGCGCGCTGACGGATGAACTTTATATCCGCCCTGCGCTGTCGGATAAAAAAATATTTATCGTGCGCGGAAGTGACGGAATGAACGCCGCTGCGCAAAACGCACTTTTAAAGTCGTTTGAAGAGCCGCCCGAATACGGAGTTATAATCCTTTTATCGGAAAACAGCGAAAATCTGCTGCCGACAATACGTTCGCGCGGAGTAAAGATTATGTTTGAACCGTTTCCGGCGGAGAAAATCGAAAAATATATCAAAACGGTTTATCCGTCAAAGGCAGATGAGGCAGATTTCATATCGCGCTACAGCGGCGGAATAATCGGAAGGGCAATCGATATATGCGAAAGCACGGATTTTTTTGAGGAACGCGAGAAAATGTTTGACGCATGTGCGCGCCTTACGGGCGACAGACTATCAATTCTCGGCGTTTCGGAGGTGTTTGGCGTTCGCTCGCGCAAAGAGAATGCGGACAGCTGCGCAGTGCATTTTGATTTGTTTCTCAGCTTCATGCGTGACGCGGCAGCGCTTAAAACAACAGGGCAAATACTAAACGAAGATAAGCGATCGCTGATTGAGAGCTTTTCATCCAAAACAACACTCGGCGCAGTGCTTCGGGTGATAGAACGTACGGCGGAGATTAAACGGCAGCTGAATGTTTCGATGAAATATGAGCTGTGGATTATGAATCTGCTGATTAATTGTTGGGAGGATATTCATGGCAAGAGTAATAGGAGTTAAATTTAAAGAGAGCGGAAAATCGTACTATTTTGATCCGCGCGATACAGAACCGAAACAGGGCGACGAGGTTATTGTTGAAACCGCGCGCGGCATGGAGTATGGCTTTGTTGCACACGGCGTGAAAGAAATTCCCGATGATGAGGTTATCCAGCCGCTTAGGGAGGTTGTCCGCGCTGCGACCGACGCTGACCGCGAGCAGCTGAAAAAAAACAAAGAAAAGGAACGGGAGGCATTCCTTATCTGCGAGGAAAAAATCGCAGCGCACAAGCTTGAAATGAAGCTTGTTGACGTTGAATATACCTTTGACGCCAACAAAATTCTTTTCTATTTTACGGCTGACGGCAGAGTTGATTTCCGCGAGCTTGTGAAAGACCTTGCCTCCGTTTTCAGAACGCGGATTGAGCTAAGGCAAATCGGCATCCGTGATGAGGCGAAAATGCTCGGCGGAATCGGAATATGCGGCAGAGGACTTTGCTGCAGCACATTTCTTGACGGTTTTCACCCCGTTTCGATTAAAATGGCAAAGGAGCAGGGACTGAGCCTTAATCCGACAAAAATTTCGGGAAACTGCGGCAGACTGATGTGCTGCCTGAAATATGAACAGAACTGCTATGACGAACTTGCAAAAATAACTCCGTCGGCAGGCGCAATTGTAATGACGCCGGACGGAAAAGGCGTTGTTCACAGCGTTCTGATGCTGAAGGGAATAATCACCGTTCGCCTTGATAACGAAACGGACGGCGAACTGTCACAGTACAATCTTAAGGACATAAAAATTCTGAAAAACGGAAGAAACCGCGAAAACCGCGGTGACAAGGTTGATATGAAGGCTCTTAAAAAGCTTGAGGATAGCTGATATGAAAGCAGTTATTCTTGACGGCGCCACAATGGGCGCGGATATTGATTTCACTCCGATAAAAAACATCTGCGAAACGGTTATTTACCCAAAAACCGCACCGGAGCTTGTCGCAGAGCGCATTGCGGACGCTGACGCAGTAATCGTCAACAAGATTAATCTCACGGGTGAAGTTCTTGCCGGAGCAAAACGGCTGAAGCTTATCTGTGTTTTTGCTGTCGGGTATAATAATATTGATATCGGATTTTGCCGTGCACACGGAATTTCAGTGCGCAATGTTCCTGGGTACTGCACGGAAAGCGTGTGCCAGCATACATTTGCGCTTTTGTTTGCACTTATCGAAAAGCTTTCGTATTACGACAATTTCGTCAAAAGCGGAGCTTACAGCCGCAGCGGCACGGCAAATCACCTCGGAAAACCGTTTGATGAAATATCCGGCATGAATTGGGGCATTATAGGAATGGGCAATATCGGGCGGCGAGTTGCCGGCTGTGCTGCTGCGTTCGGGGCAAATGTCAGCTACAGCAGCATCAGCGGCGCTGTGCGGAGGGAAGAATATCCGTGTGTTCCGCTTGAAACACTTCTCAGGGAAAGCGATATTTTGTCAATCCATGCTCCGCTGAATGAAAAAACAAAAGCGCTTATCGGAGAAAGAGAGTTTTCAATGATGAAACGCACTGCCGTTGTAATAAACGTCGGGCGCGGTGCAATCACCGATGAAACAGCGCTGGCAAACGCTGTTTCCGGCGGAATTATTGCAGGCGCGGCAATCGATGTTTTTTCGGAGGAACCGCTCAGCGCGGACAGTCCGCTTTTTTCCGTTCCCGATGAAAGGGTGGTTTTTTCGCCGCATATTGCATGGGCATCGGTCAGTGCACGGCGGCGATGCATTGAAATGACGGCGGATAATATTAAAACGTTTATAAACGGGGAGAAGCATAACGATGTATGTTAAACAAAGTCTTAAAAGGTTTTTGGCTGTTATAACAATATTCTGTGCGGTGTTCTGCGGCTTTTCCTACGGTGCGCTTGCCGATACCGAAATAAAAGTATATGTAAACGGCGAACAGCTTTCGTTTGACGCGGAGCCGCGTATTTACGGAGGCAGAACACTCGTTCCTCTGCGCGGCGTTTTTTCGGCACTCGGCGCAGAGGTTGTCTGGGACGGGCAAAATGCAGCCGTAAAGGCTGTCCGCGGCAGTTCGGAAATTGAAATTATTCCCGGAGAAAACAGCTTTTCAGTGAACGGAGAGGACATACCGCTCGATTCTCCGGCAATTATCGAAAACGGCAGAACGCTTGTTCCCCTGCGCGCAGTTGCGCAGGCGTTCGGCTGCTCTGTTGTATGGAACGGCGCTTCGCGCACCGCATCAATAAGCACGGGCGAAAAAGTCAGGGTGCACTTTCTGTACTGCGGACAGGCGGATTGTGAATTTATTGAACTTCCGAACGGCGAATGTATGCTGATTGACTCAGGCGAAGCCAAATTCGGCGGTAAACTTGCGGAATATATCAAGTCGCTCGGTTATACTAAAATCGACTGTATTGTTGCAACTCATCCGCATGCTGACCATATCGGCGGCATGGCAAAGGTGCTCGAAACATTTCCTGTCGGAAAATTTTATATGCCCGAACGTTCGTATACCACGAAAACCTTTGAACGGATGCTCAACGCGCTTGAAAAAAACGGATGTGAAGCCGATTATATTGCGGCAGGCACATCTTTTAAATACGGAGAAGCGGAATTTTCCGCCGCTGCACCGCTCAGGCTTGATTATAGCAGAATGAACAATATTTCGGCGGTTCTGAAAATGAAATACGGAAGCGTTTCGGTTATTTTCTGCGGCGATGCGGAAACTGATTCGGAAAGCGACATTCTGCTTTCCGGCGCTGACATTTCCGCGGATGTAATCAAGATAGGTCATCACGGAAGCGACACTTCATCATCCGAACCTTTTCTGCGCGCGGTTAATCCGAAAGCCGCGGTTATTTCAGACGGAATCGGGAATAAATACGGATTCCCGTCCAACCTTGTGACGGGCAGGCTCGAAAAACTCGGAATTGAAATTTTCCGCACCGATTTAAACGGCGATATAACCCTCGAAACGGACGGTTATTTCTACGGAATACAAACAGAGAGATAAAGAGGAGAAACAGATATGGATTACAGATTTTTAAGATTCCCCGGAGGGAAGCAAAAAGCTGTTACTTTCAGCTATGATGACGGATATAAGTCCGACATACGTCTCTCGGAAATTTTCAATAAATATAATATTAAGGCAACTTTCAATCTGAACAGCCGTTTGGGCGGAGAACGCCGCATGACAACCGATGAAGTAAAAAAACATATTCTCGGCTGCGGTCACGAGGTTGCCGTTCACGGCGCATATCACCTTGCCCCGGGAAAGCTGACCCCGATTGAGGGCATCCGCGAGTTCCTTGACTGCCGCCTTGAGCTTGAGAAAAGGTTTGATATGATTATACGCGGCTGCGCATATCCGAACAGCGGCATCACGGTAATCAACAACGGCAATTCATATGAAAAAATAAGGGGTTGGATGGCTGACCTCGGCATAGCTTATGCAAGAACGCTCGGCGGAGATAACGATTCGTTTACCATACCCGTTGACTGGCTTTCATGGATGCCGACAGCACACCATGAAAATCCCGAAATATTTGATTACATTGAAGAATTCACAAGTATTCGCAATGATACAAGCGTTTATCCCGACCGCCGCTATCCGCGCCTGTTCTATGTGTGGGGTCACAGCTTCGAATTTGACCGCAACGATAACTGGAACAGAATCGAAGAAATCTGCGGACAGCTCGGTGGACGCGATGACACATGGTACGCAACAAATATTGAAATCCATGATTATGTGGCGGCATACAATTCTCTTGTTTTCAGTGCCGACGGCACTAGAATTTATAATCCTACCGATAAAAAGATATGGATTGAGGTAATCGGCAGCGGAGTTTATACAGTTGAATCCGGGCAAACCATAGAAGTAAAACCCAACTGACAAACAGCGCGGGTCTGCGGCGGCAGGTCTGCGCTGTTTGCTGCCTGCCGGCGGCAACATTTTTTTGAAATGTTATTGACATTTGCAGCACATTATATTATAATTAACCTAACGAATGTTAGTTAGGTCAAGATCCTCTGCCGCAGCATTCGCCATAACATAAATTTTTCGGTCAAAGAAAGGGGTGCGGCAATGGCAACAAGCAAGGAATACTTAACTTTTGTTTCAGAGCAGCTGTCGGGAATATGCGGCATAACATACAGGCAAATGATGGGGGAATATATTATTTACCTGAACGGAAAGACAGCTGCATATCTTTGCGATGACCGGTTTTTGGTTAAACCTGTTCCGTCGGCGGAGGCAATGCTTCCGAATGCTCCGCATGAGCCTCCGTATGACGGGGCAAAGGATATGATTTTAGTTGAGCAAATTGAGGATAAACAATTTCTGGAGGAGCTGTTTGCAGCAATATATGATGAGCTGCCGGCACCGAAAAAAAGGAGAAGATGATAAAATGAATTACAGAATTATTGATAAGGAAACATACTACCGAAAAGGTGTATTCCGCCATTTTTCGGAGGATTGCAAATGTTCGACATCAATTACTTCGAGAATTGATGTGACAGCGCTTAAGGATTACTCAAAAAAGACGGGTACGAAGTTTTATATTAATTTTTTATATATACTTGCTAAGGTGCTGAATTCCCGCGATGATTATAAAATGGGATACCTGTGGCAGACAGACACGCTTATCTGCTATGATAAAATTAACCCGGCTCAGTATATATTCCATGACGACACCGAAACCTGCACACCCGTTTATACGGAATATTTTGAGGATTATAACAAATTCTACGAATGTTGTGCTGCCGATATTGAAAAGGCGAAGAAAACACGTGCGTACGGTCTTGATATGGCTAATCATCCGAACTGGTTTGACGCTTCATATATTTCATGGCTGAGTTATGATTCATTAAATATTGAGCTTCCCGACGGGCATTTGTTTTTTGCTCCGATTATAAACTGGGGTAAATACAGAGAGGAAAACGGACGTCTGGTTATGCCTGTGACGGTGCGTTTGAATCATGCAATTGCCGACGGATACCTTGTGGCAAAGGTTTTTAAGCTGCTTGAAGAAGAAATCAGCGCTTTTACAGCTGTCTAGAAAATACCGGCAAATACTTTCGTATTTGCCTCAGACTGTCGAAAAAGTCGGTCAAGCACAAGCAAACAACATTTTTATTACAATAATTAAAGAGTTATTTATTTAAACAAATGCTAAAACAAATCAGACATTTGTTTGGATAACGAATAAAACCCCCGAAATTTCGGGGGTTTTGCTTGTTTCCGTCCGGCACACCCTCTAACGTACTTTTGTACGCCGACGAGTGTGTGCCGAACAGATTTACCTTCCTTTTTCAATGTCTGCCAGCGTGTCGATAGGTTTATCGACACGCTGCGGCAAATACTTTCGTATTTGCCGGTATTTTGGTTGTATCTGTTATTCAATTTCAAGCCGTTTGGGTTGCGGGGTTGTATTTTCCTTTTTGGGAAGCGTCAGCGTCAGCACACCGTCATTATATTTTGCTTTGATGTCATCAGCTTTAACCGCTGAAATATCAAAGTCACGGCAATATGAACCATACGATCTTTCGCAGCGGACAAATTTGCCTTTTTTATCCTTTTCTTCATGCTCCAAATGACGTTCCGCACTGACTGTCAGCGTATCTCCGTTTATATCCAGCTTAATATCCTCTTTCTTAAATCCGGGAAGATCTGCTTCAAGAATATATTTATCTCCCTCGTCCGAAATATCGGTTTTAAATTCTGCAAGCGGATTATCACCGAAAAATCCGAACGGCGTTCCGAAAAATCTCTTTTCAAATTCTTCCATATCGCGGAACGGATTATAAGATACTGAATTATTTTTACGGTTATAAGGTCTGAGTTCAAACATAATAAATACCTCGATTCATAATTTCATATTTTTTATTTTTAAATTTCAGCTTTACCGATCGAACTGCTTCGTCGGTTATTTTTGTTTTCCATCGGTATCACCATCCTTTATTATTTTGTTCCTTTTCTTTTGAACAATTGTATTATAACGCCCGTTTTTGCAAATATTATTATTATTTTATGAACAATTTGTAAATTTAGCACTCGGTGCTTTAGAGTGCTGATAATTTCAAAATTTACAATTTATTCACGCTGCCGCATTGCATTGTTTGCAGAAATATGATAAAATATATTAATTGAAAAGAGATTTCCGGGAAACAGGTTTCGGAGGGAGCAATGTGTTTGGATTTGTGAAAGTATATAAGGATTTGCTGCGCGTCCGCGATTACAATATATTCCGCGCCTATTACTGCGGACTTTGCAGGGAGCTTGGCAGGCGGTACAATCAGTTTACCCGTCTCGGACTGAGTTATGACATGACATTTCTTGCAATTCTGATTTCATCGCTCGAAAGCAAAACACCGGAATTAAAAAAATCGCGCTGCATTGTTCACCCGTTCACAAAACGCACTGCATACATTCGTGACCGCGGAATTTCATACAGTGCGGATATGTCCGTGCTGCTCACGTTTCTCAAGCTTAAGGACGATATAAGCGATGAGCACAAAATCGGAGCATATACCGCAATGCCGTTTTACTGCCGTGCTTTCAGGAAGGCGGCAGGGAAATACCCTGAGCAGTACAAGTGCATGGTAAACAGTCTTGCGGAATTATCCGCGCTTGAAAAAAGCGGCTGCAGCAGTGCTGACCGCGCGGCAGACTGTTTCGGAAAGCTTTTGGAAAGAGTTTTTGACATTGACGGCAATAACCCGGTGCTTGCGCGGCTCGGTTTTCTGACAGGGCGGTTTATTTATATTATCGATGCCGCCGCCGATATTGAGGACGATATTAAAAACGGCTGCTACAATCCGTTTGCCGCCGCCGGTCATCCGCCCGATATTGACGCGCTGAAAAAGGATGTGCATGCATCGCTCCTGCTTCTGCTGAAAGATATTTCGGACGCCTATGACCTTATAGATATAAAGAAAAACAAAGAACTTCTTGACAATATTATTTACCTTGGCATGAGAAATGCCGCAGAAACGGGGATGTAAAAATATTTCACATCCCGGGAAAGGAACTGGTATGAATATGAATCCGTACGAAGTGCTCGGCGTTGACGAAAATGCCGACGATGCAACAATAAAAAAGGCATACAGAGAGCTTGTGAAAAAGTATCATCCCGACCGTTACAAGGATAATCCGCTTGAGGATTTGGCAAAGGAAAAGCTTCAGCAGATTAACGAAGCCTATGACACAATTATGAAAATGCGCGCGAACGGCAGCTCGGCATCATCCTCATCATCGGGAAGCTATGCAGGCTCATCCTACTCGGCAAATTCCGATTTTGCTTATATCCGCAATCTTTTTTCGCAGCGCCGTTATGATGAAGCCGACGCGGAGCTGAACCGCAGAAATGACGGCAGCGCTGAGTGGCACTTTCTCAAGGGCTGCGTCTGCATGGCAAAAGGCTGGAATTTTGACGGAATCCGCCATTTGCAGACGGCGGTCAATATGGATCCCTCGAATATGGAATACCGGAATGTTTTGAACAACATAAATATGCGCGGTTCATCATATAATCAGTGGGGGAATCAGCGCGGCTACAGTTCCTCAGGGGTTGACATCTGCAATTGCTGCAGCAACCTGCTGTGCGCCGACTGCTGCTGTGAAATGCTCGGGGGCGACCTCATTCCCTGCTGCTGACGGGGCGTTCGGTGATATTCCGTAAATCTCCTTTACCTCTTTACTTCGCCTAATGCCTCTTTTACTTTATGCCGAAGCTCATCGGCCGATTGGAGATATTTATGAACAAAAAAATCACGTTCTGTTCTATGATGGCTTTACTCGGTATTATTTCAATGCTTGCAGCGGTTTGGCTGCCGACCTGCAAGCTGTTTTTCTACTGTTTTTCAACGCTTTTTACTTATATATGCACAGAGGAGCACGGAATCAGGTACGGATTGCTTACATACGCTGTTATATCGCTGTGCGGATTTTTGATTATTCCGTCAAAGGCGGCAGTCGCGGCATATGCTCTTATTGCCGGATATTATCCCGTTGTGAAGCACATAACGGAACGCCGCTTCTCAAAAAGGTATGTCCGTGTGCTTTTGAAGCTGCTGTTTGCTGCAATCTCCTCTTTATTGACTTATACCCTGCTCAGGCTCTTTATCACTGTTGCATTTCCGCGTACTGCTGTTATATTTGCCGGCATTGTTATATTTGCAGTGTACGACATTGCGCTGTCGGAAGGAATAAAGTTTTATGCTCTGAGATTCCGCAGCAGGCAGTGACAATCCGCTGCTTGTTTTGAGCCGGATTAAACTTGCGAAAACAACGCCATGAGCAAACTCTGATTTTATACAAAAAACTCCGGTTCTGTTCAGCAGAGCCGGAGTTTTTCAAGCATTCCAATCCGAAATCACAGCGATTTCGGGCATTTTCTTTATTATTTATCTAAAATCTTATATACTGCTGTTCCGACAACAGTTCCGAGAATTGCGCAAACAACCGCTTCGACCGCACCGTTCAGTCCGACAAACGCAACAGCAAAGTTTAAAAGCTTCATATCGCCGCGCATTCCCATAATATAATCGGATTTGCCGAAAAGCAGAAACAGTGTGCTCATGAAAAACAGTGTGTTTAGCACGGGCGCGCATATTCCCGTTGAAATAAAACCGGCTTTTTTCCCTTTCAACGCCTTGAAAACCAAACCGGCAATCAAACCCATGAGGATGCGCGGAACAAAGCACAGCACCGCTGTGAAAAAAGCGTTGATTGACATAAGCGTTGCGCCGAAATAGCTCATGCCCGTAAATGCCTGAATGAAGCTCATCAATCCGAACACGCCGCCGATCACTGCGCCGCCTGCTGCGCCGAGAGTGATGGATGCGATGATGACCGGAACCGCGAGAAACGTTATCTCAATAATTCCGACCTTCAGAAAGCCGAGCGGAGTCAATCCCATAACAACGGTGATTGCTGCCAGAAGTGCGTACAAAACGATTTGTTTTGTCCTGTTCATAAAAAAACCTCCATTTTCGGGAATATTTTATATTCCCGTATATGCTGCCGCTCCGAAAGGATACAGCGCACGGGCAAAATTTGCCCTTAATTAAATTCCGAGTTAATTTTCCTGCGGACAATTCTTCCTGTAAATTATATAAAGTCCGTTCAGCAAAAGATTGTCATCAATCGTGATTTTGTGGCGGCAATGCGGAATAACAATGCGCGCAAGTCCGCCGGTTGCAACAAGCGTTGCCTTTGTTTTCAGCTCGTCAAAAATCCTGTCAACCATTCCGTCCACGAGTGCGGCATTTCCGAAAATCACGCCCGATTTCATGCACTCAACAGTGTTTTTTGCAATAACCGTTTTCGGCGCTTCAAGGCTGATTTGCGGCAGCTGCGCCGTTCCGCCGGCAAGCGCTTTCAGAGAAAGCTCAACTCCCGGAATAATCGAAACGCCCTTGAATGCCGCATGCTCGTCCACAACAATCATTTTTGTTGCCGTTCCCATGTCGGTGATAAGCACCGGCGGCTCGTACATGTTATATGCCGCAACGCAGGCGCATATCAAATCCGCCCCCACCTGAGAGGGATTGTCAACAAGCAGATTAATTCCCGTTTTAATCCCCGGGCCTACTATAAGCGATTCAACGCCGTAAACCATTTTAACGGCGCTTTTAAGGCTGTGCGTTATCTGCGGAACAACCGAAGAAATGATTGCGCCGCAAACGGAAGCCGTTTTTTCCGATTTAAGCGCGATTATGTTTTTTATTGTTGCCGCATATTCGGAATCGGTCTTTCTCGGGTCTGTTGAAAGCCGTGCAACAAAATTAAGGCTCTCCCCCTCAAAACCGCCGATTACTATATTCGTATTTCCGATGTCAATTGCAAGTATCATTCCAATCACCTGAGATTATGTTATCAAAAAAAAACGCTGTTGTCAATTTTTATTGCGGAAAAGGTCAAAATGACGAAAATATGTAATTAAAAATATGATATTTTGTGCAAAATGCCAAACATAAAAAATAATTATTGTGCAGAATTCGGATATATATATATAAATATTTATAGTAAAATAGTATTAACAGGCATGAAAAAACTGCTGCGAAAAGCAGCGGCACTGCCTGCATTTCAAGGAAACGGAGGACGGGAAAAATGAACGTATTCAGTGGAGAAAGTATCAGAAACGTAGTGGTTTTGGGTCACGGAGGAGCAGGTAAAACGTCGCTTATCGAAGCGATATTACATAAAGCGGGGGCATCGGACAGATTCGGAAAAATTTCCGACGGAACAACTGTCTGCGATTATGATCCCGAGGAAATAAAAAGAAAGATTTCCATTAACCTCACCTTGGCGCCGTGCGTTTGGCACACGCCGAAAATTGCCGATTCAAAAATCAATCTTATCGACACACCCGGTTATTTTGACTTTGCCGGGGAAGTTATGGGCGGAATCCGCGCGGCGGACAGCGCGCTCATTGTTGTAAACGCCAAAAACGGCGTTCAGGTCGGCACGGAAAACGCCTGGGAATATGCCGATGCGCGCGGAATGGCAAAAATGATGTTCATAAATAATATGGATGATGAAAATGCCGATTTTGACAAGGTTGTTGCACAGATTCACGAAAAATTCGGCGCAAGTGCAGCCGTGTTCAGAATTCCGATAAAAGAGGGGAAAGGAATTTCGGGTTATGTGAACGTTGTAAGCGGCAAAGCATACACAGTTGCAAACGATGTTGAAACGGAAATTCCGATTCCCGAAAAAATGATGGAAAACTATGATAAATACCATGACGCACTGCTTGAAGCGGTTGCGCTTACGAGCGATGAGCTTCTGGAGCGTTATCTTTCCGGCGATGTTATCACGGACGATGAAATGCGCGCCGTTTTGAAAGGCAGCGTGAAGCGCGGCATGGTTGTTCCGGTATACGGCGGATTTGCAACGGGCAATACCTTTGCAGTGCGGTCGCTTATGGACGCCATGCTTAAATATCTGCCATCCCCCGTGGAGGCTGAAACAGAACCCCCGTGCGACAGTGCCGCACCGATGAGCGCAATCGTGTTTAAGACGCTTGCCGATTCCTACGGAAAGGTGTCGCTGTTTAGGGTTATGAGCGGAACCGTTAAGGCTGACAGCAATGTTTACAATCCCGGTAAGGATTCAAACGAACGCATAGGAAAGCTCTATCTGCTCCGCGGCAAAAAGCAGATTGAGGTGCCGGAGCTTAAAGCAGGCGACATCGGCGCGGCAACAAAGCTTGCCGTTACGCTGACCGGCGACACGCTTTGCGCAGTCGGACAAAAGACAGTTCTGGAGGGCGTTGAAATTCCGCGCCCGAACCTTGAAATGGCAATAATTCCGCAGGCAAAGGGCGATGAAGAAAAAATAAACACCGGTCTTACAAAGCTGCGTGAGGAAGATCCGTCCTTTGAAATAAGGAATAATCATGAAACGAAGCAAACTCTTATCATTGGTCAGGGAGATTTGCATTTAGAGGTAATTTCAAGCAAGCTGAAAACAAAATTCGGCGTCAGCGTCAGCCTTGATGTGCCGAAAGTGGCATACCGCGAAACAATCAGAAAAAGCGTTAAGGTTCAGGGCAGGCACAAGAAGCAGTCCGGCGGTCACGGGCAGTTCGGCGATGTGTGGATAGAATTCAGTCATCACGACGGTGACGACCTTATTTTTGAAGAAAAGATATTCGGCGGAGCAGTGCCGAAAAACTACTTTCCGGCAGTTGAAAAAGGTTTGCGCGAAAGCATTGTAAAGGGTGTTCTCGCCGGTTATCCCGTTGTCGGTCTTAAGGCAGTGCTTGTTGACGGGTCATATCACCCTGTTGATTCTTCGGAAATGGCATTCAAGGTTGCCGCTTCAATTGCATATAAGGAGGGACTTTCGCAGGCAAATCCCGTGCTTTTGGAACCCGTCGGACATCTCGAGGTAACAATGCCGGAAGCGCAGATGGGTGATATTATCGGTGATATTAACAAACGCCGCGGCAGAATCCTCGGAATGAATCCCATCGGCGATGGAAAGGGCAAAGTAGTTGCCGAGGTTCCGATGGCGGAAATGTTCAAATATGCAACGGATTTGCGCAGCATGACGCAGGCGCGCGGAAAATATATGCTCGTTCAGGAACGCTATGAGGAGGTTCCTCCGAACATTGCGCAGAAAATTATTGACGCTGCAAAAAAAGAATAAATTTTTAATAAAAATGTGCGATTTATTTGAAATCGCACATTTTTTATTGTATACTTAATATTACTAATTAAATAAGGAGTATTCTGATGTACGATTTGACGAATCCGGAAATAATAAAATATCTTTGTTCAAAATACGGCTTCAGCTTTTCAAAAGGCATGGGGCAAAACTTCATAACGGATGATGATGTGCCGCTGACGATGGCAAGAAAAGCCGCGGAGGATGCATCGGGAATTATCGAAATCGGTCCGGGATTCGGCAGCCTGACAGCCGCCCTTGCACAGGCAGCGGACAAGGTTGTTTCGATTGAGCTTGACCGCCGCCTTGAAAAGGTGCTTTCGGAAACGCTTGCCGGTTTCGGCAATGTTGAATTCATCTGGGAGGACTGCATGAAAGTCAATATGAAACAGCTGATTGCAGAAAAATTTCCGTCCGGGAATGTAAGTGTTGCGGCAAATCTTCCGTACTATATAACAACGCCAATCATAATGTCACTGATAGAGGGCGGACTTCCGCTCAAAAGAATAGTTGTCATGATTCAGAAAGAAGTTGCCGAACGCCTTTGCGCAAAGCCGGGCGGCAAGGAATACGGTGCGGTAACGGTTGCGGCACAGTATCGCTGCACAACGGAAATTTTAAAAAATGTGCCATCGTCATCGTTCATTCCGCGCCCCAAGGTTGACAGCGCCGTCATCTGCCTTGAGATGAGGGAACATCCCCTTGTATCTCCGCTGAATGAAAAAGCATTTTTTGCGCTTGTTAAGGCGGCATTTGCGCAGCGCAGAAAAACTCTTGCAAATGCGCTTTCGGCAGCAGGGATTTTCGGCAGCAAGGAAAGCATATCAGCCGCAATCGCCGAAATGAAGCTTTCGCCCACGGTGCGCGGCGAAGCGCTTTCAATTGAGCAGTTCTGCGCCCTGAGCGATTATTTCGAAAAAAACAAATAAAATAACCCCCTTTTTTCGAAGCAGATGTTGAAAAGTAATTTAATTTGTTATATAATTAGGAAAAAACTAATCGGGAGGTTGTGCAATGAATTTCTTTGAGGATTTGAAAAACTATGACAGCGAGGTTTACGCTTCGTGCGAAAGAGAGCTTGAACGTCAGCGCCATAATATTGAGCTGATAGCTTCGGAAAACATCGTTTCAAAAGCGGTGCTTTTAGCTGCCGGCGGCGTTCTTACAAACAAATATGCCGAGGGTTACAGCGGCAAACGCTACTACGGCGGATGCTGCTATGTTGACGAGGTTGAAACACTTGCAATAGAGCGCGCAAAAAAGCTTTTCGGGGCGGAACACGCAAACGTTCAGCCGCACAGCGGCGCAAATGCCAATTTTGCAACGTTCTTTGCATTTCTTAAACCGGGTGACACCGTTATGGGCATGAACCTTGCGCACGGAGGCCACTTGTCGCACGGTTCTCCCGTTAATGTGAGCGGAAAGTATTTCAATATAGTTCCCTATGGTGTTGATGAGGAAACAGGACTGATTGATTACGATAAAATGATTGAAACGGCGCGCGAGTGCAAGCCGAAGCTTATTGTTGCAGGTGCAAGCGCATATTCAAGAACGATTGATTTTGCCAAATTCCGTGAAGCAGCTGATGAAGTCGGTGCAATTCTCATGGTTGACATGGCGCATATCGCCGGACTTGTTGCGGCAGGACTGCACCCCAGTCCCGTTCCTTATGCAGATGTTGTGACAACCACAACGCACAAAACGCTTCGCGGACCGAGAGGCGGAATGATCCTTTGTAAAGAAGAATATGCAAAGCAGATTGACAAGGCAGTTTTCCCGGGAACGCAGGGCGGACCGCTCATGCATATTATTGCCGCAAAGGCTGTTGCCCTCGGCGAAGCGCTGACGGAGGATTTCCGCAATTATCAGAAACAGGTTGTCAAAAATGCAAAGGCGCTTTGCAATTCGCTCAAGGCAGAGGGATTCAATATTGTTTCCGGTGATACTGACAATCACCTTATGCTGCTTGATTTGCGCCCGTTTGACATAACCGGAAAAGAGCTTGAGCATCGTCTTGACGAGGTTCACATCACCGCTAATAAAAATGCGATTCCGAATGATCCGCAAAGTCCGTTTGTTACAAGCGGCGTTCGTCTCGGCACACCGGCGGTTACAACGCGCGGTTTTAAAGAAGAAGATATGAAAAACATTGCCAAATGGATTAAACAGACTGCCGCCGATTTTGAGGCAAGCAAGGACAGCGTGACTAAGGCTGTCTGCGAGCTTTGCGAAAAACACCCGATTTACTAAAGTGAAGAAAAAAAGGGGGAAGGCAGTTTCCTCCTTTTTTGCACCAAATTCAGGCATAACAAACCTAACATATGCGTTCGGGGTTGTTATGCCTGCGCGAAAGGACATGGAAAACAAATGAAGCGGCCGAAAAAAATAAAACCGTCAATATTTAACGTTTGCGTCTTTGTAATGCTTGCGGCATTTGAGCTGTTGATGTCGTTCACATTCCTCGGATATGTGCATATTCCGCCGATTTCGGTGACATTTGCATATCTTCCGGTAATGCTTGCTGCATATATGCTCGGCACGGCGCAGTCAACCGCAATGGGTGCAATTTTCGGTTTGGCAAGTATGTATAAATCCTCGGAAAGTTATATTTTGCCCACAGACAGGGCATTTTCTCCGCTTTACAGCGGAAAGCCGCTTGCCAGCCTGCTTCTCGCAGTCGGCGCAAGAACGCTGTTCGGATTTCTGACAGGGATTATGTTCGGCTGCGCCAAAAAGAAAAAACATTCGACTGTATGGGTCGGAGTTGCAGCGCTTGTCGCGCCGCTGATTCACGCGGTAATTGTCTATTCCGTGATGATCATGTTTTTCCGCGAGTTTGATTACGGCGCTCTTCAACACTCCACAACGAGCGGAATAAATATCGCGGTTACTCTGTTGGGCGTGGTTGTTACCGTGCTTTTTCAAAAGCTCTATAACAGCGAACTTGTTGAGAAAGTAAAAGATTCGGTAAATCACGTTCAGCAAAATCCATATGCCGATTCCTCAAAAAGAACAATTATTGTTTCTGTGTTTGCGGCTTTTGTGCTGAGCATGACAATTCTCGCTGCACTCTATTTTTCAAACAGAACATCAATTATGCTTGAAATGCACGGGATTGAGGTTTCAACCGGCGTGGACAGCGATTTGACACATTTGCAGATGCAGTTCACCGCGGCAATGATTTCGCTGAATGTGATTTGCGTTATTGTACTGATTTTGATTTATCAGTATACCGCCTACAAAAACTTCCTCGGCGAGCTTGACCCCGTAACGGGAGTGATGGGGCGGCGGTTATTTTTAAATTGCTGGGAAAAGTCACAAAAGCTTGCCGATTTGCAGACTGTGAAAAACGGGTGGTTTTTGTTTGCCGATGTTGACCTGTTCAAGGATATTAACGATGCATACGGTCATTCTGTCGGAGATGATGTTCTCCACGAGGTTGCGCTGGCTTTGAAAAGAACGTTTTATGACTGCGGAATTATCGGCAGAATGGGCGGCGATGAGTTCTCGGTTCTGATTGATAAAAAGGAAATTTCAAGAAATGAGCTTGAAACACGGCTGGACGGATTTTACGATGAAATTGCCGAACTTCTTCCCTCGCAGCAGAAAGTCAGCTGCAGCATCGGTATATGCGGCTTTGCTTACCCTGCGGAAATATCTGAACTGATGAACAAAGCTGACGAAAATCTGTATAAAGCAAAAAACAGCGGTCGCGGCTGCTATGTTGTCGGGTAATTGAATATCTGTATAAAAAGGGGATGTTAAAAAACTCCGGAACGCATTATTGCAACAAATTTGCCTTTTTGAACTCGCAGACCCAATGCGCCGAAAAATTTTTGTTCAGATGTTCTTGCAGGGTGAAGCAAGGCTTGTCGCCTTGCAAATCCTGAAAGAACTGCTGAGCGGAAATTTAACAAGCATTGGGCGCATGTGTTCGAGTCTGTTATGCCTAAGCAGATGTGTTAATATCCGAACCCGCTCAAACAGGCTGAAAATCGTCTTTTTCTGTGTTGTCGGGCTTGATATACGTCAGTATGTCTGCGCCCTTACGCCTTGAAAAATCCTGATTTTCAGTCTTTTTGAGTCTTTCAGATTTTTTTGATTGGATTTTTCGTCAGTACAAGCAAAAAGCGGAGCAAATACTTTCGTATTTGCGAGCATTTTTGCGCTGTAATGCCGGAAAAGACTTCGAAAAAACGAGTTCGGATACTAACACATCTGCTTAAACTTAAAGAACGGCTTTCAAAACCAATACTTCCTTATCGGGTTGTGGCTTTTTGATTTCCTCTTTGCTTTATGTGTTCTGTGCATTTTGCTGAAGCCCGGTGGCAAAAGAAAAATAGCGCAGAACGGACAAACTGAACCCGAAAGCGTACAAGAACACAGGGCTCCCGAAAACCAAAGGTTTTTGGGGAAAGGAGAAACAGCGTAATGAATGAGCAGTGAATTTTAATTTGCTGCGAATGATACAACGCTTGTTTCGACGTCCGAGAGGTGAAGTTTGTTCGTAGCATAAAGCGTTTTTTTATAGAAATTCGTTGCATAACGAATTTCCACATTCTGTTTTCCGGCTGTTTATTCTGATTTCCTCTTTGCTTTATGCGTTCTGTGCATTTTGCTGAAGCCCGGTGGCAAAAGAAAAATAGTGCAGAACGGACAAACTGAACCCGAAAGCGTACAAAGGTACGCTGAGAGGTGAAGTTTGTTCGTAGCATAAAGCGTTTTTTTATAGAAATTCGTTGCATAACGAATTTCCACATTCTGTTTTCCGGCTGTTTATTTTGATTTCCTCTTTGCTTTATGCGTTCTGTGCATTTTGCTGAAGCCACCTGTATGTTTTTTTTGCTGTGCGGAATAATATTACTATTAAAGTGAAAGGGAGCAAAGCTATCATGAAAGATAATAAAACCGCACAGACAGTGTCTGCATTTGCGGGCGCTGCTGCCGCCTGTGCCGCAGCAGCATTTCTGACAACGCGGCTGCTTGTCAGAACCGCTCTTGACAGGGAAGCGCCGCAGCTCATGAAAAAAAGCGAAAAACGCATTTCGGGCAGCGGCACTGATCCGGGATTTGAAGAAGCGCGGCGCAAGGCTGCAACGCGCCTTGAAGCGCGGGTTCACGAAACGGCAGCAATCTTAGGAGATGACGGGGTTCGGCTCATCGGGCATTTCTACCCCTGTGAAAATGCAAAAAGAATTATAATTGCATTTCATGGATGGCGCTCAAGCTGGAGCAATGATTACGGTCTGATTGCCGACTTTCTGCACAGAAACGAATGCAGTGTGCTTTATGCCGAGCAGCGCGGTCAGAATAACAGCGGCGGAGATTATATGGGATTCGGACTGACGGAACGTTTCGATTGTGTGCAATGGGCAAACTGGGCAGCAGGGCGTTGCGGCACCGAGATTCCGATTTATCTTGCCGGTGTTTCGATGGGAGCTTCAACCGTGCTGATGGCTTCGGCTCTTGATCTGCCGCCAAGCGTCCGCGGAATAATTGCGGATTGCGGCTTCACATCCCCGAAAGCAATCTGGCGGCATGTTGCACACAAAAATCTGCATATTCTTTTCGGATTACGCGGTGTTATCGCGGATTATCTCTGTAAAAGCAAAATAAACATGGAATCGGATGAATATTCAACACTTGACGCACTCCGCCGCACTGATATTCCGATTTTGTTTATTCACGGATCGGATGACAGCTTTGTTCCAGTTGAAATGACATACGAAAATTACAAGGTCTGCTCCGCGCCGAAGCGGCTGCTCATAGTTCCGGGCGCAGATCACGCCGGGAGCTGCTATGTAAATCCTCACGGATATGAACGCGCGCTTATTGCGTTCTGGCACGATTTCGATAATTGATTTCCGCACAAAAGCCGGGTAACTCTTAAAGGGGAGTTACCCGGCTTTTTGAGCTGGTTCGGATATTGACGCATCTGCCTAAGCAGACTCGAACCGCATGTGTTCGAGTCTGTTATGCCTACTCTTCCTGTTCCGTTTTGCTGCGGTACAGCTTTGCGTAAAAACCGTTTTGTGCAAGCAGTTCGCAGTGTGTTCCCTGTTCGATTATGTTTCCGTCACGCATAACGAGGATCATATCGGCTCCGCGTATTGTCGAAAGCCGGTGGGCAACAATAAAGCTCGTTCTGCCCTGCATCAGTTCAGCAAATGCAGCCTGAATTTTTATTTCGGTGCGTGTATCAATCGATGAGGTTGCCTCATCAAGAATCAGCATGGGCGGCAGGCAAAGCATAACCCTTGCGATGCACAGAAGCTGCTTCTGCCCGACGGAAAGTTCCGCTGCTCCCTCGCCGATTACAGTATCGTAACCATCGGGAAGCCTTTTTATAAACGAATGAGCATGCGCCCTTTTTGCCGCTTCGGTTATTTCCTCATCTGACGCTGCCGGATTTCCGTAGGCAATATTTTCACGCACGGTTCCGCTGCGCAGCCATGTGTCCTGCAGCACCATCCCAAAGCTGCGGCGAAGCGACCGCCGCGTAACCTCCCTGATATCCGTACCGTCCACCATTATGCTGCCGGTGCGCACATCGTAAAACCGCATCAGCAGATTTATGAGCGTGGTTTTTCCGCATCCCGTCGGGCCGACAATAGCTACTCTCTGCCCCGGTTCCGCCTTTACGGATATATTTTCAAGAAGTGATTTTTCCGGCGTATAGCTGAATGAAACATTTTTAAACTCAACGCTGCCCCTTGGTGACAGTATTTCTCTGCCGCCTTTGTCGGGCAATTCTTCTTTTTCTTCCAGAAGCTCAAATATCCGTGCGAGCGACGCTTTCGCATTTTGCAGCTCGGTTATAACTCCGCTTATTTCGTTAAACGGCTTTGCATACTGCCCGGCATAGCTCAGAAAAACGCTCAGCTGCCCGACCGTAAGACCGCCGTTCACGGTGAAAAGTGCGCTCACAAGGCACACACAGGCATAAATAATATTATTAACAAGACGGGTACTGGGATTTGTCAGGCTTGAAAAAAACGTTGCCGAAAATGCTGCCTTGCCGAACCTTTCATTGATTTCATCAAACGCAGCAAGCGTTTCTTCTTCATGTGAATAAGCAGAGATGACCTTCATCCCGTCAGTTATTTCATTAATCATCGCAGTTTGTTCGCCGCGGATAGATGCCTGCGCTGTGAACCATCGGTGAATTTTTCCCGATATAAAGCTTGCCGTAAAAAGCGAAAGCGGCGTCAGCGCTGCCACAAGCAATGTTATCATAACATTGTACCGGAGCATTATGCACAGTGTTCCGACAATTGTGATAATCCCCGTAAAGAGCTGTGAAAGACCCATCAGCATACCGTCCGAAAAGGTATCGACATCCGAAACCATCCGCCCGAGAATATCTCCCGAAAGATGCGTATCAAGGTAAGACAGCGGCAGACGGTGCAGCTTGCTGAAAATATCCGTGCGCAAATCCCGCGAAACACCGAATGTCATTTTATTGTTGCTCATTGCAAGAAGCTGCTGTGCAGCTGCCGCAAGCACCGAAAGAACGGCAATTCGGGCAACATATGCATACACTCCCTCAAAGTTCACCTTTCCAGCGGCGATCATGCAATCAATTGCCTTTCCGCACAGCACCGGAATAATAAGCTGCACCGCTGAGCTTACGGCAGCGCAAAGCACACTTATCACCGCGCAGTGCATATATGGTTTAAGATACGGCGCAATTCTTTTCCAAAGTCCTTTTTTCATTTTCACTCGCCGTCCTTTCCCGAAGCACTGTCATAAATTTCCCTATACACCGGGCACACTGAAAGGAGCTTCTCATGCGTTCCGATTCCGGCAAGTGCGCCGTCATCAAGCACAAGGATTTTGTCAGCATGTTCAATTGAAACCGTTCGCTGACTGACAATCAGGAGCGTTGGCTTCCACGGCAGATTTTTTATCGCGCGGCGCATGGCTGCATCAGTTGCATAATCAAGAGCCGAGGAGCTGTCGTCAAGAATGAGCATATCTGACTTTGCCGCAATTGCGCGCGCAACGCAAAGGCGCTGGCGCTGACCGCCGGAAAAATTTCTTCCTCCCTGCTCCACCTCCGCGTCAAGCATTCCGTCCTTCCGGCGCACAAAATCCGCCGCCTGCGCGGTTTCCAGCGCTGCCCAAAGCTCGTCATCGCCTGCGTTCGGGTTTCCGTACAAAAGATTGCTGCGAACCGTACCCGAAAACAGCTGCGCTTTCTGCATAACGACAGCCACACGCTTTCTGAGCGCTTTTTTATCCCAGTCGCGTATGTCATATCCCATAAACTCGATTCTGCCGCCGGTTGCATCATAAAAGCGCGCAGCAAGGCTGACAAGCGTTGTTTTTCCGCTTCCTGTTCCGCCGATAATTCCGATTGTTTCACCGCGCTTTGCCGAAAAGCTTATATTTGTGAGAGAATTTTCCGAAGCTCCGCCATATCTCAGACTTACGTTTTCAAACGAGAGCACCGTATCTCCGCTGCCCTCGGTTACCGACTTATACAGCAGTGACGGCTTTGTATCAAGTATCTGCGCAATTCTCCCGCTGCTTACAACCGCTTTGCTGAGCTGAACGATAAGATTTGCCAGTTTCACAAGCTCAACAAGAATTTGTGAAAGATAATTTATCAGCGCAATCACATTACCCGAAAGGAGAACGCCGCCGTTCACCTTTGCAGCACCTATCCACAATATCAGAATAATACCGCCGTTCACTACAATATAGCTCAGCGGATTCATCAAAGCGCTTTCCCTGCCTGCCTTAAGCTGAAGAGCGGCAAGTTCCGAATTTTCGCTTTCGAAGCACTTGCTTTCGCGCTCCTCCGTTCCGAATGCGCGGATAACGCGAACACCTTCCAGATTGCCGCGCGCCGTCCTTGTAACGCGGTCAAGCTGCTGCTGCTGCTTTTTGTACTGCGGCTTTGTTATAAACATTACTCCGAAAACAATCACAAACAGAATCGGGATTGCCGCCGCGAATACAAGCGCAACGCTGCGGTTTATCGTGAACGCCATTATCATTGCGCCGAACACGATAAACGGACTGCGCAGAAACAGCCGCAGAAACATATTGATTCCGTTCTGAACCTGATTAACGTCCGCCGTCATACGCGTAATCAATGCGGAAGCGCCGAACTTGTCCAGCTCGGGAAATCCGAAGCTTTGAATGGTCTTGAGCAAATCATGCCTCAGACCCGTTGAAGTTCCGATAGCCGCGCGCGCCGCAAAATACTGAGCGGTAAAGCTTGATGCAAGACCAAGCGCTGCCATAAGCAGCAAAAGCGCAAAACGCGACAGAATATATTCCGTACTGCCGCCGGTAATTCCAACGTCAATTATTTTTGCCACAATCAGCGGCACGGTAAGGTCAAACAATGCCTCAAGCATTTTAAAAAGCGGTGCAAGTATGCTTTCCTTTTTATATTTTTTCAGATATGGTAAAAGATATTTCAAGTTCAATCTGTCCTTTCTCAACACATTAAATTATTTTACCATGCGGCTGAGAAAATTGCAACCGTTTTAAGTGCCGGCACATTGATTTTCGCAAAAAATCCCCGGCCGGTATTTAATATGCGGAAAATTTATTCCGCAATGTACGGATTCAGGCTTAAGACACACTAACATTCAATGAGAATTTATATGTCAATTATAAAACAATTGAAAATACACACCGGTATTTCGAAAACAACATTAAACGGCGTTATTGACAGCACCGCAACATATGAAATTATAGATAATGTATTAATAATTCGTACGTCAACACATGATGCAATACATATAACAAAGGAATTTGGCAAAAAGCTTGTTGACATTATCAATAATGAGCTTATTTAATGCGTTATAGTTAAAAATGCTGAGCGCCCCGCTTCAAATGAAGCGGGGCGCTGTTTCATACGGCGCGGCGTTCGCGTGATATGCGCAGAACGCGGCGGTATTCCTCCTCGGCGCATTTAAGCTTTGCGGCGCAAAGCTCTGCGTCCTCTTTATTCTTCACATCGAGCAGCGCCGCACGCAGGTCTGCAACCTCCATTCGCGCAAGCACAAGCCTTTCTTCAATATCGCATGTTGCATATTTCGTATCGCGCAGCCGCTGCACCGCCGTTTTAAGCATTTCCGTGATTTTCTTCATATCAGCCATTTTTATCCCTCCTTATAGAAATCTATACGCGGAGGAATTGCAAATTATGCGCAAAAAGGGGCTGTAAAAAACTTCGGAACGCAGGAAAAGAAAAACCTTTGGTTTTCGGGAGTCCTGAGCGGTGTACATCACCGGTTAACACAAAGCCGAAGCTTTGGCTCAGTTTGTTAATCCCAAAGCTTTTTTCCTATCCCCGTGAAAAAGCGAAAGCAGTTTAAAAAGCCAATCGGCTTTTTAAACTGCCTTTTTTCAGATTTCCCGTCTGCCCTCCATAGCGCGCGCAAGCGTAACTTCATCGGCAAATTCGATATCGCCGCCGACAGGAAGTCCGTGCGCAAGGCGCGTTACCTTAACGCCCATCGGTTTAAGCAGCCGCGCGATATACATTGCCGTTGCCTCACCCTCAACGGTTGAATTGGTTGCCATAATGATTTCATTAACCTCCGGTGTGAGTCTTGCGAGCAGCTCACGGATTTTAATATCATCCGGTCCGACGCCGTCCATCGGAGATATCGCGCCGTGCAGCACATGGTACAGTCCTTTGTATTCGCCCGTTTTTTCCATTGCCGTCACGTCCTTGGGACTTTCCATAACGCAGATAACGCTCCTGTCGCGCTTATCCGATGCGCACACATCGCACAGCGGTTTATCCGTAAGGTTCTGGCAGCACTCGCATAAATGCACCTTTGTCCGTGCATTTGTCACCGCCGCTATAAACCTTTCAGCCTTTGAATCGGGCATATTCATAATATAAAATGCCAGTCTGACGGCGCTTTTGTGACCGATACCGGGCATTTTTTCAAATTCATCGATAAGCTCCTCCAGAGAAACGGGATACATAACGATACCTGCCTTTTAATCAGAATAAACCGGGGATACTCATGCCGCCCGTGATGCTGCTCAGGCTGCTTGCTGCCGCTTCATCTGCCTTGCGCATAGCCTCGTTTACGGCGCTTACAATCATGTCCTGAAGCATTTCAACATCATCGGGATCAACCGCATCGGGAGAAATGGTAAGCTCAATAAGCTCCTTTTTTCCGTTGACCTTAACGCTTACCGCACCGCCGCCGACGCTTGCTTCAACAATTTTCTCGCCAAGCTCCTCCTGCGCCTTAAGCATTTCCTCCTGCATTTTCTGAGCCTTTTTTATCATGCTGTTCATGTTGCCCATTCCGCCCATGTTACGCGGAAATCCACCCTTTGCCATAATTTTCAACCTCTCAATCTATCTGCGTTATCGGCAGATTAATAATATCTTCCATCGGGTCGCCCTTTTTAACGCCCGGAACATATGAATCAAAATCGCTTTCTGTTCGCGTTACAACATCTATATCCATGCCCGTATGCTGCCTGACGGACGCCTTCACGCGGTCAAGACCGCTGTTGGCTATCTCCTGCATCTGTCTGCCGCCCTCGTTCGGGAAGGTCAGCGCAAGCTTCCCGTTTTCCTCACGCAGAGCCGCGTTTTCCAGCACGGTATACAGAGAAATGCTTTCCGAAGCGTCATTCATGATCTCCGGCCAGACATCCATAACCTTATTCACAAACTCACTCTGCGGCTTGAACAGCGGTTTTTCTTCCTTTTCCGCTGCTTCCGCCTCTTTTTCCGGAGCTGCCGCTTTGTCGGCTTTTCTTTTCGGAACGGAAATTTCACCGCTTTCAAGCTTCCGTTCAAGCTCGCCGATTCGTGCCATAAGTGCGTCAACGCTGCCGTCGTTTCCTTTAACGCACAGCTTTATGAGAGCTGCCTCAAAAACAACGCGCGGATTCGTCATAAATCTTGACGAACTCATCGCTTCCGACAGAGTTTTTACCGTGTACAACAGTTTTTCCGTTGAATATTCCTTTGAATATTCCTCCAAAAGCTTATAATCATCGCCGGAAAAATCACTTCTGCATCTCCCGGTAACGGAAATAATCAGCATATCGCGCATCGCCTTTATGACGGCCTCTATAAACGGCGGAAGATTTTTTCCGCGTGCGCAGACATCTTCAATACACGCAAGCGCACCGGACGGTTCCTCCGCTCCGACGCTTCGGCAAACCTCCAGCACGGACGAATTTTCCGCCCTGCCGAGAAATTCCGCAACGAACTCCGAATCAACCTCTTTGCCTGCCGCAACGCACGGATCAAGGCAGCTGAGCGCGTCACGCAGGGCGCCGTCCGCCGCTTCCGCAATCATGCGAAGCGCCTTTTCCTCTGCAATTATGCCCTCTGCATTGCAGATATAATCAAGCCTTTCATAAATATCCTCCGGTGTTATTCGCTTAAAGTCAAATCTTTGGCAGCGCGATGAAATCGTGTCGAGAACCTTATTTGCCTCCGTTGTCGCAAGCACAAATTTAACGTGTGCCGGCGGTTCCTCAAGCAGCTTTAAAAGCGCGTTAAACGCGTCCTTGCTGAGTGCATGAACCTCGTCAATGATATATACTTTATATTTTGTAATTGCAGCCGTATAGCTTGCTTCCTCGCGCAGCATCCTGATATTGTCAACGCCGCTGTTGCTTGCCGCGTCAATCTCGACAATATCCATAATGCTGCCGTTTAATATTCCGCGGCAGGTTTCACATTCGTTGCACGGGTTGCCGTTCTGCGGATTTTCGCAGTTGATTGCACGGCTGAGTATCCGTGCGGTCGATGTTTTTCCCGTTCCGCGGCTGCCGCAGAACAGAAACGCATGCCCGCAGGTTCCGTTTTTAACCTCATTTTTAATTGTTTCCGTAACATGGCGCTGCCCGACAACATCGTCAAACGTTTTCGGCCGCCATTTTCTGTACAATGCCTGATATTCCACGCGTTTCACCCCCGGCACAGAAATTTTTCCATAATACCAAAAATAAGCCTCCGCAAAGGCTTATTATGCCGCACACCCCGGAATCGGCGCAGATCCATACGCGGAAATCATGCAGTTAGCTCGAGCCAGGCACCCTCGCGGCACACACCGATGACCGCTTATCGCTGCTCGGTTCCCCGCCTGACGAGGTTCACGGGTCGATATTGCGCAAGACCCGGCTGTCAACACCACTTACATGCTCCTGCCGTACAGATAAAACGCCTCAACCGGGGAATTCACCCCCGCTACAGCGGATTGCGGATACAGGGCACCGCTACCTCCCCGGTTAGTACAGCATTGATAGTATACCATGAATAATAATGCTTTTCAATACTTTTTTTGAATTATTTTTACTTATTTAATCATGTGAATATCCATCTGCGGATACGGAATTGATATTCCGTTTTTATCAAACTCCGCTTTGACCTGCTCCTCAAGGTCAAAATAGACGCTCCAGTATTTTTCGGACGGACACCACACACGGAAAGCAAAATCAAGTGAGCTTTCACCGTGATTTTTAAGTCTTGCCGTCGGTTCGGGACTTTCAAGCACATCGGGGTGATTTTTTGCAATACCGAGCAGCACTTCTTTTACCTTTTCAACATCGCACTCATAGCCGGCGCTCACGGTGAGATCAACCATGCGCGTTTTAAATGACGACGCGTTTACAAGCGACTGATTTGTAAGCGAACCGTTCGGAACAACAATTCTCCTGTTATCGGGCGTTATTATGCGCGTGTAAAATATTCCTATGCTTTCAACGCTTCCCGAAACATCTCCGAATGATATGAAATCTCCGACGTTAAACGGCTTGAACAAAAGAATAATCAAACCGCCGGCAATATTTGAAAGACTGCCCTGAAGCGCCAAGCCGATTGCAACGCCTGCAGAGCCGAGAATTGCAACGAATGATGCCATCGGGATTCCGAGAACACCTGCCGCGCTTATTATAACGATTATTTTCATCAAAACGGAGCAAAAACTTGTAATAAAGGTTTTCACGCCGGGGTCAAGCCTGTTCATCCCCTTTGATTTCCGCATCAATTTCACAAGAAATGCCGCAAGCTTGAAGCCGACAATAAGTATCAGTGCGGCAAATATAAGTTTTGACGCCGCTGCCGTCACCGCTGCTGCTAATTTTTCAAGCATTATTTTTTCCTCCCTTTCATCAATGACAAAAGCTGCTCCTTTGTGTAGCTGTATTTTTTATCACAGAAATGGCAGGTAATTTCTGCCTTTCCGTCCTCTTCAATTATCTTTTTCAGTTCGGTTTCGCCAAGGCTTATAAGTGCGCGGTCAGTTCGTTCACGGCTGCAATCGCACAGATATTTTGTCGGTATATTGTCAAAATATTCGATTTCATAACCCTCAAGAAGCTGCTGCACAATATCCTCCGGAGTTTTGCCCTCTTCAAGAAGCTGCGTCACCGATGATATCTTTGCAATCGCCTTTTCCATTTTGTCAACATCGCTTTCAAGCGCTCCGGGAAGCAGCTGCAGAATAAATCCGCCGGCCGATTTCACGCTGTAATCAACATCAACAAGAACCCCGAGCGCAACCGCTGTGGGAATCTGTTCGCTGCGCGCATAATACGCCGTGATATCCTCGGCAATCTCGCCGTTCACAAGCGGAATTTTGCCGGTATACGGCTCTTTCATCCCCAAATCGCGCATGACCGTCAGAAAACCGTCACTGCCGACAGCCCCGCCGACATCAAGCTTGCCTGCGCTGTTGAGCGGTAAATCCACAAGCGGATTTCCGACATAACCCTTTACCTCCGCCCTTCCGCTGCCAACGGCAAGCACACGCCCGATCGGTCCGCCGCCGCAGAACTGCAGCGTCACGGAATCATCGGAGGATTTCAGCATGCTTCCCATCAGAGCGGCTGCCGTGAGCGCTCTGCCGAGCGCCGCAGTTGCCGTCGGCATGGTCTTGTGGATGCGCTGAGCCTCGCTGCAAAGCTGCGTTGTCCGCGCCGCAAGAATACGCACTGCCCCGTCGGACGTTATCGCATTTACTATATAATCATTCATTAAGCTTCATTCCTTTCTCCGATTGATTTTATCATATTTCGCCCGTATAGGCAAGAAAAAAATATTATCCGCACCACGCCCGAAATTATTTTTGTTTTATTCGGGAATTTGTCTTGACTAATCGGGAATTTCCCTATATAATGGATATACTATATTTTTGGAGTGAGGCTATGCAGTACAAAAAATGCTTACTGACAACCGTTATTCTGTTGGTGATACTGAGCACATTTTTTATTTCCGCGCAGGCGGAGGAGTCTGTGTTTAATTCAATATCGCTGCATTTTGATGTTCCCGATATTCCCACTCTGACGGAATGTGATTTAACAATTTCCGTTTATGACGGTTATGACGCGGCTTGGCTTTCAACGGGAGTGCATAGATTAAAGCGCGGCGAACGCGGCTTTGATATGGAGCTTTCCGTTCCTCAGTATAATATAGGAAAAAAGTTTATCGTAAAGCTTATTGACGGAGCTGAGGCGATAACGCTTAACGGCGAGCTTGGAAACGGTTTTATTCTTGAAACATATTCATATCCTGCGGAAGACGGCAATTCGCTTAAGTATCAGACAAAATTTTACTTGGGCGTGAATCCTTACTACAACAGGGAAGCCGTGATAATGGTTGACGGTGTGAATAAAACTTTCTATGCACACTGCTTCATGGGTGAGGAGCTTTATGTTACAACGGATTTGCTCTCCGCACTCGGAATTGATTACAGCTATGATGCCGCGAATGCAAGAATGACGCTTTCGGCAGGCGGCGGAGCATATACTTATACATGCTATGCCGGAAATGTTTATGCAGTGCGCGGAAGCGAAGCATACAACCTTAACTACGCTCCGTTTCTGCTGAACGATTTCTGTTATGTTCCTCTTTATGATGTTGCGGTATATTTTGCCTGCAGCTATAATGTGACGGAGGACACGCAGTACCGCAGAGTTATAACGCTTAAACCCACGCCCTACCGCACTTCGCAGACATATGCGGAAAAGTATATTAACGGGCGCGGAATCGGCAGCAAAACAAATTATCTGATTTGGGTTTCAAAGTCGAACTACACGGTTACGGCATTCAGCGGCAGCGCCGGAAACTGGCGCGAAATTGCGTCTTTCCCGTGCGCGATAGGCGCGCCGTCATCGCCGACGGTTGAGGGTTCGTTTGAATATTATCAGCAGCAGGCAAGATGGACTTATGACAAGTTCTACTGCGGACCGATAATGCGTTTTTACTACGGTTATGCGCTTCATTCAACGCTTATCAGATACAACGGAACGCCGTATGATAATCGCGTCGGAGTTAAGATATCACACGGATGCGTTCGTATAAGACCCGAGGGAATCAACTGGCTTGTTCAAAACATTCCGCTTCATTCGCGTGTGCTTGTAACAGGTTAATAACTTGTGACAGATAAAAAAAGAGTGCTGCAAAACATGTGTTTGCAGCACCGTATATGTGCCCGTAGCTCAGCTGGATAGAGCAATGGCCTCCGACGCCATGTGTCGTGCGTTCGAATCGCATCGGGCATACCACGTCGGAATGGACTCCGCTCCATTCCGATTTTTCTTTGCAGAAAAATCAGTCATACGCTCCGTCATTCCTCCTCTTTCGCAAAAAGGCACGCTCGGCTCGCCTGTT
>CAKSFM010000009.1 GCA_934454525.1 uncultured Clostridia bacterium
ACCGTCCGTTCACTGCCGTTTTTAATATCCCTGATAATATATCAGATGACAGAGAAGCAGACATTGCATCTGCCCCCCGAAGCGAAATCATTGGCTGTTGTCCTGTTGGATTTTAATGTCTTTTTACTTTAAGCATAACACGAAATGCCCTCCGCGATAGTTTTCTCTTACACATACTGTAAAATCAGCAACTGCGATAATAATGACTATCAAATACACAGCCATAAATGCATATAAATTATTTAGTTCAACAACCGGAGGAACATCGGAGGTAATTAAATAATAACAACCCAATGTACCCAAAGATAATGCTGCGGCTATCGCCCGTAATATTTTAATTAAAATTTTCATAATCACTCCTCATTTACGACCCGACCTATAGATTAAATCCCATCAGCGCCCAAGTTGTTGCTCCAACGATGCCCTTCGTTTCTTTTGCATGGTTTAATATCCCTACTATATTTGACTAAACCTTTGGGCTTCCATGCTCCGTCCTCGTCCTGCATGGCGAGCAGCCGCTTTCCGCGGATATATGTTTGCGTTTTCTCACCCGTGATTTCCGCAATGACGTTTCCTCCGTCGTTTATATACTGCGTTGTGACATCGCTTTCCCCGGACACTATGCGCTTGCTTTGGCGGATGTTGTTTGTAAATCAATGCTAATTATTTTCCGATATTTTATTTATAAGAAAGGAATATAATAAAGCATTGTTGCCGATTACATAACCGCTATCCCCGCTGGAGCCTTTAGTTTTCAAAAATCTGTATACTTTTTCTTTGTTCTCAGAAAAATATATTGTGTCTTTTTTGTTGTTTGTATAAATTATTTCTATATCTATTTTACAATCATTTTGAAGACTGTCAGAGTGCGTAGGTAAATCAACGCATTTAATTTTGTTTGTCCGTTGTATTACACTCATAATCTCTTTAAGATCAGTGGTATCGGTGAATATTATTGAATCTTTTGCGTTATTATTATACATATTAACAGTGATTTCTTTTGCGTTTTCGGATTTATTTGTCGTTATTGATTTATTTACTGAAAAAATTATTATTAAAAAAAGTAATACAAACAACATTAATGCAATGAATGTCTTTTTCATACGTGGCACCTTTCTACATAATTTATTTTAGGAAATCAATAATATTATAGACGTTATCACCGGGACATAGTGTATCCATATAGTCTCTATGCCCATTAACTGTATAAATATCATATGAATCTTTTAAAACTTGTATTAATCTAATTGTGCTTAATAATTGTGCTTTTGATGGGGCGTTGTCATCAAATAGTCCTGGTTGATAATCTCCTATAAGCGCTACACCGATTTTTCCTGTATTCTGTTGCTTGACATGAGCGCCTTTCTTTTTAATTGGACGTCCCTCGTAAACCAAACCTTCTGGAGAAATAATAAAATGATATCCTATTCCTGACCATCCTCTTTTTATATGGTCCTTTTCAATCTGTTTTACGTTTTTATTGTTATCTGTATGATGTATGACGATATCAGTCTTATTTGGATCATTATCCCAATCATTAAAGTTTTGAGCACCCCATTCAGATCGACTTATAAAGCTATTTCCTAGAGCTCTTGCGCTCTCAGCTTTTCCATGCGCTGTTATTTTGTTAGCTTCATTATCCATGGCATTTGCATACTCCCATTCTTTTGTATATTTCTTTATCGCCCTTTGAATAAATGCCGGATATTTATCATCGTCCTCCTGCCAGCAACCTGTAGGGTCAACATAGCGAATCGGATTGTTTCCGCAATACACGTACCAATTGAGTCCGTCCTTGGCAGGGTCTTCGGAAATGAAGCGCCCGAGGGCGGGGTCATAATAACGGTTACGCAGATATACAAGTCCTGTTTCGTCATCGGTATATTCTCCGCAGTAACGAAACGGATTTTTCTTCGGACTGTCGGTCTCCTCGGAATAGTTGCCGAATGAGTCATACTTATAGCGGTTATAATACCAACCGTTGCTGTAGCTTCCTCGCTGAACACGCTCCACATCTCCGCGGTAATTATTTCCGAATATGCTCCATGCTCCGTCCTCATCCTGCATGGCTATCAGCCGCTTTCCGCGGATATATGTTTGCGTTTTCCCTCCCGTGATTGCAGCAAATTTTTTGACAAACGATTAAGATATTTTTTCAAATTTAAAGCATTCTTTTATCAGTTCTTCAAATGTTGGATCAATTCTTATAAATTCCTGTTTCCCACTTTTGAGTTTATAGTTATTATCTTTCATATATTTTGCAACTCTTTTTCTCATTGATAGTTTAATTTGATACAAAGCTGAATATTCTTCAGGCGGGGCTATCATCATTTGATAGTCAAAAATCCCCGAAACATATATATCATTATAATCCTTATCAGTTCTTATTTCTACCGTAGATAGCTGATATAAAAAGACTAATGCTATCATAATTATTACTGAAAAAACACATAGGATGCACCTTACAATCTTTTTTAGTTCTTTCATTATTTTACCGCCTTATAATAAGAATTATTATTTATGACTTCAACTGAACCATTATATTTCAGCAGTACCGCTCCATCTGCGGTTTTTAAATCCTGCGCGGCATCAGACGGTGTATATCCGTAAAAATTTCCCATTGTGATTTTTATCGTCCACGCCGCAGCCTCCGGACTAAGCCTCCTAGGCAATGCACTGTAGTTTTTCAATTGTTCTGTCATGTCGTTCGGTAAGGTCCAGCTATGTTGGCGTATTGTCATGAATGTCCCTGTGGCTGCATTTATTTTATTCAATGTATTCCTTTATAAAACACTGGTCATTACCAGCTTTATCATCAAAGAACAGATTTGGTTTGTTTAGCAAATAAACATTAATAACATTTTCATGCTTATTGCCAACAAATATTTTAATAAATTTCTTTTCACCTATTTTTACCTTGTTTAGTTCATATGAGGTTAGCAGTATACTTTCCTTATTGAAATCAACATTATATTTGTCGAGAGAATACAATTTGTAATGTTTGTCAGCTGTGTTACAAACCGTAAATCCTTCTACACTTTTTTGACCGTTTCTCGTTTCTATTGTATCTAATAAGGAATACTGTATTCGACGGCTTTTTTGCACTGCATAGCATAATAAAATACACAAAACACTCACTATTATTATAATTTTTACTTTTTTCATACATTATCTCCTCTCCCATATTCCCGGATATGTAACATATGGCATTGTATCCCTACTATATTTGACTAAACCTTTGGGCTTCCATGCTCGATCCTCGTCTTGCATGGCGAGCAGCCGCTTTCCGCGGATATATGTTTGCGTTTTCCCTCCCGTGATTGCAGCAAATCATCTGAAATACGGGAACGTACATCTCTCTGTCTGCTCAACAATGTGCGTTCCCGTTTGTCAATTTATTGCACTATTTCAATATACTATCGGGTTCTGTAAGCAAATCATTTATGTAATAAAATTTTTCTCCGAGGTGTTCTGTCGAGAATGTCGGAATATGCAGCGCTTTATAAAGCAAATCACAAAAAACGCGCGCGCTGATTTTATCGTTCCACTGCTCAAGACTTACCTGCGTGGGATACAGCTCCAGCAGGGAATCATCATTAATCAGTTCGATTTCCTCCGCAAAGTGGAACATTATGTTATCCGTATATCCGATTTCTCTCATATAGTTTTCCATGTCACGTTCCGAGAAATACGGGTTTGCAATAAACAATCTGCTTATAAATGACACAGTATCCCCATATGTTGCTTTATTGTCAAGAAGTGCATACTGCTTCCCGTCAATCACTGTACCTCGCAGCAGTCCTGCGCTCCATAATTGGAACGCAAAAAAGAAATCATCGCTGTCTTCGGGAATGTCCTCAAACATGCAGTTGCTTTCAAAAAATCCCTCCGAAACTCTCTGAAACGAATCTGAGCCTTTGAATATATCCGCAGATTTCCTTGCCTCCTCTTCGTCTTTTGCTATGTATACGGCATTTGAATGATTTTTCTTTATTTTAAGCAATATACCGAGCATATCTCTTTTTGTTATTTCGCCGTTCGGATCAAATGTTTCCGGAAGCACCCCGAAGCTCTTCAAGTATAAACAGGTGTAATTATACATTCTTCTCGTTTGATAGCTTTCGATTCCGCCGAAACATCCGGCAGATCCTTCATGAAAGTACGTATACAAGTCTCCGAGCGCCTCTCTTGAATCCACAATTCTTTTGTTTGCCGCATTTGCCTTTACTCCGCCGCAAAGAATCAAAAGTGCAAACGCTGTGACAACCGATGTTATTTTTTTCATTATTTTTCTCCTTCCCAATCACTGCCGCTTTTAATATCCCCGATAATATAATCTTTTTTGGATTCACCAATAACTTTATCAATTATAGAATTGACAGCTTCACTTTTTTCTGTTTTTCTTAATTTTGTTAAAGCAGATAAAATTAAATCTCTGTTGTCGTTTTCCGGAATATCCCCCAAAATGTTTACGACTGTACATCTATCGCGATAGTCTTCGGTTGTCAGCAGACTGATAATATTATTAAGATGTTCTTTTTCTCCCATCATATATAATCCTTTAAATCCGGATGCAGCAATTGATATGTCATCTTTTTGAGTTAAATCCTCAAACAGCCTGCTTAATTCGTTTCTATCAGCATCAACATAATTCATAATATCAATAAGACTTAATATTGCATATTTTTTTACAAGCAGACTTTGGTCGTTTAAAATGCATTTAAGCAATTGTTTATATGTATTGGTTGTAGCAAATGCTGATAAAGAATCACATGCATTGACCCTTACCAACTCGTCTTCGTCACCGGATAAAGTAATCAGTATTCTTTCAGCTTCGATGTCATTTGCCAACACAAGTAATTCAGCCACATATGCTCTTATTTCCGAATCATCATGATGTGATAAGTTTATTAATAACGCTATATCACTTGGATTTATAACATTCTTTTCAGCAATTAAGTCTAATTGATTATAAGCCTTATCTAACCCCATAATTTCACCCCTCATCTACTGAGCATAGGCATACCATATAATACACTTATTTTCCTCATTTTGTCCTCAAACTCATCTGTGAGGGAATTTTTCAGAGAGTGTAATATGATAATTTTTCACAGCACATGAATGTTTATTCCCAGCAAAACAGCCGATAACCATACTATAGCTATTGTTAATACCGGCAAAATCAGTACAGAAAAAATTTTCACATATAAAACTGAGGATTTTTTTACCTTAATCCTTTTCATAACGTACATTACAGTAATCATACATGCAGCAAAAACTGCCGGCGTTAATATAAGGTTAAACACATCTGCTCCGCCCCAAAACCAAAATAAGATAAAGTACTCAAGCAAAGCTACCGGTACAAAAACAACATACAATACAGTATTTAAAATTTTGGATTTCACTTGTTGTTCCCCCTCTTAATCAATATGCTTGTTTACTAAATCTGCAACTTTAAGAGAAATCAATATAATCACTTTTGTTTTTTCTGGTGATACTCCGTTTTATAAATACCGTTATCTTCCGGATCACCGATTTACAAAGCTCTCCATCGCAGAGATTCCGCGCAAAGCCACGTTCCTTTATAGTCTGTTTTTTTATCAAAAAATTCAGCGGAATCAGCCCAGTACACCTTGTTTTTCTCAATCATCAGTGCTGCATCATTCAATTCGCATGTGTAAGACGGTTCTGCCGGAATCAAGCATAAACTCAGAAGTCCTTTGAATTCCAATTCTATTGAGCGAACAGACGATTCCTGACTTTGGAATATTAGTTTAAGAGTTCGTTCATTGTTAACAGGGTTCATCTCTAAGTTTTCTGTTACATATGCTCCGCTGATATATTCTATCTTAAAAAGGCAACTATCATGAAAATGGGAAAATTGTTCCATTAAGTAATTTATATCCTCCCGGCAAGTTATTGTATGATACATTCATTTTCCCCCTTTTAGTCAATATGTCTGTTATGCCTAGGCATAATTGCTTATTCCAAATAATTTCCAAACCCGTTGTTACAGCATAATCATATACTATATTTACGCCGGTGTCAAGAATTATATATTAAATCAGGAAGAATATGGTACTATTTCCGTACCGTTATGTATCCGATCTCATGAAAGGTAATTTCGCGGAATATATCCGCAAAAGCCAATGTTGAATTGGCTGCGATTGTTCTGCTTGCCAAGTGCTGCGCATATACTTTTACAGACGGAAGAAAAGTTCTTACAAAATGCTTTTACAAAGCCATTCACCGGCATTTTCACGCGCAAAAAACGGTTATTGCCGATGCCGGACGCAGCTTTCCCGACGAGGCGCTGCCGGCAGATACGGGATTGTTGAAACCATACTGAAAATTACAAGGAATCGGAGGTAAATCAATGAAAATTTTTGTGACTGACAAGTACAGAATTGTAACCTTTTTAATGATATGCGCACTTATAGGAACAGCCGCATTCTGCGCGCAAAACTACGATTCACGCGAAACCGCAGCAACGGTGCGGAAAATTCCGATATACAGCGTTTCACGCGATGACAATAAAATTGCCGTGACATTTGACTGCGCGTGGGGAGCCGATGATATCGATTCAATTATCCAAACACTGAAAAAGCATAACTGCCCGTCAACATTTTTTGTTGTAGGAACATGGGCAGAGAAATATCCCGATGCGGTGAAAAAGCTTGCGGAAGCGGGACACGAAATCGGCAACCACAGTTATAACCACACATATTATACAGGACTTTCGGAAGATGAAATAATAGCTGATCTGAATAAATGCAATGACGCCGTAAAAAATTCCTGCGGCTCTGCACCTGTGATTTTCCGTGCGCCTGCCGGGGAATATAACAATACGGTTATATCAGTATCAGAAAAGCTCGCAATGCCATGTATTCAGTGGGACGCGGATTCGCTGGACTGGAAAGGACTTGACGGAGCGCAGATGACAGCGCGGCTTCTTCCAAAGGTGAAAAGCGGCAGTATTCTGCTTTTCCACAACGACACTGCGCACACCGCCGAAGCTCTTGACGGAATTCTGACCGCGCTCCGGGAAAAGGGTTTCACTTTTTCAACGGCCAGCAATCTTATCTACAAGGATAATTACACAGTTGACCCGACAGGAATGCAAATAAAACAGTAGGCATAGCAGAGTTAATGTTATTGGGATGTGCGGCGGAAAAATACTTTTCGGATATTCCTATGACAAAAATCTCGGGATTATTGTTCCGAATGAGGGCGCCGCAAAGGTATAAAAAAAACCTCCGCGGGAAAGATTTAATTGTGAAATCTTTCTTGCGGAGGTTTTTTTATGGTAACAAACAAGGTTGAAATATGCGGCGTGAACACTGCCAAGCTGCCCACGCTTACCGCAAATGAAAAAAAGGAACTTTTCGTCAGAATAAAATCGGGCGACAGTTCTGCAAGAGATACGTTTATAAAAGGAAATCTGCGGCTTGTTCTGAGTGTTATCGGGCGGTTTAACAACCGCGGCGAAAACGTTGACGATTTATTTCAGGTCGGCTGCATCGGTCTTATCAAGGCAATTGACAATTTTAACACGGAACTTGACGTTCAGTTCTCAACCTATGCCGTACCGATGATAATCGGTGAGATTCGCCGCTATCTGCGTGATAACAATTCGGTGCGCGTGTCGCGTTCCCTGCGCGACATAGCCTACAAGGCGCTGTGTGTGCGTGAACGGCTGATAAACACCACAAACCGCGAGCCTACAATTGAGGAAATCGCAAAGGAAATTGACATTCCTCCGGAGGACGTGACAACCGCTCTTGATGCAATTCAGGAGCCGATATCTCTGTTTGAACCGGTTTATCATGACGGAGGAGATGCAGTTTATGTTATGGATCAGGTCTCGGACAAGAAAAATATTGATGAAGCATGGATTGAGAAAATATCTCTGCGTGAAGCGATGAAGAAGCTTTCCGACCGTGAAAAACAGATTGTTACAATGCGTTTTTTCCGCGGAAAAACACAGACGGAGGTTGCCGGCGAAGTCGGGATAAGCCAGGCGCAGGTTTCGCGCCTTGAAAAAAGCGCCATATCAAATATGCGGAAATACATCTGATTTTCCGCTGAATATGACATTATCAGAACAAATGTTCGAAAAATATGCAAAAAATGCTTGACAACGAACAAATGTTCTGATATATTATAGTCAGAAAGCGAACAGATGTTTGGAGGTAATTGATATGTATACAAGCAGCAAGCTCAGAAGATTAAGAAGAATACAGCGTGTTAAAAAACAGCGCCATATTGCATTTATAGTTACACTTGTTTTCGGAATTATGGTTCTGAATGTCATGTTTTTCGGATTCGGAATGAATAAGACGGTTGCGCAGAACGGGCGTGAACTGACGGTTAAAAGCGGTGACACGCTTTGGACAATAGCGCAGGAATATAAGCCGAGCGGCAAGGATATGCGGCAATTTGTGCGCGAGATATCGCAGCTTAATAATATTGATGACGCAAGCATTTACTGCGGGCAAAAGCTGGTTGTTCCCCGGATGTAATAAAAAACGGAAACCTTTCCGAGGTTTCCGTTTTTTATTACAATCTTCATTTGAGGATATTTATGAACAGTGCCGCAATAATCATGGTGCAGACCGAAAATATAAAAATGTTTGCGGCTGTGCGCAGACGGTGTTTTTTCTTTTCCGGGCAGAGAGGACTGTTCAGACTGCTGAGGTACGAATCTATCAGTCTTTCTGCTTCACTCACGGCGTCGGCGTCCGCGCAATGCCCGGCGGCAGCATCGGGGCAGTCCGTATCACGCAGGATGAAGATTGCCTGTTCAATGCGCGGCGATTCAAGCTCATTGAATATAACGATTTTCTTTGTATTATTCTCCATATTATCACTCCTCCTGCTATGATTATTGACGGTTTTGTCAATCGTAAAACAAAATTATCCGATAAAAGCTGCAACAACCGTAATATCATCGCGGATTTCCTTGTGTGAAGAGCTTTTGGCGCGGTCGAGAATAAGGCGCGCGAGCGGCTCGGGATCATTTCCGTCATATTCGCTTATAACGCTTTCAATCCATGGGGCGCATGCATTTTCGGAGGTCGTCACCCCATCGGACACAAGCACAATCATGCTGCCCTGTTTGGAACTTATTTCGAAGATTCCGGTATCGCCGCTTGTCACTGCTCCTGCCGGAAGCGACGCCGAATCAATCAGCGTTACGCTGCCGTCCGTTTTGGCATAGGTACTTGCGCCGCCGCATTTATAAAGGCGCGAACTGCCGTCTGTCAGACTGACAAGGCACAGATCAATTGCCGCAAGCGTTCCCGTGGAAGCGCACAGAAGCATTGAATTGACCATGTTCATTGCATCCTGAGGTTCCATGCCCGTTTCAAGCATACGCATCAGCATGGAGGCACAGGTGCGGCTTTCCTCACGCGCAGGTTCACCGCTGCCCATTCCGTCGCACAGAATTATAGCATATGTTGTCCGGTCAACGAGAGCGTACAGTGCATAATCTCCGCTGACGCGGCGGTTTGTTTTTATTGCGCTTGCAACCGCTGCTGAAATCGAAAACTGCGGCTTGACAACATATTGGCAAACACATTCGCCGCAGCGGCGGCAGCCGAGCTTCACAAACGATTTGCCGCATGCCTCGTCAAGCACCTTTCGGACGGTTGTTTCGCACCGCCCGAATCCGCCGCAGCTTTCAAGTGTCACGCGGATTTTGGCGTCGTCGCCGCTTCCGCTTACAAAGACCGACTTTGCCGCAATTCCCTCGCGGCGCAGGCGGCACTTTATGTCATCGGCGCAAATGCTGTCACATTCCGGCATTGAAAGCAGCTTTCCGCGCGAAATTTCCATAAGGTTAGATATGCCGCCGAAGCTGTCGTAAACGGCGCTTTGCAGCTCCGAAATTTTTGCCGCCCAAACACAGTCGGTTTTATATATTTCATACATTGAAATGAATTCACCGATAAATCTGTCGCCGCGGAGACAGTGCGAGGGAGCGTCCTCCGCAGCAAGCTCTGCTCCGCTGCGAACCTTTTCAAGCAGCTCGTCCATGGATTTTTTTGTCGAAACACTGTCGCGTCCCCAGCAGTATTTGCGCAGTCCGCATCCGGTGCATATTTTGTGCGCCGTGCGGCGGTAAAGCAAAATCCGGTTCGATTCTTCGCTGCTCTGCAGCTCGTATATTTTGCGGAAGCTTTTTTCGCAGCACTTCAGTGCCGACTGCATGTCGCCGAGCTTGTCCGCCGCAAGCTCAACGCCCGGGTGAGTAAACGTGCCTATATTGCATATTGCGTCAAACACCTTTGCCGGCACACAATAAAGAATTGTTCCGGCAACAACAGTGTCAAATATATTAATAAGAACCTCCGTTGAACCGTTTGCAAGAACAGTGATGACCGCATTGGACATAATGAACGAAACGCACGCCGCCCATTTTCCGTGCTTTGCAAAGTATCCGGCACATAATCCGGACACCGCAAACGATGCCGCGCCGGCATCAATTCTGCCGCGGCTCAGGCAGCAGATAATTCCCATCACAATTCCTGCCGTGCATCCCTGCATACTGCCGAAGCGTGTGGCAAATACAAGCACTGTCAGCACGCACAGCGTTTCTGTCACGGAGAATAATCCTCCGATTTGAATTTTTCCGAGTCCGCAGATAACACCGCCGGCGAAAAAAGCAAGCGAGACCGTTTCTTCGGCAGTAAGACTGCGCCGTATATTCAGCGAAAACACAAGCGGAACGGCGGCGGAAAACGCAGCCGCAGCAAGCCATGCGGTTGCGCCTTCAACAATCAGCACAACAAGGTCATAGATGAGCGGATAGCCGCCGACGGACGCAGTTATAAACAAAATAAACATTCCCGAAAGCAGGAGCGATACAGCCGATGTGACTGCCCGTGCGCGCCCTCCGTGAAATTTGTGCGGAAGAAACCTCTCATTGACAAGCGAAAAAAGAATCATTGCAATTATGTATTTTCCCATTTGCGGAAGCGAAGCTCCCCCGAACAGCAATCCAAGCAGCGCTGCCGCCGCGCACAGATAGCCATCGCTGCCGCCGAAACACGCAGCAAACAGGGCATATCCGAGCGGACACGCGCCGCCGATAAGGCTTGTCCCCGAAAGCAGAAATGCCGAAATGCATTTCAAACTCAGCCGCGGTGTGACATATTTTTTCAGTATCGGAATTATTCCGCGCTTGTCGGCGCCTGAAAAACGCCGCCGCCGTGCGCGCCGCACAAGCGGTTTTAGCACTGCCTTGTTCATTTGTGAACCACCCTTTCAGATAATTAGCTTATTCTATTGTAACATTGAGATGGTGGTAAAATTTGTCAAAAGTAATACGCAGACAAAAAAATATTCCGCCTTTTTTCGGCGGAATATTTTAAATAAACCGATAAAAACAGTATTTATATGTGAGCTGAATTATACTGCTCATGCCTTTTCTTAAGCAGGATGACAAATCCTATGAAAAGAATCAGCGCGGTGATTCCCCATGAATACCAGTAGGAAAGGTAAAGCACTATAAGATCATGCAGTTTTTTGTAAGGACCGCCGAATATAACGATGATGTTTCGCAGTCCGCAAACGCCGACCATAGATATAATCATCGGGGATAGAGAGGCGCCGAGTCCGCGCATTCCCGCGTTGCACACCTCCATCAGTCCGCAGAGGAAATAAAGCGAGCATATGTAACGGACGCGTGTGCTGCCGCAGGCAATAACCTCCGGAACTTTTGAATAAAGCGATATAAGCTTTCCAGGGAAAAGGCAGACAAGACCTCCGAATATAATTCCGGTAACGAAAACCGAAACAAGACCGGCAGCAAGACCTTTTTTGATACGGTCAAATTTGAAAGCGCCGTAATTCTGGCTGATGAATGTGAGCGTTGCATGGTGATAGGCATTCATCGAAGCATAGACAATTCCCTCAATCGTAACTGCCGCTGCGTTTCCGGCCATTGCAATTGAGCCGACTGCATTGATTGACGACTGAATTATAATATTTGATATCGGGAAAACCATACCCTGGATTCCGGCAGGTATTCCGAGATAGAGAATTTCGAGCAGTTCCTTTTTGAAAAAGCGGATTTTCCGGATACAAAGCTTGTAGCTTTCGTTTGTCCGGATCAGGCAGCGCATAACAAGAATTGCCGAAACCACCTGCGACGTGACGGTTGCAATGCCAACGCCTGCAACGCCGAGCTTGAATATAATTACCGTTATAAGGTTGAGAACAATGTTGATCGTTCCGGCAAGCAAAAGATAGTAAAGCGGTCTTTTCGTGTCGCCGATGGCACGGAGAATGGCGCTGCCGAAATTGTAAATCATGATTGCCGGGCAGCCGCAGAAATATATTCTCATATAAAGCGTGGAAAGATTGATAACCTCATCGGGCGAACCCATCAGCTCCATAAGAGGATATGCTATGCTCACCCCGATAATACAAAGCATGATTCCGCCCGTAATACCGAGAGCCATTGCCGTGTGAACCGCTTTTGAAACGCCCTCATGGTTTTTAGCGCCGAATTTTCTCGCAACTATAACGCAGGCTGCCGAGGAAAGTCCGATGAACAGATTGACAATAAGGCTGATTGCCGAACTTGTCGAACCGATTGCCGCAAGTGCGTTTTTTCCTGCCGTTTTGCCCATGAATCTGCCAACGACAACCATGTCTGCCGCATTGTAGAGCACCTGTAACATCCCTGTGAGTATGAGCGGTATGGCAAACATGATAATCGGGCGGAAAATACCGCCTTTCGTCATATCAACGCTGTGCTTGTTACTCATCACATTCCCTCCCGATGTGCTTTATAAGGGCGATCGCAATTTTGGCGGATCTTTGCGCCGCAACCTCCCGAAATGAATTATAATCAAGTGTTGTTGAGCCGTCCGCTCCATCGGAAACGGTTCTGATAACAGTGAACGGAATCTTGTTTATGTAACACACCTGCCCTATGGCCGCCCCCTCCATCTCGCAGACGGAAGCATTAAACTTTTCTGCGATTTCGCGGCGGTGTGCGGCAGCGTTTATAAAACGGTCGCCGGAAGCAATTCTGACAGTGCGGCACTCAAGTCCGATTTCATGCGCCGCAGCCGCAGCCGCAGCGGAAAGTGCTTTGTCGCATGGAATATTTACAATATTGATTCCCGAAATAAGTCCCGGTTCATCGCCGAAAAACGTTGTGTCCATATCGTGCTGAACAACATCTTCGGCAACCACCGTGTCAAGCTCGCCGAGCTGCGGCGAAAGCGAGCCGGCGATCCCCGTGTTGATGATTGCATCGGCATGATAACGGATAATCATCGTCTGTGCGCAAACTGCCGCAAACACCTTTCCGATCCCGCATACCGCAGCTGTTACGGAAATTCCGCCGAGCTTTCCGCTTATAAATTTTATGCCGCTCACCGTTTCGGAGCGGCTGTTTTCAAGCTGTGCGGCAATGTGTTCGTTCTCAACATCCATTGCTCCGATAATACCGATTGTCATTATTTTCTCTCCTTTGCCCTCATTCATGGCTTCTGTCTGTTAATCAGCATACTTAAAGGTTTGAGTTCTTCCGTTCAAAATATCAAGAAAACGCAGGCACTCGCGCTTTGCCGCGTCAATGTTCAGCTCTCTGTAATTTCCGCATTCCTCCGCAGAAGCGCCGAACACTCCGCCCGAGTGTTCAATCGTATTTTTCAGTGCGTTTTTAAGCGCGGAAAGAACGGCGTTCGGACTTACGGAATCGCGCACCAGAAGATAAAATCCCGTGCGGCAGCCCATAGGTCCGAAATATATCACGTTTTCTCCGATTTCCGAGCTTCTGATATATGTTGCTATCATATGCTCAACGCTGTGCATGGTTACATTGTCCATATAGTCGCCCATGTTCGGGCGGCGTGTGCGCAGGTCATATGTTACAATGTCCCCGTCGGTGCGCGATATATAAATCCCTTCGGTAAGGGTGTTGTGATTTATTTTAAAGCTTTCGATTTTTGCCGGCTGTTTTTCACGGTTCATTTTGAAATCATCCCCCGCTGTTGATTATAGCACCTGCGGCATAATAAATCAACCCGAATATTAGACAAAAACGTCGGAAGAATAATTTGACATATAGACAATAAGCACAGCCAAAAACAGTAAAGAAATAATTCGCATGAGAATATATAATTGCTTGCATAAGCATTTGAGTTATGATAGAATGATAAAACAATGCTATCATATTACATTATTGGAACAGGACGGTGGATTATTATGAGCATACCAAAGGCAAAAAAATATATATCTGATTTTGAACAGCTCGGCTTCGGCATGTTTGTTCACTGGGGTCTTTATTCTCAGCTCGGAAGAGGCGAATGGGTTTATTTTATGGAAAACATGAATATGTCCGACTATGAAAAGCTGATGAGCACATTTACCGCGGAGGATTTTGACGCGGAAAAGCTTGTGCTGACGGCGAAAAATGCAGGCTGCAAATATATCACGCTCACAACGCGCCACCATGAGGGATTTTCACTTTACGATACCTGCGGGCTGAGCGATTTTGACGCGCCGCACAGTCCGGCAAAGCGAGATCTTATCCGCGAATATGTTGACGCGTGCAACAAGCACGGCATCGTTCCGTTTTTCTATCATACAACGCTTGACTGGCATACGCCGCTGTTCAAAAATGATTTTGACGCATATCTTGAATATCTCAGAAAGAGCGTTGAAGTGCTCTGCAAAAATTACGGGAAAATCGGCGGACTGTGGTTTGACGGAAACTGGTCGAAGCCGGAGGGTACAGACTGGAAAGAAGACGCGCTTTACAAGACGATAAGAAAATACCAGCCGGAAGCGATTATCGTAAATAATACCGGTCTTGGTGCGCGCGGTCAGGTCGGAAATCCGGAGATAGATTCCGTGACATTTGAGCAGGGCAGACCCACACCCATGAACCGCGAGGGAATGGAAAAATATCTTGCTGCGGAAATGTGCCAGACCGTTAATGATCACTGGGGAATCGGAAGCCGTGATATAAATTATAAATCTCCTAAGGAGCTTATCGAAAATCTCTGTCTGTGCAGAAAGGCCGGCGCGAATTATCTTCTTAATATCGGACCCGGAGCACAGGGCGCCGTTGACCCGTATCAGAGTGCGCTTTTTGCCTTGATCGGCAGATGGATGGAACTGTACGGAAACGCGGTTTATGACGGCAGACCGTATGCGGCAGGCAGCAGCGGAAATAACTTTATGCTTAAAAGTACTGACGGAAAGTATCTCTACATATTTGTTTTCGACCTCGGAGCTATCGGAAATGCAAACGTAACCGTCGGAGGAAAATACAGCGGAAGCATTGCTTTCGGGAATGTGAAAGATGAGATAAAGAACATTGAGTGGATGGATAACGGTAAAGAACTTGAATTTGTCCAGTCGGACGGTATGCTTTGCATGAATGCGTCCGGGTATGAGTACGGAAGCTCTCTCGGAGTGAGAGTTGCAAAAGCGGTTTTGGCGTAAAAAACATTTGCCAAACGGCGGGAACTGTGGTATATTGGTATCGGTGATGAAAATGTTCGGATTTACTAAGAAAAAGCACAGTGAAAATGACAGCTGCCGTTACTGTCTGTTTGTCCGGGCAGAGAGTGGCGGCGGCTACATATGCAAATATTCGGGAAAAGTAAAAGGAAGCTCCGTTTGCCGCCGTTATAAATTTGACCCGTTTGCGCACAGAACGCCGCGGCTGCGCAGCATCGACACAACGATGTTTGATCCGCTTGATTTTAAAATAGACTGAAGCCGAAGCATAGTTCCGGACTGCAAAACGGGGTGCGGCAAAATACATTTATTTTGCCGCACCCCGTTTCTGAAATCATTCGGATAAATGCACGATTCCGGCGGAAAGTTCCTTTTTTCATTTGCGGTAAGCGCGGGCAGCTTGGCAGTGTTCACGCCGCACATCCTAATAACATTCATACAATCTGACCATAGTTGCTATAGGCATAACAGACTCGAACCCACAGCGGCATAAAAGGCAAATTTGTTGCAATAATGCGTTAAAATACTCGTTAATAGACAAACTATTAACTGCGCTTTTGCCTTTTCTTGCAAAAAATTTGCTCTTTTTGAACTCGCAGACCCAATGCGCCGGAAAATTTTTGTTCAGATGTTATTGCAGGGTGAAGCAAGGCTGTCGCCTTGCAAATCCCGAAAAAACACCGATTTTTTTGCCGTTAATACAACGAATATTTCCGCCGCACTTCTAATAACATTCATACAATCTGACCATAGCTGCTATAGCCTGTTCAACAGTGTATGGTTCTTTCGGAGAAAATTCTGTTTCCGATACGCCTTTCATTATCCCCATAACATTCATACAAGCAACTGAGGATTTTGCCCAATCGGAAATTTCACTTTCATCTGCATATGACATTTCTGCAGCATCCGGAATTGTTTTGTTTCCTAAAAACTCAGCTGTTCTGTAAAGAATAGCCGCCGCCTGCTCTCTTGTGACAGGTTCTTCGGGGGCAAATGTTCCGTCTCCCATGCCGCGGATTATGCCTGCCCCTGATAAAAACTTTATTTTTTCGTCTTCGCAATCCGAAAAAGACACGGAATTAACTTTTTCGGCAAGCTGCCTTTCATTAATTACATTGTCAATCGCAAGCCATTGACCGGTTCTTGAATCGCTGTCAGGCGAAAATTCTGTTGCTGCCAGGCGATATATTAAATCGCAGAATTCTTTTCTCGTTATATTGTTTCGGTACTTATCCGTTAGTTCATAAGGCAGCAAATTGCAGGCTGCCGCTTTTTGAATTTCAGCTTCAGCCCAATCGCCTGCACCGCCAACCGGCAAGAGATTTTCTGACGGAATACTTATTTTATCGGCATCGGTTATATCTCTTGTTTTACCTCTGTAGTTCTGCCGCAAAGTTTCCATGGCGGCGTAAAGCGCATTTCTGCCGTTTCCCTCATCAGGCAGATACCACACATAATTCTTTTTTATTTCCCCGCGGCTTTCCGCAGGTGTTCCGAAAGCTCCGGCAATAACACCGCCCGCCGGATATATAACATACTCTTCCGTTTTATCCTTGTTCCAAAGTTTTATATAGCAGCCGTTATCCGCATCGGAACCGATCGGAGCAATAACTCTTTCATAGTTAAAATTCCAAAAAACATCTATAAATTTTCTTAAGTCCTCTTCAGATATATCGGCAGCTTTGTCATCTGCATAAACAATGGCAGCGCAGGCGATATCCTCCTTATGCTTCTGACCGATAACCTTATAAAAATACCCCGAGGAATCCGGCTCACTTTCTTTCACCTCTCCGTTTTCTGGATTCAAAACACCGTTATGAGCTGTTTCACCATCGTGATAATAATATGAAATCAACCCGTCCTTATTAAATGAAAGCTGCTGATTTTTCAATGGTACAACCGCATTGCCCGAATAATCGATTACACCCATTTCATTTTCGCCGCGTTTTACAATAATGTATTTATCGTTCATGGATAAAAACTTATAATCATATTGATACGGAATGATATATTTGTCCGTATCCAAATCATACAGGGCATATTTGCTGCCGCTCTCAAGCATATAAAAATTTCCGTAGTTTTCAAATCCGTCATTGCCGCGCATACGATAGGAGTTTGTGATAAAAGGCTCACCATTGTAATTGTCAAGGTCAATTTCATTCAGATTCCAGTCTATATATTTCCGCACACCGTTCTGTTCTGCAATTGCATACGCTTTGGGAAACGGATTGTAATCGGGATTAAACCTCTTCTGAACATTGTCATATATGTAGTCAGTCAGAAAATTCCCGTATTTATCGCAAACAGCATATTTACCGTCTTTGTAAATAAACATTTTCTCGTGCTGCAATTCGTGATAATACATAATTGTTCCGTCAAATGTATGTAAAAGCTCTTTTGTGGCATAATCGTATAGCTCAAATTTTTTGCACAGATGCCAGTCATCGGAGTCGCGAAGTATTGCATAAAGTCCGTTAACGGGCGGTGATATATGACCCTCTTTTTCCACATATGCAAAAACCTTCCCGTCCGCGTCATACATTTCCGAAGAACCGTCAAAATTGTATGCATACGGGAATCCGCTGTAATCGGATATCAGTTTGTACGGACCGCCCAGAATATTATTCGTACTATCCAGCAGGTATTCTCCCTCGTTGGTTATCGCAGCGGTAAAATTCCCTATTATGTAAGTGCTGCTGATTTTATCAGCTGACAATGCAGCTGCCGATGCAATTACTGCCGGAAATAATAACACCGTTAGCAATAAGATGATTGATAATATTTTTTTCATAGCCGCCTCCTGCATAAAACAAGATTTATATACCGGAATTATATCAGAAAACCAAGGTTATTACAAGTATATTACTGCACCGAAACAGGATTTTACCGTAAATCCGCCGCTGCCGCGAATTACATATAATCTTTAGTTGTATCTTAACCGCCCGGATGTTATAATTGTTTCGGAAATAAATAAAATTGATTTTTTGGGGTGTAAAAATGAGTATTTTCGATGTATTAACCCTTATCGGCGGACTCTGCCTTTTCCTTTTCGGCATGAGCGTCATGGGAGACGCCTTGGAACGCCGGGCAGGAGGAAGTCTGAAAAAAATCCTCGCCAAGCTCACGAAGAACAAAATCACCGGCTTTCTGACAGGACTCGGAGTAACTTCGGTTATTCAAAGCTCATCGGCAACAACTGTTATGGTTGTCGGCTTTGTAAACTCAGGTATAATGACGCTGAGGCAGTCCATCGGCGTTATTATGGGCGCAAATATCGGAACGACAGTTACGGCGTGGATACTGAGTCTCGGCGGAATTTCGAGCGATAATTTGGTGATGAAGCTGTTAAAGCCAACATCGTTCACTCCGATACTGGCGCTGATCGGCACGGTGCTCCTGATGTTCGGAAAATCAAGCAAGAAAAAGGACACCGGAACGATTCTCCTTGGCTTTGCAACTCTTATGTTCGGCATGGATACAATGTCCGGCGCTGTATCGGGACTTGCCGATGTGCCGGCGTTTCAAAGTATGTTCATTATGTTCAAAAATCCTGTTCTGGGCGTAATTGTCGGAACGCTCCTAACTGCAATAATCCAGTCAAGCTCCGCGTCAGTCGGAATTCTGCAGGCGCTTTCATCAACCGGACAGGTTTCGTACGGCGCGGCAGTTCCTATTATTATGGGGCAGAATATCGGCACATGCATCACCGCAATCCTTTCCTCTTTCGGAACAAATAAAAACGCCAAACGTGCGGCAGTGGTGCATTTATCGTTTAATGTTATCGGCACGGTTATATGGCTTTCGGTATTCAGCATTATATCAGCAATCCTTAAACCGGCAATCCTTAATGTTTCCGCTTCTTATCTCGGTATTGCGGTTGCACATTCCGCGTTTAATATCGCTTGCACCGCGCTTCTTCTGCCCATGTCATCACTTCTTGAAAAGCTTGCGGTTAAGCTTGTTCCGGATTCGGATAAAAAGGAACATGTTGCAAAGCTTGACGAACGCCTCCTTGTTACTCCTCCGATTGCATTGGAGCGCTGCAATGAGCTTGTGCGCGAAATGGCTGAACTTTCCGTCACATCATTAAAAACCGCTCTCAATATGATAACACGGTATGATTCGGATGTTGCGGATGAAATCAGGAAATCCGAGGACAAGGTGGACCGCTATGAGGATATCCTGGGTACATATCTTGTTAAGCTGAGCAGGCATCAGATAAGCGACAGTGACAGTGCAGAGGTTTCAAAGCTTCTCAAGGCGATCGGTGATTTTGAGAGAATTTCCGACCACAGCATAAATATTCTTGAATCGGCAGAAGAGCTTAAAAATAAGGACATATGCTTTACCGCCGACGCGCAGAAAGAACTTGATACGCTTTGCAGCGCCGTGAGCGAAATTCTCACATTGTCATTCAAAGCCTTTGTTAACACCGATCTTCATGCGGCAAGAGATGTTGAACCGCTTGAACAGGTTATTGACAATCTCAAGGCAAAGTCACGCGATGACCATATCAGACGTCTTAAAAACGGTGAATGTTCCATTGAAGCAGGCTTTGTGTGGGCGGATCTTCTCACGAATCTTGAAAGAACCTCGGACCATTGTTCAAATATTGCAGTGTGTGTTATTGACGCAACGCAGCATAATATGAATGTTCATCAGTCGCTCCGTACCATGAAAAGCGAAGACCCGTATTTTGAGAAGAGATATTCGGAATATGCAAAGAAATATATCATTGCCGGCAGAATTTGACAGTACTCTGATTAAATGAGCGTAACAGAAAAGCTGCTTAAGAAAAGAGGCGGATTTGTCAATTTACTTTTTGACAAATCCGCCTCTTTTGCATTTCGCTGCAGCTCTTTTGTTCACTTTTTAAAGCTCCTTTCCGAAACGCAAAAACGTCTGTTACCTCATTTCAGTCTGTTTTTTATTAAAGGCACGGCTGCCCATCCTATAACAGCGATAGCTGACGATATAATAATTTGGATTTGCATAATGAGCAATGTTGAACTGTCCGGCGTCAGCAAATTTGATGTTGAAATTCCCCAATTAAAATAATATACAGCACTATCAATCAATGTAATAACAATCATAACGGCAAGGCGCTTAAGCATACTGAAGCAATCAGAAAATTTATAGCATACAATAATCAGATAAATCGGAATGACCACTGTGCATACAGTGAGTTCAATCAGGGATACAACGCCGTTATCATCAAAAAACCAGAATGGCAGAAATAAGAACTGACTTAATATCGGAATCAGATAATATAACCACATATGATACCTCTTCCTCTCACAATCACTCTTTTATTGTTATGGAGTTCCGGCTTCGGCATCACCTTTCATGCCGAAACGCAAACAGTGAGGAACTCCGTATATAAATACCATAACACAAAGCTTAATATATAGTCAAGCAATAATTTAATATCCTTATCATAGTTCCAAACAGCATATCACTTGACACAGATATAAAAATAGTATATGATTACGATGTAAACAACATTATTTTGAAAACCAACTAAATTTTAACTTTTACCGGCGTTAATTATGCAGCATAGCCGGCATGATTGCACGAAGCTATGGGATGATACTTATAAAAACAAAGAGGTGTTTAATTTTTATGATAAGAATTATTAAAAAGATTCCCCTCGTGATTCCGATTTTTGCTTTTATGAACATTGCGGCTGTTAAAATAATGGAATGTATCAGATGGAACAGCAGTTTGGCTTTAAAAATAACGACTTTTATTTTTAATCCCAAAAATCCTTTTTATTTTAATTATCAGCTTATTTATATGTTTGCAGCTGTAATCATTTCGATAGTTCTCGCATTCTTTAAAAGATACACCGTCAGGCATGCATTTATATGCATTGGAATAAATTCACTCTTATTTATTGTATTTTTCATGTGCATAATTACCGGGATGTAAAATTCTGCCACTCGCTCTCGTACAAAGGTTTGGACGGACGCAGACTGATTCATAATTCAACCTGATATATCAGAAAGGTTAAAATAATGTATTTCCCGATAGTATATATAATCTGCGGCAATTTGAAAATTCACAAAAAATGAATCCGGATAAAACAGTCCGATTGGAGTGAACATAAACAGCATGGTTAGAAAAATTATTTATATTATTACAATTATAAACATTCTCTTTCAGGTGGTATATATGACAATTGGATCATTAACAGCCTCTGAAATGGGCATATTTAAGTATGTTTTCTATGTTTTCAGACCGGAATACATGATTGTATCGGGAATTGTTGTTTTTATCGCCGGATGCGGAATCCTGGCATTAATTATCAGGACGATCAAAAACTTAAGATTTTTTTGATATAGCCGGTTTAACACATACGAAACGGATTGGCATGTATCGCACTGTGTTTTTACCAAAATACGGTTTTACAAAAAAATTATTTTTTTGTAAAAAAGACTTGATTTTTCTGTCCGAACACTGTATAATTAGTCAAGTGAGCACTCGGAGAGATGGCTGAGCTGGTCTAAGGCGCACGACTGGAAATCGTGTAACGGTTAATCCCGTTCAAGGGTTCGAATCCCTTTCTCTCCGCCACGTCGGAACGGACTTTGCTCCGTTCCGATTTTTCTTTACAGAAAAATCAGTCACACGCGCCGTCGTTCCTCCTCTTTCGCAAAAAGGCACGCTCGGCTCGCCTGTTCGCTTGTAAACGCGCTCACAACGGCTCACTTTCGCTACCACCTTTTTGCGAGTGCGCCTGCGGCGTGAATATCTCAATGGTTCGGTATTGCCACGTTGGAGCAAAGTTCGCTTTGCTCCATTTTTGTATGCAGAAAAACGGAGCAAAGCGAACTTTGCTCCGTTGTGGTCGGAGTGGCGGGACTTGAACCCGCGGCCTCTTGGTCCCGAACCAAGCACGCTACCAAACTGCGCTACACCCCGAAAAAGCATCTCATACAAGATACTTTACTATTATAATATGGAGCTGCAAATAAGTCAAGAAAAATTTTTGATTGAAGGCAAATTTTTTTGTTTTGAAAAAACATGGCGCTGAATTGAAAAAATCCACACCTTCGGGGAGGCGTCTGCCGGAAAATTTGTCAAAATTTCATATTGCATTCATGCGGAAAACAGTATATAATATGTTGGTATTCAGAAAAATAAGGAGTATGTAATTTTATGATACAGACAGATAAGCTTAAAAGCGCGTTTCTGACGGTTTTCGGTGTTGCGGTGACAGGTGCTGCCGTCAGCATATTCTATATTCCGAATAAAATTGTAAACGGCGGCGTTTCCGGTATATCGACAATCCTGTTCTACGCTGTCGGGATGCGCCCGTCAGTGTCGTTTGCGCTTATAAACCTTGCCCTGCTGATTGCAGGCTTCAGATTTCTCGGGAGTAAATTTGTCATTAAAACAATAATATGCTCGGGGCTTTTGTCGCTGTTCGTGGACTTGTTTTCGCATTTTCCTCCGCTTACGCACGATGTGTTTCTTGCGACAATTTTCGGTGCGGCGCTTTACGGCGTTGGGATAGGAATTGCGCTTGCAAACGGAGCTTCATCCGGCGGAACCGATATAATAGGCCGGCTGATTCAGCATCGGTTTCCGCAGCTTCCGATCGGCAAAATTCTGCTTGCCGTTGACACAACGGTTATCACAGTTTCTTTGATAATGTTTAAAAATATCGACCTTGCTCTTTACGGAGTAGTGGCTCTTTTTACATCCACATTCGCCATTGACTGGCTCATCGGGAAGCTGAATATTTCAAAGCTTGCATTTGTTATAAGCGATAAGGGCGAGGAAATATCAAAGCTGCTTATTTCAACATCTCCGCGCGGAGTCACACGGGTTAACGTGGTGGGAACATACAGTAACACCGGCAAGGTTATGCTTATATGTGCGCTTAAAGAAAATGAGCTGCCTGCATTTCAGAAAAAGATTCTCGCTGTTGACGCAGACGCATTTATAATCTTTTCCGAATCGCAGCAAATTATCGGCGAAGGATTTTACGTTTACAGATAAGGGGAATGACAATATGTCGCTTGAGAGAGCAAAACAGCATTTGAAGAAGTACGGACTGGACGGAAGAATTATTATGTGCGATGAATCGAGCGCAACGGTTGCGCTTGCTGCCGCAGCTCTCGGCTGCGAGGAAGAAAGAATCGCAAAAACACTTTCTTTTGATACGCCGGACGGCTGCGTTCTGATTGTGACGGCAGGTGACGCGCGCGTTAACAATGGTAAATTCAAGCACTTTTTCGGCTGCAAGGCAAACATGGTGAAGCATGACGAGGTTAAAGCTAAAATCGGTCATGCTGTCGGCGGTGTGTGTCCGTTCGGAGTGAATGACGGTGTGCGCATTTATCTTGATGAATCGCTTAAAAGATTCGAAACGGTTTTCCCGGCATGCGGTTCGGCAAACAGCGCAATAGAGCTTACGCTGAAAGAGCTTGAAACGGCTTCTGAATATATAGGCTGGGTGGATGTGTGCAAACTGCCGCAGTAATCGAAGAGCTGTAAAAAACGTACGTTGAGTGCGATTTTTTACAGCCCTTTTCAGCTGTTTTTAAGAAATACGAGTATAATCATAATCATAAACGGGAAGCGAAAGCTTCGGAAAAGGAGTTGAATGATTATGAAAAAATCGGTTTCAAAATTGCTGTCAGTCATAACAACGGCGGCAGTTATTGCCGGAAGCACAGCGCTGCAGGGGTGCGCGGCGAGCGCATCGGCAAAAAAATTTGTGTTCACCGACGGGAAGATAACCGCGTCCGACAGCAGCGGATGCAAAATCTCGAAAACCGACCTTACAATCGAAAAAAGCGGTACATATGAAGTCAGCGGCAGCTGCAGTGACGGCAGCATAACGGTAAAAAAAGGCGTTACGGGAGTTGAGCTTATTCTCGGAGGAATAACGCTGTCATCGGCAGACGGCGCCCCGATTTGTTTTAACAAAAGCAGCACCGTTACGCTGACAGCAAAAAGCGGCACGGTCAATACGCTGAGCGATACCGAAAAAAATAACAGCGATAATTATGCTGACAATCAGGCCGCCGAAAATGCGGTTATAAAATGCAAGGACGGTTCAAATGTTATTATCGGCGGAACGGGAACGATCAACATTTCCGCAAATGGCAAAAACGGCATAAAATCCGGAGAGACAACTGAAACTGACGGAAAAGCATCGCTCGAAATCAAAGAAGCTGTGCTGAACATTGAAGCGCCTGTCAATGACGCGATAAATGCCGGAGCATCGCTTTTAATAAGCAGCGGCACACTTAATATCACGGCAGCTGATGACGCGGTTCACAGCGATTACGCACTGACCATCGGAACTAAAAACGGCGGCAGCGACCCGACAATAAATATTAAGTCATGCTACGAGGGTCTTGAGGGGGCAAATATAACTATTGAATCGGGCAGCATAAAAATAAACGCAACGGATGACGGAATCAATGCCGCAAATTCGGATTTGAAAGGATATGCATTTACGCTTGACATAAACGGCGGAAATATTTATGTTAATACCGAAAAAGGCGATGGCATAGATTCGAACGGAACACTTACGTTTAACGGCGGAAATACGGAGATTTTTGCAACAAGCTCGGGCGCAAATTCGCCGCTTGACAGTGACGGAGAATTTAAAATAACGGGCGGCACTGTTTTTGCGGTTGGGAATTCATCCATGGCACAAACACCGGCTGACGGCTCACAGGGATTTGTTTCATTCGGTTCGGCAGGCTTCGGCGCAAGGGGCGGAAAGCCGGACTTTGACGGAGAAATGAATAAATCTGACAGAAAATCTCCCGACGGACAAAACGAAACATCCGAAAGACAGCCGGGCAGCGATGCAAGCAGCGGAAAACCCGATGATTTTACAGGAGACAATGCCAACGGGCAGCCAAGGATGCACGGTGAACGGCAGTTCGGACAGAACGGCGGAAATATGCCGCCGCAAAACGGAGAAAACATGCAGCCGCCGCAAAACGGCGCAGGAGCACCGCAGCCGCCCGCCGATCAGAACGGAGCGGAATTCACAGCTCCCGGCGGAACGGCTTCTGATAATCAGAGCGCGGACGGGATAAGCATTGCAGCCGGAGATAAGCTTACTGTGACGGACAGCGGCGGAAAAACACTTTACAGTGCAGAGGCTGTGCGCGGTGCAAACTATGTGTTCTATTCATCAGCAGATGTTTCCGACAGCAAAACATACTCACTGAATATAAACGGAGAATCTGTGAAAACCTCGACAGTGTCCGAAAGCAAATCAAACCGCAGCTTCGGCGGCAATCCGCCGCAGAAGCCGGGCGAAGCAATGATGAGGATGCCGCAGGACTCCGGAAAAAACCGGAATTCATAGAGTTACAGTATTATAAAATCAGACGGCTGCCGGGCGAACCTGCATTTTTCTGAAGTACGCCTGAAAAAAATAAAAAAAGCTATTGAAAAACTGCCCTTGATATGCTATACTGATTGAAAAGATTCAGCAGGGAGGCACAGTCCGGTGAAGAGAACATCGCTCAGCGAAAGACAGCTTCCGTCCTACACACGGGGCGAAGAGATTTTTAATATGGTTTCGCATATAGTGGGCGGTGCGCTCGGGATTGCATACCTTGTGCTCTGCGTTATTGTGGCTGCCGTTCACAAAAGCGCAATCGGCGTTGTTTCATCGGCTATATACGGTGCGTCTGTTATAACACTTTTTACGATGTCGAGCGTTTATCACGGCGTTCGTCCGTCGATGGCAAAAAAGGTTTTGCAGGTCATTGACCATTGCACAATTTATTATATGATTGCCGGAACGTATACCCCGATTGCCCTCTGCGCGGTCCGCTCGCAGAACGCGGCGGCAGGCTGGACTCTGTTCGGGATTATTTGGGGCGTGACGGCTGTTGCCGTTACTTTTACGGCGATTGACCTTAACAAATACCGCCTGTTTTCCATGATTTGCTATATCGGCATGGGTTGGTGCGTTGTCGGCTTTTGGAAGCTGACTTATGCCGCTATTACAAAATGGGGTGCATTTTGGCTTATTCTCGGCGGAATTCTTTATACAGTCGGCGCAGTTTTATATTCTTTGGGCAAGAAAAAGCGTTATATTCACTCAGTATTTCACCTGTTCGTGAATTTCGCAAGCCTTTGCCACTTTTTCTGCATAATATTTTTTGTTATATAACGGAGTGAATAATCGCTCCGTTATTTTTTCGGGAAGAATTCATGAAAATTGAGCAAAAATAATTAAGAATATTTTTGCAAAAAGCTTGCATATTTATGCATGATGAGTTACAATATATACAATAAACAATAATCGGAGCGATGACGCATGATAAAAGTATTTATTGACGGAAAAGCCGGAACAACGGGACTTAGAATATACGAACGGCTTTCGGCACGGAGAGACGTTGAGCTTATCCTGCTTGATGAAAACGAGCGGAAGAACGCGGCGGCAAGAAAAAAAGCGCTTAATTCGTGTGACGCGGCGTTTCTGTGCCTGCCCGACGCGGCGGCGATTGAAGCCGTGAGCATGATTGAAAACAAAAATGTTGTGGTTTTCGACACTTCCACGGCGCACAGAACGGCTGACGGATGGATTTACGGATTTCCGGAGCTTTCGGAAGAATATGCGGAAAAGGTGAAAAATTCGAAAAGAATTGCCGTTCCGGGCTGCCATGCAAGCGGGTTCATCGCGCTTGTATATCCGCTTGTGAAGCACGGAATAATTTTACCGGACGAGTTTTTGACCTGCCATAGTATAACAGGTTACAGCGGCGGCGGCAAAAAGATGATTGCGCAGTATGAGGAGGAGAGCCGCAGCGCATCGCTCGATGCACCGCGGCAGTACGGTATCGGACAGACGCATAAGCATTTAAAAGAGATGAAAGCAGTGACAGGACTTGAAAACGAGCCTGTTTTCTGCCCGATAGTTGCCGATTTTTACAGCGGAATGACAGTAACAGTGCCGCTGTTTAAAAATCAGCTTGCGGACGGGAAAACCGTTCAGGATATTAAAAAGCTTTATTCAGAGTGCTATTGCGGCGATATTGTTTCATACGGAGATTTGGCGGATGAAAACGGTTTTATATGCGCCAACGCACTTACGGGAAAGGATTCGATGAAAATTTCCGTCAGCGGAAATGAGGAAAGAATAATTCTCGCGGCAGGGTATGACAATCTCGGGAAAGGCGCATCGGGCGCTGCAATTGAATGTATGAACCTGGTATTCGGCTGCGATGCCGCCGAATCGCTGACACTGTAGGGAAAGGGTGAACTTAGAATGATAAAAACAATTGACGGCGGAATCTGCGCGGCAAAGGGATTTTCAGCTGCCGGAATCCACTGCGGAATAAGGAAGAACCGTGATAAAAGAGATCTTGCGCTGATAGTAAGCGAAACGAAAGCGGCAGCCGCTGCCGTATACACAACAAACCTTGTGAAGGGTGCTCCGATTGCGGTTACGAAGAAGCATATCGAAAACGGATTTGCGCAGGCTGTTATCTGCAACAGCGGGAATGCCAACACCTGCAATGCGGACGGTATTGAGATTGCGGAAAAAATGTGCACAATAGTTGAAAAGGAAACGGGAATCAAGGCTGACGATGTTATTGTTGCATCAACCGGCGTTATCGGGCAAAAGCTGAACATTGCACCGATTGAAAGCAGCGCCGCAGAGCTTTGCAAGGCGCTCGGAACAAACAGCGCTGATGCGGCAGAGGCGATTATGACAACCGACACGGTTAGAAAAGAAATTGCCGTCAGCTTTACAATCGGAGGGAAAGAATGCAGAATGGGCGGAATTGCAAAGGGTTCGGGCATGATTCATCCGAACATGGCAACGATGCTTGTGTTTATCACTACAGACGCGGCAATCAACCCGGAAATGCTGCAAAAGGCGCTTTCGGCAGACATTGCGGACACTTTTAACATGGTCAGCGTTGACGGTGATACATCGACAAATGACATGGTTTCGGTGCTTGCGAACGGAATGGCAGGGAACGATGAAATAACTGCGGAAAATGAGGATTTTGCGGAATTTTGCAAGGCGCTCAATACAGTTACGGTTTATCTTTGCAAAATGATTGCCGGAGACGGTGAGGGCGCAACGAAAATGCTTGAATGCACTGTAAGCGGAGCAAAGAACGTGACGTGCGCAAAAACGGTTGCAAAATCCGTTATATGCTCATCGCTTTTAAAGGCGGCAATGTTCGGCGCGGACGCGAACTGGGGGCGTGTGCTCTGCGCAATCGGGTACAGCGGAGCTGATGTGGATGTTAACAAAATCGATGTGTCGTTTAAATCGGCAAAGGGAATTGTTGATGTTTGCAAATCGGGCGCAGGGATTGATTTTTCCGAGGATAAGGCAAAGGAAATCCTCGGCGAAAAGGAAATTGAAATACTTGCGGCACTTAATGACGGCGATGCCCGGGCAACGGCGTGGGGCTGCGACCTTACATATGACTATGTGAAAATCAACGGCGATTACCGCACTTGACAGAAAGGATGACTGATAACCGTGAACAGTGAAAAACAGCTTTCAAATGCGCTTCGGGCGGAGGTGCTTATCCATGCGCTTCCGTATATTCAGAAGTATACGGATAAAATAATAGTTGTGAAATACGGCGGCAACGCCATGATAAATGAAGAATTAAAGGATGCGGTCATGGGCGATATTGTACTTTTATCGCTTATCGGAATCAAGGTTGTGCTGGTGCACGGCGGCGGCCCCGAAATAACGAATATGCTTGAACGCATCGGCAAGGAAACAAAGTTTGTTGACGGACTGCGTGTGACGGACAGTGAAACCGTGGAAATCGCTCAGATGGTTCTTGCAGGGAAAATCAATAAAAGCCTTGTGCAGCATTTGCAGCTTAAGGGCGGCAAGGCAATCGGACTTTGCGGAATTGACGGAAACATGATTGAGGCGCAGTGCATAAATGAAAAGCTCGGTTTTGTCGGCGACATTACAAATATTAACGTTGATCCGATTACCGATGTGCTGGAAAAGGGGTATATCCCCGTAATTTCAACAATCGGCTGCGACGCCGGCGGAAATGTGTATAACATAAACGCGGACACGGCGGCATCAAAAATAGCCGGAATACTTAAAGCTGAAAGCCTTATCTTGATGACAGATGTTGCCGGGATTCTGCATGACAAGGATGACCCCGATTCGCTGATTTCCAAAATATTTGTCAGTGAAGCGCCGCAGCTTATGGCACAGGGCGTTATTTCCGGCGGAATGATTCCCAAGGTTGAATGCTGCATTGAAGCAATCCGCCGCGGCGTTAAAAAAGTGTTTATCATAGACGGAAGGATTCCCCATGCGATTCTTATTGAAACGCTTACAGATGAGGGAATCGGAACAATGTTTGTTTCGGGTGATGTGCTGTGAATGTTTTTGAACGGGATAAAGAATATATCGCAAATACATATAACCGCTTTCCGGTTTGCATAACGCACGGAAAGGGCAGCCTGCTTTACGGGAGCGACGGAAAGGAATATATCGACCTCGGTGCAGGCATTGCGGTCAACACGTTCGGCACAGCCGACGGAGAATGGCTTGCCGCCGTGACAAAGCAGCTCGGACTTTTTGCGCACACGTCAAACCTTTATTACAGCGAGCCGTGCACACTTGCTGCGGAAATTCTCTGCAAGCGCACGGGCATGAAAAAGGTGTTTTTCTCAAATTCGGGCGCGGAGGCGAATGAATGTGCGATAAAAGCGGCACGCCGCTATGCGGAAAAAAACAAAGGCGCTGAATATTACAATATCATCACGCTTGAAAAAAGCTTTCACGGAAGAACGCTGACAACGCTTGCCGCAACCGGGCAGGATGTTTTTCACAAGGATTTTAAGCCGCTTACTCCCGGATTTTTATATACTCCGGCAAATGACGCTGCCGCACTTGAGAAAACGGCTGCGGAAAACAAATGCGCTGCAATTATGATTGAAATCATTCAGGGCGAGGGCGGCGTGAACGCGCTTGACGGCGATTTTGTAAAAGCAGTTTTCGAAACGGCTGAAAAGCACAACATTCTTGTCATTGCAGACGAGGTTCAGTGCGGCAGCGGCAGAACGGGCGAGCTGTTCGGATATATGAACTACGGCGTGAAGCCTGACATTGTGACAACCGCCAAGGGGCTTGCCGGCGGACTGCCGATTGGAGCAACGCTGCTCGGAGAGCGCACGGAGAATATTTTTGAACCCGGACTTCACGGTTCAACTTTCGGCGGAAACCCTGTTTCGTGCAGCGGAGCGGTGAACGTGCTTTCAAGGCTGACGGACCGTTTCCTTGAATCGGTGCGCGGAAAGGGCGAGCTTGTGCGCAGCATGCTCAGCGGCGCTGAGGGAATTGAAAGCGTCAGCGGAATGGGACTTATGATAGGCATAAAAACGAAAAAAACGGCGGCAGAGGTTTGCGCACAGTGCCTGAAGCGCGGTGTGCTTGTGCTCACTGCAAAGGACAGGGTGCGCCTGCTTCCGCCGCTCAACATAGAAACCGAGCTTTTGATAAAAGCTGTTAAAATTATTAAAGAGGTGTGTGCAGAATGAAACATTTACTGAAGCTTGCGGATCTTTCCGCAAAGGAAATCACGGAGCTGCTGAATCTTGCGGACCAGCTCAAATATGAGAAAAAACACGGAATTGAGCATCATTTACTTAAGGGAAAAACTCTCGGAATGATTTTTCAGAAATCATCTACAAGGACGCGCGTTTCGTTTGAAGTCGGTATGTATGACCTCGGCGGCAGCGCACTGTTTTTAAGCTCGCGCGATTTGCAGATTGGGCGCGGCGAATGTGTTGCCGACACGGCGCGTGTGCTTTCAAGGTATCTTGACGGAATCATGATCCGCACGTTTGAGCAGAAAGAAGTTGAGGATTTTGCGGAGCTTGGTTCAATTCCGATTATCAACGGACTTACCGACTACTGCCACCCCTGCCAGGTGCTTGCCGACCTGCTTACCATCCGCGAGCACAAGGGTGCGCTTGAGGGCAACAAGCTTTGCTTTATCGGCGACGGAAACAACATGGCAAATTCGCTGATTGTCGGCGGAATCAAAACCGGCATGGAGGTCAGCATTGCGTGCCCCGACACATATAAGCCGGACAGTGAAATTATGAAATGGGCAGCTGAAAACGGTAAATTCACATGCACTTCCGATATTGAAGAAGCCGCATCGGGCGCAGATGTGCTTTACACTGACGTTTGGGCGTCCATGGGGCAGGAAGAGGAATTCTCCGAGCGCGCGGCTGTATTTAAAAATTATCAGATTAACGATGCTGTTATGAGCGCGGCAAACGAGGGCGCAATTGTTCTGCACTGCCTGCCCGCGCACCGCGGCGAGGAAATCACGGCCGAGGTGTTTGAGGCGCATGCGAACGAAATATTTGATGAAGCAGAAAACAGGCTTCACGCACAGAAAGCCGTTATGGCAACTGTGATGGGCGGCAAGCAGTGATTTTCATAAATGTTTTACATCCGGAAGAAAGGCAGGGAAATTGATGAAGGCTTATTTGATCCTTGAAAACGGCGAGGTGTTCTGCGGTGAGAGTTTCGGAGCCAATACCGAGCAGACGGGCGAGCTTGTTTTTGCAACAGGTATGGGCGGATATATCGAAACACTGACTGATCCGAGCTACTACGGTCAGATTGTTGTGCAGACATTTCCGCTTATCGGAAATTACGGCATGATAAGCGAGGATGCGGAAAGTGACAAGTCCTTTGTTAAGGGGTATGTTGTCCGCGATATATGTGACGCACCGTCAAATTTCAGATGTGAGGGCGAACTGAGCGATTACCTGAAAAAACAGAATATAATGGGAATAAGCGGAGTTGATACGCGGCGCATAACAAAAATAATCAGGGAAAAAGGCGTTATGAATGCAAGGATTACAACACAAAAACCCGAGACGCTCCCCGACCTTACCGGCTACAGCGTGAGAGACGCGGTTAAAAGCGTTGGCGTACAGGTGAAAAAAGTTTATAACTTCGGCGGCAAAATAAGAATTGCACTGCTCGACCTCGGCGCAAAGCGCAACATTATCCGCGAACTTGCAAAGCGCGGAGCAGAGGTTACGGTGCTGCCGTATAACACGCCGGCAGAGGAAATTCTGACATATGACGCACTCATGCTCTCAAACGGTCCCGGAGATCCTGCGGAAAACACGGAGCTTATCGAAACGGTTTCATCGGTTATCGGGAAAATCCCGATTTTCGGAATCTGCCTCGGGCATCAGATACTGGCGCTTGCCTGCGGCGGAAAAACGGCGAAGCTCAAATACGGTCACCGCGGTGTGAATCAGCCGGTCAAGGATTTGAAAACGGAGCGCGTTTATATAACAAGCCAGAACCACGGCTATGCGGTGTTGGCAGACACGCTTCCGAAATATGCGGAGCTGCGGTATATCAATGTGAACGACAACACGTGCGAGGGAATTGACTATCCGCGGAAAAAAGCCTTTTCCGTGCAGTTCCATCCGGAAGCATGTTCCGGTCCGCACGACACAAATTTTCTTTTCGACAAATTTATCAGCATGATAGGAGGTAACGCCGATGCCGCAGAATAAAGACATAAAAAAAGTGCTCGTTATCGGGAGCGGACCGATTGTAATCGGTCAGGCAGCCGAATTTGACTATGCCGGCGCACAGGCATGCCGCGTTCTGCGCGAGGCAGGCGTTAATATCGTGCTTGTGAACTCAAATCCGGCAACCATTATGACGGACAAGGTGCTTGCCGATGAAATATATCTTGAACCGCTCACCTGCGACACTGTTAAGCGAATCATTCAAAAGGAACGCCCCGACAGCCTGCTTGCATCGCTCGGCGGTCAGACCGGACTGACCATTGCAATGCAGCTTGCAAAGGAGGGTTTTCTGGAGGAAAACGGCGTGAAGCTCATCGGAACAAATGCTGAAGCCATTGACCGCGCCGAGGACCGCGAGCTGTTTAAGGAAACCATGCTTAAGCTCGGGCAGCACGTTATCCCGTCCGACATAGCGGTGACGGTGGACGAAGCGCTTTCCGTTGCAAACAAAATCGGTTACCCCGTAATTGTGCGCCCGGCGTTCACACTCGGCGGTGCCGGAGGCGGCGTGGCATATAATGCGGACGAGCTTGAAAAAATATCCGGAAACGGAATTTTGCTCTCGCCGATTAATCAGGTTCTTATCGAAAAATATATATACGGTTGGAAAGAGATTGAGTTTGAAGTTATGCGCGATTCAAAGGGCAACGTGCTCACTGTGTGCAGCATGGAAAACTTCGACCCTGTCGGTATTCATACAGGCGACAGCATTGTTGTTGCTCCTGCGGTCACTCTTTCCGACAAGGAATATCAGATGCTGCGCAGCGCAGCGCTTGACATAATTACGGAGCTGAAGATTGAGGGCGGCTGCAACTGCCAGTTTGCGCTTGACCCGGATTCGTTTGACTATGCCGTGATTGAGGTTAATCCGCGCGTGTCGCGCTCGTCAGCTCTTGCAAGCAAGGCAACCGGTTATCCGATTGCAAAGGTGACAACAAAAATCGCTCTCGGTTACACGCTTGATGAAATCAAAAACGATGTCACGGGGAAAACATATGCATGCTTCGAACCGGCGCTTGACTATATCGTTGTTAAAATGCCGAAATGGCCGTTTGATAAATTCGTGAGCGCGGACAGGAAACTCGGAACGCAGATGAAAGCAACCGGTGAGGTAATGTCCATTGCGCCGACGTTTGAACAGGCGCTTATGAAAGCCGTGCGCGGCGCTGAAATAAAGACGGACACACTGCACCGCAAGGAAACGCAGTCAATTGAAAATATTGAGGAAAGGCTTCATTCACTTGACGATTTGCGCCTTTTCACAGTGTTTGAAGCGCTGCTGCGCGGAATATCAGTCGATAAAATTCATGAAATCACAAGAATTGACAAGTGGTTTTTAAGCAAAATAAAGAACCTTGTCAATTTTGAACGCAGTCTTAAAAGCGGCATGACTCACGAAAAATATATCCGCGGAAAGCAGCTCGGATATACGGATGACGCTCTGAGCCGCCTGAGCGGAGAAGAACTTTCGGAGCGCAGGAGCTTTGCATATAAAATGGTTGATACCTGCGGCGGCGAATTTGCCGCGCAGACGCCTTACTTCTATTCAACATGTGACGATTACTGCGAAGCGCGCGAAACGGCAACAGAAAACAAAAAGGTTATCGTGCTCGGTTCGGGGCCTATCCGCATCGGTCAGGGAATCGAATTTGACTATTCCTCCGTTCACTGCGTGTGGGCGCTTAAAAAGCTCGGCTATGAGGTTATCATAATAAATAATAACCCCGAAACCGTTTCAACCGATTTCGACACTGCCGACAGGCTTTATTTTGAACCGCTCACACCTGAGGATGTTATGAACGTTATCGATGTGGAAAAGCCGGAGGGCGTTGTTGTTGCTTTCGGCGGACAAACGGCAATCAATCTTGCGAAATATCTTGACGAGCACGGAGTTAAAATCCTCGGAACATCGGCAAAAAGCATTGATATGGCAGAGGACCGCGAGCAGTTTGACGAGCTTTTGGAACGTTTCGGCATAAAACGCCCGAAAGGACTCACCGTTATGACGCTTGCCGAAGCTCATGCCGCGGCTGAAAAGCTGGAATATCCGGTGCTGCTGCGCCCGTCATACGTTATCGGCGGTCAGAACATGACAATTGCATATACTCCCGATGATGTTGCGCGGTATATGGAAATAATCCTTTCGCAGAAAATTGACAACCCGGTGCTTGTTGATAAATATATGATGGGAAAAGAGCTTGAGGTTGATGTTATCAGCGACGGAAGCGACGTTCTTATTCCGGGAATAATGGAACACATCGAGCGCGCCGGCGTTCACAGCGGCGATTCGATTGCGGTTTATCCCCCGTTCAACGTAAATGACAAAATGCTTGAAAAAATCGTTGACTGCTCCGTTAAGCTTGCGCTTTCGCTTAAAACAAGAGGACTTGTCAACATTCAGTATCTTATTTCCGGCGATGAGCTTTATGTTATCGAGGTTAATCCGCGCGCTTCGCGCACAGTGCCATATATCAGCAAAGTCACCGGAATCCCGATGGTTGATATTGCAACCGAGGTTATGCAGGGCATGGCTCTTAAGGACATTGGCTGCGGAACGGGACTCCACCCGATGCCGCCTTACTATGCGGTTAAGGTGCCGGTGTTCTCATTTGAAAAGCTTGCCGGGATAAATTCAATCCTCGGTCCCGAAATGAAATCGACGGGTGAGGTGCTCGGAATCGGCAAAACACTTAACGAAGCGCTTTACAAGGGTCTTGTTTCCGCAGGTTTTAATCTTGAAAGCAAAACCGGCGTTTACATAAGCGTTGATTCCAAGGATAAGTACGACCTTATCGAGCTTGCAAAGAAGCTTGATGACGCGCACCTTGAAATATACGCCGATGAGAAAAGCGCAATAATCATAGAAGCGCTCGGAATACGCGTGGAAAGCGTTGAGGACGGGAGAATCTATCCCCTGCTCGATTCGGGAAAAATCGGTTACATTATTTATACCAATTCCGGCAAACCGCAGGAGAATGAAAAATATCTCAGGCTGCACCGCCGCGCGCTTCAGCTCAGCGTTGCCTGCCTTACATCGCTCGACACGGCGAACGCGCTTGCCGACATACTTCTGAGCCGATTTAACCAGTATAACACTGAGCTGACAGACATTACAAGGCTCAGAACAGAGAAGCAGAAGATTTCGTTTATAAAAATGCAGGGTACGGGCGATGATTACATATTTATAAATAATTTTGACGGTTCGGTAACGTGCCCGGAATCGCTCAGTATTCTTTTTTCCGACAGGCACTTCGGCATCGGTGCGGACGGACTTGTGCTTATTGAAAAATCAGACGTTGCAGATGCGAAAATGCGCATTTTCAATGCGGACGGCAGCGAGGGCAAAATGGCCGGCAACAGTATTCGCTGCGTCGGAAAATATCTGTACGACAGCAAAACCGTGAACAAGCCGAAAATGACGATCGAAACGGGCAGCGGAATAAGGGAGCTGGAGCTTCACTGCTTCAATTCCATGGTTAATCTTGTGACGGTGGATATGGGAAAGGTTTGCTTTGAACCTGCAAAAATCCCCGTGAATCTGCCTGATGAAAAAATCATTGAGCGCGATGTGCGCATCGGCGGGCGTCCGTACAAAATCACTTGTCTTTCAATCGGAAATCCGCATTGCGTTGTAATTTGCAGCAATGTTTATAACATTGACCTTAAAAGCGTCGGTCCGGAATTTGAAAGTGCGCCGATATTCCCCGAACGCATTAACACGGAGTTAGTGAAGATTATTGACAGAAAAACAATCCGTATGCGCGTGTGGGAACGCGGCAACGGCGAAACTCCGGCATGCGGAACGGGTGCGTGTGCGGCGGCAATCGCGGCTGTTGAAGCAGGCTTCTGCGATAAAAACACGGATATTTCTGTCCGTGTTGACGGCGGCGAGCTTACCGTCCGGTATACCGATGACGCGGTGTATCTTACAGGAAATGCGGTAAAAGTATTCGAGGGTGTGCTGGAATACTAGGCATAACAGACCCGAACCCCATACGGTTCAAAAAGGCAAATTTGTCGCAATAATGCGTTAAAATGCTCGTTAATAGATAAACTATTAACTGCGCTTTTGCCTTTTCTTGCAAAAAATTTGCTCTTTTTGAACTCGCAGACCCAATGCGCCGAAAAATTTTTGTTCAGATGCTCTTGCAGGGATTTGCAAGGCTTGTCGCCTTGCAAATCCCTGCAAGAATGGCTGAGCGGAAATTTAACAAGCATTGGGCGCATGTGTTCGAGTCTGTTACGCCTTAATGAATAACGAACACATCAATGAATATTATTCATGTTTTTATGCATAATTGAATATTTTTATGGATTTTTATAAAAAACTCTTGCATATTTATGCAGAGCATGCTATAATGACATCAATGAAACAAAAAACTTTTCAAAGGGGTTGTCAATTATGGAAAAGAAAGATATCAAAAAGGTTGTACTCGCTTATTCCGGTGGTCTTGACACATCGATTATTATTCCGTGGCTGAAAGAAAATTACAATAACTGCGAGGTTATCGCGGTTTCGGCGGATGTCGGTCAGAATGACGAGCTTGAGGGACTGGACGAAAAGGCAATAAAGACGGGCGCTTCCAAGCTTTACATAGAGGATCTCACCGATGAAATGGTTGACGATGTTATCATCCCCTCGGTTAAGGCAGGCGCAAAGTATGAGGAATATCTGCTCGGCACGGCGTTTGCCCGTCCGATAATTGCAAAGCGCCTTGTTGAGATTGCGCATAAGGAAAATGCCGATGCTATCTGTCATGGCTGCACGGGCAAGGGCAACGACCAGGTTCGTTTCGAACTTGCAATAAAGCATTTTGACCCCGACATGGCAATCATTGCTCCGTGGCGTGAGTGGGATATTAAGTCGCGTGACGAAGAAATCGATTATGCGGAGTCGCACAATATTCCTCTGAAGATTAACCGTGAAACAAACTATTCAAAGGATAAAAACCTTTGGCATCTGAGCCATGAGGGTCTTGACCTTGAGGATACGGGCAACGAGCCGACATATGAAAAGAAAGGCTTCCTGGAGATGGGTGTTTCCCCGATAGACGCTCCCGATGAGCCGACATATATCACTCTTGATTTTGAAAAGGGTATTCCCGTTGCGCTTGACGGCGAGAAAATGTCGGCAAAGAACATCATTCTTAAGCTGAACGAAATCGGCGGAAAGAACGGTATCGGTCTGCTTGATATAGTTGAAAACCGTCTTGTCGGAATGAAGTGCCGCGGCGTTTATGAAACCCCCGGCGGAACAATTCTTTACAAGGCGCACAACGTTCTTGAAACAATCTGCCTTGACAAAATGACGGCGCATAAAAAGGAAGAGCTTGCAATCACATTTGCGGAGCTTGTATATAACGGTCAGTGGTTCACTCCTCTGCGCGAGGCGCTTTCTGCTTTTGTTGACAAAACGCAGGAAAAGGTAACGGGAACTGTTAAGCTCAAGCTTTACAAGGGCAATATGATTAATGCCGGAGTATGGAGCAAGTACACGCTCTATTCAGAGGAAATCGCAACTTTCGGCGAAAGTGACTATAATCAGAAAGATGCGGACGGATTTATAAACCTGTTCGGACTCCCGATCACGGTTCAGGCAATGACTGACAAAAAAAATAAGTAACAATCAAGGGGATGTTAAAAAGTTCCGGAACGCAAGAAAAGAAGAAAAGCATATATTGCAGGAAATATAATTGTTGCAGTTTGAATGCATTAGGCAGAAAAATCAAAAGATTTGATTTTTCATAGAATTATCCCTTTTCTTGCTATCAACAAACTTCGCCGCTCGGGCGTCGAAACAAGCGTTGTATCATTCGCAGCAAATTAAAATTTACTGCTCATTCATTACGCTGTTTCTCCTTTTCCCAAAAACCTTTTGTTTTTGGGAGCCCTGAGAGATGTACGCCGTCGGGTAACCCAAAGCTAACGCTTTGGCTCAGTTTGTTAATTCCGAAGCTTTTTCACTATCCCCTTGAAAAAACTAACGAGGGCTGTTTAAAAAGTCACCACTTTTTAGGCAGCCCCTTTATGGAAGAAAGGAATAATTATGGATAAGATGTGGGCAGGGCGCTTTTCAAAGGCGCTCAATAAAGAAGCGGATGATTTTAATTCATCAATCCATTTCGACTGCAAAATGTACCGCCAGGATATTGAAGGCTCAATGAAGCACGCGGCAATGCTGTCCGCATGCAATATAATTTCCGAAAAGGACGCGGATGAAATTATTGCATGCCTTGAAAGCATCCGAAATGATATTGACAGCGGCGCTCTTGAAATCGACGAATCGGCTGAAGATATTCATATGTTTGTCGAATCGGAGCTGACGCGGCGCATAGGCGACGTTGGCAAGCGGCTTCACACCGCGCGCAGCCGCAACGACCAGGTTGCGCTTGATATAAGGATGTATCTGCGTGACGGTGCAGCCGAAGTGTGCGGACTTCTGAAAGAGCTTATAGGGGCAATATGCTCCCAGGCGGAGAAAAACAAGGACACCGTTCTTCCGGGATACACGCATTTGCAGCGCGCACAGCCGATTATGTTTGCGCATCATCTGCTTGCATATGCAATGATGTTCCTCCGCGATATAAGCCGCGTTGAGGATGCGGCGGCACGAATGAATTATTCACCGCTCGGTTCGTGCGCGCTTGCCGGAACAACCTATCCGACCGACCGCAGCATGACGGCAAAAGCACTTGGGTTTGACGGCATAACGCTCAACAGTATTGACGGAGTTTCGGACCGTGATTTCTGCGTTGAGCTGATGAGTGCGTTTGCCCTTATAATGACGCATCTTTCGCGTTTTTCCGAGGAGGTAATCCTCTGGTCATCGTGGGAGTTTAAGTTCGTTGAGCTTGACGATTCGTTTACAACCGGTTCAAGCATTATGCCGCAGAAAAAGAATCCGGATATGGCAGAGCTTGTGCGCGGAAAAACAGGGCGTGTTTACGGGGATCTCATGGCAATGCTCACAATTTTAAAAGGACTTCCGCTTGCATATAACAAGGATATGCAGGAGGATAAGGAAGCTGTTTTTGACAGTCTTGAAACGGTGAAAAAATGTCTGCGCGTTTTTGCTCCGATGATTGAAACAATGACGGTAAGGAAAGACAAAATGTATGCTGCGGCAGGCGAAGGTTTTATAAATGCAACCGATCTTGCCGATTATCTTGTAAGAAAAGGGCGCCCGTTCCGCACAGCATACAAAACGGTCGGGCAGATAGTGGCGCAGTGCATACAAAGCGGCAAAACGCTTGAAACATATCCGATTGAGGAATATAAAAAAGCGGATGAGCTTTTTGAAAACGACCTTTATGACGATATCGATCTGCGCACCTGCGTTGAGAAAAGAATATCGGCAGGCGGCACGGGTGCGGCTTCAATCGAAAAACAGCTTGAGTATGTGAAAAGCTTTATATAGCGCGGCTTGCCCGGAGGTGACTGAATGTTCCGTTATGAAACGCATATGCACACGCGCCCGGTAAGCCTGTGCGCGCAAAAATCCGTTCGTGAAAATATTGAATTTTATAAGTCCGCAGGATATGACGGTGTTTTTATCACAAATCATTTTCTGGATGGTAACCTGAATTACGATAAAAGCGCTCCGTATGAGGAACAAATCAATTTCTATTTCGCCGATTATGAGGAAAGCGTCAGAATAGGGCGCGAGATCGGACTGAAAGTGTTTTTCGGTGCAGAGCTGTCATATTGCGGAACGGACTTTCTTGTCTATGGACTTGATAAGGCGTGGTTCCTTGCTCATCCCGAGATTATGGAAATGAAAAAGACGGATGAGCTGCCGTTTATGGCGCGGCACGGCGCGTTTGTCGTGCAGGCGCACCCTTTCCGCGAGGCGTCGTATATTGACCATATCCGCCTTTTTCCACGCAGCGTTCAGGCGGTCGAGGTGCGCAATGCATGCCGGACGGAGTTTGAAAACCGAATGGCGGAGATTTATGCCGATGCCTACGGATTATTGAAAACCGCAGGGAGCGACAATCACCTTGCCGGAGATCAGCCGCTGCTGTGCGGAATGGAGTGCGAAACGCCGCTTGAAAACGAACAGGATTTTATCACGCGAATGAAAAACGGAGAAATGCGCATTTTTGAAATTAAAAACTCATTCAGAAAAAGCCGCTGACAAATTTCTTTCAGCGGCAAATTTTTTCTTGATAAAATCGGGGATGTGTGATAAAATTTCCTATAATTGCAGAATAATATCGGGGGTGCAATATGAAAATATCTGAAATAATCAGTGCGGACAAGCCGAGCCTTTCGTTTGAGGTTTTTCCGCCGAAAACGTCTGCCACATTCGAAAATGTTAAATCGGCAACGGAGGAGATTGCCGCACTCCATCCGTCATTTATCAGCGTGACCTACGGCGCAGGCGGCGGTACGAGCGAATATACGGCTGATATCGCGAAAAACATAAAGGATAAATACGGTGTGACGCCGCTGGCGCATCTGAGCTGCGTTTCCTCCAATCATGATGAGATTAAAACCAGGCTGCAAAAGCTTAAGGAATACGGCATTGAAAATGTTCTTGCATTGCGCGGCGACATTCCCGAGGGAATGGATAAAGGCACAATGGAATATCGCTATGCAAGCGAACTTGTGGAGGAAATCAGGCACACCGGCGGATTTTGCATAGGCGGAGCGTGCTACCCGGAAGCGCATCCCGAAAGCGAAAGTGCGGAGGAAGATATAGAAAATCTTAAGCGCAAAGCAGACGCAGGATGTGATTTTCTGACAACACAGATGTTTTTCGATAACAATATTCTGTATAACTTTATGTACCGTGCGCTGAAAGCGGGAATAAAAATCCCGGTGATTGCCGGGATAATGCCCGTCACAAACTCAAAGCAGATTAAAAGAATCTGCTCAATTTCGCAGACAATGCTGCCGCAGCGCTTTCGCCGCATTGTCGACCGGTACGGCGGCAAACCCGAAGCAATGAAGCAGGCAGGAATTGCTTTTGCAACGGAACAGATAATCGATTTGTTTGCAAACGGAGTAAACGCGGTTCATGTCTATTCAATGAATAAACCTGACGTTGCAAAAAAAATCCTTGAAAATCTTTCTGATATACTGTCATGATAATCACGGAACGGGGAATGATTGTTCCCGATAAAAGCGAAATTATAATTAACGAAAACGAGCTTGCATTAAGGCTCGGTATGAAGCGCGGGGCGGATCTCTCCTGCGCGGATAAGTGCATGGCAGAGGTTTTGCGTGCGAGTGAGCCGCGCGCGTGTTTTGTAAGGTGCAAAATATCTGTTTCGGGCGATATTTGCAATCTTGGCTTTGCTGAGGTTCAAAGCCGCTTGCTTGCAAAAAATCTTTGCGGATGCACACAAATGTATGCCTTTGGCGCAACACTCGGTGCTGCTGTTGACAGACTTATTGTGCGCAAAGAGGCGCTTTCACCGGCAGAACTGTTTATTGCTGACGCGGCAGCCTCCGCTTATATGGAAGCGCTTGCCGACTGCGTGAATAACCGCCTTAAAAAAGGCAAAAGCTGCCGCCCGCGGTTCAGTCCCGGTTTCGGCGGCTTCGGACTTTCATATCAGCAGCCGCTTCTTGATTTTTTGGACGCGCAGAGGCTGCTCGGCATAAAGCTTACGGAAAGTCAGATGATGCTGCCCGTGAAGTCCGTAACTGCTGTTATCGGAATCGGAGAGGATGATTTATATTGAATATAACCGAACGATTAAAAAAAGAGAGAATTTATTTTGACGGCGCTATCGGCACGGTTTTGCAGCAAAGCGGCAGCCTTGCGCCGGGCACTTCACCGGAAATGCTTAATATAACTAACAGCGAGGCTGTTGTGAATATGCACCGTTCGTATCTTGAAGCCGGCAGCGATGTTATTTCAACCAATACTTTCGGGGCGCATCACCTTAAATTTGAAAACTGCCGCGAGATAATTGAAAAGGCACTTGAATGTGCAAAAAAAGCAATGTGCGGCTTTGAAAACCGATATATTGCTTTCAGCATCGGACCGACGGGGAGAATGCTGAAACCGCTCGGAGATCTTGATTTTGAGGACGCGGTGAAATCCTTTTCGGAAAGCATAAAAATCGCTGCGGACTGCGGCGCAGATTTAATTCTCTGCGAAACGCTGACAGACAGCTACGAAACAAAGGCGGCTCTCCTTGCCGCAAAGGAAAGCTGCTCGCTCCCTGTTTTTGTGACGAACGCTTATGATGAAAGCGGCAAGCTGATGACGGGAGCTGAGCCGAGGGCAATGATTGCAATGCTTGAGGGTTTAGGTGCGGACGCAATCGGAATAAATTGTTCTTTTGGTCCGGATAAAGCAGCGCCGATTGCCGAAGAGTATCTGAAGTATTCTTCAATTCCGATTATTGTGAATCCGAATGCCGGATTGCCGACGGTTAAAAACGGGGAAACTGTTTACACGACCGGCAGCGGAGAGTTTTCCGATATTATGCGGCGCATTGCCCAAAAGGGTGCGGCAGTGCTCGGCGGCTGCTGCGGCACCACGCCGGAATATATAGCCGCAACCATTGCAAAGACCAAAAACATTCCCTATGAATATCCGTCCTTTAAGGCACACACGCTTGTGTCATCCTACACACATGCGGTTGAAATCGGGAAAACACCGGTTCTTATCGGCGAAAGAATAAATCCCACCGGCAAAAAAGCTTTCAAACAGGCTCTGCGTGACGGTGATATAAGTTATATTCTGAATGAAGCCGTCCGCCAGGAGGAGAGGGGCGTTCACATTCTCGACGTTAATGTCGGACTGCCGGAAATCGATGAAAAAGCCATGATGACGGATGCCGTAACGGCGCTCCAGGGAGTGACGGATTTGCCGCTGCAGCTTGATTCTTCATCACCGAAGGTGCTTGAAAACGCACTGCGGATTTATAACGGAAAACCGCTTTTAAACTCAGTTGACGCAACAGCGGAAAAAATGAAGAAAATATTTCCGCTTGCGAAAAAATACGGTGCGGCTGTGATTGCTCTTGCGCTTGATGAAAACGGAATTCCCGATACGGCGGAGGGCAGACTTTCCGCAATTGAAAAAATTATTTCGGAAGCGGAAAAGTACGGAATTCACAAAAAAGATATTATTGCAGATCCTCTTGCGCTCACCGTATCATCGGAAGAAAAAAGCGCTGTCACCACACTTGAAGCCGTTCGCCTTATCAAAGACCGCGTCGGCGTCAAAACAAGTCTTGGGGTGTCAAACATTTCGTTCGGACTGCCGGAACGCGATAAAATCAATTCCGCATTTTTTGCGATTGCACTTGAAAACGGACTTGACTGCGCCATAATGAATCCGTTTTCGCGCAGAATGACGGACGTTTATTTTGCTTTCAGTGCACTGCACGGCCTTGACCCGAGCTGTGCGGAATATATTGCTTATGCATCGGAAAACACGGACGCAGCTCCCGAAATGCGTCAAGCAGGCGATTTGAAATACTCCATTATCAAAGGACTCCGAGAAAATGCAGCGATGCAGACGGAGGAATTGCTTAAGGGAAACGCACCGCTTGATATTATAAACAATATGATAATTCCCGCGCTTGACGAGGTCGGACGCGCTTTTGAGGAAAAGCGGCTTTTTCTGCCGCAGCTGCTTGCCTCTGCCGAAACCGCAACAACAGCATTCAATATCATAAAAAAGAAGCTGCCGAAAAATGACGGCGGCGGATCTGAACCCGTTATACTTGCAACCGTAAAGGGAGATATTCACGACATCGGGAAAAATATTGTCCGCGTACTTCTGGAAAGCTTCGGCTTTCGCGTTATTGACCTTGGGCGCGATGTTCCTCCGGAAACGGTTGTCCGCTCAGCGGAGGAAACAGGCTGCCGTCTTATCGGCTTAAGTGCGCTGATGACAACCACCGTTGCGTCAATGCAAAAGACCATTGAAATGCTTCATCAAAAGGTCGGAGAGGTTACGGTGATTGTCGGCGGAGCGGTTTTGACGGCGGAATATGCAAAAATGATAGGCGCCGATTTTTATGCGGCAGACGCAATGGAAACAGTCAATATTGCGAAGGAGCATTACGGAAGATGACCTATTTCGTATATATGCTGCGCTGCGAGGATAATTCCCTGTATACGGGGATAACCACGGATATTCCAAGAAGATACAGCGAGCACACGGCGAGAGACGGAAAAGGCGCAAAATATACAAGTGTTCACCGCGCCGCAGCGGTTGCCGCAGCATGGGAAACAAGCGGCGGCAGAAGCGCAGCTTCCAAGCTCGAATATTTTATAAAGCGCCTGCGCAAAACGGACAAAGAAATGCTTGTGCAGAATCCGCAGCTGCTTGCACAGATGAGCGGCATTGAAGTAAAAATCGCTGATTTAAACGGAGGATAAAATGTCAAAAAAAAATAAAGCAATAATTCAAATGATTGTGTGCAGCGTCCTGTGGAGCATTGCAGGAATTGTGATAAAGCAGATAAACTGCAGCGCCGTTGTGATAACAGGTTTTCGCAGCCTGTTTTCGGCATTAACCGTGCTTGCATTTATGAAGTTTGCCAAGCTTAAATTCACATTCAGCCGCAGAGTTGTGCCAACGGCAATATGTATGTGTATAACGTTTTTTTGCTTTGTCGGTGCAAACAAGCTGACCACTGCCGCAAATGCAATTGTGCTGCAGTTCACCTCACCCGTGTTTGTCATGCTTATTTCGGCGGTGATATACAAAACAAAGTTTAAGCCAAGCGATATCGCTGCAGTTGCGGCAACGCTTTTCGGCATCTCGCTGTTTTTCTTCGACCAGCTTGATTCCGGGAGTGTGATCGGAAATATTGTTGCGATTCTTGCCGGCTTTTTCATGGCGGGAATATTTGTTTTCGGCGGTAACAGCAGCCGCGCCGAGCGCATGACGGGAACGCTTATCGGGCATATTATGACGGCTGTGATAGGAATAAGTTTTCTTCCGTTCACGCAGAATGTTATAGACGGAAAAGCCGTAACCGGATTTGTGATCCTCGGAGTGTTCCAGCTTGGTATCCCGTACATACTCGTTGCGCTTGCACTGTCAAACTGCCCTCCGCTTGCGTGCAATCTTATCGGGGTTATAGAGCCGCTGCTCAATCCCGTCTGGGTATTTATCTTCAACGGCGAAAGACCGGGGAAAAACGCTTTTATAGGTGCGGTTATAATTCTTATTTCGATAACCGTGTGGTGCATCTATAAAGACAGAAAAGAAACAGAGGAGCTGTAAGCACACGCTTACAGCTCCTCTGTTTCATCTTTTCTGAAATTCGGGAAAAGCTCATCAAAATCTGCCGCCGCCAAAATTCCGCAGATAACGACAACGGTGCAGCAGGCGATTGTTTCAAAACGCAGAATTGAAAAATCGCGCAGCAGAATCACGCTGAAAACAATTGTCCACGCCGTGTAGGTTATGTTAAGCCCCATCGCCTTGGAAACGCCGGCTTTTGCAATCGCTCTGTAGTATGACAGATATGACGCGGACGCAAAAAGTGCGGCAGCGGCAATTATGAGCAGCGCCGATATATTCTCTTTGTTAAACAGGCTTGCAGTGAATCCGATTCCGTGCAGCAGCGGAATTATAATAAACCCGTAAATTGCCGCCGATACACTTTGTCGTATGAGCAGGGCACAGTCGCTGTTGATTCTGCCTTTCAGACATTTTGATACGATAACACCCTCAATTCCCCAGCCGAACGCACACATAAACGCACCCGATAAACCGAGCCAAAAGTTTTTTACCTCAACATCGGATGAAAAACTCAGCCCGTAAACGCCCATAAGCGTGAAAAAAAGAAAAATCCACTGCCGCCGCCTGATTTTTTCTTTTAAGAATATCCATGCAAGCACACTTCCGATTGCCGGATAAACCGCGCTTGTAACCGCGCCGATCGCCGAGCCCGCGTAATTTACCGCGATAACATAACCGGTCATGCCGACAGGTCCGCCGATTGCAGAGGAAATTACAAGGTAAATAAAATCCTTTGTGCGAAACAGTCTGAAAACATCTCTGAGATTGCCCCGTACGCCGTTGTATATCCACATGTAAAACGCCGAAAAAGCGTCGTGAATAAACGTGCTGACAAACGGAGCGAGAAACAGTCCCCGTCCGCCGGAAAATGCAGGCATCATTGACAGGGCAATTCCCAAAACAACAGTTTCAAGCGCCCATAAAATCCCTGCCGAAATACCGTAAATCATTGCGCGCAGTCCTCCCCGATAAGTTCTGAAATATGAGAAATGTCGGGAAGACAAGCGTCCGCAGGGGCGCTTGATTCGTTCGTATTGCCGACAAGAATAACGGGGATTCCGGCATTGCGTGCAAATTTAATATCAGTCACGGTATCGCCGACCATTATCATTTTTTCGGGCGGTATGCCGAAAACTTCGGAAATAGTCTTTGCGCACTGAGGATTCGGCTTGACCGGCATATTCCCGTCATCGGTGAAAACTCCGTCAAATAAATCCTTAATCCCAAGCGAGGCAAGGCATTTACCCGTAATTTCGGGATTGTCCGTCGTAACAACGAAAAGCCGCCTGCCGCCGTTTTTCAAATTCTCAAGCACGCCGCGGATGTTTTCGCATGTCGGTCTGACCGTTCCGAAACAGGCGTTTCGCGTGTATGCGGCTTCCGTCATGCCGATTGCTTCACTTTGCGGAAGCTCCGCGCCGTACCTTTGCAAAACCTCACGCAGAGCAAGCCCGATCTGCGCATATGTACCCTTGCACAAAAGCCCGTCAGCCGCGGCTTTTCCGCTTTTCACGCCTATTGCTTCAAGCAGCTTTTCGGAAGGAATGTCTTCCCGGTGCAGCTGCGAAAGTATGTCTTTTATCACATAATCGGAAACCGTGACCCAAAAATCATCAAATGCAAGCAGCGTTCCGTCCTTATCAAAAATTATTGCGCGAATATCCATATCATATCTTCCTTTTTAAAATGATCAAATCTGCGGCAGTGCAAAAAACAAAGTAAAAAATCCAAAACATATAAACGTTTCTCGGCAAAATGGCAAAGTAAATGGGAATCGGCGCAAAGCAGCCGTCAAATCCGCGGCGAATCCCGATTTCAAAGAAGTTAAACATCCATGAAAGCGGAATAAGCAGAATTACCCATATGTTGGCGGCAAGAAAATACCTCACGGTTTTTTTATTGAAGGAATCCGCAATTCCGCCGATAACGAATATTCCCGAGCCAATCAGCAAAGCCGCAAGCCCGGGAAGGGCGGCAATGTCGCGCTGAAGCTCAAACCATATAAAAACGGAGGAAATAACGCCGAGAAAATTTAGCAACGTTCCGATTGCCGCGGCAGTGTTTGCCGAAAGCCGCGGAGCGTGTGAGGCAGAATTATCCTGCGTGCCTTTCAGCAGATAATCCGTTGTTGTGCCGAAAATATCACTAAGCAAGACAATTTTTTCCGCATCGGGAACACTTTGCCCCGTTTCCCATTTTGAAACTGCCTGGCGCGACACGTCTGCCGTTTCGGCAAGCTGCTCCTGTGAAAGCGATTTTTCTTTTCTGAGTTTGTAAATTCTTTCTCCCAATGTCATTTTAAACACCTCTTTCGCAGAATATTGTACTATGCTGCAGCCGAGCATACAAGCAAACAAAGGCGGAAATTTGTCAACCGGCAGTTGCAAACGGCTATAACCCGTCATTTTCTATTATAAAACACAAAGGCTGCCGTGTCAAATTAAAATTAGCTGCTCAGTTGCTCCTTTTCTCATTTGCGGCAGACATAACAGACCCGAACCCCATGGGGTTCGGGTCTGTTTGTGTTAAGCAGATATGTTAATATCCGAACCCGCTCAAAAAGCCTGAAAATTGTCTTTTTCTGTGTTGTCGGACTTGATATACGTCAGTATGTCTGCGCCCTTACGCCTTGAAAAATCCTGATTTTCAGTCCTTTTGAGTCTTTCAGATTTTTTTGATTGGATTTTTCGTTCAGTACAAGCAAAAATGCTCGCAAATACTTTCATATTTGCGAGCATTTTTGCGCTGTAATGTCGGAAAAGACTTCAAAAAAACGAGTTCGGATACTGACACATCTGTTTAATTTTTTGTTTTAACAACTATTACGCGGACAATTCCGCCGTCCTTTAAGCTTTGGTCGGAATAGAGCGTTACTGCCGAAACGTTTGCCGAATTGAGCATTTCATCCTCAGACATTGAGGAGAATTTATCTGCCGAGGTTCCGCCGTAAATTTTAACGTTATCGGAAACAGTGTAGGTTGTGTTCCCAAGCCTTATCCGCCCTTTGGTGTATGCCGCAACCGATGAAGAGGATGCAAGCTTTTCCATTGCCTTGGCGCTTGTTTTGCCATCCGTTGTTTTAACAATTTCCACCGCGTCCGCATTTCCGAGCTTCAGTGCGGTGGTAATGCTTATATCTCCGTCATCGGTCAGGACACTGTACTGACCCTTGCCGCCCGATGATTTTATGACGCCGAAGTTTGATTCCGACTTTGTCACATCCTTTATATACAAAAACGAAATATCGTTCATGCTGCCGCTCATCTGAACATGAATTACCTGACTGCGCCCCCAGTCCGCAGTGGAAAGCTCGTGCCGCTCCACTTTGCGGACAGTTGCCCTGCCGTCCGTTTTCTCCGTCAGCTCCAGAATTGCACAGTCGCTTGTGAGCCAGTGACCGTCAAGTGAGGGAACGGCTGAATCGAATTTCCCGGTAACCACCTTGGGAGTTACATATGTGAGATGCGCGATTCCGTTTGAATAGGTGATTTTCATAACGCTGCCGACATAATCCGAATAATCATCATCCGTTTCATATGTTACGGAATTTCCGTCCGGCAGGGTTACGTCCGCATAGCGATGCCTCTGCCCCTTGTCATCCTCGTCCTTCGAGATTTTGCTGTAACACTCATTGAGCACAACAACATCCAGTGCACCGGTCGAGTTGAGGTCAACAACATCGATAACATCGCCGCTTCTTCCGAGCAGCAGCGTTACGCGGTCGCCGATTTTAAATGCGCCGTCCGATTCGTTCATTTTATTGATTGCAGTCTGCGATGAAAGATTGTACGTCTTATCGGAAATTTTAACACTTGTCACATTTGCCTTAATAGGATAAGCCTCCTCATAAGTTCCTGTGATTTTATCGGCATACGCATAAACTGTGTTTGTTGCGCGTTCATAATACACAACGTCATACAGCTTAATATCCGATACGGACGCCCTTTCGCCCTTGCGATAAACATTCAGTGCAGCCGTTGACGAAAGAGAGAACAGCGAATAAATCTGCTGCGAATCGGTTGTTATTGTGCACGGTCCGTCAAGAGTGCTCTTATTAAGCATGATTCTTGCAAGACTGCCGTCTGCGGCATAGTAAAGCGCGGCGGTTCGCCCGTTTTCCATTTTTGAAACGCCTTCTTCAAGAGACAGCGCCTTACCATCGCTATAGACAGGGGTTGAGGCATCAAGGCTTTCCGTCCGCGGAGTGCCGTCCGCGGTGAAGCTCAGTTCTATTTTGCCGGTGTCACCGTTTTTGGAAGCACTCACTATGGTAACCGCCTGCTTTGTTTCCTTTTCGGGAACAAATGCAACGGCTTTCTGATCGCTGTCAAGATAAAGCGTTCCGAGAATTCCGTAATCATCCGCCGTTATCCCCGATGATTGCGCCAGCTTGAACGTGCCGCCCGTGGTAACAATATTTCCTGCCGCAACGGACGCGTCATAGCTCTGATCGCCGTAGATTACAATATCCTCCCTGCGCGATGAACTGAGAAGCTGCACCGAGGTTTCGCCCTCCTTTTTATCTGCAAGCAGCGTGTTATATGCAAGATATGCCGCATTGCCGCGCGTGACATTTTCATACTTTCCGAACGAGATTCCGTCCGTTATTCCAAGCGCCTCGGCCTTGGAAATATATCCGTCCGGCCAGCGGTAGCCAACGTCCTCTCCGTTATATCCGAGCATACGGACAAGGATTGTCAGCGCCTGGGCATAGTTGATTTTTTCATCCGCGCCGAAAGACCCGTCGGGATATCCGTTAATTATTTCGCGGGCGGCAATATAGTTTATATATCCGCTTGCCCAGCTGCCGGAGGGAACGTCGCCGAATATAGTGCTTGCACTGTAGGACGCGGCATTTTTCTCCTCGCCGAGCATATGAACGGCTATTTTTGCGAACTGAGCGCGCGTGAGCAGCTCATCGGGATGAAAGCTTCCGTCACCGTAGCCGTTTAGAATGCCCAGCCGCGAAAGCGTTACAATTGCTGTTCCCACGCTGCTTGCGGCGTCAATATCGGAAAACGAAGCCGACGCGGCGCATGAAAAAAGCATTAAAAGCGCAAGCGCAAGCGATGTGATTTTATATTTCATAAATTACTCCCCTTTACTCAAATCTCAATGCTTCAATCGGATTAAGCCTTGCAGCCTTTCTTGCCGGATACAGTCCGAAGAAAATTCCGATAACCGCCGAAAACAGGAACGACCCGAAAATGACCGTTGTCTGCTGCGAGATGGGCACCGTCGGCATACTCATTGCTGTGCATAGGAAATGACTTCCGACGATGCCGAGCACAATTCCGGCAATACCTCCGAGGCAGCTCACAACTGCCGATTCGATAAGGAACTGCACGAGAATTGTTCCCGTTTTCGCGCCGATTGCTTTTCTTATTCCGATTTCGCGCGTTCTTTCCGTGACGGTTACAAGCATGATATTCATGATTCCGATACCGCCGACAATCAGCGATATTCCGGCAATGCCTGCCATGAGCAGCGTCATTGAGCCGAGGGCATCGTCAATTGTGCTTATCTGGTCAGCCTGATTGGTTACGGTATAGTAATCATCCGACTTGAATTTTTTGTAAAGCACTGCTTCAATTGCGTTTGTTGCCTCCGTCATGTGATCCGAATCCGTTGCCGAAACGGCGAACGAATTGATGTTTGCATTGCGGATAAGCCGCGTTGCGCGCGAGTACGGCATGATTATCATATCGTCATCGCCGCCCTGTGACGCATTTGACGATTTCTGATTCAGCAGTCCGATAACAGTGAAAACCTCATTATTTATTTTAATCTGCTGCCCGACAGGATTCTGCGCACCGAAAAGTTCCTGGCGAACATATTCGCCGATAAGCACAACGGAAGCACGGTTCTCAACATCCGATTCTGTTATAAAGCGTCCCGACTGCGCAGTTCTGTTTCTTATTGTTTCATAATTTTCGTTTGCACCGACAATTGATGTTGTCATATTGCTGTCGCCGTACTTAACAACTCCCATACTGTTCACAAGCGGAGTTATGCAGTCAATGCTTTCGGGGTTATCCCCGGCAATTTTCTCAATTTCCGAAACACTGATGCTGCGCGTCATTCCCCAACCGCCGCGGCTGATGCTGACGCTTATCAGGTTTGTTCCCATGCTTTCGAGCTGCGTCCGCATATTAAGCGTTGCGGCAGTGACCATGTTCACAAGAATGATGACCGCTCCAACGCCGATGATGATTCCGAGCATTGTCAGAAACGACCGTATTTTCGCGCTCCATATACTTTGAAGCGCCATTTTGAAAGACATCCATACACTCATTCGCATTTCACATCCTTTGTTGCAGCGCCGTCGCTCGTTATCTGCCCGTCTGCAATGCGGACAACGCGCTGTGCCTGCTGTGCAACATCGGCGTCGTGCGTGATAAGCACAATCGTGTTGCCCTCGGCATGAATTTCCTTAAGCATTTTCATAACCTCAACGCCGCTTTTCGAATCAAGGTTACCTGTCGGTTCATCTGCCAGAATCAGCGGGGGTTTTGAGCTGAGTGCGCGCGCAATTGCAACACGCTGCTGCTGACCGCCGGAAAGCTCCTTAGGCTTATGATGCATTCTGCCCTCAAGACCCACGCGCGCAAGCGCTTCTTCGGCAAGCTCACGCCGCCGCGCAGGAGCAACGCCGCGGTAAATCAGCGGAAGCTCCACATTTTCCTCGGCAGTTAGCTTATTTAAAAGGTTAAAGCCTTGGAATATGAACCCGATCTTTTCGTTTCTGATTGCGGCAAGCTCGTTTTCGCTCATATTTTCAACGCGCTTCCCGTCAAGATAATATTCGCCGCTTGTTGCAACATCAAGGCAGCCGATCATGTTCATAAGGGTTGATTTTCCGCTGCCGGACGGTCCGATTATCGAAACAAATTCACGCGGGCGGATGTGGAGCGACACGCCGTTAAGTGCGCGCACTTCAACATCGCCTATTTTATAAATTTTATACATATCACTGATGCGTATCATGGGATTTACCTCCCTCCGGGCATTCCGCCGCCACCGCGGTTTCCGCCGCCTCCGCCGGGCATTCCTCCTCCGCCCGGCATTCCGCCGCCACCGGGCATTCCGCCGCCGGGCATTCCACCGGGCATTCCCATGTTATCTGAGGAGGATCCGCTTGACTGAGATGTGTTTTTAACAACTGCGCCCTCATCAACGCCGCTTCGAATTTCGTAGTAATCATCGTTGCTGATTCCAACGGTTACCTCAACGCGCTCCTCTTTTCCGCTGAGCTTAATGCTTGGTGCGGACGGCGCTTTGCCGCTGCCTGATTTTCCCGATGAGCGGTTATCACTGCCGCTTTGTGAGTTGCCTCTGCTTTGTGAGCTGTCTTCACTTGCTGTTTTTTCATCGCCTTGCTCCGCAAAGCTGCCGTCTTTTCCGCCGGGCTGCTGTGAGCCGGAGGTCGGTTTCTGTCCGTCGCCCTCAATCTCACCGACAACCGTTACATAATATTTTCCGCCAAAGTGTTCAACCGCCGTGAGCGGCAGGCAAAGCACGTTTTCAGCGCTGTCCGTCACGATTTCGGCGCTCACGTTCATTCCGGGCATAAGGTCGCCTGGTTCATCGATTGTAACCTCAACGGGGTAATTCGTTACTCCGTTTGACGCTGTTCCGGAATTTGAAACGGACGTTATCACACCCGTGATGCTCTCATTTTCCAATGCGTCCGCCGTTACCTGAACGGTTTGCCCAAGCTCAACCTTGGCAATATCAAGTTCGTCAACATCAATGGTAAACTTCATTTTTGACACATCGGCAACAACCATCATTATCGTTGCATTATTGCCGCTGACAGTGTCGCCCTTTGTATAGTCTTTGGAAAGGACAATGCCGCTTATCGGAGATGTTACGACATAATCCTCTGCCGCTTCAATCTTATCTTCAAGTGATGACTGCGCATTTTCCAGGCTGTTGTTTGAATCGGAAAGTGACATTTTCGCTTCATTATAGCTTTGATTTGCCGATTTGAGCGCATCTGTCAGTTCGGAGTTCGTGAGCACTGCAATAACTTCACCTTTATTGACCCAATCGCCGTTTTTTACATTCAGCTTTTGAATTTTGCCCTTTTGCTCTGCATTCACCGTTACAGGGTCAGCATAGGAAACGCTGCCGTAGGATGCGGAGCTTATATCTCCCGATGATGAATGAACGGTTGCCGCAGCCTTGACGCCCTCGCTCAGAACAATATCGTCCGTTACAAGAATTTCGACATTATATACGACAGACCCATCGCTTCCTGCCGAGGGAGAAGAATATTTTCTTTTAACCGTTCCCGAAACGTTCATCATATATTTTTCAATTTCAACCGTGGCGCTGTCACCGATATGTATTTTCGATACTTCCGCTGAGCTGAATGGCACAGTTGCCGTCTGCTCCTTATAATTGGTTATTTTACAGAGTGCACCGCTGATTTCATCGCCCTGCTTTGCCGAAAGATCACTCACTTTACCGCTTGCCGAGGCATAAACTGTGAGCTGCGAAATATCTTCTTTTGCATTTGCCACCTTATCACTCTGGCTTGAAATAGTGTTTTTCGCTTTTTCAACGTTGTTCTGAGCACTTTTAACAGAATTTCTCGCTATTTTGATTGCGTTTTCCGCCGCTGTCATTTCAAATTTATAAAGAATATCACCCTCGGAAACCGCATCGCCCTCTTCAAACGGAGATTCTGCTATTTTTCCGTTGACGAGCGGCACAATATCGCGCTGTTCAATCGGTTCAACCGTACCCGAACCCGAAATGCTGCTGACAACATTTCCGCGCGTTACAACGGAGGTGCCGGATGAACTGCTTGTTTGCGCTTTCTTTTTGTCACTGTGCCGTTTAAAAGCAATTGCACCACCGGCAATTGCAAGCACCAAAACGGCGCACAATGAAATTTTAAGCGCTTTTTTCTTTTTCTTCCCTGCCGGGGCAATTTCACTTCTGCCGTCCGCAGTTTTTCTTTTCGGAAATTTAATCATTAATATCCCCCATTTCATTGACGTTTTCTCCGTACAATTCCATGCACAGAAAAAAGAACAGCCATCTTTTAATAAGATAACTGTTCTTTCTTAAAATTAACTTAAATATCCGAAAAAATTATTCGATTGATTCCAATTATTCGATTGGTTCAATCGGTTCGGCGCCGTCATCATCTGCTGCCGCGTTCTCTTCAAAGTCCGCATCCTCTGCGGAATCATCTGAAACAGGAATATCTTCAACACCTTCGGGTGAAAGTGCGCGCGCCTCGTCAATTTTCTTGCGGAGTCCGGCAATTTCGTCCTCAAGTGCGTCAACCCTTTCAAGCTTGGCTGCCGCAGCCTGCGCAATATCTGCTTTCTCCTTGTATGCAATATATGCAGTGTACCCTATTTCCTTGTAAAGCTTCTTAACCGTGTTCTGTTTGTCGGCAATTGCAAGTCTGAGCTTTGCAACGCTGTAAATTTCTTTACTCTTCTTTTCTGTTTTTTCCGCAACATCAAGAGCGGCTTCCTTAACGCGGTTCAAAAAATCCATGTTGGATGCCACAATGCTCAACCCCTTTCAAGTGCAGGCATAATCTTATGCCCCGGCAGACGCCGCAGCGGCTGCCCTTTATAATCAGTCAAAGTTATTTTTCTGCAAAAAGCTCGGAATATCAAGTCCGGAATCATCATCCGTGTTTATCGAACCGAAAATATCTCCGTCATTCTTATCCTTTTTCTTTCCGTCAAGACCGGTTGCAATAACGGTGATAATAATTTCATCTTCAAGGCTTTCATCAATAGCCGCACCGAAGATAACGTTTGCATCTTCGTCAACGCAGTCATCAATAAGCTGCGCTGCCGCGTTTGTTTCGTGCAGATTAAGATTTGTGCCGCCGATGATATTCATAAGAACGCCGGTTGCACCGTCAATTGTTGTTTCAAGCAGTGCGCTTTCGATAGCCATCTTTGCAGCCTGCTCCGCACGGTTTTCACCGCTTGCACGACCGATACCCATGTGTGCAAGACCTGCGTCTTTCATAACCGATGTGACATCGGCGAAGTCAACATTAATAAGACCTGCGCCGACAATAAGGTCGGAAATACCCTGAACGCCCTGGCGAAGAACCTCGTCCGCGTCCTTAAAAGCGTCAATAAGGCTTGTTTTGTTATTGCTGATGTCAAGCAGTCTGTCGTTGGGGATAACCACAAGCGTGTCAACATTGCCCTTGAGCTGTTCAATGCCTTCCTCCGCCTGAATCATGCGGCGGCGTCCCTCGAAGCCGAACGGCTTTGTTACGATTGCAACAGTCAGCACACCAAGCTCCTTTGCAATGCCTGCAACAATGGGAGCTGCACCTGTGCCTGTTCCGCCGCCCATGCCTGCCGTTACGAACACCATGTCCGCATCCTTAAGCACCTGCTCGATTTCACCGCGGCTTTCCTCGGCTGCTTTTTTGCCGATTTCAGCCTTGCCGCCTGCACCCTGACCCTTTGTGATTTTGTCACCAATCTGTATTTTCTGGCTTGCAGCGCTCTTTGTAAGCGCCTGTTTATCAGTATTTACGGCGATGAATTCCACGCCCTTGATTCCTGCCTCAACCATTCGGTTAACAGCGTTGTTACCGCCGCCGCCAACGCCGATTACCTTAATCTTCTGTGCCGAGCCAAGCTCGTCCGCATATTCCATTCTCATTGGAAATCCTCCTCTATGTACTTTAAAATTAAAAACTCTCGGGCATAGCTGTACCTATATATTATATATAATACACCTATTTCGCCTCAGTTTCAAGAAAAATTTTTAATTGTTCATAAATTATTCTTGTTTTTTTCTGTAGGTAAGCCGCTGGAGGTCAACATAGCCGGAGGGATCATCGCCTATTTCCGCAAGAATCGGACCGAAACATTCCATTTTGTAGCCGATTTTTTCGGGACTGCCGACCATAACTGTCAGTTTGCCGCCGTTATAGCCGAAAGTTATATCGGAAAGCGATGATACATTTATTTCCGTCATATCAAAAATATAGCCGCCCTTTGTAAATTCCTTAAGACATTCGATCAGCGTGTCGCGCTTTTCTTCATCGCTGCAAATGAGCTTTGCGCCCGTTTTGTACTTTACGTTGTCAAGACCTTTAACTATCGGAAGCGAGTTTGCCGCAGCTTCGTTTTTATCGTCTGAGGAAGCAGCAGCGTCCGCGCTGTCTGTGCGCGAAATCATTCTTCCGTCAGCCGTAATAATAATATAACCGCTTTTGGTTGAAACATACGCCACGCCGGCTGCCTCTTCAACAGTTATTTCTATTTCACCGGGCAGCCGGCGGCGCAGCTTTGCGCCGTCGATATAACCCATCTGTTCTATTGCTTTTTCCGCTTTTCCGAGACTGACGCTGAAAATATTGATTCCGCGCACAATTCCGCCGCTGCGGATAATATCCTCATCCGAAACAACGGAATTTCCCCTGACTGTTATTTCGGTGATATTAAAAAGCGGCGTCAGCATCATTATTGCGCAGATTCCGGCAATCATGATAATAAGCGTGAGTGCGGCAAGCTGCTTTTTCTGCCGCTGTTTCAGCCTGTGCGGTTTTATCATTTGCTTCAACTTCTAAACCCTCCCTATGTCGGCGCCGAGCTGCGCCAGCATTTTATCCAAATCAACATATCCGCGTTCAATATAGTGAACGTTTCGGACAATACTTTCGCCCGACGCGCCGAGCGCCGCAACTGTCAGTGCGGCGCCGCCGCGCAAATCCATTGCATTTATATGTGCGCCGTGCAGTCTGCCTCCCTTGATGATTGCAACGCGCCCGTCCTGAAGAATATCCGCGCCCATTTTTACAAGCTCCGGAATAATTTTATATCGGCTGTCAAAAACGTTTTCAACAATCACGCTTGTGCCGGACGCATAGCACAGTGCCGCCATCATAACTGACTGAGAATCAGTCGGAAATCCGGGGTAAACCTGTGTTTTAATCATATCGACCGGGTGAGCCTGCTCCGGTGCGCGAATATACATCTTGTCGCGGAAAAATTCAATTTTTGCGCCTGCTTCACGCAGAACATTCGATACTGCACCGAGGTGCGCACCGCGCACATTGAGAAGTTCGATTTCACTGCCGGTGGTCATTGCGGCACACATAAGCGTGGACGCAACGATTCTGTCGGGAATAACCCGGTGCGAAGCGCCGTGCAGCGAAGCAACGCCCGTTATGCTTATATATTCCGTTCCGGCGCCCTTAATATCAGCGCCCATCTTGTTGAGAAAATCACACAAATCAACGATTTCCGGTTCCTTTGCCGCGTTTGAAATTGTTGTTTCCCCGCTGAGCTGAACGCATGACAGAATTATATTCTCCGTTGCCCCGACGGACGGGAAACTCAGGTGAATATCTCCGCTGTGCATATGCCCGACCTCAGCTTCAAGAAAACCATTGTCCTCATTTATAACCATTCCAAGCTCACGAAGCGCCTTTATATGTAGGTCAATAGGTCTGTTTCCAAGCTCGCAGCCGCCCGGGGCACAAAGCCGTGCGCGCCCCATTCGCGCCGACAGCGCTCCGAGGAAAATTATCGAGCTGCGCATTTCGCGCATAAGCTCCTCCGGGATTTCGCAGCTGTCAATTGACGAAGCGTCCACCGTGAGCACATCGCCCGAAAGCGATGCGCGGCAACCGAGCTTATTTAATATTTTAATCGTATGTTCAACATCCGAAAGGCGCGGACAATCGTAAATGCGGCATTCTTCTCCGGCAAGGATTGCCGCAGCCATTATCGGAAGAACCGCATTCTTTGCCCCGTGCACACGAACCATGCCCTCAAGCCTTTTGCCGCCGTTTATTACATATCCGTCCAAAGCCACACCCCCATGAAAATCTGCATTTCTATATAACATACTATGCATTCGGGGGCGGCATGGTGATTGGTCATACGAGCTTCATAAGCTCGTTACAGACTGTCGAAAAAGTCGGTCAACCACAAGCAAGCTATATTTTTTTCACATTAATTTTAAAGAGGTTTGATTTAAAAGCAAACTGCAATTAAATCAGATGTTTGTTTGTGTCACCCTCAAACCCCGAAATTTCGGGGTTATTGCTTGTTTCCGTCCGGCACACTCTCTAACGTACCTTTGCAGGCATAACAGACTCGAACCCCATGCGGTTCAAAAAGGCAAATTTGTCGCAATAATGCGTTAAAATGCTCGTTAATAGACAAACTATTAACTGCGCTTTTGCCTTTCCTTGCAAAAAATTTGCTCTTTTTGAACTCGCAGACCCAATGCGCCGAAAAATTTTTGTTCAGCCGTTATTGCAGGGTGAAGCAAGGCTGTCGCCTTGCAAATCCCGAAAGAACGGCGGAGCGAAAATTTAACAAGCATTGGGCGCATGTGTTCGAACCTCTTATGCCTCCGCCAACGAGTGTGCGCCGAACAGATTTACCTTCCTTTTTCAACGTCTGTCAGCGTGTTGACAGGTTTATCGACACGCTGATACGAGCTTCATAAGCTCGTTATATATCGTTTCGCAGGCATCGGTGATTCCGATTGCCGCGGAATCTTTCTTCATTTGAGAAAGCTTTTCGCCGCCCGAAAGGATTGAGCGGATGGTTTCAAGCAGCCGACGCGCCGTCAGCTCGTCTTCACGGATGACTTTTGCAGCGCCGTTTTTTTCAAGATAACGCGCATTATATTCCTGATGGTTATGCGCAACGTTCGGACTGGGAATGAGCACCGCCGCTTTTCCGAGCGCAGTTATCTCGCTCACTGTTATTGCCCCGGCGCGTGACACAACGAGATCCGCTGCGCCGAAAACCTCCTCCATGTTATAAATATATGGAAGAAGGGCGAGATTTCCGAGCTTTGAAATGTCAATCCCTTTTTCGGTCAGATCCTTTCGGATTCCGTCATAATATCTTTCTCCCGTTGCCGCTATAAGGTTAAATCCCTCAATTCCTTCGGCAAGCATTTTTTCAAGAGCTTCATCAAGCTTTTGCGCACCGAGAGATCCGCCGAACATAAGCACAATCGGTTTATCGTCAAAGCCGAACGATTTGCGCACGGCTTCCTTGTCACACTTATTAAAAATTCCGGGGCGGAGCGGATTGCCTGTCAAAACAAACCGTTTGGCATGCATCATTTTCTCCGTTTCGGCAAAGCTGATTGCCGTGACATCGGCACGGCGCGAAAGCATTTTGATTGCAAGACCCGGGAAAACATTCTGTTCATGAATAATCGTCGGAATTTTCATCGAATACGCCGCCCTGACAACAGGCGCACATACATATCCGCCTGTGCCGATAACCGCATCGGGGCGAAATTCACGCAGGATGCGCTTTGAAGCTCTGATACTTGTGATATACTCGGCAAGCACCTTGAAATTTTCGGGTGAAAGGCTGCGTTTAAGTCCTTTTACCTCGATATATCTTATATCGTACCCGGCTTTTGGGACAAGCTTTTTTTCAAGACCGCCGCGTGTGCCGACGAAAAGAATCTCACATTCGGGGCAGCGCTGTCTGATATAATTGGCAATTGCAATTGCCGGATTGATGTGCCCGGCAGTACCGCCGCCGGTGAGTAATATTTTCATAAAATATTCACGCCCTACATTTTTTTGATTTTGCTTGTTCTTGATATATTAAGAAGAATCCCCATGCCCGTGAGCATAACAATCAGCGATGTTCCGCCCGAGCTGAAAAACGGCAGCTGCATGCCCGTTGACGGAAGAACAGAAAGCACAACACCGATATTAATAAGCATCTGCACACCGACAATTGAGGTTATTCCGAAAGCCATCAGTGTGCCGAGCCTATCCTTTGCTTTGAGTGCAATACTCATTCCGCGCCACACGAAAAGCACAAAGAGCGCGATTACCGCGACTGCACCGACAAAACCCAGCTCCTCGCACACAATTGCATATATATAGTCATTGTGAGCTTCGGGAAGATAGAGGTATTTTTGCCTTGACTGCCCGAGTCCGAGTCCGAAAAGACCGCCGCTGCCCACAGCATAAAGTGACTGAATAATCTGCCAGCCGATTCCCTTTCTGTACTTAAAAGGATTAAAAAGCGCACGGAATCTGTCGAGGCGGTAGCTCTCCATTGCCATAAATGCAAAGCCTGCAACTCCGGCAGCGCCGACCCAGTAAAGATACTTAAGCGGAAGTCCTGCGGCAATCATCATCATCAGGCTGATACCTGCAAGCACCACCGCCGCAGACATGTGACTCTGAAGCGCACAGGCGCCGATATACAGTGCAACAACGCCGACGCATGTCAAAATGTTTCTCGTGCTGTGCTGCAAATCAGCTGTCTGCCGCGTTGAAAAACGCGAAGCAAAATAAATTACAAGCGCAAACTTTGCCAGCTCCGACGGCTGAAAGCTTATCGGACCGATTGAAATCTGCCGCGTTGCCCCATGAGATGCAAATCCGATAATCGGAACTATGTACATGATTACAAGTGTTCCGACCATAATCAGCCTTGACATTTTTTTATATCTGTGGTAATCAAAATTCGCTGTGAGGAACATTCCCGCGCAGCCGATTATCGAAAGCGCACCCTGTTTTAATATGACGGAGTAGATATTGCCGGATTCAAGCGCGCGCGGCGAGCTTGCCGAAAAAAGCATAATCAGACCGAACAGAAGCAGCGTTACGATTATCATAAGAAGAATGAAATCCACGCGCTGCGATGTTCTGTTTTTTCTTGCCCCGTCTGCCATATTTCAAACCACCTTATAATGCAAAATAGCTGATTGCGCACAGTGCAGCCGAGATAAGGCTGAACACTGCAACGACTTTTGTTTCTTTCCAGCCGCACATTTCAAAATGATGATGCACGGGAGCCATTTTAAAAACGCGTTTTTTCGTTTTTTTGTAGACCGATACCTGAATAATAACACTGAGCGCTTCAAAAAGGAATACGAATGCGCTTATGATTATGAAAAGCTCCATTCCTGCGCTGATGCTGACAGCCGCTATCATTCCGCCGATGAACAGACTGCCGGTATCTCCCATGAATACCTTTGCCGGATATGCATTGTAAATCAAAAATCCCAAAAGACCGCCGGCAAGTGCCGCAGAAATTATGCTGCCGTCACCGTGACCGGGAAGCATGTGGCAGGCAGCCGCAAAAAACACTGCAACGATTGTGCCGACGCTTGCGGCGAGTCCGTCAAGTCCATCGGTGAGATTTGCACTGTTTGACGTTGCAAGCAGCACAAGCATAACGAACGGAATATAAAATATTCCGAGATCAACACTTTTTCCGAAAAACGGAAGCAGAGTTTCCGTCTGATTAAATGCAAAATACAGATACATTGCATATGCCAGGCTGACCAGCGTCTGAAGTGAAAACTTCTGCCCGGCGGAAAGTCCTTTGTTATGTTTTTTTATAACCTTTATATAATCGTCAAGAAATCCGATTGCACCGAAAAGCACTCCGCACAGAAGAATCCCCGTGCCGCGCGCACTTCTGACAAACAGCAACGACGCCGCCGTTGTTGAAAGGATGAATCCGATTCCTCCCATAGTGGGTGTACCCTGTTTTTTTTCGTGCCATGTCGGGCCGTCCTCAAGAATTGTCTGCCCGAATTTCAGTTTTCTTAAAAAGGGTATAAGCAGCGGTTCAAAAACAGCCGCTATAACAAAGCTTATCACACATGCCTTTATCCACATTTATCTCACGTCCTAAAGAGTTTTTAAAATTTCCTTAACGACCTCGCGCTCGTCAAAGTGGTGTTTGACATGATTTATCTCCTGATATGTTTCATGCCCTTTTCCCGCAAGGATGATTATATCGTCCTCTTCGGCTATTTCCATCGCCTTTCTTATTGCCTCGCGGCGGTTCTCGATTACAATGTGATTATCCTTTTTCATTCCGGCAAGTATCTCACGGATTATCTCCATCGGTTCTTCACAGCGCGGATTATCGCTTGTGATTATCGCAATATCGGAAAGTTCTTCGGCAATATGCCCCATTTTCGGGCGCTTTGCCGCATCACGGTTTCCGCCGCAGCCGATAACTGTGATGATTCTCTTTTTTGCAAATCCGCGAACGGCTGAAATTATGTTTTCAACACCGTCCGGTGTGTGAGCATAGTCGATAATCACGGTATAGGGAGTGTTTATATGCACAACTTCAATTCTTCCCTTAACAGGCTTTGCAAGCACAAGTCCCTTTTCAATGTCGGAATCGCTTATCCCGATATTTTTGCAGGCACAGATTGCCGCAAGCGCATTATAAACCGAAAATCTGCCCGGGATTCCCAGGCGCATTTCCCTGCGTGTGTTTTTATAAACCAAATCGAAAATCACGCCTCTGCCGCTCATTTTAAGATTTTCTGCGCGAACATCGGCTTCCGCGTCTATTGCATAAGTTATCACAGAGCCTTTCGCCGCGTTCAGAATAACATCCTTGTAGCTGTCATCCGCATTAACGACTGCGCTTCTGCTCATTGTGAAAAGCTTTGCCTTTGCCGCGGCATATGCGTCCATCGTTTTATGAAAATCAAGATGATCCTGCGTGATATTAGTGATAACAGCCGTTTCAAACTCAATTCCGTAAACGCGTTCAAGAGCAAGCGAATGGCTTGAAACCTCCATCACAACATATTTTCCGCCGCTCTGAGCCATTTCCGAAAACAGGTGAAACAAATCGAGCGATTCGGGCGTTGTGCGGCTGCTTTCGCGCACATCATCGCCGACAATTATCTGATTTGTTCCGATAAGATCGCACCGTTCGCCCTTAAGATTAAGAATCTGTTTTATGAGATATGTTGTGGTCGTTTTTCCGTTCGTTCCCGTGATTCCGATTATTTTCAGCCTGCGTTCCGGATGACCGTAAAACTCCGCTGCGGCAAGAGCCATTGCCCTGCGTGAATCCTCACATTTTATATAAGGACAGTCACACTCCGCGTCAAGCTCTCCGATGACGGCAGCCGCTCCGTTTTGGACAGCGTTTTTAATATACTTATGGCCGTCGGTCTCAAAACCGCGTATTGCAATAAACAGATACCCCGGTTTAACCGCGCGCGAATCATATGCGATACCCGTTATCTCAATGTCCGCCGCGCTGCCGATATTCTGCGAAATACTCTGAACAATTTTACCAAGCTTCATGCCGCACCTCCGTCAGTCTGATTCCCTTTGTACAAATTTCACATATACCGCCGTGCCGGAGGCAACCTCCGCCTTTGAATCGGGACTCTGCGAAACGGCAATTGCATCCGCTCCGAGATCGCTTTCGGCAGTATTTCCGTCAAGCTTTATAACAAGCCCGGCGTTTTCGAGTGTTTTCTTCGCATTTTCGTATGTCATTCCCATAACGTCCGGAACAGGCGTTATGTCGCCCGTGCCGCTCTTTTCTGTATATGCAAGCACAACAGAGCCTTTATGCAGCTTTGTTCCCGCTTTGGGAATCTGATTTTTAATAACATCGCCGCTGCCTTTCAGTCTTATTGTCAGTCCGACTTTTTCAACGGCAGCTTTTGCTTCATCAACCGTCAGCTTTTCAATCGAGGGAACATCAACCGAAATTGTTTCCTCTCTGCCCTGGGCATACTGCGGAGCATATCCGAGGTACGGCAGAACATCCTGAATTATTTTTCCGACTGCCGGAGCTGCAACAGCACCGCCGCCGGTGGGGCCGGCATTCGGCTCGTCAATGAGCATCAGGCAGATTATTTCGGGATCGTCCGCCGGTGCAAAGCCGACAAAGGACGCAATATATTTTCCGCTTTTTCGCGGAAGCTTTTCACTGGTACCGGTCTTTCCGCCGATTCTGAAGCCGTTTACATATGCGCCCTTACCTGTACCCTCCGCAACAACCTTTTCAAGGATTGTGCGCATAGTTGCGCTTGTCTGCTCAGAAATGACGCTGCGCACAAGCTCCGGCTCAAATGTTTTCGTTATTTTTCCGTCACTGTCGGTATAAGCCTTTATAATCTGCGGCTTCATAAGGTTTCCGCCGTTCACGACTGCGGAAACGGCGCTTATCAGCTGAAGCGGCGTTATTGTAAACGTCTGCCCGAACGAGCTTGTTGCAAGATCAACAGGACCGAGTGTTTGATGGAACGATCCTGCGGATTCTCCGGGAATTGTAAAACCGGTTTTTTCCGTCAGACCGAAAGCTTTATAATATTTAGCGAACGCGTCCGCCCCGAGGCGCGAGCCAAGCTCCATAAACACGGGGTTACACGAATTCATAACGCCCTGCGTGAAGCTTTCCGTTCCGTGACCGCGGTGCAGCCAGCAGTGAATTTCGCGGTTTGCCACGCGGCGAACTCCGGTGCATGTGAACTGATCCTCAAGCGTTGCAACGCCCTCCTCCAATGCGGAAGACGCAACAATTGTCTTAAACGTTGAACCCGGTTCATATGAATCGACAACCGCTTTGTTTCGCCACATTTTCGTAACAGCCTCGCGGTAAGCCTTTGTATAATCATCGCCCTCAAGATTTTTCGCGTCAAGCTGCGACAAAAGCAAATCATCGGTTATCGTCTGCGGATCGTTAAGGTCATATCCGGGAACGACTGCCATTGCCAGCACCTCAGCTGTTTTCGGATTCATTACGATTGCAGCGCCGCCGTTGCCGACAAGGTTTTCGTCATATGCCTCCTGCAAATGCTTTTCTGTGTAATGCTGAATAACTTCGTCTATTGTCAGAACAACGCCCTTGCCGTCCTGCGCTTCAATATAGTTTTCGTATTTAAAGGGCATTTCCGTGTTGCGCACGTCCTTTGCGACAACCACCCTGCCGTCAACGCCGCTCAGTTCATCATCAAGCACGTTTTCAAGACCCTCAAGTCCCTGACTGTCCGCGCCGGTAAAACCAATTACCTGACATGCCAGCGAACCGTACGGATAGTATCTTTTCGTATCTTCTTCAAAGTGAATACCGGTGAGGTTCATTTTTCTCAGCTTATCCGCCTTGCTTTTTTCAACCTGTTTTGCAACAACTTCCGACTGACGGTCGGTTTTGGCGATTTTTGCCTTGACGCTGCTGCGGTCAGCACCCAAAACATCCACAAGCGCCTTTGTGACCTTGCCTGCATTTTTTGCTTTTTTTATTTCCTGCGGATTTATCGTCACTCTTTCCGCCGAGGCGCTCTGCGCAAGCACCTTCATGTTCCTGTCATATATGCTGCCGCGCTTTGCCGAAATTGTGCTGTCACGCGTTTGCTGCTCGGCGGCGAGCGTTTTATATTTCGCACCATTGATAAACTGAATCCAGACAAGGCGCAAAACCAGAACCAGCACACCTGCCATGAAGCATGCCGTCATAACTCTGATTCTTTTTTTCAGTGAATATCGCTTTTCTGCCATTATAATATCATCCTCCGGCAATGCGTTTTCCACGGTTCATATCTGCCGCCCGTTCAGACACAAAAAGGGATAATGGCATATTATGCTGCTGCCACTTCCCCTTAGGCATAACAGACTCGAACCCCATGCGGTTCAAAAAGGCAAATTTGTCGCAATAATGCGTTAAAATGCTCGTTAATAGATAAACTATTAACTGCGCTTTTGCCTTTTCTTGCAAAAAATTTGCTCTTTTTGAACTCGCAGACCCAATGCGCCGGAAAATTTTTGTTCAGATGTTATTGCAGGGTGAAGCAAGGCTGTCGCCTTGCAAATCCCGAAAAAACAGCTGAGCGGAAATTTAACAAGCATTGGGCGCATGGGGTTCGAGTCTGTTATGCCTAGTGATGCCCTGCGATTGCGAAGCAGTCGCGTCCGTGCCGTTATCTATTATATTAATACAAATACTCCAGTATTCCCGCAAGGCGGTTAATAAATGCGCTCACCGCGCTCTTGTTTTCGGTTTTAAGCACTTCGCCGTTATCCTTGTTTCCGAGCGAAATATATTTAATCTGCTCTTTTGTCGGCTGCGAAAGTCCGAGACGTTCCGCCTCCTGTTCAATTCTTTTCGGGTCAACGTTCCCCTCTGCTTCCATCTGCTTTTCAACAACCTGTGCGCTGATTCCGGCAAGCTCGTTTTTTGCTTCGGTGAGTGTGCTGAACTCCTTGGCAATCGTTGCATACCTGAAAAGCAGCAGAAATGCCATTGACGAAACAAGCGATACCGTTGCAACAATCTTTTGCTTCCGAAGCTTGCTTCTGAGCATCAGCTTCTTTGCGCGCTGCGCCTGTTTCGCGCGCATTTCCTCATTCACGGGGCTTATTTTTGCGGAGCTTCTTTTTCCTTTTTTTATGCTGCCGTTTTTCTTCGGCAGCTCATATGTATAGTATTCATCTTTAAGTGCGTTCGAGCTTCTTGAATACATTTCCATTTCTCCAGTCAAATTATTTTTTCCGCACAGCGAAGCTTGCTGCTGCGCGCCCGCGGATTTTCCGCGGTTTCCTCCTCCGATGGGAGGATCGGTTTTTTCGTGATAATGCGAACCTGCGCTTTCTTTCCGCACACGCACACCGGAAAATCTTTCGGGCATGTGCAGCCGTGCGCCAAATCCGCAAACGTTGTTTTTACAATCCTGTCTTCTAAGCTGTGGAAGGTTATCACACTCATCCTTCCGCCTTTTTTCAGCAGCGAAACACCGCTGCGCACTGTCTGTTCGAGAATTTTCAATTCTCCGTTGACCTCAATCCGTATTGCCTGAAAGGTTCGCTTAGCCGGATGCGGACCATCCCTTCTGACATTCTGCGGAATTGCCGCCTTAATAATATCAACCAAATCAAAAGTTGTTTCTATACTTTTGTTTTTTCTTCTGTCTGTAATAAATTTCGCGATTCTTGCCGCCCAGCGTTCCTCTCCGTAGGAAGAAATCACGCGGCAAAGTTCCTGTTCGCTGTAGGAATTGACAACATCGCGCGCCGTTATTCCTTCGCTTTGATCCATTCTCATATCAAGCGGAGCGTCCTGCATATAGGAAAATCCGCGCCGGGCATCGTCAAGCTGCGGTGACGACACGCCGAGGTCGGCAATAATCCCGTCAAACTTTTCAACTCCGCACTGTGCGGCAATGCTCTCAATGTCGGCAAAATTGCCGTGCACAGCCGTGAACGGCTTGTCCGCAAATCTTTCGCGCGCGTTTTCAATCGCCGTCATGTCACGGTCGATTCCGAAAACCGTTCCGCCGCGCTCAAGAATCAGTGCCGTATGTCCGCCGCCGCCAAGAGTCAGATCAGCATAAATACCGCCCTTTTTCACGTTAATGCTGTCCACCGTTTCGTGAAGAAGCACGGTCACATGATTAAAAGCCAACGAAAACTCCTCCTCAGAACTGAATTTCCTCAAGATTTTCCGCCGCTTCTTCAAGCGACATTTCGTTTTCGCTGTCCTCGTAAGCTTTCCAGCTTGCACTGTCCCAAATTTCCACTCGCTTGCTTACTCCGATTATGGTCACTTCTTTTGTAAGTCCGGCGTGCTCCCTGTGAGCCTGCGTGATAAGCACCTTGCCCTGTTTGTCGGGTTCGGCTTCCGATGCGCCGGATAAAAACATACGCTGCAAAAAGCGCGCGCTTTTCTGATTGGACGGAAGTTTCGAAAGACTGTCCGAAAGCTTTTCCCATTCCTCCATCGGATAAACGAAAAGGCAGTTTTCAAAGCCTTTGGTGATGATAAACCTGTCGCCCAGCTGTTCGCGAAAACGCGCCGGAATGATTATTCTGCCTTTTGAATCAATGTTATGCGAATATTCACCTACGAACAAGTTCTTCACCTCCACTTTGTTGCACTTTAAAGCACTTTCTTGCACCATGAATATATTTTACTATAGTTTTTTGAATATTTCAATAGTTTTTTTAAATTTTTTTTACAATTACGAAAATTTTATACCGTGCGGAACGGAATCAGCAATATCTGCCGCCAAACACGGTGTTTACTACTATATTTTGTGTTTGACGGATCATTTTTCCTCGGATTTCTTAATCAGAATTTACAGAAATATTAAAAACATATTAAATTATTACAAAGTGTTTCCCGTGCATTGATTTTTTTGCAAAAATGGCTTATAATATTGTCAGAGGTGACGTTTTTCATGTTTAATTCACACGTTCATTCACAATTTTCGTCCGACTGCTCTGCGAGCGGAGAAGAGATGTGCCGCGCGGCTGCCGCAAAAGGAATGTGCGGCATTGCATTTACCGACCATTGTGCGCTTGACTCTTACATAACGGAAAATTCCTACAGAAATGCGCTTGCATCCGCAAAAGCGGCAAAGGAGCTTTCGGGAAAATATTCCGACTCGCTTATCGTGACCTCGGGAATCGAAATGGGAGAGGCAGTTCGCAAGCCTGACTATGCTGAGAGAATAATAAAGGCGGCGCACTTTGACATTGTGCTGATGTCGGTGCACAACGTGTTTATAAATAATTCTTCCGCGCATCTTGCGCGGCTCGACTTTTCCGCAATGACCGACTCCGTGATAAAAAAAATAACCGCGGCATATTTCCGCGATTTAAAAGACTCTGTTATTCACACTGATTTTGATGTTTGCGCACATCTGACGCTGCCGCTGCGATATATAACCGGCGTTTACGGAAGAAAGCTTGACATAGGGGAATTCACCGCTGAAACGGACGCAGTTTTAAAGCTGCTTATCGACCGAGAAAAAGCGCTTGAAATAAATACCTCCGACCTTTGCCGCGCTTTCCGCGATTTTATGCCGTGCGAAAGCATTGTGTGCCGCTACCGCGAGATGGGCGGCGAACTTGTGACAATCGGAACGGACGCGCACGTTCCCGAAAATATCGATTCGGGGTTTGAGGACGGAATAAAGCTGCTGAAAAAATGCGGCTTTGAAGCGTATTACCGCTACGAAAGCCGCAAACCCGTTAAGGTGTTATTCAGTTAGTTAATATTTTCAGCGCATGAATATATCCGTCAAACCCTTCGTCGCATATCGTTGCCTTTGCCGCGGCGGAAACATAGGATATTTTCCGAAATTCTTCCCTTTCGTTCACATCCGAAATGTGAACCTCAACGGTCGGAATTCCGATTGCCTTGACCGCGTCCGCAATTGCAACGCTTGTATGCGTGTATGCCGCGGGATTCATTATGATTCCGTCATACTTCCCATATGCACGCTGAAGCTCGTCAACAATGCAGCCTTCATGGTTGGACTGATAAAAATCAACCTCCGCCCCGTAATCGGGGGCGGCTTTTTTTATATAATCCAGAAGGTCGTTATATGTTCTTTTACCGTAAATATCAGGTTCACGTATTCCGAGCATATTCAGGTTCGGTCCGTTTATAACAAGAATTTTTTTCATTTTTCAAAGCTCCTCTCCGCCGCTTCGATAACGCGGCGGCACGTTTCTTCCTTTTCTTTTGCACCGCGCACACGTTCATCGCACACCGAATTATACATCGGCAGCCGTTTTTCGTACATTTCACCGAGCGCTGCACCGCCGCAGGAAAGCGGTCTGTTATCGGTTGCAAGCTCGCTTACCGGGCGGTCAATGAATATAACGGCGCCGTTCTGACGAAGAATATCCGCATTTTCCGCCACGGTGACAACGCCGCCGCCCGTTGAAATAACGCAGCCGCTTTTTTTGCATATTTCGCGGCATTTTTCGGTTTCAATGCGGCGAAATTCCGCCTCTCCGCATTTCTTGATTATTTCGGACGGATGGAGTCCGTCCTTTGCAATCTCATCGTCAATATCATAAAACGTTTTTCCGAGCTTTGCGGCAATCATTTTTCCGATTGTTGTTTTGCCGCATCCCGGCATTCCCACAATCACGATGTTTTCCGTCATTGCGCGGATTTCCTTTTCAACCGCGTCTGCCTTTTTCTCATCAGAGGGTATGCCCGTGAAAATCTCCGCTGCCGCACTCGCCTGCGCAACAAGCATTGAAAGACCGTTTGAGTATTTTATTCCTTTTTTCTCCGCGCTGAGAAGAATTGCCGTCCGCGCCGGGTTATAAATAAGATCAAGCACAGCTTCGCACTTATCAAAGGCGTCAAGCGAAACAGGTGATTTTCCCGTGTCCGGAAACATACCGACAGGCGTTGTGTTAACAATTATTTCAGCATCCTTAAAAGGTGCGATATTTCCTGCATCGTTATCGCGGTGAGAAAGCACACGCACCTCTGCCGCTCCGTGCTTTTTCGCAGCGTATACCGCCGTTTTTGACGCGCCGCCGCTGCCGATAACCGTCACGTGCTTTCCCCCGAACGAAACTCCGGCTTTCTGCGCCATGCGGCAAAAACCGTAATAATCCGTATTATATCCGCATAGCCTGCCGCCGTTGTTTTTTATTGTGTTTACAGCGCCGATTTGCAGCGCCTCCTCCGAAATTTCGTCAAGCATGGGCATAACGGTCTGTTTGTACGGAATTGTGACGTTAAGTCCGTCAAAATTCCGCTTTCCCATGAAGTCCGAAAGCTCGTTTTCCTCAAGCTCGCACAGATTGTAGGAATAATCGGCAAGGCGGCTGTGAATCAGCGGTGAAAACGAATGTGACAGTTTTTTTGCAATCAGATAAATCTGCATATTCCTCACGCTTCCCTGTAGCTTCCGAGATATTTAACGTTTTCGCTTCCGAGCGAATTCTCGAGCTGATCCATAATTTTGTTCAGATCACCGGAGTATACGGAAACCTCAATATCGAAATAGAACATGAATTCGAAATCGCTTTCTGGAATCGGGCGGCTTTCAAGCTTGATGATATTTACGCCGAGCGCATAGAACTGAGCGATAACGCTGTAAAGCGCTCCGGCGCGGTGCGGTGTTCTGATGAGCAGGCTCGTCCTGTCTGCTCCGGGATAAATTTCGGTATTTTTTGCAAAACAGATGAATCTCGTATAATTATTCGCGGTATTCTGCACAAGGCTTTCAACAACCTCAAGTCCGTACTGCGCCGCGCACTGAACGGAGGCAAGCGCAGCCGTGTCGTTTCTTCCGGAATCGGCAACCTTTTTTGCCGCAACAGCGGTGTTTTCACAGGGAATTATTTTCACACTGTCACCAAGTGAGCCGAGAAATTCGCTGCACTGACTGATTGCCTGCGGATGCGAATAAATCTCGCGGATATTTTTCTTTTCCGTCCCTTTATTTGCAAGCAGACAATGCCCCACCTGCATTTTTGTGCTTCTTACAATGCTGAATTTATATTCCGACATAAGGGAATAAATCTGATTGACCGAGCCGGCGCTGCTGTTTTCAAGCGGCACAACGCCATAGCGGCAAAGTCCGCTGTCAACTGCGCGGAACACATCCTCGAAGGTCTGGCAGAACATAACCGACGGCTTTTTGAAAAGTTTTTCGCATGCAAGCAGCGAATATGCCCCCTCAATCCCCTGGCAGGCAACAACCGCCTTTTCGGGGAAAAGCTGCGGCGTTTCCTTAACGGCAGCGTTGATGCGCTTTGAAATCTCGCACGGGGGATTCAGAATACCGCTCTGATATGCGCGGCTCAGCTCAAGCATCGAGCCGTAAAGACGACGCGCATAATCGCCGTACTTTTCACCGGCATTTTCTTCAACGCTGTCAAGCAGCTTTCTTTCACGCTCACTGTCGTAAACGTTCAGGTTATTTTCCTTTTTATATTCCGCAACGCCCTGCGCGGCGTCCATCCTATCACAAAAGAGTTTCACCATCTCCTTATCGATGGAGTCGATTTTGTTTCTGTAGCCCTCAAGGTTCATTTCAGTTCGTTCCTTTCCTATAAATATCATATACGGCGATTGCCGCCGCTGCTTCTATGCAAACCGCACCGCGTTTGACAACGCATGGGTCATGCCTTCCTTTTATATTAAGAGCAACATTTTTTCTGCCGCTGAGCGACACGCTTTGCTGCGTTTTTGCAATTGACGGCGTGGGTTTAAATGCCGCGCGGAAAATGACCGGCATGCCGGATGTTATTCCGCCGAGGATTCCGCCGTGATTGTTCGTAACCGTTGCTATTGATCCGTTCTTCATTTCAAACGCATCATTATTTTCCGAGCCGCGCTTTTCCGCCGCTGAAAAACCGCTGCCGAATTCAATTCCCTTTACCGCCGGAACAGCGAATACCGCAGAAGAAATTTTACCCTCCATTCCGCCGAAAAGCGCATCGCCGTAACCGGGTTTCATTCCGCACACCGCACATTCAACAACGCCGCCCACGCTGTCACCTTCGGCGCGCGCTTCAAGAATCAGCTTTTGCATTTCTTCGCCTGCGGCATCATTCAGCACGGGGAAATCCTTGCCGGTCGGGAAATCAGCCGGCGAAACTTTCACGGGATCAAACAATGAGTCATGCACTCTTCCCACTGCCGCAATATGCGTTCCGATAAATATGCCCTCTTTTTCGAGAAGCTGCAAACACAATCCTCCGGCAATGCAAAGCGGCGCCGTCAGCCTTGCGGAAAACTGCCCCCCGCCCGATACATCGCGGTTTTCACCGAACTTCGCCCATGCCGCAAAATCCGCATGAGACGGGCGCGGCACATCGCGCAGCTCATCATAATCGGCCGAACGGGTGTTGGTATTTTCAATCATGGCGCAGACCGGTGCGCCGCAGGTTTTTCCGTTCACCAGTCCGGAAATAAATTTAACGCTGTCAGCCTCTTTTCGCGGAGTTGAAAGCTTGTCACGCCCGGGGGCGCGGCGGCTCATAAAGGCGGCAAGCTTGCCTTCGTCCGGCGCAAAACCTGCCGGAAGTCCGTCAATCACAACGCCCATCGCCGCCGAATGTGATTGTCCGAACACTGTTATTTTTATGTTATCTCCGAATGAAAAGCTCATTTCATAACACCTCCGCCCAATCTGTCAAATTCCTTAAAAAATGACGGATATGATTTATTGACTGCGTCCGCACCGATGATTGTAACCTCGTTTTCGCAGAATAACGACGCGGCAGCCGCGCTCATTGCAATTCTGTGATCACCGCAGGCTTCTGCCATTCCGCCGTGCAAAGTGCCGCAGCCATCAATTTCCATGTGATTCTCCCCTGCGCTTATCTTTCCGCCGAGCGCCCGAATCAGCCGCACTGTGGATTCAACCCTGTCGCTTTCCTTTTGCCTTAGCCGCGCAGTGTTTTTTATCACCGTTTTCCCGATGGCGCGGCAAGCGGCGACTGAAAGAACGGGGATAAGATCGGGAATATTCTCGCCGTCGATTTCAGTTCCGTGAAGTCTGCCCGGCGCGACAATGACCTCAGTACCGTTTTCCTTAATATCCGCGCCCATAGAGCGCAGCACCGAAACTATTTTCCGATCTCCCTGCTTTGTTTCGGGATCAAGTCCGGTGCAGCGGACAGGTTTTTCCCCGGCTGCTCCCGAAACAAGCCAGAACGCTGCATTTGAATAATCACCCTCCGCGCTGATTTCGTGCGGAGAAACGTATTTTTGACCTTTTATTTTATATCCCGTTTCCGTTTTTATAATATCAACTCCGAATTTTTTCTGAATGTCGGTCGTTATATCGATATACGGGGCGGAAACGGCGCGCCCCTCAAGGCGGATTTCGCTTTCTCCGCCGCACAGCGGAAGCGCAAGCAAAAGTCCCGTTATAAACTGCGAGCTGACGTCAGCACGAACCGAAAAACCGCCGTTTTTCATGCAGCCATTTATTTTCAGCGGCAGGCATTCGCCGAAAAACCGAACGCCGCTGCCGCTCATCGCATCGCACAGCGGTTTTATCGGGCGTTTGGAAAGCCGCCCTTTCCCGATAAACTCCGCTTCCGTTCCGAGCGCCGCAGCCAGCGGAAGCATAAATCGGAGCGTTGAGCCGCTTTCTCCGCAGTCGCAGACGGCGGTGCCGCCGCGGCGAAATCCGCGTTTTACGGTTATGTACTCTCCGTGCACCTCTATATCGGCGCCCAGTGCGCGCAGGCAGCGCATTGTAGCCTCTATATCCTCTGAAACAGCCGCGCACCGAATCCGCGTCTGCCCTTCCGATGCCGCCGCGCATATCAGCAGCCGGTGCACTGCCGATTTTGACGGCGGCGCCGCAACCGTTCCGCCAAAGCCATGCGGTTTCAATGTTACAGTTTTTTCCGAAGCCAAGCCATTCACATCCCTTTACTCTTCAATTCCGGCTGCAATTATTTTTTCAAGCTCTTCAACATCGGTTTTCATGATAACGCAGCGCCCTGTTTCAGCCGGTGTTACAATATCAATGCTTTTTCCGCTGCGTTTTTTATCGCTTTTCGCCGCTTCAAAAAGTGTGTGAACGTCAATATCGCACGATTTCGGCAGTTTATATTTCTCAAGCAATGCGTCAAGGCGCGAAATGCAGTCCGGTCCGCATTTTTTCTGCTTCACAAAAGCATTTGTCATAATATGCATCCCGATTGCCACCGCATGCCCGTGCGGCAGCGTGTAATTCGTCGAAAGCTCAACGGCGTGACCGATTGTGTGCCCGAAGTTCAAAAGCTTGCGCGTTCCTCTTTCGAACTCATCCTCGCACACAATATCGCGCTTTTTCTCCACGCAGCGCGTGATGACCTCTTCCATTTTATCCGTTATATCGCCCTCTAAAATCTCAATGAGCTTTTTATCGCCGATAAATCCGTATTTGATAACCTCAGCCATACCGTCCGAAAAGAAGCTATCCGGAAGCGTTTCCAAAACGCCGTAATCGCACAGAACAAGTTTCGGCTGGTGAAATGCGCCGGCAAGATTTTTTCCGCAGTCAAGGTCAACAGCCGTTTTGCCGCCGACCGATGAATCAACCGCCGCAAGAAGCGAGGTCGGAATCTGAATAAAATCGATTCCGCGCATATATGCCGCCGCGCAAAAGCCTGCCAAATCTCCGACAACACCGCCGCCGAGTGCGACAACCGCGTCACTCCGCGAAAAGCGGTTTCCGGCAAGATAATTCAGAATTTTTCCGAAGTTTTCAAGATTTTTTGACTGTTCGCCGTGCGGTATCACATAGCTGTCTGCAATAAATCCGTTTTTTTCAAGCGATTTTTGAACGGTGCCGAGATAAAGCGGCGCAACATTGTCATCGCTGACGATAAGGCATTTGCACGGTTTTATGCACTCTGCGGCATATTCCCCGACATTCCCGATTATATCTTTTCCTATTATAATATCATATTTCCCGGTTGCTTCAACAGTAACTTTCTTCATATCAATCAATACTTTCCTTTAATTTTGACCCTTCCGCAAGGAGGGCGCACAGCTTGTCCGCATCATTTTTTTTGATTGCCGCGCTGTACTTTTTCAGCTCCGACACGATGCAGTCAATTTCTTTTGTGAGATTATCACCGTTTTCAAGGAAAAGTTCAGTCCACATTTCCGGATTAAGACGCGCAACGCGCGTTAAATCGCGATAGCTTCCGGCTGAAAATCCCTTGTGAACTTTTGCACTGGGACTTTTTACATACGCATTTGACACAACATGTGCCAGCTGCGACGTGAATGAAATTATCTCATCATGCTGCTCCGCCGTTGTTATAGTTATTCCCTTAAACCCGATTCTTACAAGCAGGGCCTTAAGCGCTTCAAGCGTTTCGATTTTTTCGTCCTTATCGGGAACGAGAATCATATTTGCCTTGTCAAACATAGACGCGCGCGAATAGCGAAATCCCGAAAACTGCGTTCCTGCCATCGGATGACCGCCGATAAAGCGGAAGCCGTGCTTTCTTGCCGCCGCAAAGCAGCTTTCGCAAACAGCGCGTTTTGTTCCGGCGCAATCGACAACAACCGTGTTTTTTCCGATATACGGCGCATTTTTTTCAACAAATTCGATTGTTGCTTTCGGATAGAGCGCAATGAAAATATAATCACATTCGGAGATGTTTTTCTCAGTCAGGCAGCCGTCTGTCGCCTCCTGCAGCTTTGCGCGTGAAAGCACTGTTTCATCGCGGTCAAAGCCGAGCACCTTAATGTCCTCCTGAGCATGAAAAGCCTTTGCAAGCGAACCGCCCATAAGTCCGAGTCCTGCAATGCCGACGGTAAATCCCATTTTAACTCACTCCTTTTATGCTTCCTTGATTGCTGCGAGCACACTTCTGATTCCCTTTGCGGTGTCAGCGAACTGTTCCGGGGTGAGTGACTGAGCGCCGTCGCAGAGAGCGTGCTGCGGATCATTGTGAACCTCAATCATAACGCCGTCTGCACCTGCCGCAGCTGCCGAAAGCGCCAACGGCTTAACAAGTCTTGAAATGCCGCTTGCATGGCTTGGGTCAACGATTATCGGAAGATGGCTCAATTCCTTAAGCAGCGGAACAGCCGAAATATCAAGCGTGTTCCTTGTGTATGTTTCAAAGGTTCTTATTCCGCGCTCGCAGAGGATAACGTTCTCGTTCCCCTCCGACATAACATATTCCGCGCTCATCAGAAGCTCTTTAAGCGTGTTTGCAAGTCCGCGCTTTATAAGAATCGGTTTCTTCGTTTTGCCAAGCTCCTTAAGCATTTCGAAATTCTGCATATTTCTCGCACCGACCTGAATAACGTCAACATCCTCGAAAAGCGGAAGATGTTCGGCATTCATAATCTCAGTCACAATCGGCATACCGGTTTCTTTTTTTGCTTCAAGCAAAAGCTTCAGCCCCTCTGCACGAAGACCCTGGAAATCGTAGGGAGAGGTTCTCGGCTTGAACGCGCCGCCGCGCAGAAGATTTGCCCCGGCAGCCTTAACGCTTTTTGCAACGCTGATAATCTGTTCCTCGCTCTCTACCGAGCACGGACCGGCAATTACGGCAAATTTGTCACCGCCGATTGACACCTCATCGTTTACTTTTACCACCGTGTCATGCGGATGAAATTTTCTGTTGGCGTTTTTGTACGGTTCGCTGATGCGCGTTACGCTTGAAACAATGTCAAGCCCCTGCAAAAGCTCCGTGTCAATGCGGCTTGTATCGCCGACAAGTCCGAGAACCGTAACATAATCACCGTTCGACACATGAACGCGGACGTTCTGTCCCTCAAGCCATGATACAAGATTGTCGAACTGTTCCTTTGGTGCGTTATTTTTTACTGCAATAATCATTTTTGATTCCTCCGATTCAAAAAAATAAGCTCCGCAGTGATAATCACTGCGGAGCTGTAAGTCAATTCAAAAAATCAGCGCCCTTTTTAATTGCAGCAAAAATCACTTTTACTTTTAGTGCACATAAAGTAAAAGTAATAATATGCAGCTGCAAAAACAAGAATGCTCATCTTTTTTCTCCTTAACAATTTACTTGCTTATATGCTAACACAGAAAAAAGCGCTTGTCAACACTTTTTTTACTGTTAGCGGACATATTTTTTACGGAATATGAGCCGAATCCTTTCGGATTCGGCTCATAATGGCATTTAGATTACATTGATTTGTGGCAGGTTCTGGAGATAACGTCCATCTGCTGCTCACGGGTAAGGTCGATAAACTTAACTGCATAACCGGAAACACGGATTGTGAAGTTTGCATATTCTTCTTTTTCCGGATGCTCCATAGCGTCGATAAGTTTTTCCGTTCCGAACACGTTTACGTTCAGATGATGTGCGCCCTGGTTGAAATATCCGTCCAGAACCTGAACAAGATTATCAACACGCTCGCCCTCGTTATGACCGAGTGCATCGGGACTGATCGTCTGAGTATTCGAAATACCGTCAAGCGCCCATTCATAGGGAAGCTTTGCAACGGAGTTAAGCGACGCAAGCAGACCGCTCTTTTCTGCGCCGTAGCTCGGGTTTGCACCGGGTGAAAGCGGCTCGCCGGCACGTCTGCCGTCAGGCATGCAGCCTGTAGCCTTACCGTATACAACGTTCGATGTGATTGTAAGAATCGATGTTGTCGGCTCGGAATCGCGGTAGGTGTGGCGTTTCTTGATCATATCAAGGAATGTCTTGAGAAGCCATACTGCAATATCATCAGCACGGTCATCATCGTTACCGTAACGCGGGAAGTCACCCTGCGTGTCGAAGTCAACGGCAATGCCGTCCTCATCACGGATAACCTTAACCTTTGCATATTTGATTGCAGAGAGCGAATCAACAACGTGCGAGAATCCGGCAATACCTGTTGCGAACGTACGGCGTACATCCGTATCGATAAGAGCCATTTCCTCTGCTTCATAATAGTATTTGTCATGCATATACTGGATAAGGTTCAGTGTATTTACATAAAGTCCTGCAAGCCAATCCATCATAGCAGTGTATTTTTCAATAACCTCGTCATAGTCAAGGTATTCAGCCGTTATCGGCTTGTAAGCCGGACCAACCTGGATACGGGTCTTAACGTCAATACCGCCGTTGATAGCATAAAGCAGGCACTTTGCAAGGTTTGCTCTTGCGCCGAAGAACTGCATTTCCTTACCTGTCTGTGTTGCGGATACGCAGCAGCAGATTGAGTAGTCATCGCCCCAAACAGGCTTCATAACGTCATCGTTCTCGTACTGAATCGAGCTTGTTTCAATAGAAATATGAGAAGCATATTTCTTAAAGTTTTCGGGAAGAGCTGCCGAATACAGAACCGTGAGGTTCGGCTCGGGAGAGGGACCCATGTTCTCAAGCGTGTGCAGGAAACGGAAATCGTTCTTTGTTACCATCGAACGTCCGTCAACGCCGATACCGCCGACTTCGAGCGTTGCCCAAACGGGGTCGCCGGAGAACAGCTGATTGTAAGACGGGATTCTTGCAAACTTAACCATTCTGAGCTTCATAACAAGATGGTCGATAAGCTCCTGAGCCTCCGACTCCGTCAGCTTGCCTGCCTGCATATCTCTTTCAATATATATATCAAGGAATGTCGATATACGGCCGATGCTCATTGCAGCGCCGTTCTGCGTCTTGATAGCGCCGAGGTAGCCGAAGTACAGCCACTGAACAGCTTCCCTTGCGTTTGAAGCCGGTGCGGAAATATCAAAACCGTACATTGCAGCCATTTCCTTAAGACCTTTAAGAGCGTTAATCTGAAGCGTCAGCTCCTCGCGCTGGCGGATAACATGATCCGTCATAACGCCGTCGCCGCAGTTTGCAAAGTCATGCTGTTTCTCTTCGATAAGCGCGTCTATTCCGTACAGAGCAACTCTGCGGTAATCGCCGACAATTCTTCCTCTTCCGTATGTGTCGGGAAGTCCTGTGATGATTTTGCTGTGTCTTGCCTTTTTCATTTCGGGAGTGTATGCGCTGAAAACACCCTCGTTATGTGTGCGGCTGTACTGCGTGAAAATCTTGTGCAGCTCGGGGCTGGGAGTGTAACCGTAGGTTTCGCAAGCCTGCTCAGCCATCTTGATTCCGCCGAAAGGCATGAACGCTCTTTTAAGCGGCTTGTCCGTCTGAAGACCTACAACCTTTTCCATGTCCTTTGTATTTTCGCCGATATAGCCGGGGTTATGCGATGTCAGCGTTGACACGATATCAGTGTCCATATCGAGAACGCCGCCCTTTGCGCGCTCCTCCTTCTGAAGCTTCTGAAGCATTCCCCAAAGCTTGTCTGTGTTTTCAGTCGGCTTTGACAGGAATTTTTCATCACCGTCATACGGCTTATAGTTCTTCTGAATAAATTCTCTTACATTTATTTCCTCTTTCCAGAGACGGCCCTCAAAGCCGTTCCACTGTTCAAAATTTCTCATAGAACATACCTCTCTTTCTTATCATTCGACTGTATTCTATCATTTTTTTACGTATAAGGAAATACCCAATTCAGAATACCTGTATTCCAAATCGGGTATACACTTTATCTGGGCAGCCTGGAAATAACTCGTTTTACGATGTTCATAAAGAGCTTTTCCTGCCGGCTTAACCTGTAGCCTCTTCTGTAAATCAGAACGTCCTTATAATGATTGTCCGCAACATTGCACTTTTTTTCAACAAGCGGCATGGAATTAAGGATGTTTGCCGGCGTCGGCGATGTCCACATGTATGTGGAGTGAATGTTTCTGAGCAGCTCAAACTGACTTTCGCGTTCAAAAACGGCAATTTCTTTTTTTTCCTTATTTGCGCTGACCATCTCGCGCACAACCGATGCCGGCAGCGACGGAATTGTCATGTAACCGTGCGTTATTTCAATATATTCGTCAAGATCGGAATAGTCAATGTTTTTCTCCATTGCAAGCGGATTCTGAACCGACATTATAAGGCGGTATTCAAAGTCCCACACAGGCTCCGTTTCAAGGTCGTTCTCCTCTAAAAACTGCAGAAAATATTTTTCGTAAATTGTCTGATAACGGATAATCGCAATGTTGTTGTCGTTATTGATAACGTTCTTAATCGCAAGCAGCGAATTTGTTTCGCGGTAGCTTATATCAAGACTTTTGCTGTCCGCAATTTCCGTCACAAACTCGGTAAATGCCTGTGCAACGTAGCACGCCATCGGCACGGAAACGTCAAATTTATGAACGTCATTATCGCGCTGCTTGTAAAGCCGCTCAACCTCGTCAATCTGCGCAACAATGTTTTTCGCATAAACGAGGAACTGCGCACCGTCCTTCGTCGGAATAACGCCCTTCGGTGTTCTGTTGAATATTTTTATTCCGATGTTTTCCTCAAGCTCTTTTATCGCTTTGCTCAAATGCGGCTGATTAAGGTACAGATTTTCCGCTGCCTTGGATATCAGCCCCGTTTTTTCGACCTCCAAAGCGTATTTTAAATGCTCTATCTTCATTTTTCGTCCTTTCCGACAGACCTTTTATTTCTGCTACCGTCCATACCGATAATTTTATATACTGATTATAGCACAGCGAGTAATTTTTGTCAATGCAGCGGCTTCGGTACACTGCATAAAAAAATTTTGTTTTTTTGAAAAAAAGTGTTGACAAGCACCCATGTATGTGCTATTATAATATGCGTGTCACGGCGGTTGAATTGCTTGCCGCGGCGGAAAATTGAATTTGCTGGTGTAGCTCAATTGGCAGAGCAGCTGATTTGTAATCAGCAGGTTGTAGGTTCAAGTCCTATCACCAGCTCCAGGAGGAGTTCCCGAGCGGCCAAAGGGGGCAGACTGTAAATCTGTTGTCACTGACTTCGATGGTTCGAATCCATCCTCCTCCACCATATGCGAGAGTGGCGGAATCGGCAGACGCGCACGTTTAAGGTGCGTGTGGTAATACCATACGGGTTCAAGTCCCGTCTCTCGCACCAGAAGCACGGCTTTCCAAGCCGTGTTTTTTCTTTAGGCATAAGGTATGCTTATAAGGGAATTTAATTGAATAATTTCAGTACAAAAGAGGTAATAAAATTGGGAATTGCTTTATGTTTTTTATTATTGCTGATTGTGCTTATACTTTGTGTGTTAAGGCATAAGCACCGTTTAAGATCATTAAAAACAGAGAGCGAAGAAAGCGGCAGGCAATCTGTTTCCGGGAAAGAAATTGACATACCGGATATTAATGCGGAACCGCCGATTTACTTGTATATGTTTGAAAAGAAAAACTTTTCAAAGAATTATACTGCATTTTTTAAAAACGGCATACTATATGATATATCACCCCGGAATTATGATGTGTCCCTGTACGAGGACATACAGATCGCGCATGACGCAAGATATATCGTTTCCGACTCCGTAAAGTATGACCTGTGTTCGGCTGAGGATATCAGATCGCTTAAAATTCCCCAATATGATAAACTGCACAGAATCCCCTCCCATACCGGCGATTTAGCCTACATTCTTAAAATGAGAGTTCCTTCTGTACATCATCCGGAATTGGCTGTCCCTCTTGCATACAAAGTCGTTAATCTGATGACAGCTTCCTCTTTGGGGTGGGGAAAGAAAGATTATTTTCGAATCGTTGCACATCTGTGGGAAATCGGAGCAACCGAATACGGAGATGATTTGTATAATAAAATTAAAGAACTTTTTCCAATAATGTTCTCGGCCGATTCAATGAGGTTAGAAGATAAAGAAACTTTCAAAAGAGAATTAGCGTATGCAAAACAGCTTAAGACAAATTATCTGGAAATTTTGCACAGCGGTTACATCTGCGGAAATTGTGCACCATTTCACAACAGGGTTTACTGCATACGCGGCAAAGACAAAAGATTTCCGAAGCTGCCCGACTTTATTATGAACGACTGCGGCTTGCACTGCAATCCCTCTTACAGCGCTTATAATTATTACAAAGGGTGTACAATTTCAAAATACACCATGCATATGGACGGCAAAACAACCAGTATCGAGGTTGACGCAATTCAGCACAGCAACAGACCTTTTGTCGATGACCGCACGGAAATTGAAAAGCAAAAATATATTGATTGGGGCGAAGAGCGGCAACGCAGGGAATTGTCAGACGAAGAGTATTTTAGCAAAGAAACATGGACATCGAAATACAAAGATCGTCTCGAGTACCAAAAGATAAAAGAATTGGTCGGTGACGGCTCTCCGAAAAGCTATAACGGGTGGCGCAGAATGAAAGCAGGAAACTCCCCGAATTATCAGAAAATAGTGCAGTTGGCATTGGAGCATGGTATTCACATCAGATAAGTCATGATCGCCACGGCGGTACAGTATCACGCATGGTGGACGGCGGACGGGAAATCGCTCGGCGATTATGTCAAAGGCAATTCCGCAAAAACGTGCCCCGGAATGAACTTTTTCGGCGGCAACACACGGGCGGCATATGAAAAAAATCTCCGCCCGATGATAGAATCAAAGGGGGAGAATATTTTGAAAAAGGTTGAAAGCATTAACGATATTGTCTGGGAGCTGACAAACGCCGGAATCATCACGGACGGCAAACTGTGGTTGCAGAAATGCGCCGAGGACAAAAACGTTTATTGGCTGTGTTATAAGATGGCGAATAAATTGAGGGGTACGCTGTAGAAATTCATCCGAAAAATTTACTACACTTTTACTACACTCATATGTCACATTCGGGCGCAAACCGCGCCGAAATAAAACACTAAAAAGTGCGAGAAAACCGCAGTATCATCGGATTTTTCCGAAAATACTGCGGTTCTTCTTTTGGTGACCCCACGGGGAATCGAACCCCGGTCTTCGCCGTGAGAGGGCGACGTCCTAGGCCGCTAGACTATGGGGCCGTCTTCGCGACTTATTTATTATAAAATAAAACCGACAGCTTGTCAACCTTTTTTTCAAAAAAAATCATATTTATTTTATCAGCTGCCTGCCGCATGGGTTTTATAGTCACCGGGAGTTTTCCCCGTGACGCGCTTAAACGCATGATAGAAATTTGAAGTATTGTTAAATCCGCACTTCAGCGCGATTTCAAGGCGCGTCATTGAGGTTGTTTCAATATACTCTATTGCACGTTCAATCCGCTTTATTGTTATATATTCCCATGGAGATATGCCGTTAAGTTTACGGAACTGACATGAGAAATAGGTTTTGCTCATATGTGCAACATCTGAAAGGACATCAAGCGTAAGCTCATTTTCAAGGTTATTATCAATATAGTTGATTGCCTTGTCTATATAATGAAGCGTTTGTGAACTGCCCGATATAGTTTCATCAGATAAATCGCTTCCGCACAGGCGCGTCATCTCTATCAGCGCCGCCAAAAGCTCTATTTTAACCATGGTTTCATATTCCGGCAGACAATCTGAAAATTCTTTTTCTATTTTATGCAAAAGTCCGCGGATAATCTGCGTTCCCCCTTCGTCTGCCGAAAGCTTCGGAGGTTGGCTTCGGCGGCGGCTGAAGAATATGCGCATAAGGTCAATATTTGATATTCCGAAATTTTCCGACCAGATAAAACGCGGTTCAAAATGCACGTTCAGAAAATTCGTTTCACATTCCAGCTCGGTTATCCAATGGAATTCATCCGTGCTGAAATAAAATATATCACCCGAACCGAATCTGAAAGCTCCGTTCTTGGTTGAATAAACTCCGCTCCCCTCAATAACCATAGTTATTTCAAATGCGGTGTGATGATGCCGGCTGAAAACACCAAGCTCCGGAGAAACCGAAGAGCGAAACACACGCAGAAGAGCGCCGCCCGTAAGCGGTGATACAATTCGTCTGTCACTCCATATTTTTTTGTTCTGCACAGTGTTAACTTCTGCCACCGCAAGTCCCTCCTTTAAGCCAAAATCATAAGATATTTGACATATATCTGAATATAATTGACGAATAATATACTTTTCAATGATATTATATATGTAAATATATTAATTGTCAAATAATTTTAAAGGAGAGATTTAAATGGCAAAGGTTGTTACTATGGGCGAAATAATGCTCAGACTGTCAACACCGAATTTTGAAAGATTTTTGCAGGCAGACGAATTTGACGTTTGCTACGGCGGCGGCGAGGCAAATGTTGCCGTATCGCTTGCAAATTACGGTCATGACGCGGAATTTATAACAAAAGTTCCGGAAAATCCGATTGGTGACTGTGCGGTTGCGGCGCTTCGCAAAATGAATGTCGGAACGAAAAATATTGCACACGGCGGCGAAAGACTCGGAATATACTTCCTTGAATCGGGAGCTGCAATGCGCGCTTCAAACGTTGTTTACGACAGAGCACATTCCTCCATTGCTACGGCAACGGCAGCTGACTTTGACTTCGACAAGATTTTTGACGGATGCGACTGGTTCCACTTTACGGGAATAACGCCCGCAATTTCGGACGCTGCCGCAGAGCTTACGGAAATTGCCCTTAAGGCGGCAAAGGCAAAGGGCGTTAAAGTTTCGTGCGACCTGAACTTCAGAAAGAAGCTTTGGACAAGCGAAAAGGCTCAGCGTATCATGACAAATCTTATGCAGTATGTTGACGTTTGCATCGGAAACGAGGAGGACGCCGAAAAGGTTCTCGGCTTCAAGCCCGGAAAAACGGACGTTACAAGCGGCGAGCTTGAGCTTGCAGGTTACAAGAGCATATTCGAGCAAATGGTTGAAAAGTTTAACTTTGAATATGTAATATCCTCGCTCAGAGTTTCTCATTCCGCTTCCGACAACGGCTGGTCGGCTTGCATATACAGCCGCGATACAAAAGAATTTTACCATTCGCGCGAATACAGAATCCACCCGATTGTTGACCGCGTTGGCGGCGGTGACAGCTTTGCTGCCGGCGTTATCTGCGGAATGCTTGACGGCCGTGATTTCAAAACCGCGCTTGAGTTCGGCGTTGCTGCTTCAGCACTGAAGCATACAATCCCCGGCGATATGAATATTGTTACACGCGCAGAAGCTGAAAACCTTATGGGCGGAGACGGCAGCGGGCGCGTTCAGAGATAAGACGAAAGGGTGTTTGAAATGGATATATTAAAGGAAATATCTAATATCGGTATAATTCCGGTTATTAAAATCAACGATGCTTCCAAGGCTGTTCCGCTTGCAAAGGCTCTTATAGACGGCGGTCTTGCAGCGGCTGAGGTTACGTTCAGAACCGATGCTGCCGAAGAATCTATCAGGGCAATATCCAAAGCATTTCCCGATATGATTGTCGGTGCAGGCACTGTTCTCACAATTGACCAGGCACAGCGCGCACTTAATGCCGGCGCTAAATTCATCGTAAGTCCCGGGTTTAACCCCAAGGTTGTTAAGTGGTGTCTTGAGCAGGGTGTTACTCCGCTTCCTGGAATCAACACTCCCTCGGAAATAGAGCAGGCGCTTGAGCTTGGACTTAAGGTTGTTAAATTCTTCCCGGCTGAGCAGAGCGGCGGTCTTGCAAAGATTAAGGCAATGTCAGCGCCTTACGGCGGAGTTAAATTCATGCCGACAGGCGGAATTAACACAGAAAATGTTTGTGAGTATCTTGCAAGCAATAAAATCCTTGCATGCGGCGGAAGCTTCATGGTTAAGGAAAGCTACATAGATAATGACAACTGGGACGAGATTACGGCGCTCACCAAAAAAGCCGTGGAGCTTATGCTCGGACTTGAAATCGCACATATCGGCATCAACAATGAAAACGAAGCTGAGGCTAAGGCAACAGCCGAGGCTATGGCGCTTGTTATGGGCAAGTCAATTGAGCGCGAAAGCGCAAAGGGTATGTTTGTCGGCGCACAGTTTGAAATTATGAAATCTCACGGCCCCGGAAAATGCGGTCATATTGCAGTTGCTGCAAACAACGTTGAGCGCGCTATATATCACCTTTCCAAGAAAGGCATTGAGTTTGACGAAGCAAGCGCAACATTTAACGATGACGGAACAAGAAAGTTCATCTATCTTAAAAATGAGATAGGCGGCTTCGGCGTTCATCTTCTTCAGAAAAAGTAATTAAACCATCCTGAAATATGTGTCACAGCAAAACAGCGGCTCTTCTCACGAAGAACCGCTGTTTTGCTTATTGTATATGAATTAAAGTCTTTTCTTAAGCGCTGCCTGCTGCTCCTCGTAACCGGGTTTTCCGAGAAGTGCAAACATGTTTTTCTTGTATGCTTCAACGCCGGGTTGATTAAACGGATTAACTCCGAGAAGATATCCGCTGATTCCGCATGCTTTTTCAAAGAAATAGATAAGATTGCCAAGGCAATATTCATCCATTTTGTCAACGTGAATAACAAGGTTCGGAACATCACCGTCCGTATGTGCGAGAAGTGTTCCGTTGAAAGCCTGTTCATTCACAAAGCTCATATTTTCTCCCGCAAGGAAATTCAAGCCGTCAACATTATCGGCATCCTCTTTAATCGCAATATCTTTGCGCGCATTGTCGAAGAAAAGCACCGTTTCAAACATTATGCGCATACCCTGCTGAATATACTGACCCATGGAGTGCAAATCACTCGAAAAGTCAACGGCAGCCGGGAAAATGCCCTTATTGTCCTTACCCTCGCTCTCACCGAAAAGCTGCTTCCACCACTCGGCAAAATAATGAACCTGCGGCTCATAGTTTACCATAATTTCAGTTGTCTTTCCTTTGCGGTAAAGCGCGTTTCTTGCAGCAACATATTTATAGCAGTCATTCTTTTCAAGGTCACGCTCGGAATATGCATGCATTGCATCGCGCGCACCCTCCATCAATGCGTCAATGTCCGCACCGGAGGCTGCAATCGGAAGAAGACCGACAGCCGTGAGAACGCTGTAACGTCCGCCAACTTCATCGGGAACGACAAAGGTTTCATATCCTTCCTCATCAGCAAGCTTTTTCAGCGCGCCTTTGGCCTTATCGGTTGTTGCAAAGATTCTTTCGCGCGCGCCCTCCTTGCCATACTTTTCAATCAGCATTTCGCGGAATATCCGGAATGCGATTGCCGGCTCGGTTGTTGTTCCGCTTTTCGATATAATATTAACAGAGAAGTCAATATCCTTAACGGTTTCAATAAGGTCCGCAAGATAGGTTGAGCTTATGCTGTTTCCTGCAAAGAAAATCTGCGGAGCGCCGCCGCGGGCATCCTTATTAATATTATAAAAATTGTGGTGAACCATTTCGATTGCCATTCTTGCGCCGAGGTATGATCCGCCGATTCCGATAACGATAAGCGCCTGAGAATTGCTTCTTATCTTTGCGGCAGCCTTTTTGATACGGTCATATTCCTCGCGGTCATAGTTTTCGGGGAGATTCACCCATCCGAGAAAGTCGCTTCCCTCACCCGTACCGCTGTGCAGTATGTCATGCGCCTGACCGATAAAAGGTGCAAGCGAATTTATTTCCTCTTTGGAAATAAATTTTTCCGCTTTTGAAGCATCTAATTTAATCTTAGTCATTAAACAGTTCCTTCTTTCTTATTATTCACCGAATCCGTTGGGATTCTTGCTCTGCCAGTTCCATGAATCGGCACACATTTCGTCTATTCCGCGCGTTGCTTCCCAGCCAAGCTCATCCTTTGCCTTTGACGGATCGGCATAACAAACGGCAATATCGCCTGCACGCGGCGGATCGATAACGTACGGAATATCTTTTCCGCATGCCTTGGAAAACGCCTTGATAATGTCAATAACACTGTAGCCGTGACCCGTGCCGAGATTATAGATATAAACACCCGGGTTTCCGGCTTTCTTTTCAACAGCCTTAACGTGACCGAGTGCAAGGTCAACAACATGGATATAGTCACGCACACCCGTGCCGTCCTTTGTGGGATATTTATCGCCGAAAACATGCACCTTTTCAAGTCTGCCGACTGCAACCTGAGCAACATACGGCAGCAGATTGTTCGGAATTCCTTTCGGATCTTCACCGAGCGAGCCGCTCTTGTGCGCGCCAATCGGATTAAAGTAACGGAGAAGAACAACGCTGAAACGCTTATCGGCAAACTGAACGTCCGTAAGCACTCTTTCAAGCATGAGCTTTGTTGTTCCGTAAGGATTTGTTGTTGACAGCGGAAAATCCTCCTTAATCGGAACGGTTTTCGGTGATCCGTAAACTGTTGCCGATGACGAGAACACAATGGAAAATACGCCATGGCTGCGCATAACGTCCAGCAAAACAAAAGTGCCGGTCATATTATTATGGTAATATTCAAGCGGTTTTTCAACCGACTCACCCACAGCCTTTAATCCGGCAAAGTGAATAACCGCATCGATCTTATGCTTGTCAAACACTGCCGACAGTGCATCCTTATCAAGAATGTCACAAACATAGAACGGGAAATCCTTTCCCGAAACTTTCTTTACCGCGTCAACAGCCTTTTTGCTTGAATTGCAAAGGTTATCAACAACAACAATATCATGCCCTGCATTAAGCAGCTCTATACAGGTGTGACTCCCGATATAGCCTGCTCCGCCGGTTACGAGAATTGTCATATAAATCACATTCCTTTCGGCATAGTCCGCAAAACGGAGATATGCATTTTATTAAGTCTATTATAGCAGGTATATTTTACACCATTACATTATATAATGTCAAGTAAAAGGGGTGCATGATTATTGACTTTTTCTCCAACTGTTAAACAATTTATATCAAAAGCTCTTATTCCCGTCGGAAATACAATGTATATATACGGCGGAGGATGGAACAAAAGCGACACGGGCGCCGGGGAAAGTGCGCGGGCAATCGGCGCTTCACCGCGCTGGAAAAGCTTTTTTGAGAGCTGCGGCTCCGGATATGATTTTCGCAGCGGCGGCGGTTCGTGTGCCGACGGACTTGACTGTACCGGGTACATAGGCTGGGCAATCTACAATCTTTTCAACAACACAGGCGGCAGAAAGGGATATGTGTTTAAATCCTCCGTATTGGGAGAAAAGCTTTCCGCACTCGGACTCGGCTCGGTCACCGATGAACAATATATCGATTCACGGCGATGCGGTGATATTCTTTACTCGGAGAAATATTTTCATGCATATATTGCCATCGGTACATATACTGACGGCAGTGTTTTGCTGCTTCATTCAAGTCCGCCCGGAGTGATGCTGAGCGGAACAACGGACTTCCTCGGAAAATACGGCAGCCTTGCGCAAAGAACAGCAGCTGCATATATGGAAAGAAATTGCCCCGAATGGGTAAAAAAATATCCATGCAGTGACCGCGGAATTGATTACCTGCATGGGTATAAAAGATTCAGATTCTATCGGGTTGTCGTTCCCGACCCTGACGGAATTTCGGATTTGCCGCCCGAAGCGGCACTCAGGCATTGCTTTTAGTTTCAGATTTAACCATAAGACAAAAATCGCAGCAATCTCCGCCTTTGCCAAGGGTTTTCGTTCTCCTCCACAAAAGCTTTTTATGCAGATTCGCATACGAAGTATCATCACTGTCGCAAAAGCAGGCGCACAATTCTGCGCACCCGCACTGACGGCATGTATCAAAATACGGACATTCAATCATATCTATTCTCCACACACCGCCCGTGGTTTGAAGTTCTTTCGCAGAAAATCCGGCACGTTCACCGAATATCTTTCTTGACATTTTCGAAAATACAGCCGGAATAATTCTGTACAGTCCGGGAATACGCATCATTTTCTCATACATTTTCCGCGCCTTAAGCGCATGCTGCTCCGTATATCCGTGTACAATGCTTAACGCTTCATCGCGCGGCATAACGGTCTGCAAAACCTCATATGCAGCGATTCCGGGAAGTATCTGCGATTTCAGATGCAGCATTTTTTCTTTTGAAGCATCCGCATTTTCGCGCAAAAGCTCCGCGAGTCTTTCATCAAATTCAGAACAAAGCCTTTCCGAATCGCGCGAAAATCTTTCCCCGACAGTATTCTTAAATCCGGCTGCTATGTAATCGGAATTATCAACCATATCGCCCATCTCCCTTTCATTTTCCGAGTCTGTGAGCTCTATGCCTTGTTATCAAGCACATAAATCACGCAGGCAAACCCTGAAATAACTGCAAACAAAACCGAACCTATCAGTCCGTCACCAAGCGCCGTTCCGACAAAAAATCCGGCTATTGAAGCGAGAACCATAATTATTACGGCAGCAACCGTTCTGAATTTATTCATAAAAACACGCTCCTTAAGGATTTGTTAATTCTCAAAATTCAGGCAGATGTTCTTGCAGGGTGAAGCAAGGCTTTGCCGCCTTGCAAATCCCGAAAGAACGGCTGAGCGGAAATTTAACAAGCATTGGGCGCATGTGTTCGAATCCGTTATGCCTGATCAAGCTTTTCAAAAATAACGGTTTTTTCTTTCATGGATATTTTCCCGACGCGCCTGCCATACTCTGCAAGTTCTTTTTTATATCTCAGAAACGAATGGTCTATCGGAGTTCCGGCTATATGTTCTATTTCTTCAAATGTCAGCTTCAGTGTTTGGGCGCTGCTGCCGCTCACATACTCCCACAGAGCCGCGTACTTACTCATTTGAACAACCCCTTTACGGATTTTATCCTGTTTACGTGCTCAGTATAGCATAATGCTGCGGAGATGTCAATCTGCTGCATGGGAGCTGCCTTTGTTTTTCTCCGCGGACGGCACCGTTCTCCGTATGGCTGAAAAATTCCGGATAAAAAAAGCTGCGGCTGAATGTGATTTCATTCAGCCGCAGCTTTTTTGATATTTCTTATTTTACTACGCCCTTTTGGAGCATTACATTTGCATATACTGCCGTTTCGCCCGTAGCAATTATGGCATAGGCGGTTTTCGCTTCTTCATAAAACTTAAAGCGCTCAATTTCCGCAACAGCGCCATCGCCGCGCGAATCATTTTCGCGGATTATTTTTTTATAAACATCCCAGATAGGGGTTTTCGTATTATCGCCTTTCATAACCTGCATAAGCGACACAGGCTTATCAACATAAGTATCAAGCGGCATAAGCTTCAGAATTGCTTCAAGCAGTTCGGGAACGCCGTGCCCGTCCGCACGGACAACTATTGCATTTTTTCCGATAGTTTCCGCAGGAAAATTACCGTCTGCAATTACAATTCTGTCACTGTGACCCATTTCGCAGAGAACTTTCAAAAGCTCCGGCGAAATAATCGGAGGAATTCCTTTCAGCATATAACTCTCTCCTTACTTATAAAGCGGACCGTAGTACTCACACGCTCTGTAATCGGTTGACGTTTCATCGCTGCCTGCACCGAAGCCTGACCATGAATGAGGACGGTAAATCTTATCCTTGTCAACATTATGAACCGATACGGGAATACGCAGCATTGACGCCATGGTGATAAGATCCGCACCGATATGCCCGTGAACCGTTACGCCGTGATTTGCGCCCCAGTTTGCCATAACGCTGTAAACATCTTTAAACACGCCCTCCCCCGTAAGACGCGGAGCAAACCATGTTGTCGGCCATGTGGGGTCTGTTCTCTTGTCAAGTTTTTCGTGAACATCATCGGGAAGAACGCAGGTATAACCCTCTGCAATCTGAAGAGTCGGACCAACGCCCTCAACAATATTTACGCGCACCATTGTGACAGGCATTTCGGCAAGCGTTTTGAAGTGAGACGAGAATCCGCCGCCGCGGAAATACTCATAGTCGGCGCGACACCAATCAGTTGCATCCAGGCAAGCCTTGATGTCCGTCTCGTTCATATTCCACCACTGTTTAACCGTTCCGTTGCCCTTTTCATCCTTTGCCGCACCCGTGCAGTCAAGAGCGGTTGCGCCGGAGTTGATAAGGTGAATTATACCGTTTGCAGCCTTACCCGTAAGTTTTTTGCCGGTTACGCGCTCAACAGCCTCGGGACTCCAGTATGTGCGGACATCGTGGAAGCACGGTGCTTTTCCTGTGAGAAGCGTTGCAAACAGCATTGCAATACCGTTAAGAGTGTCGTTCTCGGTTGCGAATGCAAACGGACGCTTTTTACCGTTCCAGTCAAAGCTGGACGCCATGATTGCTTCAGTGAAGTCAGCATTCGGAAGCCAGTCAGTCCACATTCTCTGACCCTGGAAGCCGCCGACAATTCCGTTTCTTCCCAAAGACTCCTCATTCCATCCCATTTCCGCAAGCTTGGGATTGCCGTGCAGCAAATCCTTTACGACAATGGTAAACTTCGTGATAAATTCCCAATCCTTATCGGCAGGAACAACTTTTGACTTTTTGATAATTTCGGGGAACTGCTTTCCGGCATTCTTATCGAAGCCTTCTTTGCAGTTTTCTTTAACCCATTTAATAGCCTTGTCATATTCGTCATGATCATAGATTTCGAGCTTGATTCTGCGCAGAATCTCCGTCATATCAACCCATTCGGCACGGATTCCGAGATACTTCTGCATAAACGCCGCGTCACAGTAGCTGCCGGCAATGCCCATCGCAACTCCGCCGAGATTGACATAGGCTTTGTTCTTCATCTGACCGACTGCAAGTGCAGCCTTTGCAAAACGAATGATTTTTTCGGCAACGTCAGCCGGAACGCTTGTATCGTCCTTATCCTGAACATCGTGACCGTAGATTGAAAATGCCGGAAGACCGCGCTGCGCAAATGCTGCCATAACGGCTGCAAGATAAACCGCACCGGGGCGCTCCGTTCCGTTATAACCCCAAACAGCCTTGATCGTATTCGGGTCAAGATCCATTGTTTCACTGCCGTAGCACCAGCAGGGGGTTACGGCAAGCGTTGCAACAACATTTTCCTTTGAAAACTGCTCCGAAACCTTTGCAGCCTCAGCACCACTGCCGATTGTTGTGCAGCCGATAACGCACTGTGCAGGCGTTCCGTCCGCATAAAACACGTTTTCCTCAATCAGCTTTGCGGCAGCCTTTGCCATGTTCATGGTCTGCTCCTCAAGGCTTTCTCTGACTCCGCCCCAGCGACCGTCAATCGTCGGGCGAATACCTATCTTAGGATAATTCATATTAATTCCCTCCCATTAATTTTCCGTATCTCAACGGATTCATTAATATGATTATACTATGATTAGTTGCAATTTTCTTGTTATATAATATCAAAAAGTATAACGATATTATCTTTTTTCGTTTTCTTTTAGGACGTTTTCGAGCCATAACCGCTCTTCTTCCGCAATATCAGCTTTTCCGAGAAGTTCCGGACGTTTTCGAGCCGTTCGGATAAGGCTTTGCTCGCGCCGCCATTTTTCAATATTTGCATGATGACCGCTCAAAAGAATCTCCGGCACTTCGCGCCCCATAAAAACGGGAGGGCGGGTATACTGCGGATATTCCAAAAGACCGTTATAGTGACTTTCCGTTTCTGCCGTTTCGGCGCTGTCGAGAACGCCGCCCACCATGCGGCACACACAGTCAATCAGCACCATTGCCGGAAGTTCGCCGCCCGTCAGCACATAATCCCCGATTGATATTTCCTCGTCAACGATTTCCTCGAGCACACGTTCGTCCACGCCCTCGTAATGACCGCACAGAATCACTATATGAGAATACTCGGAAAGCTCCCTTGCTCTTTTCTGAGTAAGCGTTTTGCCTTGCGGCGACATATAGATAACATGCGGCGAATCCGCCGAGACACTTTTGTAAGCATCGTAAATCGGCTGCGGCTGCATGACCATTCCGCCGCCCGCGCCATAGGGATAATCGTCCGTCCGGCGGTGTTTGTCCTTCGTGAAATCGCGGATGTTTATATATTCCGTTTCGATTATTCCTTTTTTCACTGCTCTGCCTATAATACTTTCGCCGAGAGCGTTCATCATTTCCGGAAAAAGAGTCAGCACACTAAATTTCATTATCCATCAATCCTTCAATCGGAGTTATATATATCTTTCCGCTTTCAAGCTCCACCCTGTCAACAAAAACCGGCAGCTTCGGAATAAGCACTTTTGCGCCGTTCGTTTTTGTAAATTCAAGCAAATTTGCCGACGCTGATTCAACAACATCAGTCACCGTGCCGAAAACAGTTCCGTCCGGGAGCACTCCGTCAAGTCCTTTAAGCTGAAAAAAATAATGCTCACCCTCGGGGAGCGGCGGCAAATCCTCCTCTCGCACAAAAAGCTCGGTGAAACGCAGCTTTTCCGCCGCCGTCATATCCTCCACGCCGTCAAGCGACAGAAGCACACTCCCTTTCTGAAAGCGCCATCCGTTTATTTTCACCGGCGAACCATCCTTTTTATAAAGAGTTTTAACCTTTCTGAAGAACGGTTCTCCGTCAGTATAATGCAGCGCTTTAACTTCGCCGCGAGTTCCGTGCGTATTAACAATTTTAACCGCTAATATCATGCCGATTCCCCCTTTATATATGAAAAGACTGCGGCAAAATGTTTTTGCTGCAGTCCATTGATTATTCAACAATATCAACAATAACCTTTTTGCCGTCCTTGTGAGAAACAGCGCGCATCACCGTTCTGATTGCTTTTGCAATGCGGCCCTGTTTTCCGATAACCTTTCCCATATCCGCGGAATTAACGTGCAGCTCAAGAACAACTGCGTCATCTCTTTCGGTTTCGGTTATGTTCACATCATCGGGATTGTCAACAAGAGGCTTTACAATCGTTTCTAAAAGGTCTTTCATGTAATTTCATCCTCTCTATGCTTGTTTCGGCACAGAAAAGGCGCTGCCTTTTCTGTGCGCACAAACCGCGCAATTATTCGATTACGCCGTTCTTTTTAAGCAAGCTCTTAACAGTGTCTGTAGGCTGAGCGCCGTTAGATATCCACTGTTTTACTTTTTCACCGTCAACCTTAAATTCAGCGGGGTTTGTAAGCGGATCATATGTTCCGACTTCCTCGATGAATCTTCCGTCACGCGGGTAACGGGAATCGGCAACAACAACACGGTAAAACGGAGCCTTCTTTGCGCCAACTCTTCTGAGTCTGATTTTTACTGCCATTATTTATTTCACCTCCGTAAATTTATTGGCGGAAGCGCCATGCGCCTCCTGATATATAATAACTTTCGTTATCATCTTAATTAAAACGGGAATCTCATTTTCTTAAGCCGCTTAGGATTCGAAAACATCTTCATCATTTTCTGCATCTGCTCAAACTGCTTTAAGAACAGGTTCACATCCTGAACGCCAAGTCCGCAGCCTGCGGCAATTCTGCGCTTGCGGCTGCCGTTGATTATTTCGGGATTTTCGCGCTCCTGTTTCGTCATTGAGCAGATTATTGCCTCCGTCCTGTCGAGCTGTTTTTCATCTATCTTTGCGCAGCGCAGCGCCTTTGAGCCGATGCCGGGCATCATTGCAAGCAAGCTTTCGAGTGAACCCATATTCTTCATCTGACGGAGCTGTTCAAGATAATCGTTTAAGTCAAAGCTTTGTGCGCGCAGCTTTTTTTCAAGCTCCGCAGCCTTTTTCTCATCGAATGCTTCCTGTGCTTTGTCGATAAGCGAAAGCATATCGCCCATCCCGAGGATACGCGACGCCATTCTGTCGGGATAAAACGGTTCCAGGTCGGTAAGTTTTTCTCCCATTCCGGCAAACTTGATATTCTTACCCGTTGCCGCGCGAACGCTGAGCGCCGCACCGCCGCGTGTGTCACCGTCAAGCTTGGTCATGATGATTCCGTCAATTCCGAGCTTTTCATCAAAGCTTGAAGCAACCGTAACCGCATCCTGACCTGTCATTGCATCGGCAACAAGCAGGATCTCAGTCGGTTTAACAGTATTTTTAATATTCAAAAGCTCATCCATGAGCTTCTCATCTATGTGCAGACGCCCCGCCGTGTCCAGAATAACGGTGTCATACCTTGAAAGGTCGCACGTTTCAACGGCTGTGCGAGCAATGTCAACGGGATTTTTCGTGTCAAAATCGGCATAGACGCCAAGTCCGAGCTGCTCGCCCACAACCTTAAGCTGGGTTATTGCCGCCGGGCGGTAAACGTCACACCCGACAAGAAGCGGACGCTTGCCCTGCTTTTTCAGCACTCCGCCGAGCTTTGCCGCCGTTGTTGTTTTACCTGCGCCCTGCAAACCGACAAGCATATAAACCGTCGGTGGTTTCGGGGAAACGGTGAGCTTTGCCTGCGCGCCGCCCATAAGCCACGTCAGTTCATCGCGCACGATTTTGATTATCTGCTGACCGGGGGTGAGACTTTCCAGAACTTCGCTGCCGGTTGCTTTCTCAAACACGCGCTTTTCAAATTCCTTGACAACCTTATACCCAACGTCGGCTTCAAGCAGCGCCATGCGCACCTCACGCATGGCAGCCTTTATGTCCTTTTCCGTGACAACGCCCTGCCCTTTAAGCTTTTTAAATGTTTCCTGTAGCTTCTCGCCCAAAGATTCAAACGCCATTACTTTTCTCCGTTCTCAATCATAGCTGCCTTTTTCAAAATATCTCTTGCCAGCGCGTCAATACTTTGTATATTTGACAGCCGCTTGTTTTCCGAAATAATTTCCTCCGCATCCTTGGCGATAAGCGCCGCGGTGCGGAATTTTTCAACAAGATGAAGCTTTGCCTCTGTTTCGTCAATAATGCCCTCGGCGCGCTTTATAAAATCGCGCACACCCTGGCGCGAAATATCCATCAGCTCGGAAATTTCGCCGAGTGAATAATCACTGTAATAGTAATATTCCATTGCTTCAACCTGTTTAGGGGTTAAAAGCGCACTGTAAATATCAAGCAGTTCGCTGTAAATAAGATTTTTCTCCATATTTTTACCACCTCTGTAAAGCAAATGCGCTTTACAACATTATTGAGTATACACTAATTCAATTCGTTTGTCAACAGCTTTTTAATATTTTTTCACATTTTGCCATGTAAAAAGGAGCTGCGGCAAATTTCTTGCCGCAGCTTCGCCCCGATATATCTCTTTATGTGACTATATCAGCATACCACAAATTTTTTCATTTATCAATAACATTTTGAATAAACATCCGAATTTTTCTGCAAAAAAGGCTGATTCAAAAGTCATTTGACTTTTGAATCAGCCTTTACTTTTTCAATAGGATTGAAAAATGCTTTGGAATTTACTTGTAAAGCTCTGCCTTGCCGATATCGTTGAAAAGGTTCATCTTAAATTCGATTACTTTCTTCATCTCATCGATGCAGGGCGGATAGATTGCATTCGGCTCAATCCATTTCGGATTTTCGGAAAGCACCTCGCGGCACTTTTTATAGAATGCAAATTTAATATCGCTCGAAATGTTAATCTTCGAAATACCGATTTTAACCGAAGCTGCAATCTCGTCATCGGGATTGCTTGAACCGCCGTGAAGCACGAGCGGCACCGAAACTGTTTCGCGGATTGTTTTAAGGAGATCCAGCTTAAGCTCCGGCTTTCTGTCTTTCGGATAAATTCCGTGAGCCGTTCCGATTGCAACAGCAAGCGAATCGATACCTGTTTTTTCAACGAAGTCCTTAGCCTGTTCGGGGTCAGTATAGATAATATCATCCGAACCGCCCTCGTAGGAGTCGCCGGTTGTTCCGATTGTGCCAAGTTCGGCTTCTACCGAAACATTTGACGGATGCGCAACCTCAACAACCTTTTTCGTGATTGCAATGTTGTCCTCATACGACATATGAGAAGCATCGATCATAACCGAGGTGAAACCGCAGCGGATTGCGCGGAGAATTTCTTCAAACTTTCCGCCGTGGTCAAGATGGATAACCATGGGAACGCGTGAATTATGAGCTTCTTCGATGCAGGTTTTTATAAAGCTGTCACCGAGAAATTCCAGCTCCGTGGGGTGAATTGCAAGAATTACGGGCGCATTTTTTTCGTTTGCGCTCTGCACAACACCCTTGAGAATCGACTCGCTGCCGATGTTGAATGCCGGAACGGCAAATCCGTTTTTATCGGCAACCTCAAGCATTTCTTTCATGTTAATCAACATAATAACACATCTCCTCGTTAAAAATTATTTGAAATTTTTGTTTTTTCCCGCCGAGCCTGACAACCCGATATAATATTTCACAAGTCCGACGCTTTCCTTTTCCGTTTGGTGAATCAAATCAAAATAATTGATTTCCGGATTTTCGCGCAGAAGCTTTGCCGCCGCGTCACGGTTTGCGTTCATAAAATCACAGCCAACATTTATTTTGTTGATTCCGTTTTTGACGGAGTTCAAAATATTTTCTTCGCCCGAACCGCTTCCGCCGTGAAGCACAAGCGGTGCGTTCGTCAACCGTTTTATTTCGCGCAGGCGTTCAATGTCAAACTTCGGAACCATTCCCTCGGGGTAATTTCCGTGCGAAGTGCCGATTGATATTGCAAGCGCGTCAATTCCCGTGCGTTCGAAAAATTCCTTTGCCTGTTTCGGATCGGTATACATTGACTCACCGGTGAACTCACCGCCCTCGCTTGCTCCGAGACAGCCTATTTCACCCTCGGCGCTTGCTCCGTGCGCATGTGCATAGTCGGCAATTTCCTTTGTCATGGCAATATTATTTTCAAAATCAAGCCGTGACGCGTCAATCATAACCGATGAAAAACCATCGTCAATCGCTTTGATAAGATACTTTTTTTCCTGACCGTGGTCATAGTTCAGCGCCACGCTTACGCTTGCGCGGCTTGCAAGCGTTTTCACCACGGGGGTGATAAGCTCGCTGTCACAATGCGTGAGCAGGTGATCCTGAAATATATTGATTATTACCGGTGCATTTTCCTCCTCCGCCGCGCGGATAACGCTGCGCGCCGTTTCGATGTTGAAGCAGTTTATCGCCATAACGGCATAGTTATTCGCATTGGCATCGGAGAGCATGTTTTTCATTGAAACGTACATTTGTCAGTTCCTTTCCGCAGATTATCAGCCAATTTTAACGCTTGAAAGGTCAAGCTCCTCCTCGTCCTCATCAAGAACAACGCTGTCCTCTTCCTTTGCGTCCTTTTTAAGAACCGTAAGCAGAAGCGCCGTCACAACCGTTCCGGAGATAAGAGCTATCATAAAGCCCCACGGATTAATCATTGCCGGAACGATGAACATTCCGCCCGAGGGAACCATTGAGCCAACGTTCAGAAGCATGATGAGCGAGCCGCCCACGGCAGCGCCGACAGAGCAGGAAAGAATAACTCTGATGGGGTCAACCGCAGCAATCGGGATAACGCCCTCGGTTATCATGCATATTCCCATCGGGAAAGCAATTTTGATATTATCGGTTTCGCTCCTGGTGTATCTTGACCTTTTGATGAGCCACGAAAGAGCCACGCCGAACGGGGGAATCATGGAAGCGCATATCTTAACAGCTTCGGGACCGTAAACGCCGTCCATAAGCAAACCGTCGGCGAACAATGAAGCCACCTTATTGACCGGACCGCCGAAATCGAATGCTGCCATAGCACCCATTATTGCGCCGAACACTCCGCGCGAGCCTGTCTGCATATTCGTGAGGAAGTTTTTAAGCGCTTCGGACGCCCATGCAATCGGGCCGCCGATTACGAAGAACATTACAAGACCGATAACTATCGAGGCAAGCAGCGGAACAATCATCATCGGCATAAGACCCTGCGCCCACTTGGGAACCTTGAGGTGCTTTTTAAGAAGTTCAACGAAATAACCTGCAAGATAGCCGCCGAGCATACCGCCGAGGAAGCCTGCGCCCATGTTCTGAGCAATCATACCCATCAGCAAACCCGGTGCAATACCGGGGCGGTCGGCAATTGAATACGCGATTGCCGCACCCATAACTCCGGGAAGAAGCGACATTCCGTAAACACCGAGCGTTACAGCCGCCTGCCATATGTTATATCCTGCCTTATAATCCGTTATTGTATTCGGATTTCCTCCGAAAATGTTTCCGATTGCAATCAGCAATCCGGACGCTACCACCAATGGCAGCATGAATGAAATGCCTGTCAGTGCGTGTTTTTTCAGTTGCAGCTTTTTTAACATTATTTTTCCTCCTTTTATTTTTTATATTCTATTTATTGAGTTCTTCCTCAATTTTATTCAACAGAGCCTTGGGGGATTTTATCGCAATATGCGTTGGAATCTCCACAATTTTTTTGCCTTTGAAACGATCCTTTCCGCCGACTTTTATATCAGCTGCGATTATCACAACATCGGCGTCTTTAATATCCTGAGCCGTAAGCTCATCCTCAGTGCCGATTGTTCCCTGCGTTTCAATGTGAGCTTCATGCCCCAGCTCCTTTGCGGCTGTGACAAGCTTTTCCTTTGCTATATACGTGTGTGCAATGCCTGATGTGCAGGCAGCAATACCAACTATTTTCATAAATGCCCTCCCCTTTCTTATTCGGAAAATATATCTACGATTTCTTCCTCACTCTTTGCTTCAAGCAGGCGTTTGCAGGTTTCCTCCGATGCGAGCTTGCGCGCCATCTGTGAAAGCAGCTTAACATGAACGCCCGTCCTGTCGTTTTCGTTGACTGCAAGCAGTACAATGAACTTTACCGGCTTGTCATCAACGCTTCCCCACTCAACCTCATTTTTGAGCTTTGCAACGGCAACCGATGTTTCCGAAACATTTGCCGACTTGCCGTGAGGGATTGCAATTCCGTTTCCGATACCTGTTGTTGACACCTCTTCGCGGCCGAGCACGTCTTTCATAAAGCCGTCACGGTCGGCAAGCACTCCGCTTTTGTACAAAAGCTCTGTCAGTGCAGTGAGCGCCTCCTCTTTGCTTTTTGCCTCAAGGTCGAGCGCAATGCGCTCCTTTTTCAGCACCTCGGACACATTCATTTTTTCCACTCTCCCTTTAATATATTTTTAACTTCATCCGCATCTTCTGCGGAAAGAGTCAGTTTATAAAGAAGCTCTGCATCCGCCAAAGAAACAGAGGATATTTTGTGTTTGATTCTTGTGACTGCCGGCAGCGGCACGCTGAATTTTTCAAGACCCATGCCGACAAGCAGCTCAGTAAATTCCGTGTTTGCCGCAAGATCGCCGCACACGCTTACCTCAATTCCGGCTTTTTTTCCGGTTGATATAACATGCGCAATCAGCTTAAGCACAGCCGGGTGATGAGGGTCGTACACATTCTCGACATCGGCATTTCCGCGGTCGGCAGCGGTTACATACTGCACAAGGTCGTTTGTTCCGATGCTGAAAAAGTCGCAGTGCTTTGCAAGTGTTTCCGCGATAACGGCGCTTGCCGGAGTTTCAATCATGATTCCGAGCGACAGTTTTTCGCAAAACGGTTTATTTTCGGCTTTAAGCTTTTCCCTGACCTCATCGATAAGTGCGCGTGCCTTTCTGATTTCCGACACGGACGTTATCATCGGCAGCATTACCTTAACGCTTTTTCCTGCCGCCGCAAGCAAAATCGCTTCAATCTGCTCGGAGAATATTTCCGTATTATTCAGGCAAAGGCGGATTCCGCGGTTGCCGAGGAACGGATTCTCTTCAGTTTTCATATTAAGATATGAAAGCTGCTTGTCACCGCCGACGTCAAGCGTTCTTATTGTGACGGGGCGCGGATACGCCATGTCGATTGCCGCTTTATAAGCTTCCGTCTGCTCGGAAAGCGATGGCTTTTTGCTTTCCGATGAATAGAGAAATTCCGAACGGAACAATCCAACGCCGTCATAGTTCAGTCCTGCGGCTTCTTTTAAATCGGAGGGTTTTCCGATGTTCACACAAACCGCAATTCTCTTTTTGTCAAGCGTTTCGGCATCGGAGCTTTTTATTTTATCAAGCTCTGCCATAAGCGCTTTTTCCTCGGCAAGCTTTTTTTCATACATTTCTTTTGCTTCACCCTCAGGCTGCACGGCGAGAACTCCGCTGTATCCATCGAGAAAAGCTTCACCTGTCAGCCTTTCGCTCATAACGTCCGCTGCACCGACAACAGCCGGAATTCCGAGCGATTTCGCAAGAATAACCGTGTGCGAGGTTGCACCGCCCTTTTCGGTTATCATGCCTGCAAGGCGGCTGCGGTCGAAAGACATTGTGTCCACCGGCGTAAGCTCATGCGCCGCAAGAATAAACTTATCCTCACCCTCGGGGAAAGAAAATCCTCCGTCGGCGCCGTTCACCGCGTCTGTGAGCATTTTTCCGATGTGCCTTATGTCATCTGCGCGCTGACGGGTATATTCATTGTTTTTGCTTTCAAGAATTTTCGCCATTGTCTCGGTTATGCTTTTTATTGCATCCTCCGGCAACGCCCCGTTTTCAATCTCCGCCTTTATCGGGTCGGTAAGCATTGAATCTTCCAGAAGCATTTCATATGCCGAAAAAATTTTGGCATTTTTCTCACCAAGCTCGCGCAGCGTTTCTTCATATGAACGGCGAACACCTTTAAGCGTTTTTTGAACCGCCGTATCGAAATCAGTTCTTTCTCCGCTGCCGCTCTTTTCAAAATATGCAAGCTCGCCGCGCACAAGTCCGGGAGCGCCGCCGATACCCTTAATAATTTTCATATCAATCACCCCGCGTCCAAAACATCGGTAAGAGCTTTTACAGCTTCCTCTTCATCAGGTCCTTCGGCACAAAGCTCAATCGTGTCGCCTTTAACGGCACCGATGCACAGCACCGTTAAAATGCTTTTTGCTTCAAACTGCTCGCCGTCCTTTATAACCGAGATTTTGCTTTTGAAACGGCTTGCCGTTTTGCAGAAATCCGAAGCCGGCCTTGCATGAAGACCCTCTTCATTTTTAATTGTGTAGCTTATTCTTACCATTTCAATTCCCCCTACCATTTTTCAAGTATCTCTATTATATCTTTTTTGTCGGAAAGCTTTTTCAGTCTTTCACATTCCGAATCATTTTCCATAAAGGTAACGATTGATTTATAGAATTCTATTATTCCGTCCTTAACCTCCGCGTCCTCGCCAAGGTCAAAAGCAAGCAGAAAAACTGCGTCAACGGCTTCACCATCGTCTGACCAGATAATCGGGCGCTTGAGCGATGCGAATACTGCCGCCGAATGGTTGACATATTCGCTGAGTCCGTGCGGGATGGCAAAGCCCTTTCCTATATCGGTTGATGTGCTTCGTTCTCTTTCGAGCACTGATTCAAGAAAGCCGTCCGTCACATATCCGAGAACCTCCAGTTTTTCGCAAAGCCTTTTCAGAAGTCTTGTTTTATCGGTTTCATCAATCTGCGCAAAAATCAGTTCGCTGCGGAAAAGTCCGGTTTTCGGAGAAATGCGCTTCATCTGCCCGTGTTTTTCCGAGCGGATTTGTTTCATCAGCCGGTGCAGTGTTTCAATATCCCTGTCGCCGAGCAAATGACCGATTTGTGCGACAGGTTTGTTGAGTCTGTACATATCAAGCGGCGTTGTTGTGATAATCATGTCGCAATGCTCGCTCTTTATTCTGCGAATATCACGCACCGAATATACATTTGTTATATCCAGCTCCGGAATTGTGCGGACAAGCTTTTCACGGAGGATTTGAGAAACTCCGATTCCGTAGTCGCATACAATGCATGCCGAAATGCTGAACATCTGCCGCTCGATTGCACCGCCGATGTGCAGTGCAAGGTATGCAATTTCATGTTCGTTGATTTCAAGTCCGAGCTCTTTTTCAAAGATGTTTCCGAGCAGCCATGCCGCCGCCATCATGTTCGGATATTTTTCCTTAATCTGACCGAGCAGATGATTTTTCGCCATTATCCCATATTTAAGGCGGGCGGTCATTGATTTAAGCTGAAAGAGCATTTGTCTTACAAAAAACATATCCTTTCTTAAATCGATGCCGACAATGTTGCTTGTGAGATTGACGAATTTCACAGTGAAGCGGCAAAGGTCAAAATTCATTTCCTCGAATTTTCTTCTTGATTCATCGGAGGTACATTCCTGTATTTCCGAAACGGACAATGCAAATGCAAGAAAGTTTTTCTCGCTTTCGGGAAGAATAATATTGAACCTTTTTTCAATCTCACCCGAAAGGAAGCGCATCATTGCCATGTCGCTTTCACAGACAGAGGGGAAGTCCGTTACCGGCAGCTCGCTTACCGTGCACCCCTTTCGGGTTCTTATGATGCAGAGCGAAACCAGCAGCAGCAGATTAATATCCGAAAGATAATTAAAGGCTATTCCGAATTTTTCTTCCATGCTTATGATAAGCTGTGCGGCATTATCGGCTTCAAAGCCGTCAAGCAAAGCACAAAGCGCCGTGTATTCCTGACCTGACATAAACGCGTACATTGATTCGCGCGGTGCAATAAGCTTTTCGTACATATCTGAAAACTCAGTATAAAAGTCGCAGACGGCAAGCCTGTAATTAAATTCGCTGTATCTGATTCCGATGCCCTTACCGCGGCGGACGTCAAACAGTATATGTTTATCCGAAAACCATTTTGAAGTGCGCTCCAGAATTTTGTCGAGCTGCGTTCTTCCCATATAATACTGTTCGGCAAGCCGCGATGCTGTGAGGTCGCTGTTTCTGAGCAGCTGGCGCACGATAAAGAAGAAAATATCTCTTTCATTGTCATCGCTTTCGGTATTTAAGATTTTCCATGCTTCCTCCGGAATTATCATTCTTACTCCGATATGCGGCTTTGCCTCCAGCTCGCCGCCTGCCGAGGTGATTTCATCCTTAAGCGCTGAAATATCATTTCTTACCGTTTTGACGGAAACATTCATTTTTTCGGCAAGGTATGAAACGGTAACATATTCATCCCTGCCGTAAAGCTCTTTTAAAATATTTTTTTGTCTTCTGTTCATGCGGTTCACGGCTCCTTTCGATTCCGCTTCTCCTCTGCACGGTTACATTATATACCGGAGTGGGGAATATCTATTTTTATTTTTTTGCCACAATGGGGAAATTTCCTGCAATACATTTATTATTATTCTTTTTGTCAATAAAAATCAAAGGCATTACAGGCATAATTTGCCTGTATCGGCATGTCGATAGATTTATCGACACGCCGGCAGACGTTGAAAAAGGAAGGTAAATCTGTTCGGTGCGCACTCGTCGGCGTACAAGGGTACGTTAGAGAGCGCACCGGACGGAAACAAGCATAATTTTCAAAATTTCGGGGTTTGGATATTAATACAAATAAGCGTCTGATTTGATTGCAGTTTGCTTCTGAATCAAAACTTCTTTAAAATTAATGTGATAAAAATTATAACTTGCTTGTGGTTGACCGACTTTTTCGACAGTCTGTTACAGGCATAATTTGCCTGTATATATTTTTTGCTCCGGCGAAAAATAGGACTGTAAGCTCAAGCTTAAAATCAAATTTAAAAGGAGTAAATAAAAATGGCTAAGAATTCAAAAACACTTGTACCCGAAGCGCGCGAGGCGCTCAATCGTTTTAAGATGGAAGCTGCAAGCGAAGTTGGCGTAACTCTCAATCAGGGTTACAACGGTGACAAGACAAGCAGAGAAAACGGTTCCGTAGGCGGACAGATGGTTAAGAAAATGATCCAGGCTTACGAAAATTCCATGAAGTAAAAGGCTTCGCCTTTTTTGCCGCGCATCAGCCTTTGTCTTTCAAAGCTCACGCGCTGAAAAATCCGAAATGCCTTTAATTAGTAAGGCTTCGCCTTTTTTGCCGCGCAGCGTGCTTTGTGTTTCATAGCTCACGCGCTGAAAAATCCGAAATGCCTTTAATTAGTAAGGCTTCGCCTTTTTGCCGCGCATTGAGCTTCGTACCTTATAGTCTTACAAGCAAAGAAAAATGTGCAGCACTTGTGTAAAAAAGGTCATGGGGAAAAAGCCACAACCCGATAAGGAAGTATTGGTTTTGAAAGCCGTTCTTTAAGTTTATACTTCGTAAATAGGCGGTCGTA
>CAKSFM010000010.1 GCA_934454525.1 uncultured Clostridia bacterium
CAGGGTGAAGCAAGGCTGTCGCCTTGCAAATCCCGAAAGAACGGCGGAGCGGAAATTTAACAAGCATTGGGCGCATGTGTTCGGGTTCCTTATGCCTTTTCGACGGCGTACATAGGTACGCCGAGGGCGAAGTTTGTTGATAGCAAGAAAAGACGTGATTCTTTGAAAAATCAAATTTTTGATTTTTCTACCTTTAATAAGAGCGAATTACAATAGCTATACTGCCTGTAATATCTGCTTTTTCTCCTTTTCTTGCGTTCCGGAGTTTTTTAACATCCCCGTATAATTGTAAATTTTTATTGACCGCCCTTGTAAATGTTAAAAAGTCGTGCTATAATTATTTTATGAAAATTTGAGAGGATGATTTTAATGGCTGGATTTTTCGGCTTTTTTGATTACAGCAAACCCGGCCGCGGCATAAGTAAGGACGAGCCGCAAAAAACGGGTATTGCACTGTATTTCGACATACTTCTGCGCAGGTTCTGGAAGTTTATAACGCTGAATTTGCTGTACCTGCTTTTTTCGGTTCCGGCTCTGGCAGTTATATTTTTTTTGTCGTCCGAGGCAGTTATGCGCCTTGCATCGGCAGTGATTGATTTTTCAAAAATTTCTGCGGACGAATCAAGGGCGCTTTGGCTGCTGACGATAACTCTTTCTTCGATAGTTTTTGCGGTTTTCGGCAGCGGTGCGGCAAGAGGGGCGCTTTCGTATGTTATGAATAACTTCGTCAATGACCGCCATTCCTGGATATGGAGCGATTTTTGGGAGCATCTGAAAAAGAACTTTATCCAGGGTACGGTGGTGTTTGTTATCGATATGGTTGCGTTGGTGCTCTTTTCCGTAAGCATATATTTTTACAGTTACTGCATGCCGCAGAAATACCTGTCACTTGCGCTGCGTTCTGTTGTGTTTGCGGTGTTTCTCGTGTTCCTGATGATGCATATGTATATGTACCCGATTATGGCGGTGTTTAAGCTGAAAGTCAAGGATATTTACAGGAATTCGCTGCTTCTTGTCATGGCGCGTCTGCCGTGGAATTTCCTTGCCTTTGCCGTTTCGGGCGGAGTGCTTGCCGCGTTTGTTTATGCGTCGCTTGTTTCCGGAATCGGTATCATTCTTATGCTCCTTATAGGCTTTGTGCTCATTGCATATACGCAGATGTTTATGACAAACAATGTTGTGAAAAAATATCTGCTTGAGCCTGCACTGGCAATGGAAAACAGGGAAGAAAAGCATGAAGATGACGAAACCGTTTTTGAGGATGCAACGGTATAACGGTTTTGTTTTTAAAGGGGTTGATACTTTGCAGAAAAAGCAAAGTTTTGTGACGGGCGCGGCGGTGCTTGCTGCTGCGTCTGTTTTGTGCAAATTGATGAGCGCAGTGTTTAAAATTCCGCTTGACCGTTTTTTTCTGCATGAGGACGGAATTGCCGTATATCAGAGCGTGTGCTCGGTGTACAACGTTTTTCTTGCGATATGCGTGACCGGGATTCCGATTGCGCTTTCCGGAATAATTGCCAGGTCGGATGATGCTTCCGCCGCCGATTACTGCTTTACCGCATTTGTATTTGTAAGCGCGTTTTGTGCCGTCAGCGCAGTGCTGTTGTTTGCTTTTGCCGAACCGATCGCGCTTCATCTTGCAGGCGGCGGGATAACTCCGGCTGCCTGCGCGATAAGGGCGTCTGCTCCGGCGCTGCTTGTGATGGGCGTGATAAGCTCCTGCCGCGGATATTTTCAGGGGCGCGGAAATATGATGCCTTCGGCGCTGAGTCAGCTTACGGAAAGCTTTATGAAAGCCGTGCTCGGTATTGCAATATGCGCGCTTCTTATAGGCGGCGGGATTGAAAAGGGAGCTATGGGTGCAATGGCGGGTGTTTCCGCAGGCGCAGTGTGCTCGGCAGCCGTGCTTCTGTTTCTCATGAAAAGACAGCGATTGCCGCGCGGCAGATTCAGCCGTAAAAAGGCGGCTGAAATTCTGAAACTGTCCGTGCCGGTAACGCTCGGTGCATTCGGCTTCACAGCGGTTATGCTTACAGATACTCTCACGGTTACGAATATTCTTGCCGACTGCGGCTTCGGAATAACTGAGCGGCTGAGCCTTTTCGGGTATCTGACGCGTGCGAACACAGTGTATAATCTTCCGGCAACGGTAATCACATCGGTAACCGCAAGCATCTTCCCCGTGATTTCTTCGGCACGGATGAACGGAGAAAAAAGCGCTGTTGCGGAACAGATTTCAAGGGCAATTCGTCTGATTTTCCTTGTTTCGCTTCCGTGTTCATTCGGGCTTGCCCTTTTTGCGCCGCAGATTTTTCTACTGCTTTATTCCACGGGAAAACACGCGGATTTACTTATTCTTATAGGTTTGCTTGTACTGATAATGCCTTATTTTCAGACAACTACGGGGATGCTTCAGGCAATGGACTGTGTGTGGAAGCCGATTTTTGCCTGCATTGGTGCAGTGACTGTTAAGCTGGCGCTTAATTATATTCTTATTCCGCGGATCGGAATTGAAGGGGCGCTTGCGTCAACGGTTGCGGCGTTTGCGGCTGCTGCTGCCGTAAACACTGTTATTCTGAAATCGGTTTCTTTGTTTGACAGGTGTTCGGTGTCAATTGTTAAAATGCTTGTGTGCGCAGCTGCTGCATGTTTTTCTGCCCGGCTTATATATATGCTTGTTCCGAAAATCCCGGTTTTGATTGCGGCAATTGTTTTGGCGGCAGCGCTTTATTCGGCACTTGTATGGCTGACCGGCTGCATTTCAAAAGAGGATATTTTACTTATCAGAAAATAGAATTGCGGCATTTATGCCTGAAAACGGAGGGTTCTGTGCGCCGATAACGGCAATTTTCCCTAAAAAATTAGCAAAAAAGTAAATAATATTTAAGAAAACACTTGAATAAACCATTTCAATATGCTATTATAATGTGGAAATACGTTGCGAATTACCATCGCAGGTAAATATTTATTATATAAGGAGGAAAAAACATGAACAAGACAGAACTCGTTGCAATTATGGCTGAAAAGGCTGATCTTTCCAAGAAGGATGCTGAAAAGGCTCTCAATGCTTTTGTTGAAGCTGTTGAAACAGCTCTTGAAAAGGGTGATAAGATTCAGCTCGTTGGTTTCGGTACTTTTGAGGTTAGAGAGAGAGCAGCACGCGTTTGCCGCAATCCTCAGACTAAGGAAGAAATCGAAGTTCCGGCTTCTAAGGTTCCCGCTTTCAAGGCAGGACAGGCTCTGAAGAACATCGTTAAATAAGTTTTTCGGGTAATTGATTGGGATTGTTTGAAAGGTCTGCTGTGACTTTTCGAACAATCCCTTTATTTTTTTCTTTTTTGCAGATTTGTATTGACAAAAGCAGAAAAAGGTGGTAAGCTATATTAGCACTCAAAAGAAGAGAGTGCTAACAAAAAGAAAGGAAGTTTTTGTCATGGCAAAAAAGCAGTTTAAGGCAGAGTCAAAGCGGCTGCTCGATATGATGATTAATTCTATTTATACACATAAGGAAATTTTCCTTCGTGAAATTATATCAAATTCGTCGGACGCGCTTGACAAACTCTGTTATAAATCACTTGAGGAGGGCGGCAGCGGCACGGCCCGCGAGGATCTTTTCATAAAGGTTTCCGTTGATAAAGAAAACCGCGTTATTAAGGTAAGTGATAACGGCATCGGAATGACGGAGGACGAGCTTGAAAAAAACCTCGGAATAATCGCAAACAGCGGCTCGCTCCATTTTAAGCAGGATATGGACAAAAAGGACGGCATTGACATTATAGGGCAGTTCGGCGTCGGGTTTTACAGCGCATTCATGGTTTCCGAAAAGGTCACCGTTGTGACAAAGGCGTTCGGTTCTGACAAAGCCTACTGCTGGGAATCGGACGGCGCTGACGGATATACCGTTACCGAGGCTGAAAAAGAGGGCTGCGGCACGGATATATATATGAAGATAAAGCCTGACAGCGAGGATGAGCATTACAGCGAATATCTTGAAACATATACGCTCCGTTCACTTATAAAGAAATATTCCGATTACATCCGTTACCCGATTAAAATGGATATCGAAAAGTCGCGCAAAATTGAAAAGCCGGACAGTGACAAGCCGGAATATGAAAAGTATATTGAAGAGGAAACGATAAACAGCATGGTTCCTTTGTGGCAGCGCAGCCGCGATGAGGTTACGGACGAGCAGCTGAACAGCTTCTATAAGGAAAAATACTATGATGCGGAGGACCCGGCGCTTATTATCCGCGCGGACGTTGAGGGCAGCTTTTCATATAAGGCGCTGCTGTTTGTTCCGTCAAACACACCTATGGGGTATTACACAAAAGAGTACAAGCGCGGACTTGAACTTTATTCCTCCGGAGTTATGATTATGGACAGCTGCGAGGAGCTTATCCCGGAGCATTTCCGCTTTGTTAAAGGTGTTGTGGATTCTCAGGATTTGTCGCTGAATATTTCGCGTGAAATGCTTCAGCACGACCGCCAGCTTCGCGCAATTTGCAATAATATAGAAAAGAAGATTAAGCAGGAGCTTAAAAAACTGCTCGAAAACGATCCGGAAAAATACGAAAAATTCTGGAAAAGCTTCGGCTTGCAGCTTAAGTACGGAATGGTTTCGGACTACGGTGCGCACCGCGAGCTTTTAAAGGATCTTTTGCTGTTCTATTCATCGGGCGAGAAAAAGCTTGTAACGCTCTCGCGCTACACCGAAACAATGCCGGAGGATCAGAAGTATGTTTATTATGCATGCGGCGAAACCGTTGCAAAGATAGATAACCTGCCGCAGACTGAGCAGATTAAGGAAAAAGGGTATTCAATTCTTTATATGACGGACGAGGTTGACGAGTTTGTCGTAAATATGCTCGGCGAGCTTGACGGAAAGAAATTCAAGTCGGTAAATGACAAGGATCTCGGACTTGAAAGCGAGGAGGAAAAGACCGACACGCAGGAGAAAGAGGAAGAAAACAAGGTTATGCTCGACTATCTGCGCGATTCGCTTGACGGCAAGGTTTCAGCGGTGCGTTTGTCGCACAAGCTTAAGAGCCACCCCGTGTGCCTCAGCACTGACGGCGAGGTGAGCCTTGAAATGGAGAAATATTTTGCTTCCGTTCCCGGCGACCATCCCGATATTAAGGCGCAGCGCGTGCTCGAGCTTAACCCGGCGCATAAAGCATTTTATATGCTGCTTGATGCATGGCAGCTGGATAAGGATAAGTGTGCAAAAATGGGCAAGCTGCTTTATGACCAGGCGCTTTTAATTGCCGATATGCCGATTGACAATCCGGCGGAATACACGGATTTGTTCTGGGAACTTATCGGATAATATAAGCAGATACCAATACTAAGAAGGAGGGATTTTCATGCCGCTTTCCGAAGCGCGCAAACGCGCAAATGCAAAGTATAATCTGAAAGCGTACGACAGGGTTGAGCTTAAGGTTGCGAAAGGAAAAAAGGAGCTTATCCGCAGCTTTGCGGAGGCAAACGGAGAAAGCATTAACGCGTTTATCAACCGCGCTATCAGTGAAGCGATGGGCGAGATTCCGAAAAAGGAAGCCGCTCCCGCAGCAAAACCGAGAAAAAAGGACATATCGGTCGAACTCTTATAAAATCGTAAAAACGGAGCAGGCTATGCCTGCTCCGTTTCAGACTGTCGAAAAAGTCGGTCAACCACAAGCAAGCTATAATTTTCATCACATTAACTTTAAAGAGATTTGATTTAAAAGCAAACTGCAATTAAATCAGATGTTTGTTTGTATCACCCTCAAAACCCAAAAATTTCTGGATTTTTGCTTGTTTCCGTCCGGCACACCCTCTAAAGTACCTTTGTACGCCGACGAGTGCGCGCCGAACAGATTTACCTTTCTTTTTCAACGTCTGCCAGCGTGTCGATAGGTTTATCGACACGCTGAAACGGAGCAAGCTATGCCTGCTCCGTTTTTACGATTAATTCTCGGTTGACTTTTGCATAAAAATAAAGTATTATTAAACACAGAGCAAAACATGAAGGGAGTGAAGCCGGATGGCTTCATGCATAGATGATAAAACACTGAGAGTTCTCGATTTTGAACGAATTCTGAAGCTTCTTTCGGGGCAAGCTGTATGTGCCGAAACAAAACAGCGCTGTGAAGCTCTGCGCCCGTACGGAGATATTTTTGAAATACGCCGTATGCTTGCGCAGACAGATGAGGCGCAGTCGCTTATTTTAAAAAAAGGTTCGCCCGGAGTCAGCGCAGTTCGCCCGGTATCGGGTGCGGCGGCGCGCAGCAGCTCCGGCGGTGCGCTTTCGATGAGCGAGCTTTTGAATATTGCGCATGTGCTGAGAATTTCGCGCGGACTGCGTGAATATGCCGCAGATGACGGCTTTGATGAGCAATATCCGAATATATATGCGGTTTTATCGTCTGTGACCGAGAACAAGAAGCTGGAACGGACGATTTACAGTGCGATTATCAGCGAGGAAGAGATGGCGGATGACGCATCTCCGGAATTATCCTCAATAAGGAGAAAAATCCGTTCACTGAACGGAAAGGTGCGCGATGTTCTGAGTGATATGCTTCACTCATCAAGAATAGCTCCGCTTTTGCAGGAGGCGATTATTACCATGCGTGATGACCGCTATGTTATCCCCGTGAAAAGCGAGCATAAGGGTGAGATTGCCGGAATTGTGCATGACAGCTCGGCAAGCGGCGCAACGCTTTTTATCGAGCCGATGGCAGCCGTTGAAATCAATAACCGCCTTAAAAGCCTTGCCGGTGAGGAAAAGGACGAAATTGAGCGGATTCTGGCTGAACTTTCGGCACAGGTCGGCGAATGTGCTCAGCAGATTACAGAGAATTATAATATTCTGCTTGAGACCGATTTTATATTTGCAAAAGGCAAACTTGCGCATGGCATGAATGCTGCTGCTCCGCTTCTGAACGATGACGGAATTATCGATATAAAAAAAGGGCGGCATCCGCTGATAGACCCGAAAAAAGTTGTGCCGACAGATATTTATCTGGGAAAGGATTTTGACACGCTTGTTATAACAGGTCCGAACACGGGCGGAAAAACGGTTTCGCTCAAAACGCTCGGACTGTTCACCGTTATGGCGCAGTGCGGAATGTGCATCCCGGCGCAGCAGGGCAGCACATTAGCTGTGTTTGAAACCATTTTCGCCGATATAGGCGATGAGCAGTCAATCGAGCAGTCACTGAGCACATTTTCGGCACACATGGTTAATATTGTTGATATTCTGAAAAGAGCAGACTATAAATCACTTGTTTTGTTTGACGAGCTTGGTGCAGGAACAGACCCTGTTGAAGGTGCGGCGCTTGCAGTGGCAATTCTCGAGAGAGCAAAACTGCTCGGAGCAAAAACGGCGGCAACAACGCATTACAGTGAAATCAAGCTTTATGCGCTGACAACAGACCGTGTTGAAAACGCGGCGTGTGAATTTGATATTGTGAGCCTGCGCCCGACATACAGGCTTTTAATCGGTGTACCCGGAAAGAGCAACGCATTTGCAATATCGCGCAGACTCGGATTGTCCGATGATATTATCACGCGCGCGCAGTCGCTTATTGACGGGGAAAATACTCGCTTTGAAGATGTGATTTCATCGCTTGAAAAGCAGCGCGCAAAGGCAGAACGGGAGCTGAGCGAGGCGAGCGAGGCGCGTGCGGAAACGCTTGCACAGCGTGAAATGGCGCAGCATGAAAAACAGATGATTGAAAAGCAGCGTGAGAAGATTCTCAGTGACGCGCGGCGCGATGCGAAAAAGATTTACGAACAGGCGAAAAACGAAGCCGACAGAATTGTTAAGGATATGCAGCGGCTGCTCGGCGAATCGGCGGCAAATAACCGAAAAAGTATTGAGGAGGGGCGGCGCCGCCTTAAAAAGAACTTTGATGATATGGCAAATTCGCTCAGCGAGGATGTTTTCTCGTCAAAGGGAACGAAAAAACTCGATCCGCGCAGTCTTATCCTCGGTCAGTGCGTTACGGTTACAACAATGGGGCAGACGGGAAATATCCTGACCCTGCCTGATAAAAAAGGTGATCTGACGGTTCAGGTAGGAATATTGAAAATCAGGACGAATATAAGTGCGCTTGCTCCGGCAAAGGAGGAAAAGAAAAAGAAAACCGCTCCCGTTTATTCAGACGGTGCGCAAAGAAGCTTTTCATCCGTTAAAACAGAGATTGATTTGCGCGGTCAGAATGCCGACGATGCCGTGATGATGGCTGATAAATACCTTGATGACGCGGCACTGGCGCATCTTGAGTCGGTAAGTATTATTCACGGGAAGGGCACGGGTGTGCTGCGCAGCGCAATTAATGATATGCTGCGGCATCATCCTCATGCAAAAAGCTTCCGCCCCGGGCGCTACGGCGAGGGCGAAAGCGGCGTTACCATAGTTGAAATTAAATAGGAGGAGTAAATGTACGATATAATTATAGTCGGAGGAGGTCCTGCCGGACTCACGGCGGCAATTTATGCGCGGCGCGCGGAAAAAACCGTGCTTGTGCTTGAAGCGGCTGCTTTCGGCGGACAGATTTCCTATACCGATAATATTGAAAATTACCCCGGGATAAGCTCTGTTTCCGGCGCGGATTTTGCAGCGGCACTGTACGCCCAGGCAAAATCCTGCGGTGCCGATATGAAAATCGAGCGTGTGAGCGGAATAAAGGACGGTAAAATAAAGACCGTTATATCGTCAAAGGGAGAGTATTCCTGCAAAAGCGTAATAATAGCATCGGGGCAAAAAAGCCGCCGTCTCGGTGCTGACGGCGAGCAGCGCTTTATCGGTTCGGGTGTGTCATTCTGCGCCGTGTGCGACGGGAACTTTTTCAGAAACCGCGATGTGTGCGTTGTCGGCGGAGGGAACACCGCCCTGCGTGACGCACTCTATCTGTCATCAATATGCAAAACGGTCTATCTTGTCCACCGCCGCGCCGGATTCCGCGGCGAAAAACTGCTCGTTTCGCAGCTTGAAAAGAAGCCGAATGTCATATTCAAGCTTAATTCAACCGTCCGGAGAATAGACGGAACGGAAGCGGTTAAAAGCGTTTTGCTGAATAGCGGAAACGGGGAAAGTGAGCAGCTTTCGGTCAGCGGCGTGTTTGTGGCGGTTGGGCAGATGCCGCACAACGAACCTTTTTCGGACGTTTTAAAGCTTGATGCCGCAGGATATGCCGAATCCGGCGAGGACTGCCGCACGGAGCACAGCGGCATTTTCGTTGCCGGAGATTGCCGCGCAAAGCCGCTCCGGCAGCTTGCAACCGCCGTTTCCGATGGCGCGGTTGCCGCAACTCAGGCATGTGAATATATCGACGAACAGTAATGAACGACAAAGGTGTGACTGCGTGGTCACACCTTTGTCGTTCATTACTGTTTTAGGTGATAGGAAAAAGCTTCTGAACGGACAAACTGAACCCGAAGGTGTACATAGGTACTCCGAGAGGTGAAGTTTGTTCGCAGCAAAAAGACATCAGTTCATTTCCATGATTTTTACTTTGTCATTCGGAATACCGCTCTGCTCAGTCACGATTTCCGTGATTTTCGCACTGTCGGCGCTGTCGAGCGATTTCGCCTTAACAACGATGTTTGCCATTCCGTTGTTTATATAACAAACAGCGTCTGCAAAGCCGCGGGCGCGGAGCAGATTTTCAATTGCCGTTTCGGTTTCCGTGTTTTGCGCAAGCTGCAAAACTCCCTGCTGTGCGGAAGCCTTTGCCGCTTCATCAGCTTCATTGTTTGAAATTATCGAGTTAAAGGTTTCAATTGAGCGGCTGCGCCCGGCTTCACGGTCAAGCCGCGCCTGCGTGAAAAAGTCATTTTGCACAGATTCCTTTGCGCTGCCGCTGTCAACAAGCTGCGCCTCGCCGAGGTATGGACTGTCGGTCGAAACATCTGCGTCAGCGCCCGTTTTCCGCGCATTTATATAACCTGCCGTTCCGATCACGATTGCAAGCGCTGCAATAACAAGCTGTTTTTTTCTGATTACCATCATCATTGAGAATCCTTCCTTTCAAAAACCTCTATTTTGTGCGGCGCTATTGCAAGCGCTGTTTGTGCCGCGTGTGTAAGCTCCGCCCGGACGGAGCTTTTGCCGCCGCCCTCGGCGACGATGATAACGCCGCTTATCTCCGGCATTATTTCCTCGGAAACAAGCGCTTCTTCGCCGCCGCCGCGGCTGAGAATAACCGTTTTTTTCTGCTTCCCGTCCGTGTCACAGCCGAATTTTTTTTCGCCGCTGTTTTTTGTGACAATCATCACGCTGACGCGTCCGGCACCCTTTATCTGCGACAGAATTTTTTCAAGCTTTTCTTCGGTGCTGCTCTCCGTTTTGCTTTCCGCAGCGACAGGTTTGTCAGCCTTTTTCGGGGAAAACATGCCGCTGCCGGCGGTTAAGAGCAGAATCCCGACTGTCAATAATATATATATTACGGCAGAACCTTTTTTATCCGTGAAAAATTTGTCAATTATTTTCATATACTGTTACAATCCTTTCGCGCGGAACGCCGAGTTCGCGTATTATGTATGCAACACATTCGCTTTCATCGCCGCCGCAGTAAAGCGTTATTTTGGTTATGTTTCCGTCATTATCGGTGTCAACATAAGCGCGTGACTTATGGCGGAGCTTTTTTTCAATGATTCCGGCAAGGTTTTCGCGATGCCGTCTGATAACCTCGGCGCGGTAGAGTGCGTCATTCGCTGCCGATGAGTTTTCGCTTGGAATGGTGAAGTTTTCAAGCGTGTCAGCCGGAACAGAACCGAGCGGCGAGATTACGGCGCTTATTATCATAAAGCCTGCCGCAAGGGAGGCAAATTTCTTCAGTCCGCCGTCCGGAAGCAGGAGCTGAGAAAAGGAAATCAGCATCATCACCGCGCCGATTGAAATTACATACTCCTTAATCCACTGTGCCGTAAAATCATCTCCCTACAGAATTGAAGCAATTGAAATTATCATCATAACTCCCATGCAGGCAACGGATGCAAAAAGCATATCGATACATTCGCCCGTTTTCCGGAGAACGCCGGTAACCTCCGAATCGGCAACGGGAGCGGAAAATGCAGCCGCAAGCCTGTAGGTCAGCGCGAGTGCGCCGATTTTTATAAGGGGAACCGAAAACATTGCAAACAGGCATATAACCCCGGCTGTTCCGACTGCATTTTTTAAAAGGGCTGCCGAGCCTGCAACGCTGTTCATCGCTTCTGCAACCGAACCGCCGACAACGGGAACGGAAACGGAAACGGCGAATTTAATTCCGCGCGCGGCGAGATTGTCAAACGAGGCGGCGGCAATCCGTGTTATTCCGAGAATCCCCGAAAAAAGCGTCATTGAAAGCGCGAGCATATTTCTGTGAAGCACACAGGCAAGCTCCGCAAGTTCGGAAAGAGCGTTGTTTCGGCTTGCGGAGCAGAAAAGCACGCATGCGGCGCGCAGCAGTACAAGCGGCGTGATAACGCTTCTTATGAGCAGTCCCATTGCGCTGCAAATGAAGAATATCACGGGGTGAGCCATCGAACCGAGCACAGCTCCGCCGCCGGTTGCGAGCAGCATGCTCATTGCAGGAATTATGCTTTGCGTCAGCACCGTTATGTCGCGGATAGTGTCAGTTACGTATCCGCAAACCGATGAAAATGATGAAACAATAAGCGTTGCGGCATATGCAAAACAGGCGTAGCGCGTTGCTGCGGAAACGCTTTTCTTTCCGAACGATTCAGTCAGATTGTTTGCAACGGCGCATATCAGCAGCAGCGAAACAAGCGCGCCCATCAAAGCAAAGCTTGTCTTAAGCTCACCTAAAAAAAGCCTTATAATTTTACCGATGATCTTGCTTCCGCCGAACGAAAAACTTCCGTTTACAATATCATCGGTTATTTCGCTGAAGTCGAAGCTGTCAAAGAGCTGTGCTATGTTATCCGCTCCGGATTCCGTTATGTCAGGTTTAAAGTTAAAATCATCCATATCAATTTAAAATTCCCGTTATTTTTATAAATACTTCTTTTGCAATCGGCAGTGTAATTATGCAGATTGCAATTTTCCCCGCCATTTCAACGCGCGCGGCAAGCGCTTTCTCGCCGGCGTCGGAACAAAGCTCGGCGGAAAGCTGCGAAATATATGCAATCCCTGTTATTTTCATTATAGGGAGAATATATCTTCCGCCCGATGAGCCAAGCGCCGTGAACTCCTTTATTGATTTGACAATCTCCGCGCAGTATGGAAGCACAGCGGCAAAAAGCAGTACCGATGCAGCAACCGCGAGCGCCTGCGCAATATCGGGGCGAACTGTGCGCAGACACAGAATCAGCACCGACGCACATACTGCCGCCGCACAGAGTGAAGCAATGTTCATAAGCCGAACACCGTCTTTACCGTTGTGAAAAGCTCGGCAATTTTTGTGACAATCATTAAAAGCACCACAACAAGTCCGGCAATGGTGGTCATAAGAGCCTGTTCCTCTCGCCCGGAGCGCATCAGCAGCTGATTGAGCACCGCCACGATTATGCCGATTCCGGCAATCTGAAAAATAAAATCTATATTCATATTATCCTGCCCCTATATCAGAATCAGTGCAAATGCGGCGCCGGCAAGAAAAAAACCTTCAACGCAAAGTTTGCCGAGCCTCGCGGCATCATCCGCCGCTTCAGCCGTGAGCGGACGCAGCCTTTCGCGGAGCATCTCAAGATTGGAGAGCTGCCCCGCGCAGTCGCTGAGCGTCAGTCCGTCGGCAAAATCCGAAAACACAGCTTTGTCACAGCTTTTCAGGAAACGGTTTGCGATTGCGGCATTGTGCATTGCCTCACGCGGCATTTCGCCGTCAGTCATTCTGTCCGCCGCATCGGAGAATAATCCTCCGCTTCCCGAAAAACACTCATCAAGCGGCATACACATACATTTCAGCCGCGAATATGCCGTCATTGCCGCCGCTTCGCTTGCCCGCAGAATGCTGAGCCGCCCGATGAGCGCATATCGCTTTTTAAGTCCGATAATCAAAAATGCTGTCAGCATTAAGAGCGTACCTGTTATTTTAATCACGGCACAACCCTCCCGTCCGAAATTATTTTTTCAACCGTGCCGATTCCGCGGCTGCATGAAAGAACGAATATTCTTTCAAAAACTCCGTCTTTTATAAGCTTCCCGAGAAAAGGTCTGCGCATAACGTCGCGCTCATCATAGCCGTGCGCCGTGGTAATTATCTTTGCGCCGCAGTTTATAAGCTGATATATGGCTTCCTCCTCGGCCGCACTGCCCGTTTCATCCGTTATAATTATCTGCGGAGACATAGTCCTGACCGCAATCGAAATCCCCTCACTTTTCGGCATTGAGTCCATAACGCAGGTCATTGCCCCCACGTCATGCGACGGAATCCCTCCGCATGACGCCGCAATTTCCGACCGCTCGTCAACAATGCATATTTTAAACCGTTTCCCGAGCTGGCGCGCCGCATCTCTCAGAATGGTTGTTTTTCCGCAGCCGGGAGGTGAAATGATAAGCGCGCTGCGCGGTATTCCGAAATCGCTCAGGTGCGGAACTATTTTATCGGCACAACCCAAAACGGCGCGTGAAATGCGGATGCACATTGCCGATATGTCGGCAATGTGCGTAACCCTGCCGTCCTCTGTCACTGCACGTCCGCATATTCCGACGCGATGTCCGCCGGGAACAGTGATATACCCCTTTACCATGGCGGACTGCGCAGCGTAAAGAGAACCGCGGCACAATGCGTCGGCCGTGCGCGCAATGTCACTTTGCGAAACATAAATTCCCGTGTCACGGATGACGTCGTTTTTTATGATAAAGCAGTCTTTTTCGGCAGACATGCGTATTTCGCAGATATTTCCGGAACTTTCGGCTTTAATTGCCGCGCAAAGCTTCGGCGGCAGACAGCGCAGAATGAAATCAATATCCGTATGCTCACCCCCTTACGCTAAATATATATGACCTGTCCGCACAGTTTATTAGTTAATTTTTTATCCGTTTTTTACCTTTAAAAGTAAAAAAATGTGTCGCAGCCGCCGTATTATATAAATTTTTCTTGACTTACAGCTCAAAATGTTGTAAACTTTTATTATAATTTTCTGAAAGGATGTTAAAACTATGAAAAAAGCACTGGCATTGGCAACGGCTCTCTGCCTGCTGACCCTTGGCTTTGCAGGCTGCGGCGAAAAGAAAAACTCAAATCAGTCCGGCGCAGACGGCGATGTTATAAAAATCGGCGTTTTTGAACCGGCAACCGGTCAGAATGCTGCCGGCGGCAAGCAGGAAGTTCTCGGTATCAGATACGCAAACACACAGGTTCCCACCGTTACGGTAGGCGGAAAAGAATATAAGATTAAGCTTGTTGAGGCTGACAACCAGTCAGATAATGCAAAGGGTGTTACGGCTGCTCAGAGCCTTGTAAGCGCAGGCGTTGTCGGTGTTCTCGGTTCATACGGCAGCGGCGTGTCGATTGCGGCAGCTCCCACATTCGGTGATGCGAAGATTCCGGCAATCGGCTGCTCATGCACAAACCCGGCTGTTACGGAGGGCAATGAATACTACTTCCGCGTTTGCTTCCTCGATCCTTTCCAGGGCACGGTTATGGCAAACTTCGCTAAGGAAAAGGGCTGCAAAAAGGCTGCCGTTATAACGGAGCTTGGTGATGACTATTCTCTCGGTCTGAGCACGTTCTTTAAGCAGGCGTTTGAAAAGATGGGCGGAAAGACTGTTACATATGAATTCCAGACAGGTGAAACAAACTTCGGAACAATTCTTTCAACTGCAAAGAGCGAGAATGTTGACGTAATCTTTGCTCCCTCTTCAATTCAGACTGCTCCGCTTATTATCAAGCAGGCCCGCGAAAAGGGAATCACATGCCCGATTATGGCAGGTGACACATGGGAAAACCAGTCGATTATCGAAAATTCGGCAGGAAAAGCTACGGATGTTTTCCTCTCCACATTCTTTGACGAGAACGACACATCGAATCCGGTTGCAGGAGATTTCGTAAAGGGATTCAAGGAATATCTTAACAGCGACTCAAAGGCGCTTACCGAAAACGGCGGAAACGATGGTGTTGCAGCAGTTTCAGCACTTGGCTACGATGCATATATGGTAATGATTGAAGCTATCAAAAAGGCTGATTCGGTTAAGTCCGAGGACATCAAGAATGCTATTTCGGGCGTAACATATGACGGCGTTACGGGTTCAATCTCGTTTGACGAAAACGGAGATGCGAAAAAGGATATGGCTTACATAAAGACAATGACCGATAAGGGATTTGAATTTATAAAGACTCAGACTGTTAAGTAATTTTATAAAATTATTTTATTGATGAAAAGCGGCGGAGCTTCCGCCGCTTTTTAGGTATGGTGCGGAGGAAGGTCTGTTCCGTACCGTCATCGTTTGCGAGGAGGATTCACATGACATTAGAGCGATTTATCGACTATCTGCTGATTGGTATTTCGGTCGGCGGTCAGTATGCGCTTATTGCAATCGGTTACACCATGGTTTACGGCATACTGCGGCTTATAAATTTTGCTCACGGAGATATATTCATGATGGCAGGCTTTTTTATGGTGTTTTTGGCGTCGTCAATCGGAATATATGCCGCTATTCCCGTTACGCTTATTGCAACGGTGCTGCTCGGTGTAACAATTGAGCGTGTTGCATACAAACCGCTCAGAAACGCCCCGAGAATGTCGATTATGATATCGGCAATCGGCGTTTCATATCTTTTGCAGAATCTTGCATATTATATAATCGGCGGTATAAACCAGCCTTATCCGCATATTCCGTTTCTTTCGAAAACCTTTAAAGCAGGCGGAATGACTATAAAATGGCTCTATGTTATAACGCCGGCGGTAACAATTGCGCTTGTTGTGCTTTTGGTGCTTCTGATCAGGTTTACAAAAATCGGTATGGCAATGCGCGCCGTATCGCGCGATTTTGAAACGGCGCAGCTCATGGGTATAAATATAAACTCTGTAATCAGCATGACATTCGTTATCGGCTCATTTCTTGCCGGCGTCGGCTCAATTTTGTTTTTCTCGGATTACGGAACTGTTCAGCCGACAATCGGAGCAATGCCCGGTCTTAAAGCATTTGTTGCGGCGGTTTTCGGCGGAATCGGTTCGATTCCCGGAGCGGTTATCGGTGCGTTTGTCATCGGTATATGCCAGGAGTTTATAAAAGTCAATTATTCAACCTACAGTGACGCATTCACATTTGCGCTGCTGATAGTCGTTCTTATAGTAAAGCCGACGGGACTGTTCGGCGAAAAAACAAGTGAAAAGGTGTGATGCATGTATGCAGAAAAATATTGAAAAAAGCGCCATGCGTGCGCCGAATAAAAAACGCAATCTTGTTGCAACTCTTGTGTTGGCGGCGATAGTTCTGCTTCTGACGTGGCGGCTCGATTCAATTCCGGCAGCGGAGCGTTCGAGCACTGTGCAGATGATAATTCCGATTCTTCAGAAAAGCCTGGTTTATGCACTTGTTGCCGTGTCAATGAATATGCTCAACGGCTTTACCGGTCTTTTCTCGCTCGGGCAGGCAGGATTTATGCTTATCGGTGCGGTTGTATACGGTGTGCTTACAAATGATGTTGCAAAGCGCGAAATGCTTTATATGTATGTTGACGGCGGAGTTTCGCCGCTTGTTGCGAAAGTCCATGTCGGATTTTTTGCGGCAATTATCCTTGCCGGTCTTGCGGCAGCGCTTTGTGCGTGGCTTATCGGAAAACCGGTTCTTAAGCTTAAAAGCGACTATCTTGCAATAGCAACGCTCGGATTTGCCGAGATTGTGCGCGCCGTTGTTCAGAGTAAAGAGCTTGCTCCGATTACAAACGGATCCAATATGATAAAGAACATTCCGTCGTTCACAACGGTTATGTTTCCTCTTGTTGCAGTTACAATATGCATAGCAATTATTGTGCTGCTTCTTAACTCAACCTACGGCAGAGCATTCAAGGCAATCCGTGAGGACGAAATTGCGGCGGAAGCGATGGGGATTAACCTTGCGCATCATAAGCTGCTTTCATTCGTGATCAGCTCGTTTTTTGCCGGTGTGTCGGGCGCTCTCTATGCAATGTTTCTTACAATGGTTCAGGCGAAAGGCTTCACCATTGCGATGACATACGAATTTTTGCTGATAGTTGTAATCGGCGGAATCGGTTCAATAACCGGAAGTATTATCGGCTCGTTCCTCTATGTTGCAAGCAGTGAGTGGTGGCTGCGCTTTCTTGACAACGAAACATATATCGGCTCATTTAAGGTTCCGTTTCTCCGCACCGGCTTCCGCATGCTCATATTCTCAATCATTATCATGGTTGTGGTTCTGTTTTACAGGCGCGGAATTATGGGAAACAATGAATTTTCGTGGGATGCAATATTCGGATTATTCAAAAGAAAGGGAAAGGTGAAAGCTGATGAAAAACACTGAGCTTCCGAAGAACAGCGTACTGCATATTGAAAATGCTGTTATGCAGTTCGGCGGCGTTGTCGCCGTGAATAACCTTAACCTTGACATCAATAAAAACGAAATAGTGGCGCTCATCGGTCCAAACGGAGCCGGAAAAACAACGGCATTCAACGTTGTAACGGGTGTTTATGCGCCGACAAACGGCTGCGTTTACTTCAACGGTGAAAAAATAATTGAAAATTTCCCCAAGGGCAAGATGAAAAAGCTTTATATGGGGGAGCATAAGGGAGAATATACATCGACAATTGCCCCCTCGCCCGATAAAATCACGAAAATGGGAATTGCAAGAACGTTTCAGAATATTAGGCTGTTTAAGGAACTTTCGGTTTTTGAAAACGTGCTTATTGCAAAGCATATGCGCGCGAAATCGAATGTTTTTACGGCGACATTCCGCCTGAATATGCAGGAGGAACGGCGTCAGCGCGCCGAGGTTGAGGAGCTTCTGAGGCGCTTCGGGCTTTACGAGTTCCGCGATGAAAAAGCAAGCTCGCTGCCATACGGCGAACAGCGCCGTTTGGAAATTGCCCGCGCGCTTGCAACCGAGCCGTCGCTTTTGCTTCTTGACGAGCCTGCGGCAGGCATGAATCCGCAGGAAACGCTGGAGCTTACGCAGTTCATAAGGCAGATTAAGGATGAATATAATCTTTCCGTGTTTATGATTGAGCATCACATGGATCTTGTAATGCAGATTTCGGATCGGATATACGTTCTTGATTTCGGCAAGCTTATAGCAAGCGGAACGCCGGAGGAGATTCAGAATAATCCTCGTGTTATCGAGGCATATCTGGGGGTGAGCGACGATGCTGAAAATTGAAAACCTTGCCGTCAGTTACGGCGGAATCGAAGCTGTTAAGGGCATTTCGTTTGAAGTTCCCGAAAAAAGCATTGTGACGCTTATCGGGGCAAACGGAGCAGGAAAAAGCACAACACTGCGCACTATTGCAGGGCTTGTTTCCATAAAAAGCGGAAAAATCACATTTCTCGGAGAAGATATTACGGGAAAACGATCGAATGACATTGTGCGCCGCGGTATAACGCTTGTTCCGGAGGGAAGACGCGTATTTCCTGATTTAACCGTGGTTGAAAATATTAAGATTGGCGCATATCTTCGTCATGATGACTTGACGGAGGATATTCGGTGGATTTATGACTTGTTTCCGCGCCTTAAGGAGCGCAGCTGGCAGCCGGCAGGAACGCTTTCCGGCGGAGAGCAGCAGATGCTTGCCGTTGCGCGCGCACTTATGAGTCACCCGAAGCTTATGATGATGGATGAACCGTCGCTCGGACTCGCGCCGCTTATCGTAAAGGGTATATTTGATATAATAAAGGAAGTAAACAAGCAGGGTGTGACGGTGCTGCTTATCGAGCAGAACGCGAACATGGCGCTTAAAACCGCCGACCGCGGTTATGTTCTCGAAACGGGTTCGATAACTCTCAGCGGCACGGGAGCAGAGCTGCTTGCAAACGACGCTGTCAAAAAAGCATATCTCGGCAGCTGAAAAAATTTCCGTTAAAATAAATATTTTCAAGTTATAAACGCCCCCCGAACGGTTAAACTGATTCGGGAGGCGTTTTTTTATGGCTGATAAGAAAAATAATTCGTTTGAATATGAAGTTGCAAATGAAATAAGCGATGTTGCATCGGTGACTGAATGTACGGGTCTTATGCCCACGCCGCCGCAGAACAGTGCAGAAAATGAGGCTTACAGTGAAATCTGCATTGTGCCGAACATGATGGAGAAGGCTGCGCCTTCACCCCTTGCGCGCACTAAACAGAGAGAGGACAAAGCGCACGCGAAGAAAGGCTGTGGTGAAAAGGCAGTGAGCAGATAAGGCTGCGCCTTCACCCCTTGCGCACACTAAGCGGAGAGAGGACAAAGCACACGTGGCGAGCATCAGTGCGGAAAAGGTAAGAAGCAAATAAGTATTGATCGGACAGGTTTCGTATAAAAAGGCACGGCGGGGAAAGCAATTCCCTGATGAGAAAGTAAACGCAAGTTGATCCTTCCGTTTTTTATAAAATTTTTTGAAAATATAAATAAATAGCAAATTTTCCAAAATATATTGACATTAAAAAAACAATATGTTATGATAAAGACAACATAAAGGAAATGGGGGAGATTGCAATGGTTCAGTTTTTATCAAAGGGGCTATGCCTGGATAAAATGCATCAGATGTTATATTCCTCTGTGCAAAAAAACTAAATGGATGAATATAGACTGATGAAGCATAACGTTGTAGGTCAGCTCCTTTGATTGCCGGAGATTGATTTGCACGTTTTTTTATTGGAAAGAGAAATAATATGAAAAAATTGTTTACAATTATGGTGACAGTTTTGTTGGTAGTTGGAATACTATCTTCAACCGCAATAGCACAGGAAAGTAAAGTGTCAAAGATGTCTTCGCAACAAGAAAACTTGCTTATAAAGGCTGGATTTTCAGAAAAGGAAATAGAATCGGCAAAAAAACAAATTGAACTAAATAATTTAAGTGATGCTCAGGTTGAAAATTATATTACGACAAAAATAGAAAGTTACAACAACCTTACGAAAATTGGGAGTAACGAGGTTATATATCCCAAGAATTTAAAAGGTGAATCGATTACTCCGTATGGGGCTGTTCCGACAATGAACATAGAAAGCAGACGGAGCAATTTAATGGTTCAGAACTTGAATGATACTCCGATAAATGAAATAAAGGATGTTGTCAATTCAGGAGATACGACAGGAGTATATTATTTGATTCAAGCAAAACCAGGATATGACCAGATGACTTCTTTTGTTACTCTTCCGGTGGTATCTAATGCTTATGCGAATGACAGACCATATCATATGTTTGGGCTTGATTCAAAGAATGGAATTGAATACATGTGGGGGGATATAGGACTGGTATATTTCCCGGCAACACAACAGTGGAAGGGCTTTTATAATTTTTATGAAAGAAACCCCAATTTTAATCCTAATAGACCGGTAAGTGGTGATAATGCGAAAGAACAGCACTATGAAGATTATGGAATAGCTTTTAATGGCGGCAGAAATATTTATTTTCATCTTACTTTAACAACAACGGCTGCAACGATGGAAATAATAGAAAGCAGTACTTGGAGTGTTGTATGTACCATTAGATATCCTTTTAAAACCAATTGTATTTCGTCAAGTTTTTCTACGACACAAATATCAAAACAGATAACCATGGCACAGGCAAAAGATGAAAATGATCCTTTGAACATCAATACCGGAACAAGAATGACAGGGGCAGGATATTCTCAAACTCATTTATATCTGTCGGGAGTGAGAGACTATGAATTCAAAGATATTTACTGCGCGGCAGCGAGGAGACAAGGACCGAGTGAGACAGCGTATAGGAAAATCAGTTTTACAAATACTCCATGGACGGCAGATACCGTAAATATAGCTTTTAATTAGGTGATGACATGAAAAAAGTGCTGATTCTTGTTTGTTTATTGATTGTGATGTTTTCTGCAGCCTCAGCTGAGGCTGCAGAAAATGCGGATTTTGATGTAACAATAGTTAAATTTCCGGTTGACGTTAATTATATTAATTTTTATGAACAGCTACAGAAATACTTTAAATATCCAATGTTTTTGTATGATGATATAACTTATTTCCCTCTCACTTATTCAAATATGATTGTGACCGGGCTCGATATGCAAATTGATGGAACGGAGATATTTTTAAGCTGTGAAAAAAATGTGGTTCCAAAAAGGTATGCAACGGTTGACGATGAATATCTGGATTCTCCGTTTGACGGTGATTATCTTGTTGCCGGTGCTTCTCCGTTTGAATTGAATGTGAACGGTGAAAAATACGATGATAAAGAATATCCGATTCTATTTTATAAGGACATGGTATATATACCGTTGACGTGGGATTTAATTAAAAATAAGCTTGCATGGGACTTTGAGTTTAATGGTAAAAATATGGAGATATACACTTCAGGATTTTATTACACTGCAAACGGAGATTCATATATAGAATTGGAGGAGGACGGAAGCCGGTGCTTTGTTTCCGTGCCCAATAAGAGCTATTACAGCGAGAACGGAGTAACGGTGTATGTATCTACTGAAACGAGCAGGATTGGACCGTATCCAAGAAACATGTTTATAGAAGTAAACGGTGAAAAGAAAAAAATTTCGGGCTATACAGGATATTATCAGAAAAATGGTCCCTTGTTTGTTGTGAAAAACGGATATGTTTATAGTGTTCACTATAGTGATCACGATGAAAGGGATTCTCGCTCGTGTAAGATAAATATTGCTACCGGTGAGGTGGAATATTTGGAGTAAATCAAAGACTAAAGAGACTGCCTAAGGGCTATGCCTTTAGGCAGTATGTGCGCAAAAACATAGGCATAACAAATTCGAACACATACGGTTCAAATCTGTTATGCCTATGGCAATATATCTGAATAATTATTTTTTATGTAGGGCGTGGGATCAATCTGTTCCCCGTCCTTTATTATTTCAAAATGAAGATGCGGGCCGGTGCTGTTTCCGGTGTTGCCGCTGAGGGCAATTTCGGTGCCTGCGGCAACTGTGTCGCCCTCGGCAGCGGTGATTTTACTCAAATGCCCGTATGCGGTCTGCACTCCGTAGCCGTGGTCGATTCGCACAAGCTTTCCGTACCCTCCGGCATTTTCGGACACAAAGGAAACCTTTCCGCATTCCGCTGCTTTAACGGGCGTACCCTCCGGCACGGCAATGTCAATCCCCTCATGTATCCGACCCCAGCGAGGTCCGAACGGGGAAGAAAGCCTGCCCGAAAGCGGCATAAAAACACCTGTTTTCAATACGTCCTTTTGCTTTGTTCCTACCTTTATAATACGTGCCACAGGCTGCACGGAAACATCCTCCGATATAACACTGACATCTTCCGCAATACCGTTTTTATAGACCGTGCGGCGGAGCACCTCGGCGCGCCCCTCGCTTCCCTCCGAGAGAGTGACGGTTTCCCCGAGGTACATATTGCTGTCAGCCTCGGTTTCCGTTCCGAACGGAATGTTCTTTTCATACGATGAATCGGCAATGCTGACAACGGTGACCAATCCGCTGTGGTCAAGCAGGTAGGCGCAGTCCTCCTTGCTCATCACATCCTTTGCGGATATAATTCTCTTGATTATCTGCACTGAGGATGAAAGTTTTGCATTGCCGCCGAGCGACAGCCGTTTTATGTATTCTTCAAGAACATGCTCGGCTTCCTTTTTTGTTTTAGCATTATATACGGCTTTGTCATCGGAAATCAGGGTGTAGGTTTCTGAGAATTTATCGGATGCAAGCAAAAGCTGCTGAGCGGCGTCTGACTTTTTGCAAACGTTTTTGCGGAGTGAAATAACGGGAACGGTAAAGCAGTTTTCGCGTTCGAATTTTTCGCCTGCTGCGGCAGCAAGCTTTGCGGCGCTTTTTTCCGCTTTTTTGTATTCGGAATATGAGGACATAACGGCAATTCTGTTTTTGCCGCTGTAAACGCCTTCGCCAAGAGTGAAAAAGCGGAAAAACAGTGCAAGCGATAAAAGCGCTGCCGACAATGAAAGTACACGGCGAATTTGTATCCGCGTTAATTCGGACGCTCCGCGCGAGTATTCGCAGACAGCTGCGCCTGCGGACTGCAATATATGCCCGGCAGCAGGAGCAAGCTGCGGAACAGATTGCCTTTGACCGCACTTTTTCGGAGGAACACTCCGCCCTCCGGATATTATAAAACCGCTTCCGCGTGAAACTGTATTTTCAAGCTGCAAATTATCACCCCGCTTCTCTTTAAAATTATATGCTTGTCAATATATAAACATTACCTCCGGGGAAGCATAAAAAACGAAAAAAAGGGTAATTTTAACTATATAAATAAAGGGGGAAAAATTATGCGTGGAGTTCTGAAAAAGACAGCCGTAATACTGCTGTCGCTGTGCGTTTGTTTTGTTTTAATTGCCGTATCTTCCTATATATATATGAAGATATCCGCTCCGCAAGCTCCCGAGAGCGGCACGGCTGAAAACATAAGTGTGCGGACGGAGGCGCCGGATACTTCGCCGGGATTGAAAACGGCATCTGCAATGGAGGACATGCTCGAATCGGCGCTTGAAAGCGTTGTCGGGATATCAAGTGCAACGAACGGCCCTACCGAAAAGGATAAGGCTGCAACCGAACAGTGGTATATGGGCAGCGGAGTGCTTGCCACGGAGGACGGGTATATCATTACAAATCAGCACGTTGTGGGCGCCCGTCCGCAGAGAATACTGGTCACGCTGTACAACGGCGAAACAACGGAGGGAAAAACCGTTTGGAGCGACGCGTCACTTGACCTTGCCGTTGTGAAGATTGACGGCAGCGGCTACAAAACCTCGCAGCTCGGAGATGCGAAGCAGCTGCGCGTCGGCGAAAACGTTGCCGCGATAGGGAATCCGCTCAGCATGCAGTTTCAGCGCACGGTAACGGCAGGAATTGTGAGCGCTGTAGGACGCAGTATAAATATTGAAAATGATGGTAAAACCTCATATATGGAGGATTTGATTCAAACGGATGCTTCTATTAATCCCGGTAACAGCGGCGGTCCGCTGCTGAATGAATCAGGTGAAGTTGTCGGAATCAATACGGTTAAGGTTTCCTCGGCGGAGGGCATGGGATTTGCCGTTCCGATAAACGTCTGCAAGCCGATAATAAAGCGGCTGTGCAGCGTGGGAGAATTTCATACTCCGTACCTCGGACTGTATGCCTATACGCCGGCCGCCGCGCGTTACCTTGAGCTTGGAGATGGCTTTTCATCAGGTCTGTTTGCCGCAAGTGTGGATGAAAAAGGTCCGGCATTTGCCGCAGGATTGAGATACGGAGATATAATAACGGCGATAAACCGCCGCAGCGTCAGCACCATGCTTGAACTGCGTGAGGAGCTTTTTGAACGGCAGGGCGGAGAAACGGCGGAAATTGAATTTGAACGCGGCGGTTCAACAAGGCGCGTTACAGTTATGCTCGGAGAACGGCAGTAACAAAACAAAAAGCATAAAAAACCGGGTGACAGGTTTTTTATGCTTTTTGCAATTGTAAAAATAATTTAATCAAAGAGGCATTTGGGGTTTTGATTTACTCTTGCTCCTGCTGCTGTTGCTGCTGTTTTTGCTGCTGCTGTTGCTGCTGCTGATTCTGCTGCTGACGGTTTTCTTTGTTTTTCTTATTCTTTTCTTTCATGGTGAATCACCTCCCACAGCGATTATTGTTACCGAAACGGCAGTTTATATTCCCGAAAATTCGTTGAAGTGTAAAATGTCGTGAAATTGTATATAAATTGACGATAAAATTGTGCATGTATACAAAATTTGAAATTTTAAAATATTTTACTTGAAAAAAAGGTCATATTGTTATAAACTATCATAGCTGTGACATGACAGACGATGAAGCGGGAGGTTGCTGCCCGATACGAGGCAGGTTTTTCCGTGGAGAATGTCCGGCTCATGAAGCCGGGCGGCAGTCACTGTACAACATGATATGGCTTTGCGTGTGTTTCGCCGAAGTTTCATGTAGTACCCGGAGGATTGCGCTCCGGGGTTTAATATGGCACAAGGTGCAACACCCGGTGCTGTGTACAGTCGTCGCATGAGTCAGCATAAAATTATTTTTAGGAGGCAGTGCAATGGCAGCAAAGCAAAAAATCAGAATCAGGGTAAAGGCATATGACCATGTTCTTCTTGACCAGTCCGCAGAAAAAATTGTGGATACTGCCAAGAGAACGGGAAGCACGGTTTCTGGTCCTATTCCTCTTCCCACGGAAAAAGAAGTTGTAACAATTCTTCGTGCCGTTCATAAGTACAAGGACAGCCGCGAGCAGTTCGAGCAGAGAACGCACAAAAGACTTATCGACATTCTTAATCCCACCCCCAAGACCATGGAAGCTCTCGGAAAGCTGGATGTTCCGGCAGGAGTAAGCATTGATATAAAGCTTATTGACAAGAGCGGAAGGTAATGTTGGCGAAAGTCAACCAATAACCATTTAAGGAGGAACAAATTATGCAGAAGGCAATTATCGGAAAGAAAATCGGCATGACGCAGATTTTCAGCCCCGAAGGCAAGGTTATTCCGGTTACTGTAATTGAAGCCGGTCCCTGCAGCGTGGTTCAGAGAAAAACGGTTGAAACAGACGGTTATGAAGCTGTCCAGCTCGGTTTCGGCGATGTAAAGGAAAAGCATGTAACAAAGCCGCTTAAGGGTCATTTTGAAAAGCACGGCGTAGCGCTTCGCAAAGTTCTGAAAGAGTTCAGACTTGATGAAATCACTCTTAACACAGGCGATGAGGTTAAGGCTGACGCTTTTGCCGAGGGCGAGCGCGTTGACGTTACGGGCATAAGCAAAGGTAAAGGATATGCCGGCGTTATCAAGAGATGGGGAACACACAGACTTAAGGAAACTCACGGTACCGGTCCTGTTCACCGTCATCCCGGTTCAATGGGCGCTTGCTCATCTCCGTCACGTGTTTTCAAGGGTAAGAAGCTTCCCGGACATATGGGAAACGTAAAGGTTACGGTTCAGAATCTTGACGTTGTTAAGGTTGACGCAGAGCGTAATCTTATCCTTGTTAAGGGTGCCGTTCCGGGACCCAAGGGCGGTATAGTAACTATCAAGAATACAGTAAAGGCGTAAGCCATACGGAAAGGAGATGCTATAAATGCCTACAGCGGTATTATATAATATGCAGGGCGCCAAGGTTGGCGACGTAAATCTCAGTGAAGCTCTGTTCGGCGCAGAGGTTAACAAGTCTGTTCTTCATGACAGCGTTGTTAATTATCTTGCAAATCAGAGACAGGGCACTCAGAGCACAAAAACCCGCACGGAAGTTGCCGGCGGCGGCAAAAAGCCTTTCAGACAGAAAGGTACAGGCCGTGCAAGACAGGGCAGCACACGTGCTCCGCAGTGGATTAAGGGCGGCGTTGCTCTCGGTCCGAAACCCAGAGATTATTCTTACAATCTCAACAAGAAAGTTAAAAAGCTTGCTATGGTAAGCGCACTCAGCTCGAAAGCAGCAGACGGCGACGTTATGGTTGTTGACAAGCTTTCCATGGACGTAATCAAGACAAAGACGATTGCCGATATGCTTAAGGCTATGGAAGTTACGGGCAAGGCTCTTATCGTAACAAACGAAATTGAAAAGAACGTTTATCTTTCGGCAAGAAACATCGCTGGCGTTAAAGCTTCCTATGTCGGAATGCTCAACGTATACGATGTGCTGAATCACGAAAAATTCATCGTGGCACAGGATGCCGTTTCAAAGCTTGAGGAGGTGTATGCATAATGATGACCTCATACGAAATTATCAAGAAACCCATAATCACTGAAAATTCAATGGATCAGATGGCTGACAGAAAGTACACCTTCGAGGTTGCTAAGGAAGCAAACAAGGTTGAAATCAAAAAGGCTGTTGAAGAAATTTTCGGCGTTACGGTTGAAAAGGTTACAACAATGAGAGTTCTCGGTAAGATTAAGCGCATGGGCGCTAACAGCGGCAAACGCCCCGACTGGAAAAAGGCTGTCGTTAAGCTTACCGAAAGCAGCAAAACAATCGAGTTCTTCGACGGATTAATGTAAAGGAGTGAAAACAAATGGCTATAAAGAAGTATAAACCTACTTCTCCCGCGCGCAGACAGATGACTGTTTCCACTTTCGAGGAGATCACAAAGAAGAGCCCTGAGCGTTCTCTTTTGGAACCCCTTAAGTCAAAAGCCGGAAGAAACTCTTACGGCAGAATAACAGTTCGTCACCGCGGCGGCGGAGTTAAGAGAAAATACAGAGTTATTGACTTTAAGCGTGACAAGCGCGATATGAAAGCAACGGTTCTTGCCATTGAGTATGATCCGAACAGAAGCGCTAACATCGCTCTGCTTCAGTATGAGGACGGCGAGAAGAGATACATTATCGCTCCTCATGAGCTTAAAACAGGCGATGTTGTGGAATGCAGCGAACATGCGGACATCCGTCCCGGTAATGCTCTTCCGATATCGGCAATTCCGGTAGGTACCGTAATCCATAACATTGAGCTTATGCCCGGCAAGGGTGCCCAGCTTGTAAGAGCTGCAGGCAACAGCGCTCAGCTTATGGCTAAAGAAGGAAAGTACGCTCAGGTTCGTCTTCCTTCGGGCGAAGTAAGAATGGTTCGCATGGATTGCATTGCGACAATCGGTCAGGTAGGTAACCTTGATCATGAAAATATTTCAATCGGTAAAGCAGGCCGCAAGCGTCATATGGGCTGGCGTCCTACCGTCCGCGGTGTAGTTATGAACCCGAACGACCATCCGCACGGCGGTGGTGAAGGTAAGTCACCCGTCGGTATGCCTTCTCCCGTTACTCCGTGGGGTAAGCCTGCTCTCGGTTACAAGACGCGCAAGCACAAGAAAGCTTCCAACAAGTTTATTGTTAAGCGCCGTAACCAGAAGTAATGAGAAAGGAATGAGAGTATGAGCAGATCTATAAAAAAAGGCCCCTTTGTGGAACCTAAGCTTTTGGCAAGAGTAGTTGCAATGAACGAAGCGGGCGAAAAAAGAGTTTTGAAGACATGGTCCCGCAGCTCCACTATATTCCCGGAATTCGTAGGCCACACAATCGCTGTTCATGACGGAAGAAAGCACGTTCCCGTATATGTAACTGAGGATATGGTTGGTCACAAACTGGGTGAGTTTGCTCCCACAAGAACCTACAAGGGACACGCCGGAGCAAAGAGTAAATAAGTAAGGAGGACATGACAAATGGAGGCTAGAACAGAAGCCAGGGCGGTTCTGCGTTACGCACGCATTTCCCCCAGAAAAGTCAACATTGTAAACGACCTTATAAGAAATAAAGACGTAAGCGCTGCAAGAGGTATTCTTATGAACACTCCCAAAGCAGCAAGCGAACTTCTTTTAAAGCTTCTTAACAGCGCCGTTAGCAATGCCGAGAACAATTTCGGCATGGACGCTGACAAGCTTTATATTGCAGAGATATATGCTAACGCCGGTCCCACGCTTAAGAGAATCAGACCCCGCGCACAGGGCAGAGCGTTCCGCATTATGAAAAGAACAAGTCACGTTACAATCGTTGTAAAAGAAAAAGAGTAAGGAGGCGTAAACATGGGTCAGAAGGTTAATCCGCATGGTCTTAGAGTCGGTATTATCAAGGATTGGGACTCCAGATGGTACGCCGAGGACCAGGCATTCGGAGACAGTCTTGTAGAAGATTACAACATCCGCAAGGTGCTTAAGAAGCAGCTCTACGGTGCAGGTGTTGCTAAAATCGAAATAGAAAAGAAAGCAAACACAATCAGAATTTCAATCCACACCGCGAAACCCGGTATCATCATCGGTAAAAAGGGTGAGGATATTGACAAGCTTAAAAATCAGCTTTGCAAAATGACGGGCAAGCAGGTGTTTGTAAATATCGTTGAAATCCGTCAGCCCGACCTCAGCGCACAGCTTGTTGCTGAAAACATTGCTTCTCAGCTGGAAAGACGTATTTCTTTCCGCCGTGCAATGAAGGGCGCTATGAGCCGCAGCATGAAGCTCGGCGCAAAGGGTATCAAAACTTGCTGCAGCGGTCGTCTCGGCGGCGCTGAAATTGCAAGAACAGAGCATTATCATGAAGGTACCATTCCGCTGCAAACGCTTCGCGCAGATATCGATTACGGCTTTGCGGAAGCAAATACAACCTACGGCAAGATCGGCTGCAAGGTTTGGATTTACAAGGGAGAGGTTCTTTCTGAGAGCAGAAAACCCAAGACTCAGGAAGGGGGCAGAAAATAATGTTAATGCCTAAAAGAGTTAAACACAGAAAGCAGTTCCGCGGAAGAATGACAGGTAAGGCGCTGCGCGGCAATAAAGTAACCTACGGTGATTTCGGTCTTGCTTCTCTCGAGCCTGCTTGGATAACAAGCAATCAGATTGAAGCTGCCCGTATCGCCATGACGCGTTATATAAAGCGTGGCGGTCAGGTTTGGATTAAAATATTCCCCGACAAACCCATCACTGAGAAGCCTGCCGAAACCCGAATGGGTAGCGGTAAAGGTTCTCCCGAGTACTGGGTAGCGGTTGTAAAACCCGGCAGAGTAATGTTTGAAATCGGCGGTGTTTCGGAAGAATTAGCCCGCGAGGCTCTTCGTCTTGCCATGCATAAGCTTCCCGTTAAGTGCAAAATCGTAGCACGTGACACACAGGAAACGGAGGGTGACAACGAATGAAAATAACAGAAATTCGTGAGATGACTACCGAAGAATTACAGCAGAAGGTTGCTGATTTGAAAAAGGATCTCTTTACTCAGAGATTTTCTCTTGCAACGAACAATCTTGATAACCCCATGAAGATATCCGCAATAAAAAAGGATATTGCAAAGGTTATGACTGTTATCCGTGAAAGAGAAATCAAGGGCGAAGAGTGAGACATAGAAAGGAGGAAATATAAATGACCGAAAGAAATTATCGTAAGGTAAGAATCGGCAAGGTTGTAAGCAATAAAATGGATAAGACAATCGTTGTTGCAATCGAAGACAGTGTTAAGCATCCTCTCTATGGCAAGGTTGTTAAAAGAACTGTAAAAATAAAAGCTCATGATGAGGAAAACACCTGTGGTATCGGTGATCGTGTTAAGGTTATGGAAACACGTCCTTTGAGCCGTGATAAGAGATGGAGACTGGCAGAAATCGTTGAGAAGGCTAAATAATTCTTCTCTAAAACAAGAAGGAGTGAAAAAACATGATTCAACAGCAGACTCTGTTGAAGGTTGCCGACAATACGGGTGCAAAAGAGCTTATGTGCATACGCGTATTGGGTGGCTCCCTCAGAAGATATGGCAACATTGGTGATGTAATAGTTGCTTCGGTTAAGAAAGCAGCTCCCGGCGGTATGGTTAAGAAGGGTGATGTTGTGAAGGCTGTTATCGTTCGTTCCGTGAAGGGCGTTCGCAGAGCTGACGGAACATACATCAAGTTTGATGAAAATGCCGCTGTTATCATTAAAGAAGATAAAAACCCCAGAGGAACCCGTATATTTGGACCTGTTGCAAGAGAATTGAGAGATCATGAGTACATGAAGATTCTTTCTCTCGCTCCGGAAGTTCTTTAATGGGAGGTAACGTGATGAAAAACAATCATATTAAAAAGAATGATAACATTATCGTAATCAGCGGTAACGATAAGGGCAAAAAGGGCAAGGTGCTCAGCGTTGACCATGAAAACGGCCGCGTAATCGTTGAAGGCGTAAACATGGCAACAAAGCACAGAAAACCCCGCAAGCAGGGCGATGTCGGCGGAATAATCCATCAGGAAGCCGCTGTAAGCATAAGCAATGTTATGCACATCTGCAAAAAATGCGGCGAGCCTACAAGAATTGGTTATTCCATTCTTGCCGATGGCAGCAAGGTTCGCACATGCAAAAAGTGCAATGAAAACTTTGATGATTAATTGAAAGGAGGTAAGTGCATTGTCAACAATAAAGAAGCTTTACACCGAGGAAGTTGCACCGGCGCTTTTTAAGAAATTTGCTTATAAGAGCACGATGCAGATTCCGAAGATGGATAAGATTGTAATCAATATCGGCCTTGGAGAAGCAAAGGACAACCCGAAGGCTATTGATGCGGCACTGAGCGACCTTTCACAGATCACAGGTCAGAAGCCTGTTGTAACAAAGGCGAAGAAATCAGTTGCTAACTTTAAATTAAGACAAGGCATGAGCATCGGCGTCAAGGTAACACTCCGTGGCGAAAAGATGTATGAGTTTATAGACAGACTCTTTAACGTAGCACTTCCCCGCGTTAGAGACTTCAGAGGAATTAACCCCAACGCGTTTGACGGTAGAGGTAATTACTCTCTCGGTATCAAGGAACAGCTCATATTCCCTGAAATCGAATATGATAAAATCGATAAAATCAGAGGTATGGACATTATCTTTGTTACCACAGCAAAAACAGACGAAGAGGGCCGCGAGCTGCTGACGCTTCTCGGTGCGCCCTTTGCCAGAAGCTAAAGGGGAGGTAGTTAAAAATGGCTAGAAAATCAATGGTTTTAAAACAGCAGAAAACACCTAAGTTTAGCACAAGAGCCTATAACAGATGCAAGATCTGCGGAAGACCTCACGGTTATTTGAGAAAGTACGGTATCTGCCGTATCTGCTTCAGAGAGCTTGCATATAAGGGTCAGATTCCCGGCGTTAAGAAGGCAAGCTGGTAAAATAAAGCTTTGGAAAAGGAGGTTTACTCATGCAAATCACAGATCCTATCGCTGATATGCTTACAAGAATCCGTAATGCTAACTCAGCGAAGCATGAAACAGTTGATGTTCCCGTTTCCAACATGAAGAAGTCAATTGCAGACATTCTTCTTGAGGAAGGCTACATCAAAAGCTATGAGCTCGTAGATGACGGAAAACAGGGCATGATTCACATTACCCTCAAGTACGGTGCAAATAAAGAAAAGGTTATTTCGGGAATTCAGAGAGTTTCAAAGCCCGGCCTCAGAGTTTATGCCGGCAGAGAAGAGCTTCCCAGAGTTCTCAAGGGCCTCGGAATAGCAATCGTATCAACATCTAAGGGTGTTATGACTGATAAGAAAGCAAGAGCCGAGAAAGTCGGCGGAGAAGTACTTGCATTTGTTTGGTAATATTTTAAAATTTAGGTGGTGAAAAAATGTCTAGAATCGGAAGAATGCCTATCACCGTTCCCGCAGGAGTAACCGTTACCGTTGGCGAGGGAAATTACGTTACGGTAAAGGGTCCGAAGGGTACTCTGGAAAAACAGCTCCACGGTGATATGATTATAACACAGGACGCTGATGTTATTGAAGTTAAGCGTCCGAGCGAGGATAAAAAGCATAAGGCTCTTCACGGTCTTACAAGAAGCCTTCTTCACAATATGGTTGAGGGCGTTACAGAAGGCTTTAAGAAAGAGCTTGAAATCAACGGCGTTGGTTACCGTGCTCAGATGCAGGGCAAGACGCTCGTTATGAACCTTGGATACTCACATACTGTTGAAATGACAGCTCCCGAGGGAATCACGGTTGAGGTCCCGAACCCCAACTCAGTAATCGTTTCCGGTGCTGACAAGCAGGCTGTCGGTCAGTATGCTGCAGAAATCAGGGAAAAGCGTCCGCCGGAGCCTTACAAGGGTAAGGGTATCAAATACGTTTCCGAGCGAATCATCCGCAAGGAAGGTAAAGCCGGTAAGTCTAAGTAAGAGAGGAGATAACGCGAGATGGTTAGTAAGCCTAACAGCAATAAGGCAAGACTTAAGAGACACGGCCGTATCCGTAATTATATCAGCGGCACGGCAGCACGTCCCCGTCTTAATGTTTTCAGAAGCCTTAACAATATATATGCACAGATCATCGATGATGAAAAAGGTGTAACCCTGGTATCCGCTTCAAGTCTCGAGCTTAAGGAAACTTACGGCGGAAACAAGGAAGCGGCTAAGGAAGTCGGTAAATTGGTAGCTCAGAAAGCTGCTGCCGCAGGTATTAACGAAGTGGTTTTTGACCGCGGAGGTTATGTTTACCACGGCAGAGTTGCAGAGCTTGCAGCAGGCGCCCGCGAAGGCGGTCTGAAGTTTTAAGAGAAGGAGGGAGATTATGTCAGAGCGTATTGACGCATCAACACTGGATATTAAAGAAAAGGTTGTTCATATCAGCCGTGTAGCAAAGGTTGTAAAGGGCGGTCGTACATTCCGCTTCAGCGCACTTGTTGTTGTCGGCGACGAAAACGGCAAGGTTGGCTACGGTCTGGGTAAAGCAGCCGAAGTTCCGGATGCAATCAGAAAAGGTATAGAGGACGCTAAGAAGAACATGGTTTCTGTTCCTTTGGCAGGTTCGACTATTCCTCACGAAATGATTGGTGAGTTCGGTGCGGGAAGAGTTCTTCTCATGCCGGCTAAAGAAGGTACCGGCGTTATCGCCGGCGGCGCAGTAAGAGCCGTTGTAGAACTTTGCGGTATCAAGGATATCAGAACAAAGTGCCTTCGTTCGAATAACCCCAGAAACGTTGTAAGAGCTACTATCGAAGGTCTTGCTTCTCTCAAGAGCGCCGAACAGGTTGCCCGTCTCAGAGGTAAGGCTGTAGAAGAACTGTAAGGAGGAGAATAAAAGTGGCAAAGCTTAAAATAACTCTTGTAAAAAGCGTTATCGGATCAAAAAAAGATCAGATCGCTACAGTTGAAGCTCTCGGTCTTAAAAAAATCCGCGATGTAAAAGAGCATGAGGATAATCCTCAGATAAGAGGGATGATCAACAAGGTAAGTCACCTTGTAAAATATGAAGAAATCTAACATTAAGGAGGTGTGGCAAAATGAAACTTAATGAGCTTAGTCCCGTACCGGGCAGCAAAACTGTCGGAAAAAGAAAAGGCAGAGGCGCAGGCAGCGGTAACGGTAAAACAGCCGGCCGCGGTCATAAGGGTCAGAAGGCGCGCAGCGGCGGCGGTGTAAGACCCGGCTTTGAAGGCGGACAGATGCCTTTGTACAGACGTCTGCCCAAGAGAGGTTTCAACAATATTTTTGCTAAGAAATATACGGAAATCAATGTTTCTCAGCTTAATAAATTTGAGGATGGCACTGTTGTAGACGCTAATCTTCTTAAGGAATCGGGTGTTATCTCGAAAATTCTTGACGGTGTGGTTGTATTGGGCCGCGGTGAAATCGAGAAGAAGGTAACAGTTAAGGCGGCGCGCGTAACAAAGGGCGCTGCACAGAAGATTGAGGCTGCCGGTGGCAAGGTGGAGGTGATCTAAAATGCTGCAAACTATACGTAATGCATGGAAGATCCCTGATTTAAGAAGAAAAATTATATACACTATATTCCTTTTGGTTGTATTCCGCTTCGGAAGCGTTATTCCGGTTCCGTGGATTGACAAAAACATTCTGCAGAACTGGCTCAACAGCGCCCAGGGCAGCACGCTTTTCGATTTGCTCGACACATTTTCGGGCGGTGCGTTCTCGCAGGCTACAATCTTTGCAATGTCCATCTCGCCCTATATCAACAGCTCCATTATCATGCAGCTTTTGTGCGTAGCTATTCCTGCTCTTGAAAGAATGAGCAAGGAAGGCGAGGAAGGCAGAAAGAAAATCACAAAGATCACACGTTATGTTACCGTTGCACTTGCAGCACTTCAGGCTTATGGTCTGTTTGTAACGCTGCACAATCAGGGCGCTATCATGACTGTTCCCGGTGTTCCGAAAGTTCTTGTAGGATTCACTATTATCCTTGCTTTCACGGCAGGTACGGCGTTTCTTATGTGGCTTGGTGAGGAAATTACCGGTAAAGGAATCGGAAACGGTATCTCAATGCTTATCTTTGCAGGTATCGTAAGCCGCATCCCCACAATGATGCAGACAGCATGGAAGGGTTTCGTTCCCACAGGCAAGTGGTATATGCTTATACTTCTCCTGATTTATTCCCTTGCGTCAATTATGTTCGTTGTTCTTGTTAACGAAGCAGAGCGCAGAATTCCCGTTCAGTACGCAAAACGCGTTGTAGGAAGAAAAATGTACGGAGGACAGAGCTCCAACATTCCGATAAAGGTTGCAATGGGCGGAGTTATTCCGATTATCTTTGCAATGAGCATTATGTCTTTCCCCGGAACGCTTGCACAGCTTTTCGGTAAGACAGACGGTGTGCTGATGAATATAACAAACTTTATCACAAGAGGTCCTATCTATCCGATATTGTACTTCCTGCTGATTGTAGGATTCACGTACTTTTACACTTCAATCACTTTCAATCCGATTGAGGTTTCGAACAACATTAAGAGCAACAACGGTATGATTCCGGGTATCCGTCCCGGAAGACCCACGACAGAGTATATTGCGAAGGTTCTCGGAAGAATCACTTTCATCGGTGCTATCTTCCTCGGATTTATCGCAGTGCTTCCCATTGTTCTGACTCAGGTATTTTCGCAGTATCTCACGGCAAACATTTCGTCGCTTTCTCTCACAGGAACAAGCCTGCTCATCGTAGTCGGTGTTGCTCTTGAAACAGTGCGCGAGGTTGAAAGCCAGATGATTATGCGTCACTACAAAGGTTTCCTGGAATAAGAAAGCCTATGGGAAGCGGTGACTTCCTGAAAGAAGGGTTTGTAATGAAAATAACAATAATGGGACCTCCCGGAGGCGGCAAAGGAACGCAGGCTGAAATAATCAGCAAAAAGCTTTCCGTTCCGCATATATCAACGGGAGCAATAATCAGAAATGCAATCAGAAATCAAACTGAACTCGGCAAGGCAGCAAAACAGTATATCGATGGCGGACAGCTCGTTCCCGATGATGTTGTTATCGGCATGGTGTCGCACCGCCTTGCGGAGGATGATTGCAAAAACGGATATATCCTTGACGGCTTTCCGCGCACCCTCGTGCAGGCGCAGTCAATGGACGGCATCGGGATTAAGCTCGACTGTGTGCTTAATCTGCTTGCAACAGATGAGCAGATTATTGACCGCCTTTCGGGCAGACGCGAGTGCAGGCAGTGCGCAGCGCCGTATCATATAAAGTACAACCCTCCGAAAGTAGAGGGCAAGTGCGATAAATGCGGCGGCGAGCTGATGATGCGCTCGGACGATAATCCCGATACCATTCGCGAAAGACTTGCCGTTTACCATAAGCAGACGGAGCCGCTCATAGGCTTCTACAGAAAATTGAATCTGCTTAAGGACATTCCCGGCCGTGATACCATTGAGGAGACAACGGCTGAGGTGTATAAGGCGCTGGGAGTAGACGGTCAATGATTATAATCAAAACAAAACCGGAAATCGAAAAAATGAAAGAAGCCGGAAAAATCGTTCGTGAAGCACTTTGGACTGCCGGTGAGCATGTAGCTCCCGGGATGACAACAAGTGAGCTTAATCACATTATTGAAAAGTGTATTACGAAATATGGCGCACGTCCGTCGTTTAAGAACTACAACGGATTTCCGGCGGCGAGCTGCATATCCCCGAACTGCATTGTTGTTCACGGTATCCCGTCGGCAAAAACGGTGCTGCATGAGGGCGATATAGTAAGTGTTGATATAGGTGCGTGTCTCGGCGGCTATCATGGTGACGCGGCACGAACCTTTCCGGTAGGAAATATTTCATCGGAAGCGCAAAAGCTTATTGATGTGACCAAGGAATGTTTTTTCCGCGGAGCCGCAAAAGCGGTTCACGGCAACAGAATAGGAGACATCGGAAGCGCCGTTCAGTCTCTTGCAGAGGAAAACGGCTACGGCGTTGTCCGCGAGCTTGTCGGACACGGCGTCGGGAAAAATCTTCATGAGGATCCTGATGTGCCGAACTTTGGAAAAGCCGGTCACGGAATAAGGCTTACAGCGGGAATGGTGATTGCGATTGAGCCGATGATTAACATGGGCTGCAAGGAGGTTGACTTTGACCGCGCCGACGGCTGGACCGTAAGGACGCGTGACAGAAAACTTTCCGCGCACTATGAAAACACCGTTCTTGTAACGGACGGTGAACCGATATTTTTAACGCTGTAGGGTGGTAAAATGCACAGAGGAACGGTAGTGCGGTCGCTTGCCGGTCACGATAACGGCAGACTTTATATTGTTCTTGATTTTAAGGACGGATATGCCTTTGTGGCAGACGGCAGACACCATACGCTCGAAAAGCCGAAAAAGAAAAAGCAAAAGCATCTTAAGGACACGGGCGATTATGCGGAGCTTTCCAAGTATGACCCGCTTTACGATGCTCACATATTGAAGGAGCTTAAATGCTCGGAAAAAAAGGGAGGTTGTTGCCTTGGCTAAAGAAGATGTATTGGAGCTTGAAGGTACCGTGCTTGAAGCTTTGCCAAACGCAATGTTTCAGGTGGAGCTTGATAACGGACATCAGATCCTGGCACACATATCAGGCAAGTTGAGGATGAACTTTATTAGAATTTTGCCCGGAGACAAGGTTACTGTGGAGCTTTCTCCATACGACCTCACCCGCGGAAGGATTACCTGGCGGGCAAAATAAATAAACAAGCGTAAAGAGGAGGTATTTCACATGAAGGTAAGACCCTCAGTAAAACCTATTTGCGAAAAATGCAAAATTATAAAGAGAAAAGGTAAAATAATGGTGATTTGCGAAAATCCCAAGCATAAGCAGAAGCAGGGCTGATTTATAGTCCGTTTGCGGGCGCGGCTGAAGCCGCTTTATGCGGTTGCCCGGAACGCATGATTAATTACCCTATTCCAATAGAAGTTTGTTTCATTAATTTTTGGAGGTGTATTAACAGATGGCGAGAATAGCCGGTGTTGATCTGCCCCGTGAAAAACGTGTTGAGATAGGTCTCACATACGTTTACGGAATCGGCAGAACAAGCGCAACCAAGATTCTTAAGGCTACGGGAATCAATCCCGATACAAGAGTTAAGGATCTCACAGAGGATGAGGTTGCAAAGATAAGAGATGCGATAGATCATGAATATACCGTTGAAGGTGACCTTCGCCGTGAGGTTGCGCTTAACATTAAGCGTCTGACCGAAATCGGCTCTTACAGAGGTATCCGTCACAGACGCGGACTCCCCGTAAGAGGTCAGAGAACAAAAACAAACGCAAGAACCCGCAAGGGCCCGAAGCGCACTATTGCAAATAAGAAGAAGTAAGGAGGAGAGAGTATGGCTAAAACTGTAAAAAGAGTAGCTCGTAAAAAGAAAGAACGCAAAAATATCGAGCGCGGTGCAGCTCATATCCGCAGCACCTTTAACAACACCATCGTTACGATGACAGATGTAAACGGTAATGCTCTTTCCTGGGCAAGCGCAGGCGGCCTTGGCTTCCGCGGTTCTAAAAAGAGCACTCCCTTTGCTGCACAGATGGCAGCAGAAACAGCTGCAAAGGCAGCTATGGAACACGGTCTGAAAACTGTTGAAGTTTTCGTTAAAGGACCCGGTGCCGGCCGTGAAGCCGCAATCCGTGCCCTTCAGGCAGCAGGTCTTGAGGTAAGCCTTATTAAAGACGTTACCCCCATTCCCCATAACGGCTGCCGTCCGCCCAAAAGAAGAAGAGTGTGATGGAGGTGCAGAGATAATATGGCAAGATATACAGATGCGGTGTGCAGACTTTGCCGCCGTGAAGGTCAGAAGCTCTTTTTGAAGGGCGAAAGATGTTATTCCGATAAATGCGCAATCGCAAGGCGCGAGTATGCTCCCGGTCAGCACGGTCAGGGCAGAAAGAAAGTTTCCGAATACGGTCTTCAGATGCGCGAAAAGCAGAAAGTAAAGCGTTACTACGGCGTTTTGGAGAGCCAGTTCAGAACATATTTTGAGCTTGCTTCCAACAAGAGCGGTATCGTCGGTGAAAACCTTCTTACAATTTGCGAAAGCCGCCTTGACAACGTTTGCTACAGAGCAGGCTTTGCGCTGAGCCGTGCAGAAGCACGTCAGCTTGTAAGACACGGTCATTTCACTGTAAACGGTAAAAAGGTTAATATCCCCTCATATCTTATTAAAGAGGGCGATGTTATCGCTGTTACGGAAAAGAGCCTCGGTCAGGCAAAGATGAAGGCTGTGCTTGAGTCAACGGAAGGCAAAAATATCCCCGCTTGGCTTGACCTCGATTCCAATGCTCACTCAGTAAAGGTTCTCAACCTTGCAAAGCGTGAGGATATTGATTACGAGGTTAACGAAACACTTATTGTCGAGTTGTACTCCAGGTAACACAAATGAGCAAAGAGGGCGCTTGCCTTTCTTTGCTTGCCCTCGGGTATTTTATTCATAAATAAATAAGTGGGAGGGTTTTATATAATGACTGATTTAAGATTTGAAAAGCCTCGTGTTGAACGTGTGGAACTCAGCGAGGACGGTTCTTACGGTAAATATACCGTTGCCCCGCTTCAGCGCGGCTACGGTACAACTCTCGGGAACTCTCTGCGCAGAATGATGCTTTCCTCCCTGGAGGGAGCGGCAATATCTTCAATTAAGATTGAAAATGTTCAGCATGAATTCTCCACGATCCCCGGCGTTAAGGAAGATGTCAGCGAGATTGTGTTAAACATCAAGCAGGTTATAATAAAGCTTTATTCGGACGGTCCGAAAACCGTCTATATTGAAGCTGAGGGTGCGGGCGAGCTTTGCGCGCGCGATATTAAAACCGACAGCGATGTTGAAATTGTTAATCCCGATCTGCATCTTGCAACGTTAAACGAGGATGCAAAGCTTTATATGGAAATCACGATAAACCGCGGAAGAGGGTATGTTTCTGCCGAGAAAAACAAGGCAATGCTTCAGCCCCTTATCGGACTTATCCCTGTGGATTCCATTTACACGCCTGTCCAGAAGGTGAACTACTATGTGGAAAACACCCGCGTCGGACAGAACACTGACTACGACAAGCTTACGGTTGAGGTTTGGACAAACGGCACCAAAACAGCGGATGAGGCAATCAGTCTTTCCGCAAAGATCATTAATGATCATATGATGCTCTTTATCCAGCTCACGGATGAGGCGATGAACGTAGAAACAATGGTTGAAAAGGAAGAAACAAAGAAAGAAAAGATGCTTGATATGACTATCGAGGAGCTTGACCTTTCCGTTCGTTCCTACAACTGCCTGAAGCGCGCCGGTATCAACACTGTTGAGGATTTGACGCTGCGCAGGGAAGAAGAAATGATGAAGGTAAGAAACCTTGGGCGCAAATCACTTGATGAGGTTTGTAACAAGCTGAAATCTCTCGGGTTTTCATTTGCTCCCGATGAGGACTGATTACCTATAGTTAACTGATATATCAGAAGTTTTGAAGGAGGAATATCAATGCCCGGAACAAGAAAGCTCGGTCGTCCTACCGACCAAAGAATAGCTATGCTGCGTGGTATGGTTACTGCTCTTTTGGAAAACGGCAAGATCGAAACGACTGTAACTCGTGCTAAAGAAGTTCGTCCGCTCGCTGAGAATATGATCACTCTCGGTAAGCGCGGAGATCTTCATGCAAGAAGACAGGCGCTTAGCTTCATCACAAAGGAAGATGTTGTTAAGAAATTATTTGATGAGCTTGCTCCCAAATATGCAGAGCGTAACGGCGGTTATACTCAGATTTTCAAGACAGGCGTTCGCCGCGGAGACAATGCTCCGATGGCTATAATCAAGCTTGTTGACTAAAAAAATCAAAGGGGATGTTAAAAAGCTCCGGAACGCAAGAAAAGGAGAAAAAGCATATATTACAGGAAATATAATTGTTGCAATTTGGTTTCATTGAGGTAGAAAAATCAAAAATTGATTTTTCAAAGAATTGCTCCTTTTCTTGCTATCAACAAACTTCGCCGCTCGGCGTACCTATGTACGCCATCGGGTAACCCAAAGCTGAAGCTTTGGCTCAGTTTGTTAATTCCAAAGCTTTTTTCCTATCCCCTTGTAAAAGCAGAGGCTGTTTAAAAAGCCAATTGACTTTTTAAACAGCCTCCTGCTTTTATAAGTAAGCCTCCCCCGGCATTTGCCGGGGGAGGCTTACTTGTTATTTATAATCAAGCTCGTTTTTTTACTTCGGAATAATGAGCGCCGCGCACGGCGAAAGTGCGTCTTCGCTTTCAAGTGCGTTAGCGTTTAAAATATCCTCCTCGGCAATATTGTATTCCTTGGCAATATCCCAAAGGCTGCGATCCTCCGATGCATACGAAATAATAATTGACGGGCGCTTTGGCGGTGTGTATTCCTCTGTCTGCACATCGGAAATAATAATTTCCTCGCGGCTGCGTATGCACTGCGTTGTTATTGCAAGGCTTCCGCGTATTTCAATACTGCGCTCACCGCTGATAACATAACTCAGGCTTTTTAGCTTACATTCCGCCGAAGGCGTGAGTGTGCAGTCTGGTGCGTCCGTCACAACCGAGAACTCGATATCAGCCTTGTAGCTGTACACCGGGGAAAGAGCGTCGTGACTCAGATAAAGAATATAAACTTCTGTATAACCCGATATTTTCAGCTTGTCACCGATTATTTCACATTTTTCGGCAAACGGCCGTGCCACTGTTTCATACACTGTTTCAATCGGAGCTGCCGATTCCGGAAGCGTGACAAGCTCTTTGAAATTGATTTCGTTATGAACGGTTCCCTCAATGCTCGAAACTTTAACCGGACTGTTTTTGCAGCTAAGTGCACCGCGCGGAATGTACGCGTCCGTAACTGCACTGCAATGCACAGTTTCCTTTGCCGTGACGCGGAAAAACAGTTCAGCGTCAACATCAAGTATTCGCTTTTCGCCAACCGCATCGTCTGCGGCGCGAACACTCAGATCGGTGATTTTGGCATTATAGTCAACCATCATATCGCCGCGTATACCCTGAACATCAATTACCTGCGCAAACGGAAGCTCTGTTTCAATATAATCAAGTCTGCCTTCGGCGCAGTAAAGCGTGGTGACCGTAATCGTTCCTTTAATTATAGCTTTGTCATCAATAATCTTTATATCACTGTCCGATATTTCAGCGTCGGATTTAAGAATTTCGGAAATGCTCATTTTGCCTGCCGAAAGTTCAAAGCTGTCGGTAACGGTCGCGGAGCTTTCGGCAAATGCCCGTATAACGGTTGATGAAAGCTCAGTTTTGCGTGTGCGCGCACCGTCAATTGATGAAATGAGATTAAGCTCCCCCCGGTCATAAACCTTCAGGCAACCGCATAAAACTGCCTTTGCGGTAAGCTTGCGGCAGTTGGCCAGGTCATAGCTCAGGCTTGAAACCTCTGCGTCTGCAACGGTGAGCATACCTTCCGCTATGCCGCTGTGAGTAAACAGGTTTGAAAAAACACAGGAGGAGTCAATGGAGCAAACGCATTTTTCCTCATTGTCGGCAAGATAAAGTATGTTAAATGAAATTGTTCCCGATAATATCACCCGATCGGTCTGTGTTTCACAGCTTGTTACCTTTGCCCGTGCGCTGATTTGCAGTATTCTCGAAATGTCAGGCTTTGAATCGGGCACGATAATGTCGCACTCGGTATTAAATTCACTTTTTGTATGGCACACAGCCGGGCATACCGAGAGCTTTTCGTTGTTAATATTGATTTCCATGGCGCATCCCCCTTACAACGAAATATATATGACAAGCTGTGAAAAAATATGCAAAAAAATATGACAGACATTCAGCGAAGTCTGCCACTAAAAGGAGGGAAAATGAAAAAAGTTTGTGTACCTCATCGGTACATCTATATAATAATCTAAATTCTTTGTTTTTGCAATTCGCAAAATATACTGATTATATATTTTTTTATGATTTTTTTTGTCGAATTTGCATAAATTATTAAAGAATACAACCGTAAATGATATTTCTGATTCTTGTGTGAACGTACGGTTCAAGATTGTTTAACATATGCTGCCCGTACACAGCGCTTATCCGATTCTCGGGGTCAATCATAATATACGAGCCTGCCGCGCCGCCCCAGCCGAATTCCCCGTGCGGCGAGAGTGAGCCGCCGTATGCGCGGTCAATGAGCGTGCGCACACCGAGACCGTAGCCGTAACCGCGAAGCTGCGGCCAGTTAAAGTCGGGAAGTTGCTGCGGAGTAAGCCTGTTGGTGCGCATAAGGTCAACTGCGCTGCGGCTGAGAATACGCGTTCCGTCAAACGATGTTCCGCCGTTTGCCATAGCGTCGGCAAATTTTATATAATCGTCAACAGTTGAAATAATTCCTGCTCCGCCGCTGTCATACTCGCTGCCGAGAACAAGGTAATTTGTTTTTTGGATTTCCGTAGTTTTTTTCGTATCAGAGTCATACATATACTGCTTTGCAATGCGGGAATAATCCGCTTCGGTCGGGTGAAAGAATGAATTTGTCATGCCGAGCGGCTCGAAAATTGTTTCTGAAACATAGTCCGAGAAGCGTTTTCCCGAAACAACCTCAACAAATGCCGCAAGCACATCATGGCAAAGACTGTACTGCCAATGAGCTCCCGGTTCAAAATCAAGCGGCTGCTCGGAAAGCGCTTTGGCAATCATCCTTGTCGGGAATTTCCCGTCCGTATCGCGTATTTTCTGCTTGATATTTTCGGATTCCGTGTCGTAATTAAATCCTGCCGACATGGTAAACAGATGCTCAATCAAAATGGGGTTTTCCGCCTTTACGACTTCAAAATCCGTGTTTTCGTTTTCCGCGCTCCTGCCCTGGGCAACGGACAACCCCTCCCCCGAATCGGAAAAGTGCTTTTTCACTGTCATTTCACGGAATTCCGGCATATATTCATATAACGGCTCTGCAAGCTGAAATTTTCCCTTTTCAAAAAGTGAAAGCGCTGCCGCGCATGTTATCGGTTTGGACATTGAGTACATGTTGTACAGCGGAGCGGCAGGGTCAATCGAGCCGCTGCCGTAAGAAAACAGCTCCTTTCCGTCGCGGTGAACGCGGATTTCGGCTGTGGGAATTCCGACCTCCTCCGTTAAATGGTCAAGAAAACTGCTGAGCGGTGAAAAATTCATATTAATTACCTCTTTCTCATTATAATTGTTGCATTGAATAAAAATGTATGATATATTATTTTAAAACAAATATATGAGAATGTCAAATATAAAAACAGCAGGAGGATATAAAATGAAAAAATTTGTATCAATAATGGCTGCGGCAGCGCTTATGCTTTCCGCGGTATGTGCTTTTGCAAGCGAAACTGCGATATGTGTGCAGGCGGAGTTGCCGGAATTTATTTCTTTCGTCACAGAGCCGTGCAGCAATATTGCACTGTTTTCCGCGGATTATAACGAAGATGATATTATAAGAAAAATTTATGAGGGTGCAGCCGCACAGGAGAGCAGAATAATTGTATTGAATCAGCTGCTTATGACAGACGGAGAACCCGATGCTGATAAAACGCTTGCAGTGCTCAAAAACGCTCTTACTAAAGTAAAGTATACATATCCGGATATGTACGCTATACAGAACAGGTATACCGTGTGGCAGGATTCAAGCGGGCATATTGTCATCGGGCTGACATATGCTGAGGGCATTGGCAACATTCAGAAACGGATGCGCCTGTATGAAGCGTTCAAAACGGACGTTCTTTCGCAGATATCTGATGGTATGACAGATTTTCAAAAAGCTGTCACTGTTCATGACTACATTGTTATGAATCTTAAATACGATACCTCTTATAATGTTTTTGACGCTGTGAATATGGCAATAGGCGGCAGCGGAGTGTGCCAGGGTTATGCACAAATGTTTTATGACATATGCGCCAAAGAGCTTAGCATGGGCTGCGGCTTTGCAGTGGGGAATAATAAAACGGCAGGCGCGGCAGGTCACATATGGAATGTTATAAAAATTGACGGAAAATGGTATCATGTCGATGCAACATATGACGATCCGCTGCTCAGATACAGCGAAACGCAAACTGCAGCGGATGCGCCGATGCGCGTGTCGCACAATTATTTTCTTGTAAGCGATAAAAAGTTGAAAAGCATCAATCCGAATGATTCCATATATAGGGAAAACATTGAGTGTGCTGTTGAGTGCAGCGATACATATTATGATGAGAACCGTCCGTGGGATGACTCTTCATCGGCGCAGATTATTGTGAACGACGGCGCAGTTTACTATATCAGCGGCAATGAGATTATCAGAAAATCCGATAAGGAAGAGAAAACGGTTTATGAGTTTAAATACAGCAGCGGAGGAAGTGTTTCTGCCGGAATCGGAATATATGATGGGGTTCTTTATGTAAGCGACAACCGGAAAAATATCTACCGTGTAGATTTAAGCAGCGGAGAAAGCAGTCTGCTTTATAATGGCAGCTCGCTGATTAAATATATGCGCATTGACGGAGGTGTTCTGCGTTTTTCGCTGTCGGAGCCTAATTCGGTTCAGTACAGTATCGGTGCTGTTCCGCTCGGAGAAACGGATGGACAAATACTCGGTGCGGAGCTTATAGACGGAAAAATTGTCGCACTGCTCCGCAGCACTGCAAAAAAAGCTTCGCTTTATGCATCAGATTCCGAAGAATTCATCAAACGGGCAGGCGTTTCACCGGGATTAAACAGAATTTTTGCGGAATATACCGGAGACGCGGCATATTCACTGCGGTTTTTTCTCTGGACGGACGGACTTAAACCGCTTGATGTGAGATAAACGGAAAAATATGCCGCGCAGTTTGCAAAAAAAGGTTGACATACGGCGGATTATGTGATATTATCACAATGTTAATTAAATATGACCCGTGGAAGTTTTCGGATAAAACCGGAAATGAAGGGAACTTCGGAGAAGCTCATTGGATTGAGTGCCGAAGGGGCAAGGCTGCACTTTGATGCGGCTGAAACTCTCAGGCAAAAGGACGGAGACTGCGTTAAGCGAGTTTTTTGTATTTTTTGAAGTTGTCGCCTTGGGTCGGCAACTTTTTTGTTATTGGAGGATTAGTATGGAAGCGTTCATGGAAGCATTTAACAAATTATTAACGCAGATTAACGACTGGGTGTGGGGTATTCCGCTCATCGTGCTTATTCTTGCTGTCGGATTTCTGCTGACGGTCAGAACGGGTCTTGTTCAGGTTAAGCATCTCGGCAAGGCGCTCCGCTTTATGTTTCAGGACGAGGAGGACGGCGAGGGCGATGTAACGAGCTTCGGCGCACTTTGTACGGCTCTTTCGGCAACTATCGGAACGGGTAACATTGTCGGCGTTGCAACGGCGATTGCAACCGGAGGTCCTGGAGCTTTGTTCTGGATGGAATTTGCGGCATTTCTCGGAATGGCAACAAAATATGCCGAGGGTCTGCTTGCGGTTAAGTACAGAGAAATCGGTAAGGACGGAAAGGTTCTCGGCGGTCCGTTCTACTATATTGAGAAAGGCATGGGCGCAAATTGGAAATGGCTTGCAAAGCTTTTCGCAATCTTCGGAATGCTTGTAGGTATTCTCGGAATCGGAACAATGACGCAAATTAACAGTATCACGGGTGCGGTTCAGAACTTTTTTGACCAGGATAGAGCAATGGTTGCGTTTTCAATCGGCAAGCATGCTTACGCATGGCCGACGGTCATTTCCGGTGTTTTGGTAACGCTTTTTGCAGCGCTTGTTATCATCGGCGGAATAAAGAGAATCGCAAAGGTTTCGGAGGTTATTGTTCCGTTCATGGCTGTTATCTATTTTGTCTGCGGAATAGTTCTCCTTGTATGTAATGTGACAAAAATTCCGGCGGCAATTGTTCTTATCGTAAAAAGCGCGTTTTGCCCCCAGGCAGTGTTCGGTGCCGGCATTGGCATAACACTGAAGATGGCAATGCAGAAAGGTATTGCCAGAGGTATTTTCTCAAACGAAGCAGGTATCGGTTCAGCGCCGATTGCTGCGGCAGCGGCAAAAACAAAATCTGCAGTGCGCCAGGGTCTTGTATGCATGACGGGTACATTTTTCGATACAATCATCATCTGCACAATCACCGGTCTTTCAATCGTTCTGACGGGCGCTTACAAGCCGGCAATGGACGGAACGCTTGAGGGCGTTGCGGTAACGACAAAAGCGTTTACGGACGGACTTCCGTTCCCGAATCACGTTGGCGCATTTCTGCTTATGTTGAGCCTTGTGTTCTTTGCATTCACAACAATTCTCGGCTGGGATTACTATTCCGAAAAGTGCCTTCAGTACCTTGTCGGTGAAAAGCAAGGCGTGATTATGACCTACAGAGTTCTCTACATACTCGCCGTGTTTGTCGGACCCTACCTCAAGGCAGGTTTTGTGTGGACGCTTGCGGACATTGTAAACGGACTCATGGCGTTCCCGAACCTTGTAGCCCTGTTTGCACTGAGCGGCGTTGTTGCGGCTGAAACAAAAGTCTTTATAAAAAATTTGGATAACGGTAAATAAATAGTGTATCAAAAGAACCGCGTCAAAAATGATTTCATTTTTGACGCGGTTCTTTTGATACCGGGATAATTTTTTCAAGATATTCAATAATTTGCTGCGGCGTTTTGTCAATTTCACCAAGCAGCCAGCTTTCCATAAGCGTTCCGAGCGACACTGTGTAAAAATGCGCGAGAAAGTCGCTGAAATCGGTATCGGGGCAGTTATCACCGCCCTGCGGCTGCAGCAGGCGGACGATGCTGTTGACATCCTGATAAAAGAAACGGCGCAGATTTCGGTAACCGACGGAATTGAGCGTGTTCAGGCAGAAATCATGGTTAAAGGTCAGATAATCGAGCAGAACAAGGAGCGCGTCCTGCCATGTTTTCACAACCTCCTGTTTTTTCATAAGAAGAATTATTTCCTGCTGATACACCCATTTCAAAAGGTCGTAAATATCCTCAAAATGATAGTAAAACGTTTGGCGGTTCACGCCGCAGTCCTCTGTTATTTCGCGCACAGTAATCTTATCGAGCGGCTTATGGCGCATTTTTTCCTTAAGCGCTTCGGCAAGCAGCGCTTTCGCTGCCTTTTTTCTGTCAGGCATAAATTTCACCTTTGCTTTCATACTATGTGAAAAAACCATTTGTTTTCTCTTATTATAGCATTAAAAAAAGCTCTTGTCTACTATACATTTTTTGCATTTTGTATATTGAAAAAAATATTTTTTTATTGTAATATAAGATAGATAGAGTGTTTAAATAGGGGTTGTATATATGAGTAAAATCAAAGAAACGGAAAAACCGAATTTTCTTGTATCGCTGGCAACTTTTATTGTCGATAAGAGGAATCTGTTTTTCCTGCTTTTCATTTTTGCAGGAATATTCAGCATTTTCTCAAGCGGCTGGGTTAAGGTTGAGGAGGATATAACAAAATATCTTCCGAAAACGACAGAAACGCGCCGCGGGGTCACACTTATGGACAAGGAATTTATTACATATGCAACGGCGGACATTATGGTTTCCAATATATCCTATGACCGCGCGGAAAACATATCCGAAATGATTGAGGATATAAAGGGCGTATCCTCTGTGGATTTCGACAACTCGGAGGATCATTTCAAAAAAGCGTCCGCACTTTACAGCGTAACATTTGACGGACTGACAGAGGATGAGGTATCCGTCAAGGCTATGAATCAAATCCGGAAAAAGCTTGACGGATATGAGTTTTATGTTAAAAGCGATGTAGGCAATTCCGAAACGGAATCCCTCGCAAAGGACATGAACATAATTATTATAATTGCGGCGGTTATCATCGTGCTTGTGCTTCTGTTCACATCGCGCTCGTATGCGGAAATCCCCGTGCTGATTATCACATTTGCCGCAGCGGCGCTTCTTAACAAGGGCACAAATTTCATGCTCGGAAAAATTTCGTTTATATCAAACTCTGTTGCCGTGGTGCTGCAGCTGGCGCTTGCCATTGATTATGCAATAATATTCTGCCACCGCTACAGTGAGGAGCATGAGAAGCTCCCTTCGCGCGAAGCTGCGATAGCTGCGCTCAGCAAGGCGATTGTTGAAATTTCGTCAAGCTCGCTGACAACCGTTTCAGGCTTGGCAGCGCTTGTGACAATGCAGTTCGGCATCGGGCGCGACCTGGCGTTTGTGCTCATAAAGGCGATTGTTCTCAGTATGCTGAGCGTGTTCACGCTTATGCCGGGACTTCTGATTCTGTTCTCCAAGTGGATTGATAAAACGGTTCACAGAAACTTTGTGCCGAAAATTTCAAAGCTCGGTCATTTTGTAAATAAGACAAAATATATTGTGCCGCCGATATTCGCGGTGATAATGATTGTTGCGTTCATATTTTCAAGCATGTGTCCGTACTGCTACGGGAACACAAATCTTTCAACCCCTAAAAAGGACGAAAAGCAGATTGCGCGCGATAAAATCAATTCAACCTTTAAACAGAAGAATATGCTTGCACTGATTGTGCCGGCAGGAAACTATGAAAAGGAAAACGCGCTTTTGACGGAGCTTGAAAAGCACCCGGAGGTAGACACAACGCTCGGGCTTTCAAACACGGAAGCGCTTGACGGATATATGCTGACCGACAAGCTTAAACCGCGCGAATTTTCCGAGCTGACGGATGTTGACTTTGAAGCGGCGGAGCTGCTCTACGGTGCATATGCAGTGCGCGAAGAGGATTACGGGCAGATTATAAACGACCTTGACGCATACGGAGTGCCGCTGATTGATATGCTTGAATTCCTGCATGAAGAAATCGAGAAGAAATATATCACGCTTGACGATGAGCTGACGGATGATATAAATGAAATATACGATAAAATAACGGACGCGAAGAAGCAGCTGCAGAGCAAAAAGTACAGCCGCATGCTTGTCTATCTGACGCTTCCTGAGGAAAGCAATGAAACGTTTGCTTTCCTTGAAGAAATGCATTCGATTGTAAAGAAATACTACAGTCTTGACAATTCATACATTGTCGGCAACACAACGAGTGATTACGATTTGTCAAGCTCATTTTCGCGCGATAACCTGATTATCAGTATTCTTTCCGCGCTGTTCGTTATCCTGGTTCTGCTGTTCACGTTCATGTCGGCAGGACTTCCGCTCCTGCTTATTGCAGTTATCCAGGGCAGTATATGGATTAACTTCTCGTTCCCGTATCTTATGGGTTCAAAGCTTTATTTCCTCGGATATCTGATTGTAAACTCAATTCAGATGGGCGCAAATATCGACTATGCTATCGTAATTTCAACGCGGTATACTGAATTGAAGCAATCGATGCCGAAGGATAAGGCGATGGTTGAAGCGCTGAACCAGGCATTTCCGACGATTCTCACATCAGGCGCTATTCTGGCTGCGGCAGGAATCCTTATCGGTCAGATTTCGACAAACGGCGTTATCTCGGCAATCGGCGTTTGCCTCGGCAGAGGAACAATTATATCCATCGTTCTTGTTATGGCGGTGCTTCCGCAGATTATGCTGCTCGGCGACGCAATTATAGAGAGAACATCGTTTAAGCTTAAAGCGCCTGAGCTTGTTCAGAAGACAACGGGAACGGTGTTTGTGAACGGGCGTGTGCGCGGTAAGGTGAACGGTATTGTGGACGCATATATTCACGGACTTGTGATTGGTGATGTGAATGCAATGATTCAGACGGGCGAATCGGCAGACAACGGCGGAGAAACTCCGCCCGACGGCACTGCGCCGCCGGACAGCGGAGAAACTCAGCCGAACGGTGAAAATGCAGTTTCCGGCAGCGGAGAAAAAGATGCTGCTACGCAAACGGACGGCGGCAAAGATGAAAAGGAGGGGCAGGCATGAAAAGAAAACGCTTTTTATCGGTTATGATTGCAATGCTCCTTGCGCTTTCATCGGCAGCGCAGCTGATTACGGCGCTTGCGGACGATGAGGTGCTTGCCGATACGCCTGCCGACACCACTGTAATTACAATATCGTCGGAAAAGGAATTTACCGCTTTTCTGAAAAAATGCTCTCTGGATACGTGGTCGCAGGACAAAACGGTTGTTCTTGAAACGGATTTGAATCTGAACGGAAAAAAATTCACTCCGGCGGCAACGTTCGGCGGAGTTTTTGACGGCGGCGGACATACAATCAAGGGTGTGAAAATCAAGTCGGACGGGTCTAACTGCGGACTGTTCAGATATGTGCAGTCCGGAGGAACGGTCAAAAATCTTGCAGTTGATGGCAGCGCGGAGATCACCGGAACGAAAACAAACGTTGCACTCATTGCAGGAAACAACAGCGGAACGATAATCGGCTGCGAGGTACGCGGAAGCGTTAAAGGCGGCACAGGTGTTGGTGCGGTTGCAGGCGTGAATCAGACGACGGGAATAATAAACGGCTGCAAGTCACGCACCAAGGTTTACGGAGAGCATTATGCCGCCGGCATTGCAGGCAGAAATTTCGGGCAGGTGCTGATGTGTGCAAACTTCGGTGATGTGAACACATACACCGAGGAGGTTAAGCTTGATATTGACAATATAAATCTGGAGAAAATCCGTTCTGCCGAAAACACGACTGATATAACCGATGTGGGCGGCATTGCAGGATATTCGTCCGGCGTTTTGCAGGACTGCACGAACAGCGGTATGGTAGGCTATGAGCATGTCGGGTACAACATCGGCGGTATTGTCGGCAGGCAATGCGGCTATGTAAGCGGCTGCACAAACAGCGGCAAGGTTTTCGGCCGCAAGGACGTTGGCGGCATATGCGGACAAATGGAACCGTATACCGTGCTTGAATACAGCCTGTCCTCGTTTGATAAGGTTTCGGATGCACTTGATTCGCTCCAGTCCTCGGTTGATGCGGCAATTGCCGACTTCAGAGGGTCGAAAAGCACAATTAAAAACCGTCTGGATTCAATTCGCGGATATGTTGATGATGCGCGGACGGATACAGATTCCCTGCTCGACAAGTCAAAGGAGCTTCTAAACAGCGGAATCGATTCCGCAAACGATCTGTCGGCAAGGCTGAGCGGAACACTGAACAGTATTGCACCGGTGTTTGACACAATGGCAAAGCAGGCTGACAGCATTGCTTTGCTTGCGGACGGTTATAAAAAGGAATTTGACAAAATTTCGGACGCGGTTGACACAATAAAAACGGATGAGCTGGACAGCGCGCTTGATGAACTTAAAGCAGCCTGCAAGGAACTGAGCGAAGCTTCGACATATCTTGAAGAAGGACTTACAAGTGCAGCAAGCAGCGTTGGTGATATGGGTGCTCTTAAAAACGCACTTCACAAGGTTGCAATCGGAATCAGCAAAATGAATAAGGCAATGTCGCGGACAAGTGACGCGCTTGCGGAAATAAGGAACGCTGTTACGGATTTCCTCGGAAGTGTTAAGAATCCCGATTCAAGCATAACCGATGAATTTAAAAAGATGAGCGAAACGATAAGCAGTTCGGTTTCAACCATCAAAAGCAGTAATGATATGTTTATGGATGGTCTTGACAAGCTCGGAAACGGACTTGACCGCCTGCCGGATGCGATAAACAAGCTGAGCCTGAGCGGCTTGTCAAGCGGACTGAATGACTGCGCCCGTGCCGCCGGCTATATGAAAGACGCAATGGATTCGATAACGAAATCCATTGACCATATAAAGAACGCGGCGGACAGCGCCTCGGAAGCTTCGGACGAAATTAAGGATGCGATGGATTCAATCCGCGATGTGACGGATAAAATCAAGGGCTGCGGAGATGTTATAATCGATTCGCTCGGGCAGATGTCGGCAATTTTCAGCGATTTTGCTTCAAAGCCGCAGATGACTTTGCCGCGGATAGATGACGATTTCACTGCGCGAAAGGATAAACTTTCGGATACAATCGGGAAAATAACGGATTCGCTCGTAGGATTGTCAGATGATGTTAATGATTCGGCAGGGAGTATGGCAAACAGTCTTCAGGATATGTCCGACAAAATGTTCCGCGTGACAGATGAGCTTACGGGAATTTATGACGATAACAAGGATAAAACGGCGGAGGACCTGACGGAAGACGTCTCCGACAGTGACGCTGATGACAAATCAAACGGAAAGACGGTGCGCAGCATAAACCGCGGAAAAGTACACGGCGATTTAAACGTCGGAGGAATTGTGGGGGCAATGGCAATTGAGTTTGACTTTGACCCTGAGGACGATGTTTCAAAGCGCGGAGACAAGTCGCTGAACTTTGTTTATAAAACAAAGGCAGTTGTGCGCGAATGTACGAACCGCGGCAGCGTCAGCGCAAAGAAAAACTGCGTTGGGGCAATATGCGGAAAAGAGGATCTCGGCAGTATAATCGATTCGCTTGCATGCGGCAGAGCGGAAAGCTCCAGCGGCAATTATGTCGGCGGAATAGCCGGACTTTCGGAGTCAACAATCAAAAACTGCTATTCAAAGAGCATTGTTTCGGGAGAAAATTATGTCGGCGGAATAACCGGGCGAGGAAACAATGTGTTTAGCTGCCTGTCGGCTGCATATATCGAAAGCGCAAATGAATATCGCGGCGCAATTGCAGGCGATATAAAGAAAGATTACACAGCGAACTACTTTGTTTCCGGCAAGGAAAACGGTGTGGACTCCGTGAGTTACAGCGGAAAAGCCGAACCGCTTTCTTATGAGGAGATGACGGCGCTCCCGAATGTGCCGGCGGAGTTTATGTCGTTTACAGCAACGTTCTATGTTGATGATAAGGTATACAAGGAAATTGAATTTGCATACGGAGAGTCGCTGACAGATAAGGAAATTCCGGCTGTGCCATCGCGTGATAAGCTGTTCGGCAAGTGGGACAGAACAAAATTTAAAAATCTGACGCATGATATTGAGGTAAATGCCGAATATTATGATTATGTGACGGCAATCGAAAGCAGCCGCAAACGCGGAAAAACAACGCCTGTGCTGCTTATTGAAGGTCTGTTCGGAACGAATCCGAAAATGACAGTTGAAAATGAAAAAAATCATGCACCGGGCAAGAGCTTGCAGCGGCGCGAGGCTGAACGCCTGCACGTTACACTGACGGAGAATGACGCCGGCGTTGTAACCGTGCACTATGCACCGCCGAAAAAGGTTAAAAATCCGAAAATATATGTTCTGAACGGCAGCGAATGGCGCAGCGTGAAAACGCGCACGGACGGAAGCTATATTATATTTGATGTCAAGGGAAACGATTTTTCATTTTCGGTTGTGAAACGCAGCCTTATCACAAGAATTGCAATTGCTGCGGCTGTTGCTGCGGCAGCGGCGCTTGTATATGCAGTGATTCGCAGAGAGATTGAAAAACGCAGAAGCAAATAAAAAGAAGCAGGGTGTGCGGATAACCGATTCCGCACACCCTGCTTCCTTTTTATTTGTGAATCTCTCCGCGTTTAATCTTCTGAGATGTGTTTTTGATAAATTCCTTATCGCGCATCACGATTTTCGTTATCTGTTTGTAGCTCGGAAGCTCGGAAAGAACGCGGCATATGTCCGCATTGACATCCGCACCATCAAGAAGCTCACTGTCGGGGAATATTTCGGCACAAAGCTCTTTTTTGCCGTTGTCATCATAATCATATACAACAACCTCTTTGACATATGCAAGCGTATAAATATATTCCTCAATTTCTTCGGGATAAATATTTTTGCCGTTATCAAGCACAATGATATTTTTCTTGCGCCCGGTTATAACAAGCTGACCGCGTTTGTTTATATACCCGAAATCACCCGTGGAGAACCATCCGTCCTTAAGCACCTCCGCCGTGAGATCGGGGCGCTTGTAATAACCGAGCATAACAGTATCGCCTTTAACGCAGATTTCACCGATGCCGTCCTCGTCCTTATTTTCGATTTTCAGCTCAACGCACGGCAGCGGATAGCCGACGGTGCGGAAATCGTTGTCACTGTCCGCATTTGCACTTACAAGCGGAGAGCACTCGGTAATGCCGTAGCCGTTGATAAGCGCAATTCCTATATCATCGAAAAACTTTGCTGTGTCAACCGGAACGGGCGCGCCGCCGCAGACAACCTTGCGCAGTCTGCCGCCAAGACCTGCATGAACGGATGCAAAGGCTTTTTTGCGGATATCAATCCCAACCTTGCGCAGCCCGTTTGATACCTTTATCATAAACTCAAGCGCACCGAGCTTGCCCTGCTTTTTTGCCGTTCGGATAACATTTTTGTGAAGCGCCGACGCAACTGCCGGAACAACATACATGTAATCGGGTTTGTAAAGCACCAGATTCTTCGCAACTGCGCGCAGACTTTCATTTATGCACAATGTAACATGCTTGTGAATCCCGACAAGCAGTCCGCAGACAGCCTCATAAGTGTGGTGATAAGGGAGAAGCGAAAGTCCGGTTGTGTATATTGTCGAAACTCTCAGTCCGTTATACACGCAGGCAACCAAATTTTTTTCGGAAAGCATAACGCCCTTTGCAATGCCCGTTGTGCCTGAAGTGTAAACAAGCATTTTCATTTTTTCAGGGTCGTTTTGCATTGAGATATAGGATTTATCGCCGCTTTTATAAAGCTCGCGCCCATGCCCGATAAAGGATTCAAACGCAAGGAACTGCCCGTCATCCTCAGTGCGGTCAATCCCTATAAAAAGCTTGATTTTCACAAGCTCGTCCAAATGCTCCTTTATAATATCCTCCGTTTTTCTCCAATAGAAAAGCACTTCGCTGTCGCTTTCTTTAAGTATATTAAGAAAATCGGCAGGCGGCAGTTCCTTGTCAATTCCGACAAAAACGCTGTCCGAACAGAGAACTGCAAGATAGATATTTACCCATTTGTAGCTGTTTTCGCCGACACAGGCAATATGCGTTCCGCTTATGCCGCGGCTTGCAAGCTCAGTGCCGAGTGCATAAATATCTTCATAAAACCGGTTGTATGAAACATTTTGCACCTCTCCGTTTTTCTTGAATTTAAAAGCAATGTCATCCCCTGCCTGGTTTTTTGCTATTTCAACCATTTCGCGCAGAGAATTGAATTTTGTAACATCGTACATAACACGCTGTGCCATGATTTTCCTCCCTTTAGTTTTTTTCTGTAAGAAGCTTGTTCACTTCTGCAATAAAAGTGCTTGCATCCTTGAACTGTCTGTAAACGGACGCAAAGCGCACATACGAAACCTCATCGATTCCGCGCAGACCCTCCATAACCTTTTCGCCGATTTCCGCACTGGAAATTTCGCGGCGCAGTGTGTTCTGAAGCTCAGACTCAATTCTGTCAACAAGCTCTTCAAGCTGCTTCGTTTCAACTGGGCGTTTTTCGCAGGCGCGCGTTATGCCGACGAGCAGCTTCTCACGGTCGAATTGCTGACGCGTTTTATCCTTTTTTATAACAATCAGCGGCAGACTTTCAACCTTTTCATACGTTGTGAAACGTTTTTCACATTCAATACATTCGCGGCGGCGCCTGATGGCATTGCCATCGTCAGCCGGGCGCGAATCAATAACTTTGCTGTCAGAATGACCGCAAAACGGACAGCGCATGAGATTTCCTCCTCTCAGCCTTTTTCAAGCTCTGTGATTTTATCTATTCTTCTTGTGTGGCGTCCTCCTTCAAACTCAGCTCCCATATATGCGTCCACAATTTTCTTTGCCGTTTCAGCGTCGGTTGTCCGTCCGCCGAGTGCAATAACGTTCGCATTATTGTGCTGCTTAACAAGCGCGGCAACTTCAGGAGAGTAGCACATTCCGCAGCGGATGCCGCGCATTTTGTTCGCCGCAATCGAAATCCCAACGCCCGTTCCGCAGACAAGTATGCCGAAATCGGCATGACCGCCCGTTACCTCCCTGCAGCAGAGAGCGGCATAATCGGGATAGTCAACGCTTTCGGACGAATTTGTTCCGAGGTCTGTAACGCTGTGTCCTTTCGCCTCAAGATATTCCTTAAGTATGTTTTTCAGTTCGTATCCGCCGTGATCGGCAGCCATTGCAATTTTCATTTCATTCGTTTCCTTTCTTTTCTTCCCGTTCTCTTTCGGCCTGCGATTTGCGAAGATACACCGCGCCAAGCTCAGCCGCGGACACAGGAGTGATACCGCGTGCGGCAATTGCAACGCTTGCGGCGCTTTGCAGGCAAAGATTCGGCGGTGCAAACAGTGCATTTTCGCCGAGCAGTCCGATGATTTTTTCACGGTAGGGTTTAACTCCGTCACCCACAAACAGAACTTTTTCGTTCAACTCGCTGCACAAATCCTCAACAGAGACGGCGCGCGGAGGGCAGACTTCGCGGAGCGCTCCGTTTTCGCTGCGGTAAAGCGCATTGTAAACCTGGCAGCGGCGCGCGTCCATAATCGGGGCAATCAGACAATCGCTGACAGCCACATTGTGCGCAAGCGCCAAAAGCGTCGGCACACCGACCGTCATTTTGTCAGCTCCGAATGCAAGTCCTTTAACTGTGCCGATGCCGATTCTAAGTCCGGTAAACGAGCCGGGTCCGTTCGCGCAGGCAAACAAGTCGATATCTTTCGGCGTAAGCGACAGTCTGCGCAGCAGCACATCAACCGATTCCATAATTGTCTGCGAATGATTGAGTGCGCAGGTAAACGAAATTTCACCCTTGACCGTGTCACCGTCAAGCAGCGCTGCGGACGCAGTGAGCGCGGACGTGTCAAGCGCAAGTATTTTCTGATTCATTATAATTGCTCCTTTCGCGCACGGCGCAAATCCCTGACAGTAATCCGGCGCATATTTTCATCATTGCCGCTGCGGGCGATAGATATATCAATGCGCTCCTCCGGCAGATAATCAATAAAGGAATCCGGCCACTCAATAAGTGAGATTCCGCTCGCAATCTGCTCATCAAAGCCGATATCTTCAAGCTCCTCAAAGCTGCCGAGCCGATACAAGTCGTAATGATTAAGCTGCACGGTGCCGCTGTAGCAGTGCATTATTATGAACGTGGGTGAACAAACTCCCTCCGTCACGCCGAAGCGCTGTGCAAATCCGCGAACAAATGCAGTTTTCCCCGCACCGAGGTCGCCGAAAAGACAGATTACGCACGGAGGCTCAATTTCCGCTGCCAAATCATATGCAATGCGCTCAGTTTCTTCAGCGCTGTGAGATAAATATTCCAACCGGCACACCCTCCAAAACAGTAGTTTCCTATTTATATATAATATCACATTTGTTTTTTCTTTGCAATAAGCAGCGTAAAAAAACATTTAAAAAGGTATTATGTGGGTTTGATGACCGTTTTTAACAAAATTATATGTGTTTGTCTGTGAATTTCTGCGATTTACTATTGACAAATGTTTGAATACGTTGTATTCTATATGTAGGCAGATACTGAATAGGCAAATTGTCATTTACGGAAACGGAGGGACTGTTTTGGATTACAATACGATGGAACGCATCGGGATAACGCCGCGTGTTGAAAAGCTTAAGGAAATGCTTTTCGAACAGATGCCGCAGATTGAAAGCGACCGTGCACGGCTTGTTACCGAGAGCTATATGCAGACGGAAAATCTTCCTATAATAAAAAGAAGAAGCGCCGCCTTTGCGCATATAATGAAAAATCTTCCGATCACAATTCGCGAGGGCGAACTGATTGTCGGAAGCAACACAAAAAGACCGAGAAGCTGCCAAACCTTCCCCGAATATTCATTTGAGTGGCTTGAAAAGGAGTTTGACACTGTTGAAACGCGCTCTGCCGACCCGTTTTACATAAGCGAGGAAAATAAGCAGGTGCTCAGAGAAGTTCATAAATACTGGAAAGGAAAAACGAACAGCGACCTTGCAACAAGCTTCATGGCGCCCGAAGCGCTTAAGGCAATTGAACATAATGTTTTTACAACGGGAAATTATTTCTATAACGGTGTGGGTCATTTGTGCGTTGACTACGGAAAGGTGCTTGCCATAGGTTATAACGGGATAAAAGCCGAGGCACAGGCGGCGCTTGAAAAAGTGCAGCCGGCAGACGCGGATTATGCGCAGCGTTCGAGCTTCCTTGAAGCGGTTATTGAGTGCTGCGATGCAGCTGTTTTCTATGCAAACCGATATGCGCAGCTTGCAGAAAGCATGGCAAGTGCGGCAACCGGTGAACGCAAAGAGGAGCTTTTAAAGATTGCGGCAAACTGCCGCAGCGTTCCGGCGAACGGAGCACAGAGCTTTTATGAAGCGTGTCAGTCGTTCTGGTTTGTTCAGATGCTGATTCAAACGGAGGGCAGCGGTCATTCGATTTCGCCCGGCAGGTTTGATATGTATATGTATCCTTACTTTAAAAAGGACTACGAAAGCGGTAAAATCACACTTTCGTTTGCACAGGAGCTTGTTGACTGCATATGGGTCAAGCTCAATGACCTCAACAAGGTGCGCGACGCCGTTTCGGCTGAGGGTTTTGCGGGTTACAGCCTTTTCCAGAATCTTATTGTCGGCGGTCAGACGGAGGACGGGCGTGATTCGACAAACGAGCTGTCGTTCATCTGCCTGAATGCAACGCTCCATATCATGCTGCCGCAGCCGTCCATCTCAATAAGAGTGTGGAACGGCTCGCCGAATGAGCTGCTTATAATGGCGGCGCATGTAACGCGGACAGGCGTCGGACTTCCGGCATATTATAATGACGAGGTTATTATTCCGGCACTGTTAAGCCGCGGACTAACGCCGGAGGATGCACACAATTACTGTATAATCGGCTGCGTTGAACCGCAGGCTCCGTCCAAAACGGACGGCTGGCATGACGCGGCATTCTTCAACATGCTTCGTCCGCTTGAGCTTGTGTTCTCAAACGGAAAAAGCAAGGGCGAACAGATTTCGGTAAAAACCGGCGAAGTTGAAACGCTTGATACATACGAAAAATTCTTTGACGCGTACAAAAAGCAGATGGAATACATGATAACGCTGCTTGTGAATTCCGATAATTCGATTGACAAGGCTCATTCAATCCGCTGTCCGCTGCCGTTTTTGTCATCCATGGTTTCGGACTGCATCGAGAAAGGGAAGTCGGTTCAGGAGGGCGGCGCACATTACAATTTCACAGGTCCGCAAGGCTTTGGAATTGCAAACATGGCGGACGCGCTCTATGCAGTTAAAAAGCTTGTTTATGATGAAAAGAAATATACTCTTAAGGAGGTAAAAGCGGCGCTGGAAGCTAACTTCAGCGGCGGAAATTCAAGCGCAAGCGATGAGGAAATTGCTGTGCAGATTGCAAGCCATCTTGCCGAACACAGCGTTTCGCTTAATGAGGAAATCATTAAGGAAATTTACAAAAATGTTCACGAGAACAGGGAACGCAGCGGAAGCGCGCGTTATGCTCAGCTGCTTGAGGATATAAATGCGCTTCCGAAGTTCGGAAATGACATGGATGAGGTTGATGAGTTTGCACGTGCTGCGGCTTATACATATACCCGTCCGCTTGAAAAATACAAAAATCCGCGCGGCGGAATGTTCCAGGCAGGCCTTTACCCGGTGTCGGCAAATGTGCCGCTCGGTGCGCAGACCGGTGCAACTCCAGACGGGCGCATGGCATTCACTCCGATTGCGGACGGTGTTTCACCCTGTGCCGGCCGCGATGTTCACGGACCGACGGCAGCTGCAAACTCCGTTGCAAAAATAGATCATGCGATTGCTTCGAACGGAACGCTGTTCAACATGAAATTTCATCCGTCCGCTCTTAAGGGCGATGAAGGCTTGCAGAACTTTGTTTCGCTTATACGGGCATATTTTGATCAGAAAGGTATGCACGTTCAGTTCAACGTTGTAAGCCGCGAAACACTCCGCGACGCGCAGGAGCATCCCGAAAAATACAAGAATCTTGTTGTCCGCGTTGCAGGCTACAGCGCATTGTTCACAACGCTGTCGCGCTCACTGCAGGATGATATTATCAGAAGAACGGAGCAGATGAGCTTCTGATAAGGAGGCAGAAATGGATTACTCAAATGTAAAGGGCAGAATATTTGATATACAAAAATACTCAGTGCACGACGGCCCCGGAATCAGGACAATCGTTTTTCTGAAGGGGTGTCCGCTGCGCTGCCGCTGGTGCTGCAACCCCGAATCTCAGAAATTTGAGTTTCAGACGATGAATATGCCGGATGGGTCAAAGCTTGTCGGGCGTGATGTGACGGCGGCGGAGGTTTTTGCCGAGGTCAAAAAGGATATATCTTATTATCGCCGCAGCGGCGGCGGAATGACGCTTTCCGGCGGTGAAATGCTGATGCAGCCTGATTTTTCGCTTGCGCTGCTGAAGCTTGCAAAAGGCTTCGGAATAAACACGGCGGTGGAATCAACCGGCTGTGCCTCCTTTGAAACAATTGCAAAGCTGCTGCCGTATATCGATACATATCTTCTTGATATAAAGCATATAAACGGAGAAAAACATAAGCAGTTTACAACGCGTGACAATTCGCTTATTCTCGAAAATGCGGTTAAAATCGCGCAGAATACAAAAAAGTGCATTGTCCGTGTGCCGACAATCCCGACCTTTAATGATACAGAAGATGAAATTTCCGAAATAGCGCGTTTTGCACATGACAAAATGCACGTTGAGGAAATCAATCTGCTTCCGTATCATCAGCTCGGGAGAGATAAGTACGGATGGCTCGGCAGGGATTACGGAATGGGAGAGCTTGAACCGCCGTCAGATGAAAAAATGCAGCGGCTTAAGGCTGCTGCGGAAAGATGCGGCATGAAAGCAAAGATCGGGGGATGACGGAATGAACGAATTTGAATTAAAGGATAAAATGCGGATAATACAGGAAATTGTTCCGGGCAAGCAGATAACGCTTGCACACGTTATTGCAAATCCCGATGAAATTCTGTACAGAAAACTCGGGTTGGATCCGTCAATTGACTATTCAAAATCGGCAATCGGAATTATTACGATGACCCCGAGCGAAACGGCAATTATTGCCGGCGATATTGCAATCAAGGCGTCGGGCGTAGAAATCGGGTTTGTTGACCGCTTCAGCGGAACACTCATTGTAACGGGAACCGTTTCCGAGGTGGACGCTTCCGTGAACGCAGTTGTCGCATATGCGGAAAAAACGCTCGGATTCACGGTTTGTCCTATAACGAAAACATGATGAAAAAGCTGATTCTGATCGGAAGAAGCGAGGCAGGAAAAACAACGCTGACGCAGGCGCTGCGCGGTGAACGCCTCCACTATCATAAAACGCAGTATGTTAATTTTCACGACGCGGTGATAGATACCCCCGGAGAATATGCCGAAAATCCCGAGCTTGGCAGGGCGCTTGCACTTTACTCCTATGAGGCAGACGTTGTGGGACTGCTGCTTTCGGCAACAGAACCGTATTCGCTTTATCCTCCTAATGTTGCCCCGATGGCGAACAGGGAGGTTATAGGAATAGTCACAAAAACCGACGCGCCGAACGCCCGTCCGGACATGGCAAGGATGTGGCTTGAAATCGCCGGATGTAAACGGATTTTCTTCACTTCTTCATATAATAACGAGGGAATAAGTGAGATTTTAAATTATCTCGCTCAATAAAATAGACAAAAAACCACAAAAAACCACAAAAAGCTATTGACAACATAGCATAATGAGTGTAAAATAAACATAAGCCAACAATTTAAAAAGCTATTAATTAATTTCTTTTTGAAAGGATGAAACATATGGTAAACGAGTACGAAATCAAAAAACAGATTTGCGAAATCGGTAAAAGAATTTATGACAGAGGTATGGTTGCCGCAAACGATGGTAACATCTCCGTTAAAATTTCCGATAACGAGTTCCTCTGCACACCCACGGGCGTAAGCAAAGGCTTTATGACTCCCGACTATATCTGTAAGGTTGACAAAGAGGGCAAGGTTCTTGAAGCAAACGGTTCGTTCAAACCCTCCAGCGAAATCAAAATGCATATGAGAGTTTATAAAGAACGCCCCGATGTAAGAAGCGTTGTTCATGCTCATCCCATCTATGCAACAAGCTTTGCAATCGCAGGTATTCCGCTGACGCAGCCTATCATGCCCGAAGCTGTTATCGCTCTCGGCTGCGTTCCGATTGCTGAGTACGGCACACCGTCAACAAATGAAATTCCGGACGCTGTTGAAAAGTATCTTCAGCATTTTGACGCTGTTCTGCTTGCCAACCACGGCGCACTTTCTTACAGCGATTCGCTTCTTAATGCATATCACAAGATGGAATCCGTTGAATTCTATGCACAGCTTCTCTTCAATTCCAAACAGCTCGGCGGTCCTAAGGAGCTTAATGACGAGCAGGTTCAGCGCCTGTACGAAATCCGCCGTCAGTTCGGTCTTAAGGGCAAGCATCCGGCAGATCTCTGCCCGAACAACCGTGACGGTAAGGCAAGCTGCCACAGCTGCGGCGGCTGCTCGAACGGCAAAAAAGGCGACAATGACCTTGTAGCGGAAATCACAAAAAAGGTTCTTGAAGCAATGGGAAAATAATCCGCCCGGCGGATTGTCAATGATTTTTCCGTTCGCAGCACGGACGGAAAGAAAGGAATGATACAATGGACATCAATTCTGAAAAAATTCAGCAGATTGTAAAGCAGGTGCTCAGCGAAATGAACGGCGCTCCGGCTGCCGCTCCGAGCGCGTCGGGTCCTATCCCGAAAACGGCTCACGTTGCAATGCTTACAAAACTTGAACATTATGACATTAAGGAATATCCCATTCCCGAGGTCGGTGACGGAGATATTCTCGTAAAGGTTGAAGGCTGCGGCATCTGCGGCACTGATGCGCATGAATTTAAGCGCGATCCTTTCGGTCTTATTCCTGTTGTTCTCGGTCACGAGGGAACGGGCGAAATTGTTAAAATGGGCAAGGACGTAAAGGTTGACAGCGCCGGAAAGAAGCTTTCTGTCGGTGATAAGGTTGTAACCTGCATGATATTTAAGGACAATCCCGATATCACAATGTTTGACCTTAACAAGCAAAATGTCGGCGGCGCAGATGTTTACGGACTTCTTCCCGATGACGATGTGCACCTTAACGGCTGGTTCTCGGATTATATTCTTATCAGAAAGGGTTCTTCCGTTTTCAACGTAAGCGACCTTGACCTTGATTCGAGAATACTTATCGAGCCGTGCGCCGTTCTTGTTCACGCGGTTGAGCGTGCAAAGACAACGGGAATATTGCGCTTCAACAGCCGCGTTGTTGTTCAGGGCTGCGGACCTATCGGTCTTATATGCATAGCCGTTCTCAGAACAATGGGTATTGAAAATATCACGGCGGTTGACGGTCAGCCGAAGCGCCTTGAATTTGCAAAGAAAATGGGCGCGGACAAGACGGTTAACTTTACGGAACATAAGGGTATTGAAGCGCTCACGGGCGCGGTTGAGGCAACTTTCGGCGGTCATCTTGCCGACTTTGCTTTCCAGTGCACGGGCGCTCCTGCGGCACACAGCAATATATATAAGTTTATCCGTAACGGCGGCGGACTTTGCGAGCTTGGCTTCTTCATTAACGGAGGAGATGCTACGATTAATCCGCACTTTGATATATGCTCAAAGGAAATCACAATCGTCGGATCGTGGGTTTACACGCTGCGCGACTATGCGACAACATTTGATTTTCTCAAGAGAGCAAAGGCTATCGGACTTCCGATGTCAGAGCTTATAACGCACCGCTTCCCGCTCAGCGAAATTAACGAAGCGCACGTTACGAACCTGAAGATGGAAGGTCTTAAGATCGCCATCGTAAACAAGTAAAATAATTATTATTTATATAGGAGGTACATACAATGGCTCAGGAAGCATTGGGTATGATTGAAACAAGAGGTCTTGTTGCAGCAGTTGAAGCAGCAGACGCTATGGTTAAAGCAGCAGAGGTAACACTTATCGGAACTGAAAAGATCGGCAGCGGTCTTGTAAGCGTTATGGTAAGGGGCGATGTTGGCGCAGTTAAGGCAGCGGTTGAAGCCGGCAGTGCAAGCGCAAGCAGACTCGGCGAGCTTATCGCAGTTCATGTAATTCCCCGTCCTCATACGGATGTTGAAAAAATTCTTCCGACTCTTTAATCGGAAAGGGTGAAAAGTAATGGCTGAAAAAAAACAAGCAAAAAAAGCGGCGGCTCCGGCTGCGGCTGAAATAAATAAGGAGGTTAAGGTTATGACTCAGGAAGCACTCGGTATGGTAGAAACAAGAGGTCTTGTTGCAGCAATTGAGGCAGCAGATTCTATGCTCAAGGCAGCAAACGTAACACTTATCGGAACGGAGAAAATCGGAAGCGGTCTTGTAAGCGTTATGGTAAGAGGTGACGTTGGCGCAGTTAAGGCAGCAGTTGATGCCGGCAGCGCAAATGCAAGCAAGCTCGGCGAACTCGTAGCAGTTCACGTAATTCCCCGTCCTCACACTGATGTTGAAAAAATTCTTCCCTCTCTTAAATAATCGGAGGAATTTCAATGTTAGTCGGTAAGGTTGTCGGAACGCTTGTTTCGACGCGCAAGAACGAAAAGCTTGTAGGCAATAAATTTATGATCGTGGAAACGCTTCCCGGATTCGGCCCGGAGGCAAAGCGCATTGTCGCGGTTGACAATGTCGGAGCCGGTATGGGCGAAGCTGTTCTTGTGGCGATGGGAAGCGCCGCAAGAATAGGAACGGACGAGGAAAGCGCGCCCGTTGACGCGGCGATTGTCGGAATAATCGACGATGTTTCTTCGATTCACTGATAAGACGGAAAGGGAATGGCAATGAGGTTAGACGAACTTAAAGGCTTGATGAAGAATTGCGGTATTGCCGGTGCCGGCGGCGCCGGATTTCCGGGATATGCAAAACTTAACGACAAGGCTGACACGGTTATTCTAAACTGTGCGGAATGTGAGCCGCTTTTCAGGCTTCATCGTCAGCTTCTGCGCCGTTATTCTTATGAAATCATAAGCACTCTTGACGTTATCCGCGAAAGTCTCGGTGCAGAGCACTTTTATGTGGCTTTGAAAAAGGGTTACGCAAGTACCGCCGAGGCTGTCGAACGCGATATTGCCGCGTTTGAACACGGAGAAGTAAAGTATCTTAAGGAGGTTTATCCGGCAGGCGATGAGATTATTCTCATAAATGATACGACGGGAAGAGTCGTGCCTGCCGGGGGTCTTCCGATAGATGTTAAGGTAATCGTTTATAATGTTGAAACGATTCTTAATACATATCGCGCACTCCATGGTGAAAGTGTGACTCATAAGTATGTAACGGTGGGCGGAGCCGTTAAAAATCCGCAGACATACTGCGTTCCGCTCGGAACACCGCTCAGCTGTCTTGTTGAGCTTGCCGGCGGAGCAACTGAGGACGACACCGTTCTGCTGAACGGCGGTCCTATGACGGGCAATCTCGCCAAAAACGATGATACCGTCAAAAAAACAACAAACGGTGTTTTGGTGCTGCCGAAAACAAACCCTGTTATCGCGCAGCGTATGCAAAATGTAAATGTTCTGAAAAGACGTGCCATGAGCGCATGCTGTCAGTGCAGAATGTGCACGGATATGTGTCCGCGTCACCTGCTCGGTTATCCGATTGAGCCGCATATGTTCATGCGCGGCGTTAAAAACGATGATGCGACAAATACCAAAGCATTTCTTAACACTCAGTACTGCTCACAGTGCGGAATATGCGAAATGGTTGCCTGTAAGCAGGGGCTTAATCCCAGAACGCTTATCGGCTTTGCAAAAAAAGTGATTCAGAAAAACGGTCTTAAGACCTTTGATAAAATAGAAGCCGTTCCCCTTGAGGAACGCGATTTCAGAAGAGTGACAACAGCAAGGCTCAGGCAGAAGCTTGACCTTGAGAAATATAATAATCCTTCGCCGCTCGTTGAGGATGAAATAAAGGTAAAACGCCTTTATATATCCCTCAGGCAAAACATCGGAGCACCGAGTGTGTGCGCGGTAAGCGAAGGGCAAAACGTGAAACGCGGCGAGTGCATTGCCGACGCGCCTGAAAACGCACTGGGACTGCCTATTCACAGTCCGGTTGACGGAAAGGTGCTTAAGGTAACAGGCGATACAATAACAATAGAATCTGCGGAAAGGAATTGACTTAGATGAATAAAGCATTGGGAATGGTAGAATATACTACGGTTTCATCGGGTATGCAGGCGGCAGATTTGATTGTTAAAACTGCCGAGGTTGAAATACTTGAAGCAAGTACTGTTTGCCCCGGTAAATATCTCGTAACGTTTGCCGGCGATCTCAGCGCGGTAAGAGCGTCTATCGATGCATGCCGCAAAAAACTGCCGTCGAGGCTGATTGACAGCTTCGTGCTCGGCAACCCTCATGATGATGTTATTCCGGCAATATGCGGAGCAACCGATGTGTCGGAGGTTGAGGCGCTCGGAGTGTTCGAAACCTACAGCGCAGCTTCGGCTGTTGTTGCGGCGGATAACACGGTTAAAACATCAATGGTAAAGCTTATAGAAATAAGACTGGCGCGCGGAATGTGCGGAAAGTCCTATGTTCTTATAACGGGCGATGTTGCAGCTGTAACGGCTGCGATTGAGCGCGCAAAGCGCGACTGCGGAGATACGGGGATGTTCCTTGACAGCGCCGTTATCCCGCGTCCTGCAAAAGATTTGTGGAAAAACATTTTATAGAGAGGTGCTTACAAATGTTGGATGAAAAATATATCAGTCAGATAGTTGAGAACGTTCTCAGCGAAATGGGCGCGCAGACGAGCGAAACAAGGCAGCTCGGCGTGTTTGATGAAATGTCGGACGCACTGGCGGCCGTATCGAAAGCATACAAGGAATTTCGTTCCTATACGGTTGCTCAGCGTGAAAAAATGATTTCGAAAATCCGTGAGTACACGCTTAAAAATGCGGCAAAGCTTGCTGAAATGGGCGTTGAGGAAACGGGCATGGGCCGTGTTGAGGATAAGACAATAAAGCATCAGCTTGTTGCTGAAAAAACTCCCGGCACAGAGGATCTCAAACCCTCAGTCTGGACGGGTGACGATGGTCTTACGCTTATTGAAATGGCTCCTTTCGGAATTATCGGAAGCATAACGCCGTCAACAAACCCCAGCGAAACGGTTATCTGCAATTCCATGGGAATGATTGCCGGCGGCAATGCTGTTGTGTTCAATCCCCATCCGAACGCAAAGAAAACCTCAAATGCTGCGGTTGATATGGTAAACCGCGCAATCCTTGAAGCCGGCGGCCCGGAAAATCTTGTTGTATCTGTTAAGAATCCGACAATGAAATCCTCCGATGAAATGGTTAAATCTCCGCTTGTTAAAATGCTTGTTGCAACAGGCGGCCCCGGAGTTGTTAAAATGCTTCTTTCCTCCGGCAAAAAGGCAATCGGCGCAGGTGCGGGAAATCCGCCCGTTATTGTTGACGAAACTGCTGACATCAAAAAGGCAGGTGCGGACATCGTTAAGGGCGCAAGCTTTGATAATAACCTTCCGTGTATCGCGGAAAAAGAATGTTTTGTTGTATCCTCCGTTGCTGACGAGCTTATCCAAAGCATGCTTGCAAACGGCGCTTACATGGTTAAGGGCGATGATATTGACAAGCTTGTTAAGGTTGCACTTGTCGAAAAGGACGGTAAACTTGTTATAAACAAGAAAATGGTTGGCCGCGACGCAGGAAAGTTCTTAAAGGCAATCGGTATCGATGCCGATCCGCGTCTTATCATCTGCGAAACGGACTTTGACCATCCCTTTGTTCAGACTGAGCTTATGATGCCGATTCTTGCAATCGTACGTGTTGACAATATCGATCAGGCTATCGAGTACGGCGTTAAGGCTGAAGCAGGCCGCCGTCACAGTGCACATATCCATTCAAAGAATATCGACAATCTTACCCGCTTTGCGCGCGAGGTTGAAACAACAATATTTGTTAAGAACGCCCCCTCCTATGCAGGTATCGGCGCAGGCGGCGAGGGATACACAACGTTCACAATTGCCGGTCCGACAGGCGAGGGTCTGACGGCAGCTCATTCCTTTACGCGCGCAAGAAGATGCGTAATGGCTGACGGACTTCACATCGTTTGATTAACTCCCGAAAGGAATGATTTGAATGCAGGCACTCGGAATGATCGAGGTATACAGCTTCACAACGGCGCTTGTAACGGCTGATTTAATGGCTAAGGCTGCCGATGTGAGCATCATAGCGTTTGACAGAAACCGTCCGATAAGGACGGACGTTCCGGCGCCTCTTGTAATGGAGGTAAAAATAGAAGGTTCATCGTCGGCGGTCAAGGCAGCAATCGAAGCAGGCAAAGCGTATGCCGAGGGTGAGGGTAAATATATAACATCGCACGTTATATCACGCCCCGATGACCAGACCGAAGCGATGGCGTACCTCAATGATATAAATCGTGACAAATACAACAAGAAGCTCGGAAAGAGAGGATTTAAAAGATGAAATCAATCGGAATACTCGAAATCCAGGGTCTTGTTGCAGCGATAAGCGGCTTGGACGCAATGCTTAAAGCGGCGCAGGTGCGGATTATTCATTCGGAAAAGCGCCTCGGCGGAAGACTTGTCACATTTGTGGTGATGGGTCAGGTTTCAGCCGTTAAGGCGGCTGTTGAAGCCGGCATGGCAGAGGCGGAAAAGCTCGGAACTGTTTACGGCTGTGAGGTTATCGCAAACCCCCATGAGGAGCTTATGAAGTTTTTTGATACAGAGGTAGATGAATGATGGATATAAAAGAAATTGAAAGCATTGTCCGCAGGGCGGCAAGCGAATATGTAAACCAGGGCGAAGTGAAAATCGGTGTTTCTCAGCGTCATATCCACCTTTCGAGGGAGCATCTCGATATCCTTTTCGGAAAGGGTTACGAACTTACGAAGAAAAAACAGCTCATGGGGCGCGAATATGCTTCGGAGGAACTTGTAACGCTTGTAGGTCCATCGCTCAAGGCGATTGAAAGAGTGAGAGTGCTCGGCCCCGTAAGAAAGAACACGCAGGTTGAAATCTCAAGGACGGACACTTTCATCCTTAAGGTCAGTCCTCCGGTTCGTCCGTCGGGTCATATTGAGGGCAGTGAGAGAATCGTTGTTGTCGGTCCTAAGGGCAGCATATATTTAAAAGAAGGCGTTATAATCGCAAACAGGCACATTCATCTGACGCCCGAATATGCGGCGGCTCATGAACTTAAGGACGGCGATTACGTTGATGTTCTTTGCCACGGAAAAGAAAAAACAACGAAGTTTTACGATGTGCAGATAAGAGTGCGCGATGACTTTAACGTTGAAATGCATATTGACACTGACGATGCAAACAGCGCCGGACTCAGAAACGGTGATATGGTAACGCTTATAAAAAAATAAATAAGTACATTATATGAGCGGTAAATTGGTATACGCAATTTACCGCTCGTTGGATATAGGGAGGGAAAAACTTGTTTGCCATAGAAAGACAGAAAAAAATAGTTGAGCTTCTGCGCGAAAACGGCGCGGTTCAGGTAAGTAAACTAAGCGCTGATTTTAATGTCGCGGAGGAAACCGTCCGCAGGGATCTTGAGAAGCTTGAAAAACAGGAGCTTTTGCTCAGAACACACGGCGGAGCGGTTCCTGTTGACGATAATAAGCATGAACCGTCGCTTGAAAAGCGCAAAAAGCTTAACGTTGCCGGTAAGGAACTGGTGGCGCGCGCCGCGGCGGAACTTGTCTCTCCCGGCGACACGATTTTTCTCGATGCGTCAACGACTACCTTTTATATAGCGCGCGAGCTTAAGACGATGAGGAACATCACCGTTGTCACAAATTCGCTCGAAACCATTGCCGAGCTTTCCGGCTGCACCGATATACGTGTTATCGGAACGGGCGGTCTTGTCGGCGGCAGCCGCTCTTTTGTCGGCAGTCTTGCTGAGTCGGCAGTCAGAGAAAACTATTTTGCAAACAAGCTGTTTTTCAGCTCGCGCGGCGTAACCGCCGGGGCAGGGATTCTTGACAGCAACGAGCAGGAATGTGCGATGAAAAAATGTATGATTGAAAATTCGCAGACGAAAATATACGTGTGTGAGCATACAAAGATTGACCGCGTGGGTTTTGCAAAGCTGGCATCATTTGATGATATCGATTACTTCGTGTCGGAAAAAGCGCTTGAGCCGCATTGGGAAAAACGGCTCGAAGAATCGGGTACAAAGCTAATTTTGGCATAAATTCGACTGTTTCGGCTGAATTTGCCAAGAAATTTTTCAAAAACTATTGACAAGCCGTCTTATATGTGGTAAATTAATAATACCTCGCTGTGAAGGTTTTTTTTATGTGCAATGAAGGCGGGTAAATTTTTCTCGGGAGGCGCAGTTATGAGAGTTAAAATCACAATGGCGTGCACAGAGTGCAAGCAGCGTAATTACAATACTATGAAAAATAAGAAAAACGACCCTGACAGAATCGAAATGAACAAGTATTGTCCTTTCTGCCGCAAGCACACGCTGCACAAAGAATCTAAGTAATAGAGGGTGAATATAATGGGAGAAACCGTTAAAAAAGAAGGATTTTTCGCCCGCGTGGGGAAGTCGTTTAAAGCCACTAAATCGGAATTGAAAAAAGTCGTTTGGCCGACAAAAAAGCAGCTTTTTAACAATACTGGTATTGTTATTGCGGCTCTTATCATTGTCGGACTGATTATCTTCGGTCTTGATTCGCTCTTTATTTCACTCAGCAATTGGTTGATTTTGAAATAAGGGAGGAAGGGCGAGTCTGCCCGGCAAATTATGAGTGCAGAATTTAAGTGGTATGTTGCCCACACTTATTCGGGGTATGAAAACAAGGTTAAGGACAGCATAGAAAAAACCGTTGAAAACCGCAATCTGTCAAATCTTATCGCGGAGGTTGCAATCCCCACGGAGGAAACGGTTGAGGAAAACGAAAACGGTGTAAAGAGAGCTGTTTCGCGCAAAATTTATCCCGGATATGTGTTTTTGAAAATGGTTATGACTGATGAAAGCTGGTATATTGTGCGCAACACGCGCGGCTGTACGGGTTTTGTCGGTCCGGGAAGCAAGCCTGTTCCCCTGTCTGACAGTGAGGTTGAGCGCATGGGCGTTGAAACGAGCGTACCCGACATCGGAATTAATGTCGGTGACACGGTGCGCATAACCGACGGCAGCATGGAGGGCTTTATGGGTGAGGTTCTCGAAATAAATGCCGAAAAACGTAAAATAAACGTTATGGTAACAATGTTCGGCGGCAGAGAAATGCAGGTAGAGTTTGATTTCTACCAGGTTGAGCCGCTGGATTGATTAGGATAATAGGCAGTTATGCTTGTTATATAGGTGGGAGGGTATTTTCCCGCTAACACCACATTTTTTTCTCTAAGGAGGTGCAAAACCATGGCTCAGAAAATTGAAGGTTACATCAAATTGCAAATTCCCGCAGGAAAGGCTACACCGGCTCCTCCGGTAGGTCCGGCGCTCGGTCAGCACGGCGTAAACATTGTGCAGTTCACAAAGGAATTTAACGAAAGAACCGCAAAGGACGCAGGGCTTATTATCCCTGTTGTTATCACTGTTTATGCGGACAGATCTTTCTCGTTCGTAACAAAGACTCCGCCGGCAGCAGTCCTTATTAAAAAGGCTTGCAAGATTGAAAGCGGAAGCGGCGTGCCGAACAAAACAAAGGTTGCTCAGCTTAAGAAAGACGATCTTCGTCAGATCGCCGAAACAAAGATGCCTGACCTTAATGCTGCAAGCATTGAAGCTGCTATGAGCATGATCGCAGGTACTGCAAGAAGCATGGGCGTAACCGTCGAGGAATGATTCAAAGAAAGTGGGAGGGGGAAAACCCCGGTTAACCACAAGGAGGTAACAGTATGAAACATGGTAAGAAATATATGACCGGCGCAAAGCTTATTGAAGCCGGTAAGCAGTATGACGCTGCCGAAGCTCTTGACCTTGTTGTAAAGACTGCAAGCGCAAAATTCGATGAAACAATTGAATTTCATGCAAAGCTTGGCGTTGACTCGCGTCACGCCGATCAGCAGGTAAGAGGCGCTGTCGTTCTTCCCAACGGTACAGGTAAGAAGGTTCGCGTACTTGTTTTCGCAAAAGGCGAAAAGGAGAATGAAGCAAAGGCTGCAGGCGCTGACTATGTCGGTGCGGAAGAATACATCGAAAAGATTCAGAAAGAAAACTGGCTTGATTTCGATGTTGTTATCGCAACTCCCGATATGATGGGCGTTGTCGGAAGAATTGCAAGAATCCTCGGACCTAAGGGTCTTATGCCGAACCCTAAGGCAGGTACGGTAAGCATGGATGTTGCAAAGGCTGTAAACGATGTTAAAGCAGGTAAGATTGAATACCGTCTTGATAAGACAAATATCATTCACTGCCCCATCGGCAAGGCTTCTTTCGGCGCAGCAAAGCTCAAGGAAAACTATGATGTTCTCGTTGCGGCTATTATGAAGGCTAAGCCGGCTGCTGCAAAGGGTCAGTATGTTAAGAGCATTTCCGTTGCCAGCACAATGGGCCCCGGAATAAAGATTAACAGCGCTAAGCTCGTTTAATTCAGTTATCGGGCGGATAAACCGCTTGATTATATATTTTCCATAGACAGCAGGCAACCGTAAGTCCTGCCGAGGAATTTTTTCCGAAATGCCGGGATTCTTTGTGTCTATGGACAGAGAATCCCTTTTATTTTTTATTGTGAGGTGAGAATATGCCAAGTCAGAAAATTCTCGATGAAAAGAAGCAGATCGTATCCGCTCTTTCAGAACAGCTCAAGACTGCCGTTTCCGGCGTTTTCGTTGACTATTGCGGTCTTACTGTTGAACAGGATACAAAGCTTCGTAACAAGCTTCGTGAGGCAGGCGTTGAGTACAAGGTTGTAAAAAACACCCTTACACGCTTTGCAGCAAAGGAAGTTGGCTTTGATGAGCTTGATCCTATCCTTAACGGACCCACATCTCTTGCAATCAGCATGACGGATGAGGTTGCACCGGCTAAGGTTATTGCAGATTTTGCAAAGGATAACGAGCAGCTCGAAATCAAGGCAGGATTTTTGGATGGAAAGGTGCTTGCCCTTGATGAAATCAAGAAGCTTGCAGCTACACCCAACCGTGAAACTCTTCTTGCTAAAATGCTCGGCAGCATGAACGCTCCCATCAGCAATCTTGTCCGCACATTGCAGGCACTTGTTGATAACGGCGTAGAACCGGCTGACATTAAGGTTGAGAAGGCGGAGGAAGCTCCGGCAGAGGCTTCCGCGGAAGCAGCAGAGGCTCCGGCTGAAAGCGCACCCGCAGCAGAATAAGAACAAATTTAAAACGAAATATTAGGAGGAAAGAAACAATGAGTAAGATTGAAGAAATCATTGCTGAAATTAAAGAATTAAAGCTCCTCGAAGTAGCTGATCTTGTAAAGGCTATGGAGGAAGAATTCGGCGTAAGCGCAGCAGCTCCCGTTGCAGTTATGGCAGCAGGTGCAGAGGGCGGCGCAGCAGCTGAGGAAAAGACAGACTTTGACGTTGTACTTGCAGAAGCAGGCGCAGAGAAGATTAAGGTTATAAAGATCGTTCGTGAAATCACAGGTCTTGGCCTTAAGGAAGCAAAGGCTGCTGTTGACGGCGCACCCACAACTCTTAAAGAGGGTGTTGCTAAGGACGACGCTGAGAAGTATAAGGCACAGCTTGAAGAAGTTGGCGCAAAGGTTGAACTTAAGTAATTTAACCTATACCTATCGCATTAAAAGAGGCTGTTTAAAAAGTCAATTGACTTTTTAAACAGCCTCCGCTTTTTCAAGGGAGGAGGAATTGTGATGGATTTTAAAGCAGCAATTTTTGACTTTGACGGAACACTTGTCAATTCCATGGGAATGTGGCAGAATATTGCCGTTGAATGGGCAAAGAAAAACGGCGTTGCGGTAACGCCGGAGCTGACAAATTCATTCAAATATGCAACGCTGGATCAAACGCTCGCTTATCTGCGTGACAATTACAGGGGAATAAACATAAATAAAACCCTGCGTTCATGGTGCATGGCAGGACTGATAAAATATATAACATCAGTGCAGCCGATTGACGGCGCGCGTGAGTATTTGCACAAGCTGAAGAAAAACGGCATAAAAACCGCGATTGCAACGAACTGTCCGCGTCCGCTTTGCAAGGCGGCGCTTATCCGCCGCGGAATGTTAAAATATATTGACTGCATCATATCATCAACATCTGTCGGCAAGGGTAAGGATGAACCTGATATATTCCTTAAAGCCGCACAAATGCTTGGAATTCCGCCCGAGGACTGCATGGTGTACGAGGACAGCCATATTGCGCTCAGCGGCGTCAGAAAGGCAAATATGCGCTTTACTGCAATATATGCGCCCGATTCCCCCTGCACGGAGAAAATGCAGCGCGAATCGGATATTTTCATCAAATCCTACCGCGAGCTTCTGTGATAATGCACAGCCGTTTAAAGAACCTCACTGTTTTCGATTGCATAATCCAAAAGCAGATTTATCAGCTCATTGCGTGAGCGATTCGTCTGCTTGGAAAGCAGGTCAAGGTTTGCGGCTGTTTTTTCTTTGATTCTTATGGAAAATGTTTTGTAGCCGTCCTCGCCTTTCAGATTTTTTCTGGTTATGGTAAGCTTTTCTCTCATTATCCCACCCCCGGCGTATGTCAAATATAAGCTATTATATCTTGACAATGGGAAATAATATATGTTATAATATATAACATATTAATTAACATATGATACGGAGGGGATTTTATGCAAGGTAAATTAAAAAAAGCTGCCATGCTGTGCGGCTGTGCGGCAATATTGTTTTTTCTTGCTTCGGTGAAAGCCGGAGCTGCCGAAATAGTCGGGGAAACGGTCTATACGGATATAATCGCATCGATAAACGATTATAATATTGCGTCTTTTAATCTTGACGGGAACACGGTTGTGGTTGCCGAGGACTTAAGAAATTACGGCTTTGACGTAGTTTGGAGCAGCGAGGCACGCACATTGTCAATCAGCAGAAACGGAAGCAATAATGTCGCAAGCACATATATTGCGCCGAAAATCCCGAGGACGCTTATTGGGACGAAAGCAAACGATGTTCTCAAAACGGATATTCAAACGTATATTAACGGGAATTGGGTGCCGAGCTTTAATATTAACGGTCAGACGGTTCTGCGCTTCGATGCCTTAAATGTGTTCGGGAACGTTTCTTATGACAATAGTATACGGCGGCTGCGCCTTGATATCCGTGACGGGCTGAATTATAAAATAAGTCCGCCGTCACTGATGCCCGGCGATAATCCGTCGGCTATTCCCAACGGATTGTATTTCAAGCTTGACAGCGTCGGCGGAATCCGTATACGTTGGACGGCAGTAAATAATACAAACAAGACGATAAATTATTACACAACTACATACTATATGTATAATCCTGTGGGTGATCCGGCGTATGATATTGTCAGCGGACAAAGTTATTTTGAGAGGAGGCTGGTCGGTCCTGTTTATCCGGGAGAATGGCTTGTGAATTTTACAGGACAAAATGACCTTCCGCCGGCATATTCCTCTTTGTGCGAAGCCGTTGTTCTTGACACAATCAAGCTTGAATACAGTGACGGAACGAGCGAAACGATATATTACGGCGGTTACGGTGAAAGGCAGGATGGCAGCGGAGTGTTATAAGGGGCGGTCGGCGTATCGCCTGTTTTATCGGTAAAAATAAAAAAGGTGCAGCAGTAAAGCCACAACCCGATAAGGAAGTATTGGTTTTGAAAGCCGTTCTTTAAGTTTATACTTCGTAAATAGGCGGTCGTATACGTCAGTATTACGACCGCCTATTTTCTTGTCTAAATCTTAAATTCCGACCTTCAAAACTGCTTTGCACCCTGTAAACAATATTTTTTGATGAAGTTCAAGGCAAAAAAGCGAGTAATCCTGTCGGATTCCGAGCCTTTTTTAACGCTGAAATTCGCAAAAAAGATGTTTAGCAGGGCAATACTTCCTTATCGGGCTGTGGCTAAAATGTGATTTCATTTTACTGCCGCACCCTTTTCTGCATTTCGGAGTTCAGGAAACAAACTTTAAAAACTTTACTACCCACCAAATCGTAAACAAATGTATGTTTATAAAAATATATATTATTCCTATGCCGCCAAGGATGCCGGTGATTAAACGCCGAAAATTGTTGCTCTCTATTTTGAAAATAAACTGTATCAGACCGTCAGCAATCATCGGAACGACAAGCAGCGGCATGAATAAATGATTATCGCAGTTCGTTATAAATGCTGCAATAACGCCGATAAAATAACCCGCCAAAATACCTGTGCATCTTGCGCACAAGGGGAATTGTTTTCCTTTAAAATGAAATGACCTTTCCGGCTTTTGGTGGCACATAAAGGCAATGGCAAGAAACTTGCTGAGTTTCATGCTAATTAAAAGTTGCTAAATCCTATCGTTCCGATAGCCGCACCGATGATAACGGCGTAAATTGCATAGATTATTACCGATAAAATTACGCCCACCAATGCTCCTTTGCCGGCTGATTTAGCTTTTAACGGTGTGTTTTCTCTCCAAACCAGATAGAGAACGAGTCCGACAACAGGAACACAAAAACCCAACAGCGCCCACCCGAAGCTGCTCGAATCATTTTGGCTTTGTAAAGCGCGGTTATCCTGTGCACAGCCGCATCCCGGGCAAATCACAGCGTCATCCATAATTTCTTTTCCGCATTTTGAACAATATTTCATTTTTTATCACCTTTCGTAAAAATTTGTTGATGTATGTCAGTAGTATTTTATCCTACTTTATGCGATTTGTCAATACCATATGCGATATTAGCGTATAATTATTTTGAGGTGATTGCTTTGAAACCATTGAAAAATAAAATCAGCATAACTATTGACAGTGATATACTGGAAAAAATACGGCTTTATGCGGAGAATGACGATCGTTCTTTATCGCAATATATAAATATTGTTTTAAAGGCACATATAAACAAAAGGGAATCAAATTCATAAAGCTTATATGCTTAAAAGCGGCTGAATTCAAAAATAAAGCATTTCAATAATGCTTTATTTTTGAACGTAATGAACAGTTTGGATATATGTGCCGCAGGCGCATCCCGCAAAAAGGTGGCAGCGGCAGTGAGCCGTTGTGAGTGCATTTGCAAGCGAACAGGCAAGCCGAGCGCGGCCTGCTGCCATAAAGGAGGAACAGTGCAGCAGGTGACTGTTTTTTTATGATAAAAAAATCGGAACAAGCATAACTTGTTCCGATTTGGAGGCGCCACCCAGACTTGAACTGGGGGTAAAGGCTTTGCAGGCCTCTGCCTTACCACTTGGCTATGGCGCCATATTATAAAAGACGCCTCGGCGCCTTTTATCTTTGGAGCGGAAGACGAGATTCGAACTCGCGACGTTCACCTTGGCAAGGTGACGCTCTACCACTGAGCCACTCCCGCAAATGGTGCCTTCGACTGGAATCGAACCAGTGACACAGGGATTTTCAGTCCCTTGCTCTACCGACTGAGCTACAAAGGCGAAAAATGGCGACCCGGATGAGGCTCGAACTCACGACCTCCAGCGTGACAGGCTGGCGTTCTAACCAACTGAACTACCGGGCCAAATGGTGGGAACAATAGGGCTCGAACCTATGACCCTCTGCTTGTAAGGCAGATGCTCTCCCAGCTGAGCTATGCTCCCACATTGCGGCAGCTTTAGCGCCGACAACGTTGATATTATAGCAAAGAGTTTGATGAATGTCAATACTTTTTGCAAATTTTTTTAAAAAACTTTTTCGGGGTATTTCGGAAAGACCTTTTTGAGGGTCAGACAAGCTCTCCGGCGGCGCTCATAACCGCGAGACGTGCGCTTTCATAGGTTATTCCGCCCTGCATGAAGCAGACATACGGCGGTTTTATCGGCGCATCGGCAGACAGTTCAATGCTTGCGCCGGAAACGAAAGTTCCTGCCGCCATGATTACCCGGTGCTGATAACCGGGCATATCCCACGGCATCGGCAGCGCGTAGCTGTCAACGGGGGAGGCTTTCTGAATTGCCTGGATAAATTTTATGAGCTTCTCCTCATCGCCGAACTTTACTGCCTGAATTATATCCGTATGCGGTTCGTGCGGCCCGGGATTGACTTCGCAGCCTAATTTTTCAAGAAGCGCACCGCTGAATACAGCCGTTTTAAGCGCCTGCGCAACAACGTGCGGCGCGGTGAAAAAACCCTGATACATAAAACGGTTCTGACCGAGCGTTGCTCCGCATTCCGCACCAAGTCCGGGCGCAGTCTGCCTGTATGCCGCAAGCTCGACATATTTCTTTTTCCCGGCAATATATCCGCCGGACTGCGCCAGTCCTCCGCCGGGATTTTTTATAAGCGAACCAACAATTAAATCCGCCCCATGCTGCGTCGGCTCTGTTCTTTCGGCAAATTCACCGTAGCAGTTATCAACAATGCACACGGTATCGTTTTTTATGCTTTTGATAAATGAAATCGCTTCGCCGAGCGATGCGCAGCTGAGCGTTTGCCGCCAGTCATAACCCTTTGAACGCTGAAGTATAACCGCCTTGACATCGGGTGTGAGTGCGGCTTTGAGTGCCTCAAAATCAACTGTGCCGTCTTTTTTCAAATCCACTTGCTTATAATTAACTCCGAAATCGCGCAGAGAACCGTTTCCGCTTTCACCGGAGATTCCGATGACCTCCTCAAGAGTGTCGTAAGGCTTTCCTGTTGCGGCAAGGAGCGTATCGCCCGGGCGCAGCACCGAGAAAAGCGCAATGGTAAGGCAGTGTGTTCCGTTGACGATATTGTGGCGGACGAGCGCGTCCTCTGCACCGAAAACCTCAGCGTATATTTTATCGAGCGTGTCACGCCCGGTATCGCCGTAGCCGTAACCCGTCGTATGGCTGAAGCATGCCTCGCTTACCCTGTTGGAAATAAACGCGTCGAGAACCTTTTCCTGGTTAAAACGAGCCGTTTCGTCAATTTCCCTGAACTGCGCCGTGCACTCGTCCTCGGCAGCGGCGGCAAGCCGCCTTATTTCTTCTTTAATCTGCATTATTTACTCAATCTCCCTTTAATTTCGCACAAGCGGCGTTTTGTTCTGATATACAAAGGGCCTAAAATCCCCCAAAGCCGAAATTCGAGCGTTCCGGAATAAATCGGTCTGCCTGCGCGGATAACGCATTTAACAACTCCGATTATATCGGAATCAGTGATTCCGGTTTCAAATTCACCCTGATGATCTCCGCGCATAAGATACTGACCGTCAGCTGTCTTTTTCACAAGCCTGTGCATAACAAACGCACCGTTTTTTCTGCGGTAGAACGGTATATCATATTTTTTCAGACCGCCGCCGTATGCTCCGATGACAACTTCGTCGATTCCCTGGCGCACAAGCGGAAGCATACTTGTGCCGTTCGGCTTGAAGCGCACCTCTCCGCCGTCTTTAAGCTGCTGCTCGATAAGCGGCAGCATCTGTTCAAAAGTAACTTTTTCATTCATGACGGTCAATCTTCCAGGATTCCGCGGCTGCGCAGCTTTTCCGCAAACGCATCGATATCGGCAGCTGCGGTCTGAGAGTCCACATCGTACTCGGCGGTGACCCTTTTCAGCATATCGTCCTTGCTTATTCCCTCGGAAAGAAGCTCCCAGAAAAACAATCCCGTGTCATTCAGCGTAAGCATTCCGTTAAAGTCAACCTGAGCGCCGACCGGAACAACAATGTTTTTGCCTGCAACGCTTTTTAAAATAAATCCGTCACGAATTTTCATTTTCAACACCTCAAAAAAATATTTATAAGGAGATTTTAACATAAATAAAGGATAAAATCAAGAAAAATACTTGTAAATCAAAGGTATATTATGTTAAAATGATTAATCATAAAAGGAGGTGCGGAGATTGAACGAAAAGATAACGGAATTTCTGAAAAGCCGTCTGGTGAGTGATATCGGATTTTCACGGTGTGACGATTCGCCTTTCCCAGGACTCAATAATGCCGTTTCAATCGTGATGCACCTTTCCGAAGCGGTTGTGAATGGGATTGACGATGCTCCCACACATACATATTTTCATCATTACAGAACGATGAACGCTTATATCGACTCCGTTACGAACGGTCTTGTGCTTTATCTGCAGGAGCTTGGGTTTAATGCGGCCGCGATTCCGTCAAGCCAGTCGATAAACGGACTTCAGGGTCTTTATTCGCACAAGAAATGCGCCGTCCGCGCAGGCTTGGGGCAGATAGGGAAAAGCGCATTGTTTTTATCCTATAAATTCGGACCGCGTGTGCGGCTCGGAACCGTTTTCACGGACGCACCGCTCGAAACGAAAAACTGCGCGGCGGAGGATATTTGCGGAGCGTGCAATATCTGCTCTCAAAAATGCGGAGCTATGGCGATAAAAAATGTTGCATACCGCGAGGGAATGTGCCGCGGGGACATTTTTGACGCGCGCGCCTGCAGCGATTATATGAAAGATAAATTCAAAAATATCGGAAGGGGCGCTGTTTGCGGCGTTTGCATGAGAGTTTGCCCGAAAGGCATGGGAGGAATTAAAAATGGCTGAAAAGTGGAACGGTTTTGATACTGAAAAATTTGATTTTAACGGAAGAGAAGCAATTGTTGTTTTTGCCGCGGAGGAAAACAGAACGGCAAAATGGCTTATGAAAACAGAATATTTCGGAGCATTTCCGAATGCGGAAATTGAGCTTGTGCGCCGCGGCTTTAATCTCGCATATGTTGCAAATGAAACGCGCTGGTGCACGGATTCCGATGTGGACGCAAAGGCGGATTATGTGCGTTTTCTTGCAAAAAAATACGGATTTGAGAAAAAATGCGCCGTTGTGGGAATGAGCTGCGGAGGCATGATAGGCGTTAAGTTTGCCGCAAAGTACCCGGATATGGTGTCAGCGCTTTATCTTGACGCGCCCGTTATGAACCTGCTCAGCTGCCCGGCAGGCTTAGGAAAAGGAACGGACAGCATGTGGGAAGAATTTAAGCGCGCAAGGGGAATGGATATGGCGCAGCTCATTTCCTACAGATATAATCCGATTGACGTTATGGACAGCCTTGCGGAGCATAAGAAGCCTGTGCTGCTCGTTTGCGGAGACAGCGATGGCGTTGTTCCCTATGAGGAAAACGGCGCGCTTTTGCGAGAATGTTATGAAAAGCACGGCGTTCCGATTACGGTTATCGTCAAAAAGGGGTGTGACCACCATCCGCACGGCTTTGATGACCCTGCGCCCATTGTTGAATTTATCGAAAAGAATACATAAACATAAATAGGCAGCAGCAAAATGAAATCACATTTTGCTGCTGCCCCTTTTGGGGCGAAAGAAATAGGCATAACAGATTCGAACACATGCGCCCAATGCTTGTTAAATTTCCGCTCAGCCGTTCTTTCGGGATTCGCAAGGCGACAGCCTTGCTTCACCCTGCAATAACCGCTGAACAAAAATTTTCCAGCGCATTGGGTCTGCGAGTTCAAAAAGAGCAAATTTTTTGCAGGAAAAGGCAAAAGCGCAGTTAATAGTTTATCTATTAACGAGCATTTTAACGCATTATTGCGACAAATTTGCCTTTTTGAACCGCATGATGTTCGAGTCTGTTATGCCTAGTGCAGAACGGACAAACTGAACCCGAAGGCGTACAAGGGTACTCCGAGAGGTGAAGTTTGTTCGTAGCATAAAGCTTCTTTCACAGAAATTCGTTAAGCAACGAATTTCTACATTTAATTTTTTAGATTGTTTGTTCTGATTCCTCATTCGCTTTATGTGTTCTGTGCATTTTGCTGCTGCCCCTTTATGTTTATGTATTTGATTTCCACCTCAGCAGAAGCGCTGCACCGCTGATTGCCAGCAGTGCGGCGTCTTTTCGCGTTCCGCCCATATCGAGGAATTTTTCGATGCGTGATATAAGACCTTTCATATAAAAACCTCCGTCGGCACTATGCCTGAATATAGTCACCTCTTAATGCTCATATATACATATAGGGGTATGGGTATATTATAGGCAGAAAAGAACGCTTTGCCAAGAAAATTATTTCATATTGGCAAAGCGTTCAACAGCTTTGGTGAAGCTTTCGATTGTTTTTTCCGCATCTCCATGCTCAATGCCATCGCGCACACAGTGCTTAATATGTCCCTCAAGGACAACCTGTCCACACCTGTGCAGAGCGGATTTTGCCGCATTTATCTGCGAAAGCACATCCTCGCAGGGAATATCTTCATCAACCATTCTGTCAATTGCCTGAACCTGCCCGATGATTTTTTTCAGCCGGCGGTGCAGATTTTCCGCGTCCATACATTGTTTCATACCGGAGCTTCCTTTCAGAAGTATATTAATACCCATATAGGTATAATGTAATTATAACTTTTTTTATTTGTTTTGTCAATAAAAATACTTGACATATACCCCATAGGGGTATATACTGACGGTGAGGAATAAAGAAACATCGAACGGGGGTATAATAAATGGAGGAAAAGGCGGCACATTGTGAATGCTGCAGAAAAAAGGACAGTCCGCGCAGTGATGAAATGCGGCGGTCGCTGCAAAATCGGTTAAGCCGCATGGCGGGGCAGCTCGGCGGCATATCGGCGATGATTGACGATAACCGTTACTGCGGCGATATTCTGATTCAGCTGAGTGCGGTTATGAGTGCACTCAGGTCGTTCGGATATATCATTTTGCAGGATCATATGGAAACCTGCGTTGCAGAGAAAATCAGGGGAAACGATGAAAGCATAATTGATGAAACGGTTGAGCTGATAAAAAAATTAAGATGATTTCGGGGCGATTTTATGGTTACAAAAAAATTTGATGTCAGCGGAATGACATGTGCCGCCTGCAGTGCGCATGTTGAAAAGGCGGTTCAGAGTGTTGACGGGGTGAACAGCGTTTCGGTCAGTCTGCTGACAAATTCAATGACGGTTACGTTTGCCGCACCGGCGACTGCGGAAAAAATCTGCACGGCGGTTGATTCGGCAGGGTACGGTGCGGCGCTGCACGGAAGCGAACATAGCAAGGAAGCGGATAACGGCGGCGAACTCCGTGCGCTGAAGTTCAGGCTGATTGCATCCGTCTGCCTGCTGCTGCCGCTGATGTATGTTTCAATGGGGCATGTTATGTGGGAGTGGCGGCTTCCGTTCAATGCGGTGAAGAATCCGCTTGCACTCGGACTTTATGAGCTTGTAGTGACGGCAGTTATCATGATTATAAACGGCAGATTTTTCACGAGCGGTTTTAAAAGCGCGCTGCACGGAGCACCGAACATGGACACGCTTGTGGCGCTCGGCAGCGGCAGCTCGTTTGTGTACAGCCTTGTGCTGCTTTTTATGATGACGGCGGCGGACGGAGCACACGCAATGCATCTTCTGCACGAATTGTATTTTGAGTCGGCTGCTATGATACTTACGCTGATAACGGTCGGGAAAACGCTGGAGGCATACAGCAAGGGAAAAACAACCGACGCGATAAAAAAGCTTATGGAGCTTGCACCCGATTTTGCAAGAGTTATCCGTGACGGAAAGGAAATCACAATTCCGGCGTCTGAGGTTGAAAACGGCAATATATTTACCGTCCGCCCGGGGGAAAGGATTCCCGTGGACGGAGAGGTGCGCGAGGGTGCCGGTGCAGTTGATGAATCAGCGCTGACGGGTGAAAGTGTGCCGGTTGAAAAATATGCCGGAAGCAGAGTGAGCGCCGCAACGGTGAATAAAAACGGGTATCTCACCTGCACGGCAACGCATGTCGGAAACGACACAACGTTCAGCAGAATAATTGAAATGGTGGAAAATGCCGCGTCACAAAAGGCACCGATTGCAAAAATTGCCGACAGAGTGTCGGGTGTTTTCGTTCCGGCAGTGATTATTATTGCGGCAATCACGGCGATTGTGTGGGCAATTGCCGGAAAAGGCACGGGATTTGTTCTGGCGCGCGCGGTAAGTGTGCTTGTGATAAGCTGCCCGTGCGCTCTCGGACTTGCAACTCCTGTTGCAATTATGACCGGAAGCGGCACGGGTGCGCGAAACGGAATTTTGTTTAAAACGGCAGCTGCTCTTGAAAATGCCGGCAAAACCGAAATTGCAGTGCTTGATAAGACCGGCACGGTAACATCCGGCACTCCGCGTGTGACCGATATTAGTCCGTTCGGCGGAGCATCGGAAAAGGAACTTTCGGAAATTGCCGCCGCGCTTGAGAGAAAAAGCGAGCATCCGCTGGCAGAGGCAGTTTGTGAATATGCCGACAGGAATAATATTGCAAAGCTTGAAGCAGTTAAATTCTCTGCAATACCGGGAAAAGGCGTTCGTGCGGAAATCGGCGGAAAAACGGCGCTCGGAGGAAATGCCCTATTTATGAATGAGAACGGTCTGCTTGATGAAAAACTGACCGCGGAGGGGAACAGGCTTGCGGAGCAGGGAAAGACGCCTTTGTATTTCGCATACGATGGAAAACCGCTCGGAATTATTGCTGCTGCGGATTCAATCCGCCCCGACAGCGCAGGGGCAGTCGGAGAGCTGAAAAAACTCGGTCTGCTTGTCGTTATGCTGACCGGTGACAATCGCCGCAGCGCAAACGCCGTGCAAAGCAAGGTTTTAACGGACGCGGTTATTTCGGATGTTCTTCCGCAGGATAAGGAATCAGTGGTGCGCCGCTTGTCGGAATACGGGAAAACGGCAATGATAGGAGATGGAATAAACGATGCGCCGGCGCTCACGCGTGCCGACACGGGAATTGCAATCGGCGCAGGAACGGATATTGCAATCGACGCTGCCGATGTGGTGCTCATGCGGTCGGAGCTGACGGACGCAGCAGCTGCGATTCGGCTTTCAAGAAAAGTGCTTAAGATTATTCATCAGAATCTGTTCTGGGCATTTTTCTACAACTGCATCGGAATTCCGATTGCGGCAGGTGTGCTTATCCCGACGTTCTCAATTCAGCTCGACCCCATGTTCGGTGCGGCTGCAATGAGCCTTTCAAGCTTCTGCGTTGTGACAAATGCGCTTCGGCTGAGCTTTTTCAATCCGAGAAAAAGCTTAAAGGAAAATAAGCAAAGAAAAATCGCCGTTCCGAATTTCATGGCGGCGGAAAATAAAGAGGAGGATAAATATATGACAAAAACGGTTTATATTGACGGAATGATGTGCAATCACTGCAAGGCGCACGTTGAGAAAGCGCTTTCGGCGCTGCCCGGAGTAACGGCGGTAAGCGTAAGCCTTGAGGGAAAGAAAGCGGTTGTTACGGCGGATACCGCTTTGGAGGATTCGCTTCTGCGCGAAACGGTGGAAAAAGCCGGATACACTCCGGCCGGAATAGAGTGAACAGCAGGCTGCGGCAAATTCATTTTGCCGCAGCCGTTTTTATGCGAAAAAAACGCGAAAATTCACAGAATTTTAATTGAAATTACCTCTGAGCTGTGGTATTATAAACTATACGGCATTATGCCGCGGTGCGGACGTCCGTGCCGGAGCAAGGGGGATGATATTATTGTTGTGTTCACGCTGCAACAAAAATGTTGCCGTTATATTTATAACAAGACTTGAGAACGGAAAAAGCATAAATGAAGGACTTTGCATGCCATGTGCACGGGAGCTTGGAATCAACACCATGCAGCAGATGGCCGGCGGACTTGACCTTGGGGATATGCAGAATCTTGAATCGCAGATGATGGAGATTATGGACGGAGAGGACAGCGGCGGAGCTTTCGGCGAATTTCTTTCCAACATTTTCGGTGCACCTGCCGAAAAGGACGAGCCGGAGGAGGAAAAGAGCGAAGAAAAGAGCGAAAAAAAGCATAAAGAAAAGAAAAAACGCCTGCTTGATTCGTTCGGAACAAATCTTACAAAAAAAGCGCGCGAGGGTCTTGTTGACAAGGTAATCGGGCGCGGAAGAGAAATAGAAAGGCTTGTGCAGATACTTAACCGCAGGACAAAGAATAACCCGGCGCTGCTCGGTGAACCGGGCGTTGGTAAAACGGCGATTGCGGAGGGTCTTGCAGAAAGAATCGCCGCCGGAAATGTGCCGGAAAAGCTGCTTGACAAGGAAATATATCTGCTTGATTTCACGGCGATTGTTGCCGGAACTCAGTACCGCGGTCAGTTTGAAGCGCGGCTCAAGGGAATTATTGAAGAAACGAAAAAGCTCGGAAATATAATACTTGTTATTGATGAGCTGCATAATATTGTCGGCGCAGGGGATGCGGAAGGTGCAATGAGCGCCGCGAACATTCTTAAACCGGCGCTTGCAAGGGGAGAGATTCAGGTAATCGGCGCAACCACGCTTACGGAGTACCGCAAGTTTATTGAAAAGGATTCCGCGCTGGAAAGAAGATTTCAAACGGTTATCGTTGAAGAACCCTCGCCGGAGGAAACGGTTGAGGTTCTTACCGGGATAAAACAATATTATGAGGATTATCATAAAGTCAGAATCCCCGATGAGGTTATAAGAGCGGCGGTAAATCTTTCGACAAGATATATCACGGGGCGTTTTCTGCCGGATAAAGCGATTGACCTTATTGATGAGGCGGGCAGCCGCGCCAATCTTAAAAATGCGCTGCTTGCTGCACAGGTGCGCACCGCAAAAGCGCTTGACGCGGCAAAATCCGAGCGCGAACAGTTTGAGGAAAAGTGCAGCTCTGAGCAGAGCGAGGAGGATTTTGCAAAGCTTGCGGAGCTGAAAACAAAGGAGTGCTCGCTGCAAAACGAGCTTGACAATATAAAAAACCAGGAAAAGGACGTTTATCTTACAACAGAGGACATTGCGCGCGTTGTTGAGGACTGGACGAAAATTCCCGTCCGCAAAATAACAGAGGAGGAAACGGAAAGGCTTCTGAAGCTTGAGGAAAGACTTCACGAAAGAATAATCGGGCAGGATGACGCAGTCAGCGCGGTCAGCCGTGCAATTCGCCGTTCGCGCGCACAGCTCTCAAAAAAGCGCCGCCCGGCGAGCTTCATTTTTGTCGGACCGACAGGCGTCGGCAAGACAGAGCTTGTAAAGCAGCTGGCTGTTGAGCTTTTTGATTCCGGGGATTCGCTTATCCGCGTTGATATGTCGGAATTTATGGAGAAGCACACAGTGTCCAAACTTATCGGTTCGCCGCCGGGATATGTCGGATATGACGATGCCGGTCAGCTCACCGAAAAGGTTCGCAGAAAGCCTTATTGCGTGATATTGTTTGACGAAATCGAAAAGGCTCACCCCGATGTTATGAATATTCTTTTGCAGATGCTTGATGACGGGCGGGTTACTGACAGTCACGGCAAGGTTGTCAGCTTTGAAAACGCCGTTATAGTAATGACAAGCAATGCCGGCAGTGACTGGAAAGGCGGCGGAATAGGATTTGCGGAAAGTGCAAGCCGCCAAAGAAGCGAAAAGGTTATGCGCGCGCTTAAAGCAATATTCCGGCCGGAATTCCTCAACCGTGTTGATGAAATTGTGGTGTTCGGCGAGCTTAACCGAAGCGAAATGCTGAGCATACTTGATATTATGATCGGCGAACTTAATGAAATGCTTGCTGAAAAGGGCATGTCGCTTGTTGCTGAGGACGCAGTGCGCGAAATGCTTGTAACGGAAGCCGCTGCGGAGCATATGGGGGCGCGTCCGCTGCGCCGCCTGATTGAGCGGAAAATCGAAGATAAGCTTTCGGATATAATTATCCGCGGCGGCAGACCGAAAAAGATTACAGCCGCCGTTTCGGACGGGGAGATTGTATGTGAGTAAGTCGGTTTTGCTGATTGCCTCCACGCGTGAAGCCGAGGATGATCTTAAGTTTGCCGAAACTGTGATAAGGCGTGTTATGCGAAAGTTCCGGAAACCGCTGCGGTGCGATTCGCTCACACACATAGTTGTCGGGGAGTGTGTGCGTTCCGAAGCTGCAATGCGCGTTGTTACGGATGAAATACGCGGGCATGATGCAGTGCTGTGGAATTGCCGCAGCACAAGGGACATCGCCGATCTGGATCAGGTGCGGCATGAGCTGGATTTGTCAGCTCATGTACATTATATTGCCGGGCGGTGTATAATCTGCCCGTGCTATGATACTGCTTCGGAAAATAGTACCGAGCTTGCCGAAGGAAAGGTTATGCTTTCTGTTCGGAATGCAGCATTTGCCGCAAAGCTTGCATGCAAACGTGCTGCCGGGCGGAAAAACCGCCTTGCCGTTTGCACAGATGAGAATATATATAAAACAGATGCACTGCTTGTGCGTGAATTTGAACGCGCGGTAAGTCTGATGCGTGAGCTGGATGTTGAATGGTTTTCGGCTGATGAAGCAATATGGAAGCATCTTACCGTAACTCCGTTTACGGATGTCATTCTCGCAGGAATAAGCTGCGGAAGAACACTGTCGCTTCAGCTTGGAGCTTCGGTGCGAAATCCCGGAGGATATGTCTGCTGCGAGGGGGAGGATGTGCGGATATACCGTCCGGAGGTATTCCCTTATGCAGAGTACGGAAATGCAAGATTTGCAAGAATAGCTCTCTCTGCTGCGGCTATGCTTGAAAGCGAAGCGGAAGCACCGTCAGCGGCGCAGTGGCTGCGCCGCTGTGTCGGAATAGCCGATGAGCGCTGCGCGGCAGCAGCAGCGGAAGAATACTGCGGTGAGCTTCTGCGCGCGATTGATGACAGAATCAGAAAAAGAAAGGCGTGATGCGGCTTGAAAATAGAATTAAACGATTTCATTCCGCGCCATACTTTTGACTGCGGACAGTGTTTTCGGTGGAATCAGGAGTCTGACGGAAGTTACATGGGTGTTGCCGGAGGCAGGGCGGTGAAAATATCGTCTGACGGGGCGAACATTGAGCTCAGCGGCTGTTCGGAGGAAGACTATGCTGATTTCTGGGAAAAATATCTTGACGTAAGGCGTGATTACGGGAAAATCAAAAAAGCGGTTTCCGTAAACGACACTATGCGCCGCGCGGTGGAGTATGGCGGAGGAATCAGAATTCTGCGCCAGGAATTTTTTGAAACACTTATATCATTTATAATATCGCAGCGCAGCTCAATTCCGAAAATCCGTTCATGCGTGGAAAAACTTTGCACATTGTACGGAAAGGAAATAAGCTTCGGCGGAAAAACGCTTCACGCATTTCCGTCAGCGGAAACTTTGGCGCGCCTTTCCGAGGCGGATTTCCGCGCAATCGGCGTCGGTTATCGTGCGCCGTACATACTTTCCGCGGCGCAAAAGGTTGCCGGCGGAGAAATATCGGGGAGCGAGCTTGAAAACTGCGAAACGGGCAAAGCGCGCGAACTGCTTCTTAAACTGTACGGCGTCGGCGACAAGGTCTGCGACTGTGTGCTTTTGTTCTCGCTCGGAAAGTATGATCTGTTCCCGTCAGACGTGTGGATAAAACGCGTTATGGCAGAACAGTTTTCAGCAAACGATGCGAAGCACACCGGTGAAGAAACATTCGGCGCATACAGCGGATTTGCCCAGCAATACCTGTTTTACTGGAGAAAATATGCCGAAAGCAGAAAAATATAATGGATTGGAAGAAATAGATTGTCAGAGCAGAATGTACACATTGACGGCGCGGAAATAGCGCGCCAGAGCGAAATAATGGAGCTTGTGAAAAAAAGCGGCGGCAAGCGTTTTGCGTTGGTGGAGACATACGGCTGCCAGCAAAACGTGAACGACTCGCAGCGGCTGACAGGTATGCTGGAGCAAATGGGTTATGAAATGACTGAGGATCGCGAAAAAGCAGATGTCATCATATTCAATACCTGTGCCGTGCGCGAAAATGCCGAGGACAGAGTTTTCGGAAATCTCGGTGCGCTCAAGCATTTAAAGGAGCGCCGTCCGGGTATGATAATCGCTGTCTGCGGCTGCATGGTTCAGCAGGAGCAGATTGCGGCGCGCATAAAGGCGAAGTACCGCCATGTTGATCTGATATTCGGAACTCATGCACTGTGGCGGTTTCCCGAGCTTTTGATGCAGGCACTTCAGCACAGCGAGCGGATTCTTGACATCGGCGGAAGCGGCAGCATTGCCGAGGGACTTCCGGTCAAGCATGACGGCGGCAGCCGCGCTTTCGTGTCGGTCATGTACGGCTGCAATAATTTTTGTTCGTACTGCATTGTTCCATATGTGCGCGGAAGAGAACGGAGCCGTGCGGCGGAGGATATTCTCTGCGAGGTGAGAAGTCTTGCGGAAAACGGAGTCAGAGAAGTTATGCTTCTCGGTCAGAACGTCAATTCCTACGGACTTGACCGCGGCGAGGGAGACGCATTTGCAAAGCTTCTTGAAAGCGTCTGCACGGTGGACGGAATAGAACGGATTCGTTTTATGTCGAGCCACCCGAAGGATATTTCGGAAAGACTGCTTTATACCATGGCGCAGCAGGAAAAGATATGCAAGCAGCTGCATTTGCCGCTTCAGTCGGGCAGCGACAAGGTTCTTGCCGACATGAACAGGCGTTATACCGCTGAGCAGTATATGAAAACGGTTAAAAAAGCGCGGGAGCTTATGCCCGACATCGCGCTGACCACCGATATAATCGTCGGCTTTCCGACAGAAACTGAGGCAGATTTCGAAAAAACCGAGGAAATCCTGTCCGCGGCACGGTTTGACAGCATATTTTCATTTATATATTCCAAAAGAACGGGAACGCGTGCGGCAAAGCTTGAGCCGTGCGCATCGGAGGAGGAAATCAACGCAAGGTTTCGCCGCATGCTTGATTTGCAGAATAAGATAAGCTTTGAGCGGAACAAGCGGCATGAGGGGAAAACAGAGCTCGTTCTGGTTGAAGGACCGAGCAAGAATGATCCCGATATGATGACGGGGCGGAATTATGCGAATAAGATAGTAAATTTCAAGGGAACGCCCGATTTGGCAGGGCAGATAATTCCCGTAAAAATAACGCGCGCTCAGACGTGGGTTCTCTGCGGAGAGCTTGAGCGCTGAAACTGAAAGGAGAAAATCATGGCTGATATTTATGAAAAGGCAAAGGAGCTGGGCGAGGCGATTATCGAAAGCGAGGAATACAAAACGCTGAAAACCGCCGAGCGCGAGCAGGAGGAGGACGCGGAAGCACTCCGGCTTTTGCAGGAATATAGCGCTGTCCGCACAAAGCTTGCCGATGAGATAAACAAGGGCGAGATCGGCGAGGAGCGAATGAAAGAAATCCGCGCCGAGCTTGAAGCGGCATACGAAAAAATGATGGAAAACGGGCATATCTCCGCGTATATAGCTGCACAGAGAACCTTTCAGGAGGTTATTGACAGAATGAACGGAATTATATCATTCCATATAACCGGAAAAATGCCCGGCAGCTGCAGCGGAAGCTGCGCGAGCTGCGGAGGATGCCATTAAAGAAAGGATGGAGTGCCGTGGCTGAGCTTACTCCAATGATGAAACAATATCTGAGCGTGAAAAAGGAATGTGCCGACTGTATTCTGATGTTCAGGCTCGGAGATTTTTACGAAATGTTTTTTGAGGATGCGATTCTTGCCTCCAAGGAACTTGAAATAACGCTGACCGGGCGCGACTGCGGACAGGAGGAGCGCGCTCCGATGTGCGGCGTTCCTTTTCATGCGGCAGATTCGTACATAGCGCGCCTTGTTGCAAAGGGGCATAAGGTTGCTATCTGCGAGCAGATGGAAGATCCGAAAACGGCAAAAGGGATAGTAAAGCGCGGTATAGTCCGCGTGGTCACTCCCGGAACGATTCTGGATGATTCGCTGCTTGACGCGCGCAAAACCAACTATATGGCAAGTATTTGCCGCGAGGGAAGTGACTGCGCCGTAACCTTTGCGGATGTTTCAACGGGCGAAATGCTCGGAACGGTTCTTCAGGGAGATGTTGAGTGTGACAAGCTTTTAAGCGAACTGTCGCGCTTTGCGCCGGTTGAAATTGCAATCGGCGGCAGCGGAGGAAAAAACCGCCGTATTGATGAATATATCAAAAGCCGCACTTCAGCGCTCGCGTTTTTCTACAATGCTGACGATGTGAAAAAGGACGCGCGCGAAAAGGTTTCAATGCAGCTGAAAAACAGCTCCGATATTGCCGATCCGCTTTTGCTGACTTCAACTGCGGCGCTGATTGATTATCTGCTCGAAACGCAGAAAGCACAGCTGACGCATATAAGAGAAATTAATATATATACATCGCAGGAATTTGTTGACCTTGACACCTCGTGCCAGCGCAATCTTGAGCTTGTTGAAACCATGCGCGACAAGAGCCGCCGCGGCAGTCTTCTGTGGGTGCTTGATAATACAAAAACGTCAATCGGAGCAAGAATGTTAAAGCAGTGGATTCTGCGCCCGCTTGTGAATGCGGCTGCAATCAGCAACCGGCTTTGCAGCGTGGAGGAGCTTGTAAATAATCTTGAATGGCGCGATGAATTGGGTGAAGCTCTCTGCGGCATAAATGATATTGAGCGGATTATGAGCCGCGTGTCGCTCGGAACGGCGAACGCGCGTGACCTTGCCGCACTGCGCAGCTCATTTTCAAGACTGCCGTACATTTCAAAGCTTTTGGCGCGTGCGCGGAGCGTACTTTTGTCAACGCAGGCGGCTTCGCTTGACACGCTTGATGATCTGCATGACCTGCTTGAAAGGGGAATCACGGAGGAACCGCCCATATCATTGCGTGACGGCGGTCTTATCCGCGAGGGCTTCAATGAGGAAATTGACAAGCTCCGCAGTGCCGCAACGGACGGCAGAAGCTATATCACGGGTCTTGAAGCGCGCGAAAAGGAGCGCACGGGAATCAAGAATCTGAAAGTCAAGTTCAATAAGGTTTTCGGATATTTTATCGAAGTATCGGCTTCGCAGCTTTCAAAGATTCCCGATGATTATATAAGAAAGCAGACGATAACAAACGGCGAACGTTACATAACGGCAGAGCTTAAGGAGATTGAAAACACGGTAATCGGTGCGGGCGAGCGGCTTGTGCAGCTCGAATATGATGAATTTGTAAAAATTCGCCGCCGCGTATGCGATGAAATGGAACGCATTTCGAAAACGGCTCACGCAATAGGCATGACGGATGTGCTTTATTCGCTTGCCGAAGCCGCTGTAAAAAATAACTATACCAAACCGCAGATAACCGTTTCCGACCGCCTTGAAATCAAGGGCGGCAGGCATCCGGTGGTTGAAAAAATGCTTCGCGACAGTCTTTTTGTTCCGAACGACACGCTGCTTGACTGCAAGGAGAACTGCGCTGCAATCATAACCGGACCGAACATGGCAGGCAAGTCAACGTATATGCGGCAGACGGCGCTCATCGCACTGATGGCGCAGATCGGATCGTTCGTTCCGGCGGACAGCTGCGAATGTGGGATAATCGACAAAATATTCACGAGAATAGGCGCGTCTGATGACCTTGCCTCGGGGCAGAGCACATTTATGCTCGAAATGAATGAGGTCAGCTATATTCTTAAAAACGCAACAAAAAAAAGCCTTTGCATACTTGATGAAATCGGGCGGGGAACAAGCACCTTTGACGGACTTTCAATTGCATGGGCGGTTATTGAACATATTGTTAAGCATATCGGTGCGAAAACGCTTTTTGCTACGCACTATCATGAGCTGACTGCGCTTGAGGGCGAGGTTTTCGGAATTGTTAATTACAACACCGCCTGCAAAAAGCGCGGTGATGATATAACCTTTCTCCGCAAAATTGTGCGCGGCGGCACGGATGACAGCTTCGGTATTGAGGTTGCAAAGCTTGCCGGTGTTCCGGAAAGCGTTGTAAAGCGCGCAAAAAGCGTTCTCAGGAGCGTTGAAAAGGGTGAGTCGGCGCAGGTTCAGGGTAAAAAAATAGCCGAACAAGCGGAAGAAAGCACACAGGTTGACTTCATGAGCATGGAATCAAATGCCGTGACTGACGCTCTGCGCGCAGTCGATATAACAACGCTCACACCGATTGAAGCGCTCAACAAGCTGTATGAGCTTCAGAAAATGCTGTAGGCATAAGAGATTCGAACCCCATTCGGTTCAAAAAGGCAAATTTTCCGCAATAATGCGTTAAAATGCTCGTTAATAGACAAACTATTAACTGCGCTTTTGCCTTCTCTTGCAAAAAATTTGCTCTTTTTGAACTCGCAGACCCTATGCGCCGAAAAATTTTTACACAGCTGTTTTTGCAGGGCGCAGCAAGGCTTGACGCCTTGCAAGTCCCGAAAAGACAGTTGTGCGGAAATTTAACAAGCATAGGGCGTATGTGTTCGAATCTGCTATGCCTAGACATAACAGACTCGAATCTGTTATTCCCAGACATCTGCCTGAAAGGAGGAAATCGCATGGGAAGAATAAATGTCCTTGACAAATTTACTGCGGAAAAAATTGCCGCAGGAGAAGTTGTCGAGCGTCCGGCAAGCGTCATTAAGGAGCTTGTGGAAAATGCTATCGATGCCGGCGCAAAGTCCGTCACGGTTGAGATTAAGCGCGGCGGCATAACCTATATGCGCGTAACGGATAACGGCTGCGGAATGGACAGCGATGATGCAAAAACGGCTTTCCTGCGCCATGCGACGAGCAAAATCAAAACAGCAAGCGATCTTGAAAGCATCGGAACGCTCGGTTTTCGCGGTGAAGCGCTGTGCAGTATTGCGGCAGTCAGCCGCACGGAGCTTTTCACAAAACCGATTGGCAAAAATGAGGGTACGCATATTGTTATGGAGGGCGGCGAGGAGGTTAAAAACGAACCTGCCGGCTGCCCTGAGGGAACAACAATTGTTGTCAGAGATATTTTTTACAATACCCCTGCGCGAATGAAATTTCTGAAAAAGGACGCGGCAGAGGCTGCCGCCGTTTCGGACGTCTGCAACAAGCAGGCGCTCAGCCATCCGAATGTATCGGTTCGGCTTATCCGTGACGGCAAGGAGGTTTTGCTCACCCCCGGAGATAACATTCTGAAAAATGCCGTACACTGCGTTTTGGGGCGCGAAGTTGCCGCCGCAATGACGGAGGTTGACTATGTTAAGGACGGAGTTGCCGTCCGCGGACTTACGGGACTGAATAATCTGTCGCGCCCGAACAGGCTTATGGAAATATTTTTTGTCAACGGCAGATGCGTTGCAAACAAAACGCTTTACAACGCACTCGCCGAAGCCTATAAAAATGAGCTGATGATCGGGCGTTTCCCCGTTGCAGTGCTTGATATTGAACTTGATGCGGCGCAGGTTGACGTTAATGTTCATCCGAGCAAAACCGAGATTAAATTCGCTTTCGAGCGCAGCGTGTATGAAGCGCTTTACTGGGCGGTTAAAAACGCTCTTGTGAAAGCTTCCGCTCCGCGTGAGATTTATGAGGAAGAACCGGTTAAAAATGCATATAAAATGATAGTTCCCCCGAATCCGCCGCAAGAGCAGCAAACGATATTTTCATCCGCACCGAAGCAGAATAAAAGCAAATTTGTTCCGTATACGGTGCAGCCGCAACCGGAAAATGTGCGCCGTGCACCGCTGACGGTGAATGAAATACGCGAAGCCGTGCAGCCGTACGGCGGAAAACTCCCCGTAAAGCCGGTTGAGGGAAGCGGCGAGGCTGCATATGCAAAACGGGCAGAAAGCTCTTATCGGGAAAAAGCGCCGCTGCCGGCAGCAGAGGAATCTGCCGCAGTTGCGGCACAGCCGAAAAAAGAAGATAAACAGGAAAACGCGCCGGCAGCCGCGGCAGGCACAATTGATGATTTTCGTGTTATCGGACAGCTTTTTTCAACATATATTCTGATTCAGCGCGGAGATGAATTTATTCTGGTTGACCAGCATGCCGCGCATGAACGTATACGCTATGAAGAAATCGTGGCAAACGGCTGCAAGTCTGATTCGCAGATGCTTCTGATGCCGATAAGTGTGAATCTGACGCCGCAGGAGCGTGAAACACTTGCGGAAAACACCGGTTTCCTGGAGGGTCTCGGTTTTGAGGTTGAAGACTTCGGCGGCAGCGGCGTGATCATCCGTTCGCTTCCTGCCGACTGCGCATACGGCGACGGAGGAGATTTGCTCATAGAAACGCTTGCCGTTTTGGGCGGCGATGAAAAAAGCGAGCTGACGCACCGCCGCGACAAAGCAGTTTATACCATTGCGTGCCGCAGCGCAATCAAGGCGAACTGCGACTTTTCGATAAAGGAAATGGAAGCAATATATCGGCGTGTGCTGCAGCTTGAGGGAATTTCAACCTGTCCGCACGGCAGACCGATAAGCATAAAATTCACAAAGTACCGGATAGAAAAAATGTTCGGAAGAATTGTCTGAGGTGCGCCATGAAGGATTTTTTGATTGCTGTGTGCGGCGCAACGGCTTCCGGAAAAACGGAGCTTGGGATAAGGCTTGCGAAGCGCTTTTCGGGTGAGATTGTTTCGTGCGATTCCATGCAGATCTACAAAGGACTTGACATAGGAACGGCAAAGCCGACATATGCCGAGCTTGCGGCAGTGCCGCACCACATGATTGATATTGCCGAACCGACCGAAAGCTACAGTGTTAACAGGTTTGTAACCGAAGCCGGAAAAGCGGTGGAGGACATAATGTCGCGCGGGAAAATACCTGTGCTTGTCGGCGGCACGGGGCTTTATATGGAAAATATAATTAACAGAACGGAGTTTACCGCTCCTATGCGTGACGAAAGTTACAGTGCCGGCCTTGAACGGTTCGCGCGCGAAAACGGAAACAGCGCTCTTTTTGAAATGCTGCGCGCCATTGACCCGGTTCAGGCAAAAAAACTGCATGAAAACGATGTAAAGCGCGTTATCCGTTCAATCGAAACATTCCATTTAACAGGGAAAACGCGTGCCGAGCTTGATGAAATGAGCAAAAACGGGAAAAAACCTTATAAATGCATATATTTTGCAATTGACATGGAGCGCGAAAAGCTGTACAATCGCATTAACGGGCGCGTTGATGAAATGCTCCGCGAAGGTCTTTTGGACGAGCTTAAAAGCCGTGTGCTTCCGCTGCGCGGACAAATGCCCACGGCGATGCAGGCGATAGGCTATAAGGAGCTTGCGGAGTATACTGACGGGTTGTGCAGCTATGACGAGGCTGTGCAGCAGCTTAAGAAAAACACCAGGCGGTATGCCAAGCGCCAGCTGACATGGCTCCGCCACATTGAAAACGTGCATTGGCTGCCCTGCGAAGACGCATTTTCGCAGGCAGTGAAAATAACAGAGGAAAGGATCAAACAATATGAAACAGCAGATTAACTTACAGGATGTATTTTTAAACCGCGTCAGAAAAGACAAAATCGCGATCACGATTTTCCTTGTGAGCGGCTTTCAGATAAGGGGAACAGTGCTCGGTTTCGACAGCTATACAGTTGTTGTTGACAGCGACGGCAAGCAGGAGGTTGTTTACAAGCACGCTATTTCAACGATTATTCCTGCCGTTCCGATAAACTTTATTGAAGCGGAAAATGACGAAATGCAGTCTTAAAATAATCGGATTCAGCGCCGAAAAAGGAAGTGCGGCATGAACAGAACAGTTAAAATAATTCTGGCGGCTGCGGCTCTGACCGCAGTGCTGAGCACCTTTTTGTATTTTCGCTATCCGTATGACACGATGACGGCGGAAATAACGGAGGTACATAAAACCGTGACGGGCAGCGGATTTATCCTGCGCGGTGAAACGATTGTGGAAAATGAAAGCACAGGTGTTTTTGAACCGCTTGTGAAAGACGGAACGCGCGTTTCGCGCGGCAGCACCGTCGGCACGGTCATCAGCGGCGATCTGGACGAAAAGCTCGCAAAACAGCTTGAGGAAGTGACCGGGAGAATTGATGACATAAAGCGGTCGGAGAGCATTGCCGATTTGTATGCTTCGGATGATGCAAGAATATATTCGGTTGTAAAAGAGCTTGCGGCGGATATTCGTGCGGCTGCGGATGAATCTGATTACAGCGCTGCGCAGGACTGCAAAAACCGTCTTGCGATTATTGCTGAAAAGAGCGCCGCTTCAAAAACGGGTGGTGCGCGTGACGAACTGCTGCTGTCACTTCAGAAAGAACAGTATGAGCTGGAAACGCGGCTCGGCGGTGTGCGCGATGAAATTGCAGCGCCGGCGGCAGGCTTTTTCTATTCCTCGCTTGACGGTCTGGAGTATTACGGAAACGCCGATGTTGTGGGAACGCTTAAGGCGGAGGATATTGACGGCTTTTCCGACATAATGAAGGAATTTAAGCCGGACAGCAGTCAGCTTGCAAAAATTGAGGACAGCTATGCATGGTATCTGGCGGCAACAGTGAAGCAGAGCGAAGCCGTTGACATATCCCAGGGGGATGCAGTGAAGCTGTCAATTGATGAACAAACGGCGGTTGCTGCAACAGTGCTTGCTAAAAATGAAGAAAACGGCACTTGTGCACTTATTATAAAATGCACCCGCAGTGTGCAGGGAATCACTGATAAACGCACCTGCGAATTTGAAATTGAAACAAAAGCGTTCCGCGGACTTCGCGTTCCGGCGGAGGCAATCCGCGTGACAGACGATGTTACGGGAGTGTATGTTGTCAGCGAAAATAAGGCGGTATCGTTCAGGTGCGTGGACATGCTTTGCCGCGACGGGGATTTTTATGTTGTGAAAAACAAATATACTCCGCCGGAGGGAAGCAAATTTCAGGCGCTTAAGATATATGATAAAATTCTTGTGAATCCGGAGGCGGTAAGAGGATATGACAAAAATATCGGAAAATCTTAAAAGTATTCACGAAAGAATAAATGCGGCACAGGCGCGCAGCGAAAGAAGCGCTGCATCAGTCACATTGGTTGCCGTCACAAAAACCGTTTCGGTTGAGCGCATTTCGGAAGCACAGCAATGCGGAGAATCCGTTTTCGGTGAAAACCGCGTTCAGGAGCTTAATGCAAAATATCCCGAAATAAAAGATGCGCACTGGCATCTTATCGGTCATTTGCAGACGAATAAGGTGAAATATGCCGTCGGAAAGGCTGAGCTTATCCATTCGGTAGACAGTCTGCACCTTGCCGAAGCGATAAACGCAGCGGCGGAAAAGCTCGGTATCGTTCAGGATTTTCTGCTTGAAGTAAATATATCGGGCGAAGAAAGCAAATATGGTTTGACAATTGACGAAATAGCGGATATAATGAAAGAAACGGAAAAGCTTAAAAACATTCGCTTCCGCGGATTTATGACAATGGCGCCCAAGGCGGCAGCGGAAAGCGAAATAAGAGCGGTTTTCCGCCGTGCGCACGATTTGTTCGTGCAGTATAATGCCGATATCCTTTCAATGGGAATGAGCGGCGATTTTGAGCTTGCTGTTGAAGAGGGCGCAACCCATGTCAGGGTAGGCAGCGCAATATTTAAAGAATAATAAGGGGGTCTATGAATATGTCTTTTATGAACAAATTGTCTAATTTGGTTTTCGGACCGGAGGATGATGAAGATATGGAGTTTCCGACAGTTGAGGAGTCGAACTATGAAGAGCCTACGCCAACGGTATCCTCAAAAAAGTCAAAGGTTGTGAACATTGCCGCAACAACGCAGATGAAAGTCGTTGTGCTGCAGATAGAGCGCTTTGAGGAATCACAGGAGGTGGCAAATCACCTGCGCAGCAAAAAACCGGTTGTGATAAACCTTGAAAAACTCGAAAAGGACACTGCGCGCAGAGTTATCGATTTCATCAGCGGCTCGGTTTATGCGCTCGGCGGTTCAATCCAGAAAGTTGCCGGCGGCATTTTCCTCATCGCACCGTATAATGTTGATATTATGGCTGATGTTCGCGATGAACTGAAAAATACCGGTATATTTCCATGGGAATAAGCGGTAAACAGAAATTTTTGTCGGGTCTTAACGATGAGGATGAAATTCTGTTTGCACATTTGTATGACCTTGCCTGCCGCAGTGAAAAATACGGCTGCGCAATGTACGGCGATTTTTTGTCCGAGCATGCGCAGAGTGAGCTGCGGCTGAGGAAAAACCATCTTCCGCAGGAGTTTTTCCTGTTCGGCGGACATGAGGGGGCGGAGCGTTGTATGGCTGCATTTGCGCCTGATGAAGAGCTTCTCGATTATCCGATTGAAGCTGTGATTATTCGGTCAAGCCATATTTCGGCGCTTTCGCACAGGGATTTTCTCGGCAGCATTATGGGACTTGGGATAAAACGCGAAAAATGCGGGGATATTATAGTCATGCCCGATAAATGCGTTGCTTTTATGATGCCGCAGGCGGCGCAGACTGTTGAACGCGAGCTTTTAAAGGTCGGCAGAATCGGCGTCAGCGTGGAAATTTCCGACGCGGCGTCAATTGAACTTCCTCCGCCGTCATTTAAGGAAATCCGCGGCACTGTTGCGTCTCTCAGACTTGACGCGCTGCTTTCTCTTTTATGCGGAACAGGGCGCGGGAATACGGGTGAACTTATCCGCGGCGGCAGAGTTTTTGTGAACGGGATCTGCGCCTCCAAGGGGGATATGCGCCTTTCCGGCGGCGAGATTATTTCAGTCCGCGGCTTTGGCAGGGCGCGCCTTGAAATCGGCGGAATCTCGCGGAAAGACAGGATTTTCGTCACTCTCAATAAATATGTATAAGGAACGGTTTTATGCTTATATACACAATTATAGCCGCACTTATTATTGCGGCGGATCAGGTCAGCAAAATATTTCTGGCACAGGCGCTTAAAAGCGGCAGGCATATTAATGTGATTCCGAAAATCCTGAGCCTTGTTTATGTTGAAAACCGCGGTGCGGCATTCGGCATTTTGCAGGGCGCCCGCATTTTCTTTATAGTGCTGACGGTTATTGTGCTCATTGCGGCAATTGTTTATATTGTAAAAATGCGGCCGCAAAGCGTTTGCGAAAAGCTTGCGCTTGCGTTTATCGCCGGCGGCGCTGTCGGCAATTTTATTGACCGTGCATATCTCGGATATGTGCGTGATTTTCTGAGCGTTGATTTTATTGATTTCCCCGTGTTTAACATCGCCGACTGCTTTGTGTGCGTCGGTGCGGCGCTCTATGTAATCTACATACTCTGCGAGGGCAATAAAGATGGAAAAGATAAAGCTGACAGCGCACAGTAATGTGCGCTGTGACACATATATAGCGGAAAACGTGCCTTCCGTCACACGGAGCTTCGCAAAGCATCTTTTCGAAAACGGAGCAGTGACGGTGAACGGAAAGCAGGCAAAGGCTTCGCTTAAACTCTGCGAGGGGGACGAAATTGAGCTTGAACTCCCCGCCCCGAAGCCGCTTGAGGCTAAGGCGCAGGATATTCCGCTCGACATTGTTTATGAGGACGATGACGTGCTTGTTATCAATAAGCCGCGCGGAATGGTTGTTCATCCGGCGGCAGGCAATGAGGACGGAACGCTCGTGAACGCTGTTCTGTTTCACTGCGGCGATAAGCTTTCGGGAATAAACGGGGTTCTCCGCCCGGGAATTGTGCACAGAATAGATAAGGACACAACGGGACTGCTTGCAGTCGCAAAAAATGATGAAGCTCATTTGTCGCTGACAAATCAGCTTTCGGACAGATCGCTCAGCCGCACATATTATGCCATAGTTCACGGAAATATAACGGAGGACAGCGGCACAATATCCGCACCTGTGGCAAGAAGCGATAACGACCGCAAGAAGATGACTGTCACGCATAAAAACGGAAAAGAAGCCGTGACGGATTTCACAGTTCTTGAACGCTACGGAAAATACACCCTCGTGCGCTGCAAGCTGCGCACCGGGCGTACGCATCAGATAAGGGTGCATATGCGCCATATCGGGCATCCGATTCTGGGAGATAAAACCTACGGAGTGAAAAAAGAGGAGTTTTCACTTGCTGGTCAGCTGCTCCATGCCGGAGAAATCGGCTTTATTCATCCGCGGACGGGAGAGCATGTTTCTTTCGCTGCCCCACTTCCGGAGGATTTTAAGGATACACTTGATAAAATAAGAAAAAAATACAGTTGAACCGAAATTATGTGCGCGGCGCGTATGTTTTTCGGAACTGAAAGGAATGGTTTTAAGTATGGCAAAGGAAAAGTTTTATATCACAACGCCTATATATTATCCGAGCGATAAACTGCATATAGGTCATTCGTACTGCACTGTTGCGGCAGACACAATTGCGCGCTACAAAAGAGCGCAGGGATATGACGTTATGTTTCTTACCGGAACGGACGAGCATGGGCAGAAGATTCAGCGCATTGCCGAGGAAAAGGGCGTAACGCCGCAGCAGTATGTCGACGGAATTGTTGCCGGAATACGCGAGCTGTGGAAGATGATGGATATAAGCAATGACCGCTTTATCCGCACAACGGACGAAATGCATGTTAAAGCCGTTCAGAAAATTTTTAACAAGCTTTATGAACAGGGTGATATTTATAAAAGCGAGTATGAGGGATGGTACTGCACTCCGTGCGAAAGCTTCTGGACAGAGGTTCAGCTTAAGGACGGAAAATGCCCCGACTGCGGCAGACCTGTTGAAAAAATGAAAGAAGAAAGCTACTTCTTCCGTCTTTCCAAATACCAGGATAAACTGATTGACCTTATCCGCAGCAATCCCGAATTTCTGCAGCCGTCAATCCGTCAGAACGAAATGCTGAATAACTTCCTCATTCCCGGACTCGACGATTTGTGCGTTTCGCGCACAAGCTTTAACTGGGGAATCCCTGTTCCGTTTGATCCCAAGCATGTTGTATATGTGTGGCTTGACGCGCTCACGAACTATATAACGGCGCTCGGAGCATTTTCAGATGATGATGAAGCGTTTAAGAAATACTGGCCGGCGGATGTTCACCTTGTCGGCAAAGAGATTGTGCGTTTTCATTCAATCATATGGCCGGCAATCCTCATGGCGCTTGATTTGCCGCTCCCGAAGCAGGTTTACGGTCACGGCTGGCTTCTGCTCGATGGCGGAAAAATGAGCAAATCCAAAGGTAACGTTGTCGATCCCGTCCGCCTTATCGAAAAGTACGGCGTTGACGCAGTGCGTTATTTCCTGATGCGTGAAATGCCATTCGGTGCTGACGGAACGTTTAACAATGAAGCACTGATTAACAGAATCAATTCCGACCTTGCAAACGACCTCGGTAACCTTGTGAGCCGCACGGTGAGCATGGCAGACAAATATTTCGGCGGCACCGTTTGCGACAGGGGAGTGACGGATGAGGTTGACGCTGACCTGAAAGCGCTTGCGGAAAGCACACCGCATACGGTTGAAAAGCTTATGGATGAGTTCCAGTTCTCCAATGCACTTGCAGAAATATGGAAGCTTATCGGAAGAACAAATAAATATATTGACGAAACAATGCCCTGGGCGCTTGCCAAGGATGAAGCAAAGAAACCAAGACTTGAAACAGTGCTTTATAACCTTTGTGAATCAATCCGCATTGCGGCGGAGCTTATTGCACCCGTTATGACGCGCACAACGCCGAAAATCCTTGAACAGATAGGTGCGGAAAGCTGCGGATGGCACAGCGCGAAAACGTGGGGTTCGCAAAAGTCGTTCACTGTTAAAAAAGGCGAGGTTCTTTTCCCGAGAATAGATGTTGAAGCGGAACTTGCAGCGCTTGAAGCGGAAACGGCAAAAAATGCGCCGCAGGAAATTCAAAAACCGGAGCCTAAGGAAGAAATTACCATTGATGATTTTGCCCGTACAGAGCTGCGCGTGGCAAAAGTTATTGCATGTGAAAAAATAAAAAAAGCGAAAAAGCTTTTGAAGCTTCAGCTTGATCTGGGATACGAAAAGCGCCAGGTTGTGAGCGGAATAGCTCAGTATTATGAGCCTGAGGAGCTTATCGGCAAAAAAGTTGTCGTTGTTGCAAACCTTAAAAGCGTTAAGCTTTGCGGTGAGGAAAGCTTCGGCATGATTCTCTGTGCGTCTGATGAGAACGGAAATCTCAAAATTGTGAATCCCGATGGGGAGATTGCAATCGGAAGTGAAGTGCGCTGATGCTTTTCGACACTCACGCACATTATTACGACGACCGGTTTTCCGATGACCGCGATGAACTGCTTTCATCCATGAAAAGCGGCGGCATAGGTTATATATTGAACCCCGGCTGCGATGCCGAAACAACGGAAAAAAGCATTGCGCTTGCGGAAAAATATGATTTTATATATGCGGCGGCAGGTATTCATCCCGGTCATATCGACAAATACGGAAATGATGAGCTTGACAGGATAAAGCGTCTTGCAGCGCATGACAAGGTTATGGCAATCGGTGAAATCGGACTTGATTATCACTATGACAATATGCCGCGCGCCTTGCAGCGTGAAGCATTTGCCCGCCAGATAGCGCTTGCTGATGAAATGAAGCTGCCGATAATCATTCACTGCCGCGATGCAACGGGTGACTGCATAGATATTCTTAAAAGCGAATATAAAGGCGGAGGTGCATTGATGCACTGCTTCGGCGGCAGCGTTGAAACGGCGAAAATTCTGCTTAACATGGGATTTATGATTGCGTTCGGCGGTACACTGACATTTAAAAATAATGTCCGCGCGGTTGAAGCCGTCCGTTATGTTCCGGCAGAAAATATTCTGACGGAAACAGATTCTCCGTATCTCGCCCCCGTGCCGTACCGCGGAAAGCGCAACAACAGCCTGTATATGGTTGAGGTTGCAAAGAAGATTGCGGAAATCAAGGGAATAACACTCGAACGGGCAGCAGATATAACCTGCGAAAATGCCCTCCGATTCTTTAAAATAATATAATAAAAAGAGACTGCTTAAAAAGTCAATTGACTTTTCAAACAGTCTCTTTTGCTGCAGCCCCTTTTGGGGCGAAAGAAATAGGCATAACAGATTCGAACACATGCGCCCAATGCTTGTTAAATTTCCGCTCAGATGTTCTTTCGGGATTCGCAAGGCGACAAGCCTTGCTTCACCCTGCAAGAACATCTGAACAAAAATTTTTCGGCGCATTGGGTCTGCGAGTTCA
>CAKSFM010000011.1 GCA_934454525.1 uncultured Clostridia bacterium
GACCACAAAAACTACATAGATTATATTATCATTTTGGAGTCTAATTTGAGGTTTACACAAAATGAGGGATTGCCCCCAAATTTTTTGATTTTTCTGCCTTAATGCATCCAAACTGCAACAATTATATTTCCTGTAATATATGCTTTTTCCCTTTTCTTGCGTTCCGGAGTTTTTTAACATCCCCTTTCTTTAATTTCCCGATACTAAATCTTCTACCGCGCAGCCGATATTGCGAACCGTGCGCATTGTTTTTCTTCTCATTCTTGACACTGTTCTCGGGTCCGGTTTTTCAAACATCATTCCGAGAGCGCTGCCGATAACGGCGCCCGTTACAAGACCCTTTGCGAATCCTCCGCGTTTCATAACAATCATCCTCCCCGATGCTTATTATAACCGCGTGGAACTGATTTATTAAAGCTTTTTCCGGAACAGCTTCCGTATTTTTTCAGTTTTAAAAATTTTTATTGTCACAAACCCGATAATCAGTCCGAGAAGAACGCCGCCGATAATATCCGTCGGGTAATGAACATAGAGATACAGCCTTGAAAACGCAATCAGCGCTGCCGCGACCGCCGCCGCAATGCCTGCTTTTTTGTTATTATGCCACAGGATATATGCTGATATGACAGACGCAAGCGTGTGACCGGACGGAAACGAATAATCACGCGGAGCTTTGATAATAATATCTGCGCCGCGCAGAGTGAACGGACGCGGACGGGCAACAAGATTTTTAAGCACCAAATTACCGAAAATCAGACCGAGAATCAGTCCGACGGTCATTTGCAGTCCGATAATTCTGAATTTTTTTGTGCAAAGAAGCACAGCGGTAATGATTATCCATAAAATTCCGGCATTGCCGAGCGAGGTAACAAGCTTCATAAAAGTGTCCGCAAAGTCACCGCCTATATGAGCGCGGATAAAATCAAGAATTGCAAAATCGAAGTTTAAAACAGCGTTCATTTCGTTTGTTCACCCAATCCGTTAATAATTTCATTCACGCGCGGCACAAGCTTATTTTGCGCAAGAGATTTTTCGCGCAGAAGTATATATGGATTATCACCTGCGCCGAACAATATTTTGCCGCGGTTTTTTGCTGCAAGCGCTGAAACCTTTTGCGCTGTTTCGGCGCTCGTTTCGGACAGCTTGAAAATAATGCCTGTATCAGTCTGGCTGATTTCCGTTATACCTGCGTCATGCGCGCGTATACGTGTCATCTGAATATCCATCAGCGTTACCGTTTCTTTCGGGATATCGCCGTATCTGTCCTCAAACTCCTCCTCAACGCGATAACGATCCTGCAAATCCTCAACTGCCGCAATTTTCTTGTATGCCTCAATGCGCAGCGCAGAGGTCTGGATATACGAATCCGGGATAAATGCACTGACATTAAGGTCGATAACAGTTTCTTCGATTTTCTTTTCGGGAGGCTTGCCCATTGCTTCGTTCACGGCTTCTTCAAGAATCGAGCAGTACATATCATAGCCGACACTCGCCATGAAACCATGCTGCTCGGGACCGAGCACATTGCCTGCACCGCGGATTTCAAGGTCACGCAAGGCGATTCTGAAACCTGCACCGAACTCCGTGAATTCGCGGATCGCGCGCAGACGCTTTTCAGCCGTTTCATCAAGTATTTTGTTGCGGCGGTACGTTAAATATGCATATGCAAGCCTGTTCGACCTCCCGACTCTTCCGCGAAGCTGATACAGCTGACTCAAGCCGAGATTATCCGCGTTTTCTATAATAATTGTATTTACATTCGGAATATCAAGTCCCGTTTCGATGATGGTTGTGCAGACAAGAATGTCAATCTCTCCGGCGTCCGTTTTCATCATAACGTTCTCAAGCTCGGTTTCGCTCATGCGCCCGTGAGCAACGCCGATTCGTGCCGATGGAAACATTGCGGCAATTCTGTCCGCGGTTTTGAAAATTGTTTCAACGCGGTTGTGCAGATAATACACCTGACCGCCGCGCGCCAGCTCGCGTGAGACGGCATTTCCGATAATTGCCTCGTTATATTCAAGCACATATGTCTGCACGGGGTAACGGTCGGACGGGGGTGCGGAAAGCACCGACATATCGCGGATTCCGATCATTGCCATGTGAAGCGTTCGGGGAATCGGCGTTGCGCTTAGCGTCAGCACGTCAACATTTTTCTTCATTTCCTTGATTTTTTCCTTATGCGTTACGCCGAAGCGCTGCTCTTCATCAATAATCAGAAAACCGAGCTTTTTGAAAATCACATTTTTCGAAAGGAGCTTATGTGTGCCGATAACTATATCGCACTCGCCCTTGCGCAGCATTTCGAGCGTTCGCTTGCTTTCTCCCGGTGTGCAGAAGCGCGAAAGCATCCGCACTGTTATGGGAAAATCTTTCATTCTTTCAGCAAAATTATTATAATGCTGTGCGGCAAGAATTGTTGTCGGAACGAGATATGCCACCTGATACCCGTCCATAACCGCTTTAAATGCACCGCGCATTGCAACCTCTGTTTTGCCGTAGCCGACATCACCGCACAAAAGCCTATCCATCGGGCGTTCGCTTTCCATATCATGCTTCATTTCCTCAATGCTGCGGAGCTGATCATCCGTTTCCTCATAAGGAAAAGAATCTTCAAATTTATGCTGCCAGGGCGTGTCGGGCGAGAATGCAACTCCGCGCAGCTTTTCGCGCTCGGCATAAAGTGCAACAAGCCGCTGCGCCATTTCCTGAACGGAGCTTTTAACCTTTTTGCGCGCGTTCGCCCATTCGTTTGAGCCGAGCTTGTTAAGGCGCACAATGCTGTTCTCTCCGCCTCCCGTATATTTGCTCACAGCGTCAAGCTGTCCCACAGGAAGATACAGGAAATCCTCTCCCCTGTATGCAATTTTAATATAGTCCTTGCTGATGCCCTTAACCTTCATGCTGACAATGCCGAGATATTTTCCGATACCGTGTGCGCGGTGAACAACAAGGTCGCCCGGTTCAAGCTTGTCAACGCTTTTTATTTTCGCAATATTATCATCATGAATCGAAGTGCGCGAGCGGCGCTTCTTTTCCTCGGCGAAAATTTCCTTATCGCTTATGACAATAACCTTTTCAAGCGGATATTCAAACCCATGTGTTATACTGCCCGAAACCACTGTAATATAATCATCGGAAAGTGATTCCGCCTGCGGAGTGAATATGCACTTAATTTCATAAGCCGTGAGCATTTCGCGGATTTTTGCCGCGCGGGAGCTGCTGCCGCCAAGAATTGCAATGCGGTACTTTTCCGAGAGCCAGCGCCGCAAATCCTCAACAAGAAATTCGATATTTCCCCCGTAGCCGCCCATGCCTTTTGCAGTGACCGACAAATCGGTGCGCAGCGGCATATCGGGAAAAACTGCGGAAAGCGAGCTGATGCCGACAAGGCTTCTCTTTTCCGCTTCCGCCATGATCTCGGCATAAGTATTTATCGGTTTTTCGTTTTTTATTTCAACATCTTTTTCGGCAAGCGTTTTTATGTTTTCCCCGATTTCCCACTCAACAGCTTTTGCCGCTTCGCCGATGCGGAGCGGTTCGTCAAAAAATATTATCGTGTCCTTGGGAATATAGGAAAACAGCGATGACGCCTCCGCTGCCGTCCTGACAGGGATAATCTCGGCTTCTTCAAGTCTTTTTATACTCAGCTGCGTGTCGCAGTCAAAGCTCCGCACGGAATCAATGTCATCACCGAAAAACTCAGCTCTTATACCGTTTTCAGCGCCCGGCGGAAAAATATCGGCAATGCCGCCGCGGATTGCAAACTGCCCCGGGGAATCAACAGTGATAACGCGCGTGTACCCGATTTTAACCAGTTTCTCCGACAGCTCGGAAAGATTCGCTTTTCCTCCCTCGCGCAGAATAAAGCGCAAACTGCTCAGATTCTCCGCATCGGGCACGGTTTGCATGAACGATTCAACGGAGGCAATCCCGATTGCCGTGCCGTCCAGCCGCGAAAGTGCATATGCACGGTCATTGTCTGCCTTTCTGTCCGCCGCTTCAACCTCGTAGAGCACAATGTCACGCGGAGGAACATATATGCAGCCGCGCTCCGAAAAGAAGCGCAAATCCTCATAAAGCCGCTTTGCCGCCTGCTCGCTGTGCGTTATTATAAACGCCGGTTTGTTTTCATATCCGCACAATTCGCTGACGAGGTGCGCCTTCTGCGCGTCCGCCGCTCCCGATATTCCTATCGGAAATGCCTTTTTTTCAAATGCTGCGGTTATTTTTTTAAATTCCGCCGAATTATCCAGCAAATGATTTAAAATATTCATGATTAAAATTCCTTATTGTTATAGCGGCTCATAGCGTCGGCTATTTTCCCGTCTATAATCATTGATATAATTGAATCCGTGTTTTTCACTGCACTTGTCACCTTAACGCCGTCCTCGTGACTGAAAGTGCCGAGAACATATTTCACCATGTCCTCATTCGGCGCGCCTACGCCGAAGCGTATGCGCGGAAACTGATCGGAATTGAGCTGATATATAATGCTCTTCATTCCGTTATGACCGCCTGCGCTTCCTGACGGACGGATTCTCAGCGTTCCTGCCGGAATTACAATATCGTCATACATGACTATTATATTCTTCGGTTCGATTTTAAAGAACTCAGCCGCCTCGCGCACACTTTCACCGCTGCTGTTCATATAGGTATGCGGCTTGAGAAGTATGCATTTTTTTCCGTTTATAAATGTTTCACCGTACGCTCCGCGGAACTTCAGCTTTGTTATTTTAACGCCGAGCGTAAGTGCAAGATAATCAATTGCAACGAAGCCGACATTGTGGCGCGTTCTTTCGTATTCCTTTCCCGGATTTCCCAATCCTACTATCAGGTATGTTTCCGAAGCCATATGCTCCATCTCCTTTCAGATATTTTTTTACATGCACCATATGCCGCCTGCATAAATGCAGGCGGCATATGGTTTCATTATAATAATTATTCCGCAATACCCGCAAAAAAATCAAACAAACAGCGGACTTACGGAAATATCCTCATAAATGCGCTCAATTGCTTCCGCAAAAATCGGAGCAACGCTGATAACCTTTGTTTTTTTCATGATTTTTTCCGGAGGAAGCTCAATTGTGTTCAGGCAAACAAGTTCTTTAATCGGACTTGCTTCAAGCCTTTCGATTGCCGGACCGCTGAGCACGGGGTGTGTGCAGCAGGCATAAATTTCTTTTGCACCACGGTCAAGAAGCGCCTGTGCACCATGTACAATCGTTCCTGCCGTGTCAATCATGTCGTCAACTAATATAACGCGCTTTCCGCTGACTTCACCGATTATATTCATAACCTCGCTCACGTTCGGCTTGGGGCGGCGCTTATCGATAATTGCAATCGGCACGTTGAGCTTCTGCGCAAAGTTACGCGCACGCGTTACGCTGCCGAAGTCGGGGGATACTACCACAATATCATCCATATCGTCCTTGAACTTGTCCACAAAGTACGGCGCAAGAATCGGCACTCCGAGAAGATGGTCAACGGGAATATCGAAGAAGCCCTGAATCTGCGCTGCATGAAGATCCATCGTGAGCACTCTGTCGGCGCCTGCCTTTGCGATGAGATCAGCAACAAGCTTTGCACTGATCGGATCGCGCGCTTTCGCCTTTCTGTCCTGACGGGCATATCCGAAATAGGGCATAACCGCCGTTATTCTGCCTGCCGAGGCACGCTTAAATGCGTCAATCATTATAAGCATTTCCATAAGATTATCATTTACGGGCGCACTTGTCGACTGAACGATAAACACGTCGCTGCCGCGAACCGTTTCCCCGATGTTTACAAAGATTTCTCCGTCGGAGAACAAACCAACCTTTGATTCGCCGATGCGAAGATTAAGCTCTGAAGCTATTTCCTCCGCCAGCTTCGGGTTTGAGTTTGCCGCGAAAAGTTTAATGTTTTTACCATGTGGTATCATATTGAATCCTCCGTATATATAAATTAAATTATTTTTTTCTCCTGTCGTTCCAGCTCTCTTTATTAATCTGGCGCGCTCGCGCGATTGCCAGATTCTCCTCCGGAACATCATCGGTTATTGTTGAACCTGCCGCAATATACGCGCCCTTGTGTACCGTCACCGGTGAAACAAGGTTCGTGTTGCAGCCGATAAAGGCATTGTTCTCAATAACTGTTTTATACTTCTTTTTGCCGTCATAATTAACCGTCACTGTGCCGCAGCCGAAATTAACTCCGCTGCCAACCTCCGCATCGCCCACATATGTCAGGTGACTGAGCTTTGTTCCGTTGCCGATGCTTGCCTTTTTCAGTTCAACAAAATCACCGACCTTGCAGCACTCTCCCACAACGCAGTCGGGGCGGATATAAGCATAAGGGCCTATATGTGATCCTTTTCCGACGCGGCTTTTCACAACGGTTGAAATGTTAATATCAACGTCATCGTCTATAACAGCGTCCGTAAGCTTGCAGTTCGGTCCGACATAAACGTTATTTCCGATAACGGTTTTTCCCTCAATAACCGTTCCGGGGTAAATCACCGTGTCGATACCTATCTGAGCTTCGGCGCATATATATGTATTATCGGGGTCTATAATTGTAACGCCGCCGCGCATAAGCCGTTCGTTTATTCTTTTGCGCATAAGTCTTTCGGCGGTGCACAGCTGCACACGGTCGTTCACGCCGAGCGTTTCGTCACTGTCCGCAACTATAAACGCGCCGACCTTGCCGCCTGCGCGGCGGATGAGCGCAATTGCGTCCGTCAGGTAGTACTCTCCCTGTGCATTGTTGCTCTCAATGCTGTCAAGCACGGAAAGCAGTTTTTCGCTGTTGAAGCAGTACATTGCGGAATTAACTTCGCGCACTGCCAGCTGCTCCTCTGTTGCGTCTTTTTGCTCAACGATAGCCTCCACCGTTCCGTCAGCTCCGCGGATAACGCGCCCGTACCCGAACGGATTTTCCGGAATCATCGTGAGAACCGTAACATCATTCTGTTCCTTTTCGTGAAGCTCCTCCGCCGCTCTGAGCGTCTGCGCGGTGATAAGCGGCGTATCTCCCGTAAGAATCATTGTGTTTCTGCTTTTTTTAAGCGATGCTTTTGCCTGCATAACTGCGTGACCTGTTCCGAGCTGCTGCGCCTGAAGCGCAAAATCCGCGCGTTCTCCGACAGCGTCCTTAACCTGCTGCGCACCGTGACCGACAACAACAGTCACGCTTTCTGCACCTGCCTCCGTCACAGCGTCCACAACACAATTCACCATTTCACGGCCGCAAACTTTGTGCACAACCTTTGACATTGTGCTTTTCATGCGCTTTCCTTCGCCTGCTGCGAGTATCAGCGATGAAAAATCCGACATACATATCATCCCTTCTACGCTTAAAACAGGCTTAGTCACTCACAAAAACGGGTTATGACTCTTCCCCGTTTCCGCCGTGCCTAAACCTGTTTTAAAATCATTCCCCGTCGCCGAGGGGTTCGCTGTTTAAAAATTCCTCATATTTGGCAAGTATGGCGTTTTGCAGCTGCTCGCGCATCTGAGTCGTTATCGGATGAACGATATCTCTGTACGTACCGTCCGCCGATTTTCTGCTCGGCATTGCAGCAAACAGATTTTCTTTGCCTTCGATGATTTTAATATCGTGAACGACAAATGCATCGTCAAAGGTAACCGAAACAACGGCCTTCATCTTACCCTCCTGAGTAATTTTTCTCACCCTGATGTCTGTAATCTGCATAACTTTCCCTCCGATTTTAAGAAATTTTTAATTTTTTTTTATTTTTCTATTGATTTTTCTCTTTAATATGTATAATATCAAATATTAGAAAGTATTTCAACATAAAATTAAAAAAATTTCAGAATTTAAAAGAAATATATAAAAGGGAGCGATATTTTTGAATAATATTACCATTAAAGAAGGTCTGCGCGTTTACCTGATCGGCATCGGCGGAATAAGCATGTCCGGGATTGCGCAAATGCTTCTCGAGGATAAATGCATTGTTTCCGGTTCGGACAGAACTGCATCCCCTCTTACCGACAAGCTCACGGAAATGGGGATTACTGTTTATATCGGACATAATGCGGATAATATTCATGACTGCGACCTTGTGGTGTACAGCGCTGCAATTAAGGAGGATAATCCCGAACGTGTGCGTGCGTCCGAGCTTGGAATTTTGCAGATTGACCGCGCTGAAATGCTCGGCATTATTATGAAAAACTATGAGTGTCCGATTGCTGTCAGCGGAACGCACGGCAAAACGACAACCTCGGGAATGTTAACGCACATTTTCATGGAAAACGGCAAAAATCCGACAGTTACAGTCGGCGGTCAGCTTGATATTATTCACGGAAACGTTCACGTAGGCGGAAAACGTTATTTTATTGCGGAAGCGTGCGAATATCATCAAAGCTTTCTGCGTTTTTTCCCGAAAGTGTCGGTAATCACAAATATTGAGGCGGATCACCTTGATTATTTCCGCGACCTTGACCATATAATAGAAACTTTCCGCGAACTTGCGCTTCTCACGCCTGCTGACGGCGCTGTAATCGTAAACGGCGAGGATAAAAATATTAAAAAAGCGCTTGAGGGCGTTGACAGAAAAATTGTCACTTTCGGAATTGCCGGCAATTATGACTACACAATTGATAATATGACGCATGACGGTTTTAATCACTACACGTTTACCGTTTGCAAGCACGGCGCCCCGATAGGTGAGGTTCGCCTTTCTGTGCCGGGGATTCATAATGTTTACGATGCACTTGCAGCCTATGCAGTGAGCGATTATCTTGGCATTGACGGAAGCGATATCTGCGATTCGCTTTACCGCTTCGGCGGTACGCACCGCCGCTTTGAAACGCGCGGAATTATGGGCGGTGTTGTCGTTGTTGACGATTATGCACACCACCCCACGGAAATAAAGGCAACGCTTGCCGCAGCGTCCGAAATGAAGTATAACAATGTGTGGTGCGTTTTTCAGCCGCACACTTATTCACGCACAAAAACGCTTTTCAATGACTTTGTAAAGGTTCTGACCGAAAGCGGCGTTCACATTGTAATTACCGATATTTACGCTGCGCGCGAGGTTGATACGGGAATTGTGTCGGCACAGGATCTTGCAAATGCAATTCCCAACGCCGTTTATCGCAAAACCTTTGAAGAAGCCGCCGATTATGTTAAAGCACAGGCAAAAAAAGGAGATCTCGTTATCACAATGGGTGCAGGAGATGTGTACCGCATCGGGGATATACTGCTGAGCCACAACGAATAAAAAAGGGGCTGTGGCTAAATGCACAGAACGCATAAAGCATATTGAGTTTTGGATTTGTGAGGTATCCGGTAACTTTGTTCAATTTAATGAATTAATTTAATGAATTAAGGTGAAAATTCGATTTCACGAATTTTATTTTTAAATATGCTTTATGCTACGAACAAACTTCACCTCTCGGAGTACCTATGTACGCCTTCGGGTTCAGTTTGTCCGTTCTGCGCTATTTTTCTTTCGCCCCAAAAGGGGCTGATTTCGGCAATTCTGCCGAAATCAGCCCCTTTTTTACTTGTTGAGAATTTCCTCAGCCATAGCTGCAAGCTCATCCGGAGAGAGTGTGCTGTCTGTTTGCAGCAGCTGATACTGCACCCCGTCCTTAACCCATGTTGCGCTTTGCACCTTGCTGATTTCAACCTTTGAAGAACCGTAGGTAAATACAAGTCCGCCGCTTTTTTCAGCCTTTTTATCCTCATCGGTCAGCTTGTAATCGGGCGGAACAAGCTTATTGGTGTAGCTGTAATAATAAATATCGGTACCGTTTACGGTTTTAACAATATCACCCTGCAGCTCCGCCTTGGAATTAAACTTATCCTGCGCGAATATCACGGTGTCGCCGTCCTTTTCATAATCAAAGGACACGGATTTGAACCTTTCAACCGACTTGCCGCTTTTGTCCGCAAGATTGTTTTTTATAATGCTGCCGTTTTTAAAGGTGTAGCCGTTTTCAAAGCTCTCAACAATAACGGGTGCATAGCCTATATCCTTTGTCACCTGCTGCACCGTCGGAAGCGATTTATAATCGGGTGTTGACGATGACGAGCTGAACCAGGTTGACACGATTCCGCTTGCGGCAAAAGCCGTTATGCCCAAGGCAAGAGCCGCCGCAATTACAATAAGAGATATTTTCTTTTTTGATTTCATGGTAACAGACTTCCTTTCCGTGTATGCGGAAGCAAGTTTTTCGTTTACTCTTTGCTTGACCGACTGAATGTCAATATCAAGCGGTGCGCAAAGGTCACGTCCGTCCTTATCAATATTCAGTTCTTCAAACAAGTCGTTTTTCTTATTCATAACATTTCCTCCGCATCCGATAAAATTCTTTTTAGCTTGCGTTTTCCTCTTGAAAGCTTGGTTTTTACGGTAGACAAATTAAGCCCTGTCGCTTTTGAAATATCCCTGAGCTTTTCGTCAAATTTGTAGTACCGCACAAATATTTCGTTATCCGGCTCGCCCAGGCTCATAACCGCGTTCCACAAGGCGCTGCTTTCCGCATTTTCATCAATCGCGGATGTTTCATCCGGAATTTCAATATCATCAAGGCATGTGCAGTCCGTTTTTTTATTTAATCTTTTCAATGCAAAATTTCGGGCGGCTGCGGCGATATACCCTCTCACCGTGCCTTTTTCGGGGTCTATGTATTCTGCATTTTTCCAAAGCATTACAAACACATCCGACGCTATTTCCTCGATGTCCTCTTTCGGAAGCCTGTTTCCGACCATATTATAAAGAACGGTGCTTAGATACGGCGTGTAGGTCTCAATTGCTTCTTCCATTGAATTTCGTTTTCTGTTTTTCAGCCGCGCCAGCAGCTTAGTCTCATCCGTCATTTCAAACCAACTTTCTTTTGCAAAGTTAAAAGCTTTTAGTCTTTACACTCTTATATATCCCGAATTGCGAAAAAAAGTTTCACTGTTTTAAATTTTTTCTTTTATTATACCTCAAACAAATACTTTTGCAAGCTAAAAGGGAATGATTTCGGCAATTCTGCCGAAATCATTCCCTCAGCGTGTCGATAAACTTATCGACACGCTGACAGACGTTGAAAAAGGAAGGTAAATCTGTTCGGCGCGCCCTCTAACGTACCCTTGCCTTGCAAATCCCGAAAGAACGGCTGAGCGGAAATTTAACAAGCAATGGGCGTATGTGTCCGAGTCTGTTATGCCTATGGCAGTTTTAATTCCGTGCTCCTTAAGCATGTTCAGCTTCTCCGTCACTCCGGGAAGAATATCACTTGGCGTAAGCTCGCTGATAAGCACTCTGTAATAATTATTTTTTCTTTCGGCAAGAGCTTGCTTTTCGCTTTCAGAGTACTCCCTGTCCGCTTTTTCAAGCACAATATCAAGGCTTGCCATTCTGCTGACGCTGCGCAGCCGTTGGTTTATCTCCCGGTCAAAATAAATGCCCTCTTCATCAGCCATCTTCTTCCACGCGCGGTAGCGGCAGTCATCAGTTGAAACTATCACTCCGTCAAGATCAAATATTACCGCTTCTGTTTTCGTGCCGCTTCCGTTTTCGCACGCCGTTAAAACATACTTGTCGTGCTCCGCCCAGTACGATTTCCCCTCGCAGTTCCATGCCTGATAAAGCAATCCGGTTTTTTCGTCCTTTGTTTTCTCATAAAGCAAAAGCGCCTGCCGCACAACGTCCTCCGCTTCATCACTGTCGTTATAACCTCGCAGAGTGCATCATGCGAATCGGACCGTACATATACAATCCGTCAAGCCACATTTCGTTTGAACATTCGTACTTATGCCAGAAACCGCCCATTTTGTTCCGCGGAAATGTTTTCAGCACCTCCATAAGATTAAGCAGAGCTTTTTCATATCTTTTATCATCAGTTTTCTCCATAAGCGGAAAAAGGAGAATGCCCGGCTGAATATCATCAAGCCACTCATTGCAAAACTCATGTATTTCTCCCTGCGGATTAACAACGCTGTCAACCCATGCGCGCATATAGTCAAAATACTTTTGTTCGCCGCACAGCCTGAAACACTCATACATTCCCGATAAGAACACCCCCTGGTGATAATGAAAATGTCCTTTGGGCGGAAGCTCCTCCGCCCTGTACCGGTGCATAATGCTGTCACATGCCGCTTTTGCATAGTAAATCGGTTCTTTATTTGCCATTATCAATCACACTCCCGTTTCCGCCCGATATTGTTGACGCACCTGAGGATTATATCGTCACTTTTAAGTTTTCCGCCGCATATTCCTCTGACTGTTATCGGCTCGGGCGACAAAATATCAAAAAAGTTTCTGTCAAAAACCGCGTCTGCCGATTTCAAATTGATTTCCAAGCTCGACACATATGTGTCCGCCGAAACGGTTATGCTGATATCCTCACCGTTTTGTTCCGCCTGCACACTAATATGCGGCACGGAATAATCAAAATATTTCGGTTTTGTGAAAATTTCACTTTTTTCCGAAATCAGTCTGCCGTCACTTCCGTAAAGAGCATAACGCACAAATCTTGATTCTTCATTTCCGCGGACATATTTTTCAGTGTTCAGCACCATAATATCCTCTGAAGACAGAGCTGCCGCCGATACGTCAACGGACTTTGAATATATCTCCGTGAAATCCTTTTCATATATACCTATCTCAACCCTGCCCTCAAACGGCGCTCTCGTTTCGTTTGAGATATTAAACACGGCACTGTCATTGCATTTCTGGTGATAATCCACAGCCTTTGAAAACGGGTTCATGGCGTTATTTCCCGCAAATTCACGAATTGTTTTTATGCTCGGATAAGATTCAAACCCAAATTCGCTGCAAAAACGGAATTTATATTTTCTGTACTCCGAAAACGGTTTGCCCATGAACCAAACCTCCCAGAAATGCTGGTCGCCGCAGTTCGGGTCATCAACGTTTTCAAACCCTCCGCCGGACGGCGGTGACGACGGTCTGTACGAAACCTCCGGAGCATACTTCATGCAGACGGAGGGAATGATTCTTTCAAAAAGAGCAACATAATCCGTTCTGTCGGCAAAGCTTCCGAAATTGCTCAATCCCTGCTCGTTTTCATTATTTCCGCACAGGAGCGCAAGGCAGGCATGGTGGCGCAGACGGCGCAGATTATCAATACATTCCGCCCTGACGCTTTTCTCAAAATCATCGTACAGACGAATAAAGATGCAGGCAAACATAAAGTCCTGCCAGATGAGAATTCCTTTTTCATCGCAAAGCTCATAAAGATAATCATCGGGATAAATTCCGCCGCCCCAAACCCTTATCATATTAAAGTTTGCATCCTCGCAGCTTTTGACAATGCTTTCGATGTCGCGGTGTGTGACATTCGGAAGAATGGAATCCTGCGGAATGACATTTGCTCCCATTGCAAAAATATCGATTCCGTTCACTTTAAAGCAGAAGCGGCTTCCGTGCTTGTCGTTCTCAGCGTCCAGAAGTATTGTTCTCAACCCGATTTTCTTTTCAATGCTTCCGTTTTTATTTGACGCCGTTATTTTATAGTGCGGCTGATCGCCGTAGCCTCTCGGCCACCAGAGTTTCGGATTTTTTATCACAAATTCGCATTTCCCGAAGCTCGGTGTGCAGCTTTCAGACATTCCGTGTCCCTCAAGCGTCACAACCGTGCCATCTGCGCAGTTTTCTCCGGCAGATCCGATATATTCGGGAGTAACCGCCAGAACAACTTCGTCCGCGGTGTGCCTTTGCGTAACAAACATATTGTCAGGCATTGCACCGCTGAATATAAAAAGTTCCGCGCTGCGGAAAATCCCCATATCGGGAAGCGTCGGACCCCAGTCCCAGCCGAACATATAGCTTGCCTTTCTGATATGCGCCGCCCCCGGAATCGAATCGGGATTGGGGAAAAGCTTCGTCCGCGCGTCCGCCCTTTTCACGTATTCAAGCGGAGAATAAAAAAATATGCTGATTTGATTTTTTCTGCTCTTCAAGTATTTTGCGCAATCGATATCATATTTTCGGTGCATATTGTCCGTGCTGCATATCGGGCAGCCGTTCAGCGTTATATCGCACAGCGTATCAAGTCCGTTAAAACGCAGTACGGCAGTTTTATCCTCAAGGCTCTCCGAAATTTCAAACTCCGTTTTGAAAACGCAGTCCTTTTCCGAAAGCTTTTTTATTTTCTCCTCGTTGTCACCAAAAAAGGATTATCAATCAGATTTTTCTCAAGCAGCACCGAGTACATTGAGCACGGTGCTTCCATCTGCAATTCGGGATATCCGTCAGTGCAAAGCGTCAATTTTTTCAAGTTAATGTACATTGACCCACTACCTTTCTCTTACAGGTTAAGTGTATCAAAAAACGCTTCGGCGTTCAATTAGCAATAAACGAACTGCCATGCAAATTTTCCGACATTTCCGCACACAGCTGAAAAAACGGGGGTTTGTAAGCAGATGTGTTAATATCTGCTTAGGCAGATTGTCAAAAGCCATTTAATTCCAAAAACATGCTTACATAAAACTTCTTTTATTGCGAACAATAATTCTGTAAAATTAAAGTAGCAAAAGCAAAAAACGTTAATATCAAAGGAGTTTTTCATATGAAAGCAACAGGAATTGTCAGAAGAATAGATGACCTCGGCAGGGTTGTTATCCCTAAGGAAATCCGCCGTACAATGAGAATACGCGAGGGTGACCCGCTTGAAATTTTCACTGAACGCGACGGAGAAGTTATTTTTAAGAAATACTCTCCGATAGGAGAACTTGGAGAATTTGCGCTCGATTATGCCGAAACGCTTGCAAAAACAGGCGGATTTGCGGCGGTTATAACCGACAAGGACAACATTATTGCCGTGTCGGGCGTACCGAAGAAAGAAGTTGTTGAAAAGCGTGTGAGCGAGGAGCTTGAAAAGCTCATGGAAAAGAAAACGGTGTTTGTGATGGATTCATCATCAAAAAATGCCATTCCGATTGTTGACGGGGCTGATAAATATTACGCCGGAGTTGCCGCGCCGATTATCTGCGAGGGTGACTCAATCGGAACTGTTATAATGATTTCGGACGATAAAAAGCCGGGATTCGGTGAGGTTGAAAAAAAGCTTTGCCAAAGCGCTGCCGGATTTTTGGGCAAGCACATGGAAGGTTAAAAAAGCAGACTGTGACAAAAAACCGTCACAGTCTGCTTTTTCACCGGCTTATATTCTCTATGATTTTAATTATCTGTTCCCTGCTTAATCCTGCGCTTGAATAAAGGGCATATGCCGAATCGGTCTGCCAGCTTGCTCTGTAGCATTTATCTGCATTTATCCGCAGGGTTACGGATGCACCGCCTATAGATACAGTTTCGGTGATTTCATAAATATTATAATCGCCGCTTATATCGCCGTCATACTTTTCGGTGCGGAAAGTAAGCTTATCCTCTCCGCTTGTATATGTCAGCTGAACCAATGACCCGAAAAGCAAATCTGCGCTTTCCGCCGTATATCCGTTGGGGATATAATGCGGAATCGAAAAATCGTACCCAAGCTCTGTGCGGAGCTTTTCAATCCCGTTTTCGTCAAATGCATAATCCGATGACTGCGGAGGAGCAGAAACACCCATTTCAGGCTCTTCACCGCCATCCGGATTTATATCCGGCGCAGAAGATTGCGGCGGCTCACTGCTCAGAGAGGAATCCGGCTGCTCAGTGAGCGTTGGCGGCTGAGCGTTTTCGTTCGGCTGCGGGGGAGCAGCCGCATTATTATCAACAGGCGGTTTTTCTCCGCGCGGTACGGCGGATTCAATGCTTTTTTCCGATTGCGACAGAGGACGCCATGTAGTAGCTGCCCTCACCGATATAAACCTTTGTGTTGACTTCGCCGTTATCAAGGTCAATGCTTTGATTTTCGCCGTTCCACACAACCTTAAAGCCGAGCGCTTCAGCCGTTTTGCGGAGCGGAACCATTTCAACTCCGTTTTCGGTATACGAACCTTGCACCGCCGCAGAAACCGCTGCGACACCCTCTGCCTGTGATGCTGTTGCCGACACTGCCAAAGCAGTGCAAATCAATGCTGTTTTAAATATTTTTTTCATAATAAAAACTCCTTTGCTCATTGTTTTTTTACAGGTTCTTTTTGAGATCCTCATATATAAAACAGATGAGCAAAGGAAAACGTTGCATTATGGCGCAGAAAATTTCGCGCAGAACGCATAAAGAAATCAAAAACATCAGCGGAGTGCAGTTTTCAATAAGGTAAATGCGGAAATTTGTTTTGCAACAAATTTCTTTGAAACAACTCTTTATGCTGCAAACAAACTTCACCTCTCGGAGTACCCTCCGTACGCCTTCGGGTTCAGTTTGTCCGCTCTGCACGCTTTTTCAGGCGCCATATGGCGCAAAAAATTTCGCGTAGAACGCATTTTTTATATTCCTTATTTAAAAACTTCGAGGTTTTCACAGATATACGCAACCCAGCTTACAACTGTGAATATTGCGGCAACCCACAATACGGCTGCCGAAGCCGTTGTGAGAGTGCTGCTGAAAAGAATTGCAAACATAATTGCAAACATCTGAACATTCGTTTTAATTTTTCCCCACCACGAAGCTGCAATCACTTTTCCGCTTGCGGCGGCAACAACACGCATACACGTCACAAAAAATTCACGCGAAATAATAATCATAGGCGCCCAAACGGAGATAAGTCCCGTCTGTACAAAGCAGATAAGCGCACCGAAAGTTAAAAGCTTATCGGCAAGCGGATCCATTATCTTTCCGAACGATGACACAAGATTATACTTTCTTGCAATATATCCGTCAAGAAAATCCGTTATTGACGCTACTGCAAAAAGGATAAACGCCGCGATACCGTGACCGCCGAGGATAAGTGCCATAACAACCGGCACAAGCACCATCCTGAGCATTGTAAGCTTATTTGGTAAATTCATCAGTCATCTTCTCCTTCACTTGATTGAATTTCTTCACCGCAGAGGTCATATTCATCTGCGGATTTTATCCTGATTTGAACAAAATCGCCCGGTTTTAAATCTCTGTGTGCCGCAAAATATATTTTCGGGTCAACATCGGCGCTTTCACCCTCACTGCGCCCATAATAGAGATTATCCTCAAAACCCTCCGTCATAACGGTTAGTGTTTTCCCGAGCATTGACAGATTCCGCTTAAGCGATATTTGCTGCGAAAGCTCCATAACGCGGTTTCGGCGTTCAAGGCGCACCTCTTCGGGAATCTGATTTTGCATACGCGCGGCGGGAGTTCCCTCCTCACACGAATATGCAAATGCGCCCACACGGTCAAAACGCACTGTTTTAAGAAAATCGCACAGTTCATCAAATTCCTCTTCCGTTTCACCCGGGAAACCTGTTATTATACTTGTGCGCAGCGTTATACCGGGCATTTTCTCACGCAGCTTTTTCACAAGCATTTCAATCTGTGCGCGGTTTGTACGCCTGCCCATGCGGCGGAGCACACTGTCCGAACCGTGCTGAACCGGAATATCCATATACTTCACAATTTTCTCTTCGGAGGCAAACGCATCAATAATAGCATCATCGGTTTCCTCGGGATAACAATAATGAACGCGCACCCACTTTATTTTTTCAATTTTACATAGCTTATGAAGAAGCTGCGGCAGCTTTTTTTCGCTGTACAGGTCAATCCCGTAACGCGTGGTATCCTGGGCAACGACAATAAGCTCTTTTACACCGTTTTCGGCGAGCGCCTCCGCCTCGGAAACAATGCTTTCAATCGGGCGGCTGCGATATTTTCCGCGGATATAGGGAATTGCACAGTAGGTACACTTATTGTCGCATCCTTCCGCAATTTTTAAAAACGCCGTGTAATCCGGCGTTGTCTGCACACGCGGAAGATTGGGAGTTTCAGGCGCGTCGCGGTCATGAATATATTCCCTTTTTTCTCCCGAAAGTCCTTTTTCTATCGCATCGGCAATATCGGTCAGCGCCGTTGTTCCGAGAATTATGTCAACCTCCGGTAAATCCTCGGCAATCTCCTTTGCATAGCGCTGAGCAAGGCAGCCCGCCGCAATCAGCAGACGGCATTTTCCGTTTTTGTACTGTGCCATTTCAAGCAGGGTGTTAATTGATTCCTCCTTGGCGCTGTCAATAAAACCGCAGGTATTGACAACACAGACATCGGCATCGGCGGCGTTCGGCGTTATTTCAAAGCCTTTTTCCGCCAGAATCCCCATCATATTTTCCGTGTCGCAAAGATTTTTGCTGCACCCGAGCGACACAAAGCCAACTTTTATACTCACAGAGCCGCCCCCTTTCATTCTTCATCATAGATTACAATATCTTCAAAGGAACAGACGGTGTTCATTGCGCCGCGTATTTCAGACGGTGCAAAGCCGCGCCGCGCAAAATATGCAAATATTCTGCTGCGTTCCTTCATATTACCCATATCCGCGCCGTCAAACCTGCGCTTCATTTCGCTGACAAGCATTTCGTGCGGATCGTCACAGGCGCTTTCCGCAGCGGTTTCCGCCGTGCATTTGTCAATACCGCGGCGGCAAAGCTCACGCACGATGCGCTGTCTTCCCCACTTTTTTAGATTTACGGCGTCAGCGGCAAAGTTTTTTGCATATGCCTCATCGTTGATATACCCATATTCGTGCAGAAAAGAAAGCTCGCCCTCCGCTTCCTCCTCCGAAAAGCCTTTTTGCAAAAGTCTGTCCTTTATTTCTTTTTCCGTCCTGTCCTTAAACGATATAAGTCTAAGGGCATAATCTCTGCAGCTAATCATCCAAAAACTCCATAAAAACAAGATTTCCAAGGTCAATTCCGCGGTTCGTGAGCCGCAGCCGATTCCCCGATTTTTCAAGCAAGCCTTTACCTATAAGCGGCTTAACGCGCTCGGGAAATTCCCCGTTATATTCAATTCCATCAGTCATTCTGAGTCCGAGCATAAACCGCTCCAGGCAGATTTCGCGCTGCGAAAGGAGCGTTTCCTCGGCTCTGTACCCTTTGCCGGATATATACATATCTGTATCAGCGGCATTGGCAAATCTTTCTGCGCCGACGCACGAATGAGCTGCCGCGCCGAGTCCGATGTAGTCCTCACGCCGCCAGTATGCGCAGTTATGGCGGCTTTCAAAGCCTTTTTTTGCAAAGTTTGATATTTCGTACTGCATTATATCATTTTCTGCCAGGCGGCTGCGCAGCATATAGTACATTTCGCGCTCAGTATCATCATCGGGCAAAGAAAGCTTCATATTATAAAACGGAGTATTTTCCTCAACAATCAGCGAATATGCCGATATATGCTGAACATCAAGGCTCAGAGCACAGTCAATTGTGTGCGAAAGCGAACCGAGCGTTTGAAGCGGAGTCGCAAGCATTATATCAATGCTGATATTTTCAAAGCCTGCTGCATGCGCGGCTTCGGCTGCGGCAAAAATGTCCGCTGAGGAGTGAATTCTGCCGAGGGCGCGCAGCTCATTGTCATTAAAGGACTGAGCGCCGAGACTGAGCCTGTTCACGCCCATGCTTTTCATGCTTTTCAGAAGCTCCGGCGTGACAGTTCCGGGATTTGCTTCAACAGTAAATTCACAGTCCGCAGCTAAGCTGTACAGATTTGTAACACCATCGATTATTTTCAGCAGTACATTCGGCACGGAGGTCGGGGTTCCGCCGCCGATATAGATTGTTTCAGCTGAATATCCCCGATATTTTTCCGCTTCCTTAAGCAAAGCATTTGCATATTCATCGGCACGGCTGAAATCAGCAGATGAATAAAAGTCGCAATACAGGCATTTACGAACGCAAAACGGCATATGAATATAGAATTTCATCAGTCATCCAGCTTGAGAACCGCCATAAATGCCTCCTGCGGAAGCTCAACACTGCCGACCTGACGCATTCTCTTTTTACCTTCCTTCTGCTTTTCAAGCAGCTTTTTCTTTCTGGTTATATCGCCGCCATAGCACTTGGCTAGCACATCTTTGCGCATTGCGCGGACGGTTTCACGCGCGATCACCTTTCCGCCGATTGCTGCCTGAATCGGAACCTCAAACAGCTGGCGCGGAATCGTTTCCTTAAGCTTTTCGGCAATTTTTCTGCCGCGCGCATAGCTTTTTGATGAATGAACGATAAAGCTGAGCGCATCAACGCTTTCTCCGTTCAGGAGAATATCAAGCTTGACAAGATCGCTCTTCACATATTCAGCCATTTCATAGTCAAATGATGCATATCCGCGGCTGCGGCTCTTTATCGCATCGAAAAAGTCGTATATTATTTCGTTGAGCGGCAGCTCATAATGAAGGTTTGTCCTTCCTGCGTCAATATATGTCATTCCTTTGTAAACGCCGCGCCTGTCCTGGCAAAGCTCCATTATTGAGCCGACATACTCCCCCGGCACAAAAATCTGCGCATTAACAAAAGGCTCTTCCATATAATCGATTTCAGACGGCGCCGGAAGATTTGTCGGGTTTGATATCATAAGTTCCTCGCCCGAGGTTGTGTGAACCTTATAAACAACGCTCGGCGCTGTTGTCACAAGATCAAGATTAAATTCACGCTCCAGCCGTTCCTGAATTATTTCCATGTGCAGAAGTCCGAGAAAGCCGCAGCGGAATCCGAAGCCGAGAGCAGCGCTTGTTTCGGGTTCAAATGTCAGCGATGCGTCATTTAGCTGCAGTTTGTCCAAAGCATCGCGCAAATCGCCGTATTTTGCTCCGTCCGCCGGATAAATTCCGCAGAACACCATAGGATTAACCTTTCTGTAACCCTCCAGAGGTTCGGCTGCCGGATTTGCCGCATCGGTCACAGTATCGCCGACCTGCGTTTCCTTAACTGTTTTAATACTTGCCGCAATATAGCCAACCTCTCCGGCTTTAAGCCCATCGCACGGCTTTGTCATTGTCGGCAGAAGATAACCCGTTTCAACAACATCAAACTCACCGCCCGTTGCCATAAAGCGGATTCTCATTCCCGGGCGGATTGTTCCCTCCATAACGCGGACATACACGATTACTCCTTTATAAGAATCATAGTAAGAATCAAATATAAGCGCGCGCGGAGGAAGACTCTCATCACCCTTGGGTGCCGGAATATTTTTAACAATATATTCGGGAATCTGTTCAATATTTATTCCCTGCTTTGCACTGATGCGCGGCGCGTCCTCCGCAGGGATGCCGATAACATCCTCTATTTCCGCGGCAACCTCATCGGGGTGCGCACCGGGAAGATCAATTTTATTGATAACGGGCAGAATTTCCAGATCATGGTCAAGTGCAAGATAGGTGTTTGCAAGCGTTTGTGCTTCAATACCCTGCGACGCGTCAACGACAAGCAGTGCACCCTCACATGCCGCGAGCGAGCGTGAAACTTCGTAATTAAAGTCAACATGCCCGGGCGTGTCGATAAGGTTCAGAATATATTCCTTACCATCCTCCGCCTTATAGTTAAGGCGCACGGCGCGCGCCTTTATGGTTATTCCGCGTTCACGTTCAAGCTCCATATTATCAAGCAGCTGCTGCTCCATTTCGCGGCTTTCAACGCAGCCCGTAAGCTCAAGAAGCCTGTCGGCAAGGGTGCTTTTTCCGTGGTCTATATGTGCTATAATACAAAAATTTCTGATGTTTTCCTGCATTTTGGGATTCCTTTCGTGATTTTGAGATTATTATACAGCATTGAGGACAAAACGTCAATAAAATTCTCAAAGGGTGACGGTTTTGAAAAATGCCGATGATATCGGCGCTGCCTTTATCATATCGGCGAATCCGGAAAACGTTCCGGACGGGGCGGCATATGACACAACAAGAATAATTGCATAGCAGACAGCCGCGCCGCTCGCCGCACCGATAACAAATCCGAGAAGCTTGTTTGCCTGCTTTATAACCGGCAGGCGCGACACTATATTTGTAACTGACGAAAGAGCTGTGATAATAACCCTGATAACAACCGAGACGCCTGCAAAGCTGAGAGCATTTACTGCCAGATTTGCCGCCGCGTCGCTCATTACACCGGAAGCCGCACCGGCATCGACGCTGCCTGCAAGAAAACCTTTCGCCGCTTCACGCACCGAATCACCTGCGCCGCTTGACATAATCATCATTGAAACAGGTTTATAAAGGAACGAACCGAGAAGCATCGACAGAAGCACCGACGCCATGCCGAGAAGCGCACCGAGAAAGCCTCTTTTCATTCCGTAAAATGCAAAAAGAGCAATCACTGCCAAAAAAATCAAATCAGCCATTTTAATCCCCTCACTTATTCCATAATTTTACCGCCTGAGTTACCGAGGACAAACAAATGCTTGTTATCGCCGAAAAACGCAAGCTTTTTCACGCTTGAATCAGCTTCCAGCTTTCGCTCGGTTTTCAGACCGTTATTCATGACATAAACCTTTTTTCCGAATGCTGCGGCAATTTCCGAACCGCTTGCGGAAACCGCGTCCGCAAGTCCGTTCAGCGTTCTTTTTGCAGTAACCTTGCCGAGTCTGCCGACAACCTCAAGCTCCGTTGAATTACCCTTAACTCCGCTGCCGGCTGCCGAAAAGGCAAGAACCATCATATCCGGCTGCGAAATATCCGCCTTGAGGAGCGTTCTGTCACCGTATTCCTTTTCCCATTTTACGCTGCCGTCTTTGTTGAAATATGCGAGTGAATCGCTGCCGAGCGCCGTGTACGTTCCGTTGCGGTTAAATTCAACATTATAAAACAATTTATTTTTAAAGGTTTTCTTTTGAACAACTTTTGCCTCTTTCATATCAAGCAGTAATATTTCGCCCTCTATACCGCTTTCGCCTGTGGAAAGCTGCGACAGTACAACGCGTGAACGGTCGGGATCCGCATCGGCGTCAAGAAATTCGCTTTTGCTTATATCCCATTTAAACACAGCGTCACCGCCGCTGTCATAAACAATTATTTCGCTGCTGTAACCCTCTTTTTCAGTGACGATAACCGAATATCCTCCGTGCGTTACCTTTGTGCGGATGATACGGTTATCGGTTTTCACACTGTAACGCATTTTTTCACGCTTGCAGACAAAGGCCTCCTTGTCACCGGCATTGTGATACACAACATAATCACCCGTTCCGGAAATGACAGGGGACGGAATTGCGATTTCGCGCGGTTTTCCCTCTCCTTTAATATTCAGCACGGAAAATGCATTTGGTGTTATTACGGCGATTCCGTCACCCACGCGGCATATATCGCCCGTCACACCGTCACCCTGCAGTTCACTCTGCGTTTTTGCCGCTCCGGGAGCATTTTCGGAGTTTTCCGAACGCAGTCCGAATATGTCACGGTCACGGTTCTGATACAGTATAATCGTAAGCAAGGCACAAAATACCACAATTGCGGCTGCGTTTTTCAGAATATTGATTATTTTTTCCTTATTCATAAAATACCTCCGTAAGCGCCAGTCCCTGCGGCGGCGCGGTTATCCCTGCAAGCCGCCTGTCACCCTTTTTCATAAGGTCCGAAACCTTTTCAGCTGTCAGCTTTCCGTTACCGACATAGACAAGTGTGCCCGTAATAATTCTTACCATATTATACAAAAAACCGTCTGCTCCGGCGCGCACAGTAATCATGTCGCCATCCTTATGCACCGAAAGCTCGTAAAGATTGCGCACCGTGCTCTTAACGCGGCTTCCGGCGGCGCAGAAGCAGGCAAAATCACGCTTTCCGCGCATTGCTGCGGCTGCAAGCTGCATTTTTTCAACATCAAGCTTAATAGGATAATGCCAGACAAAATTTCTCTGTATCGGGTCGGCATAGGCTCGGTTCAGAATTTTATACTCATAAATTTTCCCGTGAGCGCTGAATCGCGCGTTAAAATCCTCATCCGCGCTTTTGCAGTCATAAACGCGGATATCCGGCGGAAGATACATATTAAGTACAATCGGCAGCTTTTCTTCGGGAATGGTTGTTTCTCCGTGAAAATTACAGACGTATATGCGCGCGTGAACGCCGGCATCCGTCCGCGAGCATCCGGTCACCGCAGTCGGTGCTCCGAGCACTCTTTCAAGCGTACTTTCCATAACCTCCTGCACGGTTATCCCGTTTTTCTGCCGCTGCCAACCATGATATGCAGTGCCGTCATATGCAATTTTAAGAACATAGTTCATTATAGCACAACCTTTATTATAATCAGAACAACGCAGAGTGCAGCCGCGCACAGAAGCGCCGTCAGATCGTGTTTTCCGAAGCGGTAGCGCCGGTAGCTCGTCCGTTCGGCGTCACAGTTATAGCAGCGGCATTCCATTGCAACAGCAAGCTCGTCCGCGCGGCGGAATGAGCCGACAAAAAGCGGAATCAGAATCGGAATCATTGCCTTAACACGCTTTACAGGACTTCCGCTTTCAAAATCCGCTCCGCGTGACATCTGTGCTTTTATGATTTTATCCGTTTCCTCAAGCAAGGTGGGAATAAACCGGAGAGCAATGCTCATCATCATAACAAAAATCTGAATCGGTATGCCGATTTTTTTGAGAGGATTCAGCAGCAGCTCCAATCCTCCGGTGAGAACCGTCGGCGTTGTTGTAAGCGTTAAAAGCGAGCTTGCCGTTATCAGCAGAATAATTCGCACCGCCATTTTAACAGCCATATAAACGCCTTCAAGTGTTACGGTGAAAACGCCTTTCGAAAAGATAACAGTTTCACCCGGCGTCATAAAAACATTCAACAACGCCGTCAGAATCACAATCACAACAACCGGCTTAAGTCCGCGGACAACGAAGCTGAGCGGAACGCGCGACTCTTTTACAAGCCAGAGTGTGAAAATAATCATCACTGCATACTGAGCCGCACCGCTGCACATAAAGAGTACGGTCATATAAAATATCGTCCATAATATTTTTGTTCTCGGATCCATGCGGTGAATTGCCGAATCAGCCGCATAATACTGCCCGATTGTAATATCTCTCAGCATTTTATCACCCCCGCGGCCTTTGCAATTGCCCTTGCAGCGTCAAAAACACTGAAAATGCGGCTGTCAATCTCCATTCCTCCGCGCCGAAGCAGCTGAACGGTTTTCGTAATTTCCGGCATATCAAGTCCGCTTTTTTTGAGCAGCTCCTCATTTGTGAAAATATTTTCCGGAATATCATCCGCAAGCTTTTCGCCGCCGCCGAGAATCACAATTCGCTCTGCATTTTCGGCAAGATCTTCCATACTGTGCGATATAAGTATTATTGATGTTGATGCCTCCGAATGTATTTTCCGAAGAAGCGCCAAAAGCTTCCGTCTGCCTGCCGGATCAAGACCTGCGGCAGGCTCGTCAAGGATCAGCACGGAGGGACTTGCGGCAAGCACACCGGCAATTGCCACGCGGCGTTTCTGTCCGCCGGAAAGCTCGAACGGGGATTTTTCAAAAAGCTCCTCACTCACCCCTGCAAGTCCGGCGCTGCGGCGAACGCAGGCGTCGGTTTCTTCCGCGCTGAGTCCGCGGTTCTTCGGTGCAAAAGCAATATCCCGGTAAACGGTTTCCTCAAACAGCTGATGTTCGGGATACTGAAAAACAATCCCAACACGCTTTCTGAGTTCGCGCGCAGTTTCCGCCGCACTGTCAAACTGTCTGCCGTCAATCAGGATTTCGCCCGATGTCGGATTGATGAGTCCTGCCGCTATCTGCGCAGCGGTCGATTTGCCGCTGCCGGTGTGTCCTGCAATTCCGATAAATTCGCCTTTTCCGATTTTCAGTGACAGGGAGCGCAGCGCGGCATACTCCGCGGCATCACTCGAATTATATTTATAAGTTATGTTTCTGAGTTCAATCATTAGAGCTTCCCTTCACATAATTTAATATCATATCTGCACATTCCGACGGATTCAGCGCATTACCCGGAATATTCATTCCGAGCTTTCTCAGCTCAACGCAAAGCGCAGCCGACTGCGGAATATCAAGACCGATTTCTTCAAGCGCGGTATAGTTACCAAAAACCTTTCCCGGCGCTCCGTCCATAATCGTTTCACCGTTTTCAAGAACTATAACCCTGTCAGCACGTGCAACCTCATCCATATAATGCGTTATAAGAATTATTGTTATGCCCTGCTCGCGGTTCAGCCGCACAACCGTGTCCATAACTTCGCGCCGCCCGAGCGGATCAAGCATGGCTGTCGGCTCATCAAGAATGATGCACTGCGGCTGCATTGCAAGCACACCTGCAATTGCAACGCGCTGCTTCTGCCCTCCGCTGAGAAGATGCGGCGCCTTGCGGCGAAATTCCGTCATTCCGACGGCGCGGAGCGCATCGTCAACACGGCGGTGCATTTCCTCATAAGGAACAGCCGTGTTTTCAAGACCGAATGCAACGTCCTCCTCAACCATGGTTGCAACTATCTGATTATCGGGATTCTGAAAGACCATGCCTGCACTTTTCCGCAGATCATAAAGGCGTCTTTCATCGCTTGTCGGGATTCCGCAAACTGTAACGCTGCCGCCGCACGGAAGCAGAATTGCGTTAAAATGCTTGGCAAGTGTGCTCTTTCCGCTGCCGTTCGGTCCGATTACGGCAGTGAAACTGCCCTTTTCAACCGACAGATTCAGCTTTTTCAGTATCTGTCCGGTATTGCCGCCGGAATTATAGGAAAATTCAAGGTCATGTGTTTCAATTATTGCGTTGTTCACTGCCGTCACCTTTTTCAGTATATTCTAAGCTTCCCATCTGCCTGTTGCGCCGCACGGAAGAATCATTGACGAACCTGTAACCGGAAGTCCGATTTCGCTGCACTCAATTTTTCCTTTCGGCAGACAGATATTCATAAGATTTGTAAGCACGGTCGGCGAAAGTCCCGTAGTATATGAATTAATAATGAAAAACAGAGGGGTATCGCTCAAAAGGAGTGCGCAGCGGCGGACAAAGTGACATATTGAGTCCTCGATTTTCCACACTTCGCCGCCGGGACCGCGCCCGTATGACGGAGGATCCATGATAATTGCATCGTAATGATTTCCGCGCCTGATTTCGCGTTCGACAAATTTCATGCAATCGTCAACAAGATAACGAATCGGCGCGGAGACCAGTCCGCTTGAAGCAGCGTTTTCCTTAGCCCATAAAACCATTCCTTTTGCCGCGTCAACATGTGTTACGGCTGCACCCGATTTTGCGCAGGCAACGGTTGCACCGCCGGTATATGCAAACAGGTTGAGAATCTTAACGCTGTCTGCGCCGCTTGTCAGCCGCTGCTCGATTTTTCCGCGCATATAATCCCAGTTGACCGCTTGCTCCGGAAACAACCCCGTATGCTTAAAACCCATTGGTTTAACATTAAACGTCAGGTCATTATAATGAATCTGCCACGCGTCGGGAAGAGCCTTCCTGTAGCTCCATTTGCCGCCGCCGGAGGAAGAGCGGTGATAATGCGCGTCCGCCTTGTTCCAAAGCTGCGGCTGCGCCTTTTCATCCCAGATAACCTGCGGATCGGGACGGCAAAGCATAAAGCCTCCCCATTTTTCAAGCTTTTCTCCGTTTGCGGCATCAATGCACTCATAATCCTTCCAGTCACTTGCTAACCACATATTCAAACCTCATAATCATCAAAATCGTATTTTTCGGAGTACACAAAACCGACAAGATCTCCGCCGACGTGGCTGCCGACGATTGTTCCGATCGGGCATTCGTATACTCTTACTCCGGGGAATTTTTCCTCAAGCTCGGCTTTCAGCTCGTCACGCTTTTCCGGCTGAAGCGTGTGCACAATAATCGCGCTGCGGTTTGAAAGGTCAACGCCCTCATCGGCTGCAAGCGCAACAAGCTTTCTAAGGTGGCGCTTGTTTCCGCGCAGCTTATCCTTCTGAACAACAAGTCCGCCCGAAACGGTGAGCACCGGCTTTATATCCAGCATGTTCGCAAGGAGCAGCGTTGCTGTGTTAATTCTTCCGCCCTTTTTAAGGTGCTTCAAATCGCCCACAAGGAACAGGCTGCGCATTGTTGAAAAAGCATCGTTAAGATAATCGAGCACGGCTTCCTTTGATTCGCCTGCCGAAACCATTTTTGCAGCATGAATGACGGGCGCGCCGTAAATGCAGGTGAAGCCCTGCGAATCCACGACAATGATTTCACCGCCGCGGTTTTCCATAACCTCGCGCGCAGTCAGAACAGCGTTCTGGTACATTCCGCTGCCGTTTGACGAAATCGAAACATAAATCAGCGTGTCATAGCCGCTGTCAAGTTCCTCGTTAAAAACGTCCTCCATTTCAGCCGGGGAAACCTGCGTTGTTTTCGGGATAACGGAGCTGTCGGAAAGTCTTTCGTAAAACTCCTCAAGCGGCATATCAATCCCCGACCTGTAATACTTTTCCCCGTCAAACGTAAACGAAATCGGGATAAGTCTGATTCCGAGCTCCTCGGCGCGCTTCGGCGTTATATCGCTTCCGCTGTCTGTAATGATTCTTATTTTGTTCATTTCAATCTTCCTCGCTTTCTTCAGCTTCATCTGCTTTTATATTTTCTTCATTATGAGTATTATCTATTGTAACCGCGTCCGCCGTCATTTTTATCTGCGCGCGGAGAAGCGCGGCATAGATTCCGTTCCTTTCTTCAAGCTCGCGGTGTGTGCCCTCCTCGGCAATGCGCCCCTCCTCTAAAACGATAAGGCGGTCTGCGCGCTTCAGCGTTGAAAGCCTGTGCGCAATTGCAAACACAGTTCTGCCTTTTGTCACATATGCAAGTGCGTTCTGGATTTTTTCTTCCGTTTCCGTATCAACAGAGCTCGTTGCCTCGTCAAGTATCAGAATGTCGGGATCGGAAACCACAGCGCGCGCAATCGCAATGCGCTGCCGTTCACCGCCGGACAGGCTGTGCCCTTTTTCTCCGACATACGTATCATACCCATCCGGCAGGCTCATGATAAAATCATGTGCGTTTGCAGCCTTTGCTGCCGCAACAACCTGCTCAACAGAAGCATTGGGTGCCGTGTAGCGGATATTATCGAATATGGTTCCGCTGAACAAATAGCTTTCCTGCAGCACAACGCCGAGCTTTGCCTTATATTCCTCCGGTCTGTACCCGGAGAGCCGCACACCGTCAAGCAGAATTTCACCTGACGACGGTTTGTACAGCTGCATGACAAGATTTATAAGCGTACTTTTTCCTGCGCCGCTGTGTCCGACAAGTCCGACCATTTCACCGCGGCGGATATGCTCATTGATATTTTTCAGCACACGCCTGTAGCTTTTATATCCGAACGACATATTTTTAAATTCAAAATCTCCGCGTATGTCTCCGCGCGTTTTATTGTTATACTCCTCTGCACCAACATTTTCGTCAAGCACCTCAAACACGCGCTGGGTGCTTGCAACAGCCATGCTGAAATGACGCGGCAGCATACTGAACCATTCAAGCTTGCTGTAAAGGGTGCTTCCGTATGCCGAAAACTGCACCAGTTCCCCGAGCGAAAGCTTGCCGCCGATTACGCAGCTTCCTCCGTACAGCAGCACAAGATAACTTCCGAAGCCCATGATAAAGCGGATTATCGGAAAAATTGTATAAACGTATTTTTCGTTTATCCTTGTAATATCCCGCACCGATGCAGCCGTTTTTTTGAATCTTTCAATTTCATCATTTTCGCGCCCGAATACCTTGACAACCTTGATACCGTTTAAAACATCGTTCAGCCGCCCGGTAAGTACATCCATTTTTCTCCATTGTTTTCTGTATCTGCGCTGAATATTCGTCCGGATTTTGTTTATCATGAAGCAGGCGGCAGGCATCGGCACAAATATCAGCAGCGCCATCTTTACATTTATCGCAAATGTTACCGCGGCAATTGCCGCAAACAGAAATGCCTCGTTAACAGCCATCAGCGCAATGTCCTGAATGAATGACTGAATCCTCATTGTGTCGTTATTTATGCGCTGCATAAGATCGCCGGTTTTTTTCTTTTCAATGTACCCAAGCGGCAGCTTTTGCAGTCTGCCGAAAATCTCCCCGCGCAGATCGCGCACAAACAGATTGCTTGCCTTTGCCGAAACGGCCGTGCGCATTCCCTCTGTAAGCGCGGTTATAAGTGCGCATGCAACAAGCATTGCCGTGATGGCTGCAAGTGTGCCGAAGTTTCCCGACCGCACAGTCAGCACATCGTTTACAAGCCGTTTTTTGAGCATCGGCGAATAAACGGTTACGGCGCTGTTTATCCAAAAAAGCACGAGCAGCGCAATATAGAGATGCCTGCACGGCTTCGTAAGTGCGGCAAGCCTTTTTACCATTGCAAACTTATCCGTACAGCGGCGGCATATCTTCGTATCCCGGATAAACGGGCGGCCGCATTTCGGGCAAAGCTTTTCCTCGCTTTCCGAAACGGGTTTAACGGGAACTCCGCCGTTAATATCGTTAATAAGCTCCGCTGCGGCACTGTGCATATCCGCGCAGCGCAGAGAAAACATCACAATTTGCTCTGTTCTTCCTCCTATTTCCGCTTCAAGCGCGCCGCTTGACAAATACTGTGTGCAGGCGGCGCTGCGTATATCCGCAACCGGAAGTATGCGGCAGAGCTCGCCGTTTTCAAAAACCGCCGCCTTTGTGCGTGACAAAAGCACCGCGCCATCGGTATATTTTTCCGACGCGGAAATATCAAACGGGGCGCAGATAAGAATTTCTTCGCCGTTAAAAATATTCGCCGCACATTTCATATTCTGTTCCGAAATATTCACCTGACTGCCCCCCTCTCCGTAATTTTGCGCGATTTAAAGCCAGATTTCAACAATACGCATTGTTTTTTCTCCCATTTTGGTTATATCCTTAAACAAATACCGGCAGCCGAACAAATCGGTTAAGATAATGCGGTTGCCGCCGAGATGCAAAAGATTTGCCGCCATATCGTTTACTGTGAACTCGCGCCTGCCTGCATCCGTTTCAACAGTCCATGTACTGTGACCGTACTCCTCGGTCACATCCAAAACCATAAGCACCTCGGGCATAAAATATCTGCGCCTGAGTTCATCGCGCACAATTTCGCGCTGCGTTTCGGAAAGTTCGGAAATTGAGCGAAGCAATCCGATTTCTTTGTCCTTGCCGGCGCGTTCCCCGTGCTGCGTTCTGACGGACAGATACTCCTCCTCATACCGGAACGGCAATAGCCGCATAACCGTAACCCTGCCGAAATCCGTGCCGCCGTATTTCAGTCCGGTAAGTCCCGAATCGGTTTTATAAAATTCCGCGAGCGAACAGTCCATATATTCCACACCGGTTGCCACAGTTATTCACCTCCGCCGTTTCTCACGCGCAGTGCGTCAATCTGCGCCTGCGCCATTTTTCTGTATATTCCGTTCTCTATTTTCATAAGTTCCTCATGCGTTCCCGATTCAACAATTCTTCCCTGCTCGACAACGACAAGGCGCGATGCATTTTTAAGCGTTGACAGCCGATGCGCAATTGCAATTGTTGTTCTGTTTTGAACAAGCCTGTCAATCGCTTCCCTTATCTGTTCCTCGGTTTCTGTATCAAGCGAGCTTGTTGCCTCATCAAGAATCAGGATTGACGGGTTTATAAGCACGGCGCGCGCAATACTTATCCGCTGCTTTTCTCCGCCCGAAAGATTGACCCCATGCGAGCCGATAACCGTTTGATACCCATCCGGCAGATGCGAAATAAAATCATGCGCGTTTGCGTTTTTTGCCGCGGAGATTATTTCCTCCTCTGTTGCCATCGGGTTTCCGTACGCTATATTTTCCATAACAGTTCCGTCAAACAAAAAGGTTTCCTGCAAAACGATTCCGATATGGGAATGAAGCTCGCCCGAAGAAATATTTTTAACGTTAACTCCGTCAATTTCAACCGCACCGTCCTTAACATCGTAAAGCCGTGTGATAAGATTTGTGATTGTGCTTTTCCCTGCGCCGCTGTGTCCGACAAGTCCGATCATTTCCCCCGGCTGCACACTAAATGACACATTTTTAAGCACATCACGGTTTGGCAGATATGAAAACGTGACGTTTTTCATTTCAACCTTACCCTTTATTTCGCCGAGCCAAACGGGATTTTCCGGCTCCGGAACATCACATTCGCTGTCAATGACCTCAAAAATGCGCTGTGCGCTGTTCATACAGTTTGTCCACCAGTCAAATGTTCTGACAAGTGAGTTAACTGGCGCGTACAGAATTGTGAGATATCCGGTAAAGGTCATAAGCTCACCGAAAGTGAGTCTGCCGGAAAGAACCTGCGCGCCGCCTGCTCCCCACACGCAAAGTCCGCCCAAAAGCATAATCAGATTAAGCACCGGAAAAACAGCTGCGGAAAAGTACCCCTCGCGCACTCTGTTGGCGCTGAGCCTTTCGTTTACATCCGAAAAACGCTTTGTTTCCGTTTTTTCTTTTCCGAATGCCTTTATAACGCGGATACCCATCAGTGAATCGTTAATAAGCGAATTAAGCGCCGATGAGCTTCGCCATGAAAACCATTTCAGTTTTTTTGCTTTTCTTGCCGATTTTTTTATGATTAAAGCAATCAGCGGCACAGGCACAAGCACTGCCGCCGAAAGCAGCGGATTTTTAATAAAAAGCACAAGTCCTACCGATAAAACCGTCAGAATATTTATGCAGAACTGCGGAAGACCGTCATTTAAAAAATACTGAATATCAAGAGCGTCTCCGTTCACGCGGTTCATCAGATTCCCGGTACGCTTTGAAGAAAAAAAGCTCATTCCGAGCTTTTGCATAGCTTCAAAAACCTCGGTTTTTATATCATAAATAATCTTGCCCGACATATCTGCTCCGATTCTCCCGTGCAGAATGTTAGCTCCGACTGTCAGTGCCGAAAGCGAAATCAGCACCATCGTCAGCGGCAGAATCATTCCGAAATATTTTCCGCCCGGAGTGAGCACCTGATCATAGAGAAGTCTGCCCGATATGTACGGCGGAAGCATATTAAGAAGCGTTGCCGCAATGACAAGTGCAATCATTGCTGCAAGTTCTTTTTTATAGCGCGGCATATATGACAGCAGTCTGAAAAAAAGTTTTTTTCTTCCGTTATTTTTGTAGCCTGCCGTTTCGGCATCGTTAATCGAAAAATCAGCATCGGCGAGCGAAACACCGCCTTTCAGCTTGCGCACTGCGGCAATAAATGCCTCAGCTTTGCGCGCACATCCGAGCGAGAAAGAGGAAAGCACGGTTTCGCTGTTTTTCCGGTATGCAACAATGCTGCCGGATGACACATAGCTTTCCGCTGCGATATCCTCAATATCATCATAGAAAAGCTTTATAAACGCGCCGCTGTCATCATATGAGTAAACAGCGTTTTTGCCGGCAAACAGCCACACATCGCCGAACCTTCCGGACGCTTTCAGATCGCATTTCAGAGACGCTTCAAGCTCGCCCGTGTTCACGCCGAGCCGCTTTATTTTTTCAAGTATTTCAGCGTTCGGTTTGTCAAATCCCGGTATATGCACTTCCGCGTCCCTCCTTTTTTTCTGCAATCGTTTTTATTATATACTTTTTTGCCGTAAAAAGCAATATTTTTATTCCGCATATGCCGAAAAAGTCCGCGGAAATTCAGAAAAGGGATGTTAAGAAACTCCGGAATGCAAGAAAAGGAAAAAAAGCAGTTAACAGTTTGTCTATTAACGAGCATTTTAACGCATTATTGCGGAAAATTTGCCTTTTTGAGCCGCATGAGGTTCGGGTTTCTTATGCCTCACCCCAAAGCCGGCACTTTGGCTCAGTTTGTTAATTCCAAAGCTTTTTTCCTATCCCCTTGAAAAGAAGGGTGCTGTTTAAAAAGTTGGCTTTTTAAACAGCACCCTTCTTTTATTCTTCGGATACCGGTTTGGGGCGAACCTCTATGAGCGGCATATCAAGCTGCTCACGGATTTTATTTTCAATCATATCTGTGAAATCGGGGTTTTCAAGCATATATTTCTTGACATTTTCACGCCCCTGACCCAGGCGCTGTTCCTCAAAGTTGAACCAAGCGCCGCCGCGGCGGATAATGCCCATATTAACGGCAACGTCAAGCACATTCCCCTCCCGCGATGCACCTTTTCCGTACATCATGTCAAATTCCGCTTCACGGAATGGCGGCGCCATCTTATTCTTGACAATCTTGACGCGCGTACGGTTTCCGAGTATCTCAGATCCGTTTTTAATAGCTTCAGAACGGCGGACATCCATTCTTACGGACGCATAGAATTTCAGTGCACGACCGCCCGCCGTTGTTTCCGGATTACCGTACATAACACCGATTTTTTCACGCAGCTGGTTTATAAATATGCATATAGCGTTACTCTTGTTTACCACACCTGCAAGCTTGCGGAGCGCCTGGCTCATCAGCCTTGCCTGAAGTCCGACGTGCGACTCACCCATTTCGCCGTCAATTTCCGCTTTCGGCACAAGTGCGGCAACGGAATCGACAACAATGACGTCAATCGCGCCGCTGCGGACAAGTGCTTCCGCAATTTCAAGTCCCTGCTCGCCGGTATCAGGCTGCGACACGAGAAGCGAATCAACATCAACGCCGAGAACCGATGCATATGTCGGGTCAAGGGCATGCTCCGCATCTATAAACGCAGCTTCACCGCCCATTTTCTGTGCCTGTGCAATAATATGCAGCGCAATCGTTGTTTTACCGCTCGATTCGGGTCCGTAAATCTCGATAATTCTTCCTCGCGGAACGCCGCCTATTCCGAGCGCAACATCCAGACTGAGTATTCCGGTGGGAATCGATGCAATATTATAATGCCTGTTTTCGCCAAGGCGCATAACAGAGCCTTTTCCATACTGTTTCTCTATCTGCGCCATCGCCATGGCAAGCGCTTCTTTCTTTTCTTCCGTCATTTCGAATCCTCCTTAAGCGAACATCTGTTCTTATTATATGCAGTTAACCCTGTCTTGTCAAGACATTTTTTTCAAAATTTTCAGAATCATTTCAAACACATGGCAGCAAGTCTGTGTCCGCACCTCGCTGCGTGTGCCGCTGAGCAAAAGCCGCGCCCCCGCACCGCCGCCGTCATACGCCGCAGCTATATACACGAGTCCAACCGGTTTTTCGGGCGTTCCGCCGCCCGGACCTGCAATCCCCGTCACGCTGACGGCAATATCGGCGCCGCTCACGCGCTTTGCCCCCTGCGCCATTTCCGCTGCTGTTTCGGAACTGACAGCTCCGACAGACGCAAGCGTTTCCTTTTTCACTCCGATAAGGCTCTGCTTTGCTTCATTTGCATATGTTATAAATCCGAAGCCGTACACATCGCTCGCACCCGGAACTGACGTTATCAGTTCGCCGAGCATGCCGCCCGTGCAGCTTTCTGCCGTGGCAAGCGTTTTTCCGCTTTTTGCAAGCGCTTCAACGGTTTGTTTTGCAAGCTCTGTAATATCGCTGTTCATGGCATTAATCCTCCGGTTCGATAAGAACCCATTCTGTTTCTTCAACTGCCTTGTTTACCCAGTATTCCATATCTATTTTATTCTGACTTTCGGCAATGCTTTCAATCGTCGGCTTCAGAGTGGGATGCTTGGGAACGAAAACGGTGCAGCAATCTTCATACGGCAGAATCGATGTTTCAAACGTTCCGATTTTCCGCGCGATTTCCACGATTTCGTTTTTATCCATTCCGATAAGCGGACGGAACACCGGCATACTTACACATTCATTTGTTACGGCAAGCGCATGAATCGTCTGACTTGCGACCTGCCCAAGGCTTTCGCCGGTGATAAGTGCGATTGAACCGTGCTTTTTCGCAATGCGCTCGGCAGTCATCATCATCATTCTGCGCATAATAAGGGTGAGGTGTTCTTCGGGGCAGTTATCACGGATTGCAAGCTGCTGCTCTGTAAACGGAACTATATACAAATTAAATTTTCCCGTAAACGATGCAACTATTTTTGCAAGAGAAATAACCTTTTCCTTTGCGCGTTCGCTTGTATACGGCGGACTGAAGAAATGCACCGCGTCAATTTCAACGCCGCGCTTTGCCATCATCCATGCAGACACCGGACTGTCGATTCCTCCGGAGAGAAGCGCCGTTGCCTTGCCGCCTGCACCCGTCGGCATTCCGCCGAAGCCTTTGCAGCGCGCACTGTCAGTATAAACATATGCTTCCGCGTCACGGATTTCAACGCGAACGGTTACATCGGGATTCTGCACATCAACCGATATCCCCCGGCATCTTTCCAGGATTGCTCCGCCCATATCGCGGCTGATTTCCGGTGATTTAAACGGGAATTTTTTATCACTGCGCTTTGATTCCACCTTAAAGGTTTTCGCAAACCGCATATTTTCGGCAATATAATCTGCTCCGTCCGTAAGAATAACGTTCATATCCTTGGCAAAAACTCCTGCCTTTGCAATAAAAACAATTCCGAAAACCTTTTTGAGCTTTTCTTCAAGAATATCCGTATCTGCGCCGTCCTGCGGCTCGATATAAATAACCGCCTGCGACTTGCGGACAGATTTAATCAGTTTGCCTGCCGCATTTTTTATGTTCTTTATAAGGAGATCTTCAAAACGGCTTCTGTTAAGTCCTTTGAGAATTATTTCCCCGTATTTTACCAAAATTACTTCCTTCATCTTCTCAGACCTTTCACGATTTTGTTTACCGCTCCGCAAACCTGCTGCGCTTCCTCAATTGTGTTATAGCGCGACAGGCTGAACCGGATGGCATTGTCGGCAAGCTTTGCGCCCATCGCCGCAAGCACATGGCTTCCGTGCGAACCTGATGAGCACGCCGAGCCGCTCGATACGCATATTCCCTCATTCGAAAGTGCGTTGAGCATTATCTCCGAACGGATTTTTTCAAATGATATATTCACGATGTACGGACTTTCCTTGCCTCCGCCGTTATGCACTGTGCCGTCAATCTTCAAAAGCTCGTCCAAAAGCAGCGATTTTATTTCCGCGGCGCGCACGGCATCGCTTTCCGAAAGCAGCTCGCACGCTGCGGCAAAGCCGCATATTCCGCTGATATTTTCCGTTCCGCTTCTGATATTTTTCTCCTGACCGCCGCCGAAAACATGTCCTTTAAGAGCTGTGCCTTTTCTGACATAAAGTGCTCCCACGCCTTTAGGTCCGTGGATTTTGTGGCTGCTCACGCTTGCAAGGTCAATTCCCCATTTTGACGGATAAAACGGCACATGACCGAAAGACTGCACCGCGTCAACATGCAGAAGAGCGCGCGGCGCAATCCCGGTTATCGCCGCTTTGAGCCGTTCAACAGGCATAATTGCACCCGTTTCATTATTAACGTGCATAACGCTCACAAGGCTTGTATCGCGGCTGACAGCATTTAAAATATCTTCCTCCGCGATACTCCCATCGCTGTGCGGTTTGACATATACGACCTCAAAGCCTGCCTGTTCCAGATTTTCAAAGCATCGCAGTACCGCCGGATGCTCGATTGCGGTTGTTACAAGCCGCCTGCCCTTTTTTATATTTGCCGCGCCGAAAATTGAAATATTGTCGCTCTCGGTTCCGCCGGACGTGAAATAAAGCTCATCGGGGCGGACAGCCATTGCAGATGCAACCGTGCGCCGCGCTCCGTCAAGCTCCTTCGCCGCAGCCAATCCGAGCATGTGCCTGCTTGAAGGATTGCCGAAGCAGCTTTTCATGCTTTCGTGCACTGCTGCAATTACCTCCGGTGCTGGAGGGGTTGTTGCAGAATTGTCAAAATATATCATAAGTCATTTCCCTTTTATTTATTTTCAAACAGTGAGAGCTGAACTGCCTTGCTGTCCTCATCCTTAAGATAGTACCCGGATGACGGAATTGACCGCGCCTCATACCCGTCAGTACTCTTAAGGCAGCTCTCCGGCACAACCATATCACGCAGAAGTGATTTCCTGCGCATTGTCATAACCTGAACGCCCTGTGAGGAGCGGCTGGTTTTTGTTAAAATATCGGCAGTGTTGAACACAACGCATTTATCGATATTGCTCAGAAGCGCAATTTTGCGTTCCTCAGCGCAGTACAGCGCCGCAACAAGCTCTCCTTTTCCGTATGCTCCCGTAAGGCGCTTTCTGTTTGTTTTTGTTTCATAGCTCTTCATGTCGATTTTTGCAACCTTGCCGCTTTGGAAAGCAAACAGCATAAATCCGCCGTAATCATAAGCCGGCGTTGCGTAAACGATTTTTTCACCCGGCTCCGTGCCGATGATATTCGGCAGATAATCGCCGAGGGCGCTTGCCTTTGTGTCTGCAATGTCATAAAGCCGCATTTTGTAAACGTTCTGCCTGTCCGAGAAGAACAGCATATCTGATTTGTTTGTTGCGTCCGCCTCGCACAGGATTGCGTCACCCTCTTTAAGCTTCTGCTCCGCCGCTGCGCGCAGTGACACAAGCGTTATTTTCTTAAAGTAGTTGTCGCGCGTCATAAATACCTTAACATTGTAATCCTCAATATAGCTTTCTTCAGGCTCGGCCTCCGTCTGCGGAGCGTCGATTACAACGGTTTTCCTGTCTTTGCCATACTTTTTCGAAATTTCGGCAATCTGCGATGAAATAAGTTTTCTGATACGCGCATCACTGCCTGCCGTTTTGCGCAGGGCTGCGATTTCGGCAATCAGCTTTTCTATTTCGGAGGTGCGCTTGACAATATAATCCTTATTTAGATTACGCAGCTTTATTTCCGCAACAAATTCCGCCTGGATTTCATCAATTCCGAAACCCTCCATAAGGTTCGGAACAACCTGCGAATCATCAGGCGTGTTTCTCACAATATAAATTGCCTTGTCAATATCGAGAAGTATTTTTTCAAGTCCCTGCAAAAGATGCAGTCTTTCTTCTTTTTTATCAATATCGAAATTCAGGCGGCGGCGGATGCAGTCGGTTCTGAACAGAATCCACTCGTGCAGAATCTCTCTTATTCCCATAACGCGCGGCTCTCCGCCGATAAGAATGTTGAAATTGCAGCTATAGGAATCCTCAAGCGGCGTAAGCTTGAAAAGGCGCGTCATCAGCCTCTCGGGATCGGTTCCGCGCTTAAGCTCCAGCGTGATTTTCAGTCCCGTTTTATCCGTTTCATCGCGGACATCATTAATGTCACGCAGCTTTCCGCCCTTAATCAGTTCGGCAAGCTTGTCGATAATCGCCTCAACCGTTGTGCTGTACGGAATTTCGGTAATTTCGATTATGTTCTGTTTTTTCACATAATTGTACTTTGAGCGGACGCGCACACTGCCGCGCCCCGTTTCATATATTTTACCGAGCGCTTCATCATCGCGCAGCAGAAATGCGCCCGTTGAAAAATCAGGTCCTTTGATATATTCCGAAAGGTCCGCCTTGGGATCCTTTATATATGCTTCGGTTGCTTCACATATTTCGCGCAGATTAAAGCTTGCGATATTGCTTGCCATTCCGACCGCTATTCCCTGGTTCGGGTTTACGAGAATGTTCGGAAAAGCCGTTGGCAGCAGGGTGGGCTCTTTCATTGTGCCGTCATAATTATCGACAAACTCAACTGTGTTTTTGTCAATGTCACCGAAAATTTCGTTGCATATCGGCATGAGCTTAACCTCGGTATATCTCGAAGCGGCGTATGCCATATCGCGGCTGTACTGGCGGCCGAAGTTACCCTTGGAATCCACAAACGGATGCAAAAGCGCCTGGTTTCCCTCAGTAAGGCGCACCATTGTTTCATAAATAGCCGCGTCACCGTGGGGATTGAGCTTCATCGTCTGCCCGACAACGTTCGCACTTTTGGTGCGTGTGCTTCCCAGAAGCTTCATTTTATACATTGTATACAAAAGCTTTCTGTGCGATGGCTTAAAACCATCGATTTCGGGAATGGCGCGTGATATTATTACGCTCATGGCATAGGGCATGTAATTCTTTTCAAGCGTTTCTGTTATGCCCTCCTGCGTCATAAGTATGTTTTCATTTTCCATTACTCGTTCCTCCGTTGTGCAGGCTCCTCGTGCGGAACCGAAAATCACATTTAAAATTTATTATAGCACAAAAAATGTCTTTTGTCTATTATATAATTAATGAAATTTTTCATTCTCTGTAGGTTTTTCGTCAGCCAATTTACCGATTTTCTTTCCGGATGATCCGTGTTCCCCGGCAACAGTGATAATCACACCCGGCTTTGACGGCTTCAGTGCCGCAGCGCCGGCAGCGTCCGATATAATCTGTTTTGCCTTGCTGACATAATTATTTCCGAGAAACTGACGGTAAAACACTGCTCCGACAGCGCTCGTCAGCACTTCCGTCACGGGGAAGGTCAGCCAGAAGCGGTTCAGTCCGAACCGCGAGAAAACATACCCGAGAGGAACAAACAGCACAACCGTCCTGATTACGGTCAGGGCAGAGCTTTTCAGACTGGACCCCACCGCCTGAAAGAACACAGGGAAAATCAAAGATGTGACCATCGGCAAAAAACTGATGCCGACAAACCGGAAACCGATTCTGCCGATTTCTATCACCTGCGCGTCTTTTGTGAACACCCTGAGCATTTGCGCCGGAACAGAGAGAAAGCACAGCGTTCCGAACGCCATCAGCACAAGTCCGAACAGAACCGATGCCGAGAGCGTTTTTCTGCAGCGGTCAATGTTTCCCGCGGCATAGTTGTAGCTTATAATCGGAACAATGCAGGTCTGCATTGCACCGAGAGGAATGAAAAAGAATGTCTGCCATTTATAGTAAAGTCCGAGTGCCGTGACGGCATAATCACTGAAAGACGCCAGAATCAGATTCAGACCCAGTATGTAAAAGGTATATGCCGACTGCATCAGAATATTCGGAATCCCGAGCCGGAAAATCTTTGATGTATGGTGCGGGAAAACCTTTGCCCTTGGTGGCTTGCGGAATCCCTTTTTCATAACGACAAGCGCTGACGCAATCTGCCCGGCAACGGTTGCAGCGGCAGCCCCGGCAATGCCCATTTCGGGCAATCCGAACAGGCCGAAAATCAGAATCGGATCAAGCAGAATATTCGTAACCGCGCCGATAATCTGCGCAACCATCGGCGTTTTCATATCGCCGCCTGACTGCAGCACCTTTGTCCATATGCTTTCCAGAAACAGTCCGAAGCTGAACACGCAGACAATTCTTCCATATACCGTAACATCGCGAATGACAGCCTCCGATTCGGTTGACATCCGTGCATAGGAAGGCATAATCAGCAGGCAGATCACTGCAAAGATAAACCACAGCGCGATTGCCAGGGGTGTTCCCGTTCCGGCATATTCATCCGCTTCTTTTTTGTTTCCCGTGCCGAGCTTTGCCGCCATAACCGTGTTAATCCCCACGCCTGTTCCGACCGCAAAGGCAATCATTAAAAGCTGCATCGGATAAATTATGGATAATGCCGTCAGTCCGGAATCGGAATATCTGCCCACAAAAAGGCTGTCAACAATATTATAAAGCGCCTGAATAAGCTGCGCCAGCATAACCGGCGGAGCAAGACGCAGCAGAATTTCACTGATTTTCTCCGTTCCGAACATATCTGTCTGATTCATTGCGTTTAAGTCTCCTTTTATGTTCCGGCAGATTCACAGCAAAAAAACAGCAATACCGTTTATAAAGAAGTCATTATCGCTTGCTGCCGAAAATCACAGTTCCAGCGCACAATATATCATAATCGGATATGAAAGTCAAGCATTTGGCTTTGCTTATGGACACACAGTTTTTTACTGCGCCATATCAATTTAATTAATGAATATTTTCATTATTGAATTATCGGTGCATAAGATGTTGCATTTTGTAACTTCTTATGGTATACTGTCTATCGTATTTTTTATATGGGAGATGATTTGATTTGGCAGCAAAAACCGAAAGTAAATATTATCTCATATGTGAAAGAAACTGGGTTTTTTACACACTCATCGGAATTGCGGGGTTTTTCGGTTCGTACACGTTTATGCTCCGCGGAAATGTATTCTGCAATGCGCAGACGGGCAACGTTGTCCTTTTGGGACTTGCGCTCGGAAAAGGCGAATGGATGCGCGCACTTTACTATCTTATCCCCATCTCGGCATATCTTTTGGGCGCGTTTGTTTCGGAGCTTTTCCCAAACCCCGTGAAGCACCACTTCCCGATAAGGTGGGATACGCTTCTGATTATTATTGAAATGCTTGTTATTGCCGCACTCGGTTTTGTACCCGATTCGGCGCCTGTGCAGATTTCGCAGATTGCGATTAACTTTATTGCTTCAATGCAGTACAACACTTTCCGCCAGGCGGAGGGCGTTCCCATGGCAACAACGTTTGCAACGAACCACATCAGGCAAATCGGCGTCGGACTTGCGCGCGAGCTTCGCCATCGGGGCGCAGTTGTGCCGGAATACAGAAAAAAGCTTATAAAGCATTTTAAAATGCTTGTATTCTTCCTTGCCGGCGCTGTTATAGGAACGGTTTTCTGCCGCATTATTGCAGGAAAAGCAATCTGGATGACGCTTGTTCCGTTTGCGGTTGTTCTTGCCGCATTTTTGCATGCTGATCTTTCAACCGAAAGAAAAATTCATGAAAACAAACCTGCCGGGCATTAATTCTCATTCAATATTTGACAAATCGAAAATCTGTGTTATAATATTATAAAATACAATAAAAAGAAGGAGTGATTGTCCGAATGGACAGCGGCAGTATTATGCTGGAGGTAATTATTCTTGTAATTCTTTTAAGCTGTTCGGCGTACTTCAGTGCAACCGAAACGGCGTTTACCTCCTACAACCGCGCAAAAATGAAGAATGAAGCTGAGGACGGCGGCAAGCTTGCCGCGCTTGTTCTGAAGCTGAGCGAGAAATTTGAAAAATTGCTCGCAACGGTACTTATCGGCAACAACATCGTAAACATTGTGGCAACATCGCTTTCAACTGTTTTGTTTGTATCGCTCATAAAAAACAGCGAGCTTGCGGTTACGCTTTCAACAATTGTCATGACGCTTTCTGTGCTGATTTTCGGCGAAATAACGCCGAAGACGGTGGCAAAGCGTTCACCGGAGCGTTACGCAAAAAAATCGGCAAAGCTTTTAAACGGAATTATTGTTCTGCTCACGCCGCTCACGGCAGTGTTCAACATCTGGCAGCATTTCGTTATCAGAATGATGCATTCGGAGGACGGCTCTGGCGTTACCGAGGACGAAATCATAACCGTTGTTGAGGAAGCCGCAAACGGCGGTGAAATCGATGAGCAGGAAAGCGAGCTTATCAAAAACGTTATCAAATTCAGTGACCTTGACGTTAACGATATTCTGACGCCGCGCGTTGACGTTGAAGCAGTGGAAATCGGATGGGACAGGCAGCGCATTGCCGAGGTCTTTTCCGCAACGGAGTTTTCACGGCTGCCGGTTTATGAAGAAAATCTTGACAGTATTAAGGGCATCCTTTATCAGAAAGACTTTTACAATGATTCAACCGCGCCCGTTTCAGCGCTTGTGAAACCGGTTAAATTTATATTTTCCTCAATGAAAATTTCGCGGCTGCTGAAGCTGTTTCAGGAAACAAAGTGCCATATGGTTGTCGTTACGGATGAATACGGCGGCACGGAGGGTATCGTGACCCTTGAAGATGTGCTTGAATCCCTTGTCGGCGAAATATACGATGAGCACGATGAGGTTATTGAGGATATCACAAGCCTCGGCGGCGATGACTATACGGTTGTCGGCGGCTGCAGTATCGACCGTTTTTACGAATATTTTAATCTTGAAGAAATTCCCGATGATTCGGACATAACGACAGTCAGCGGTTTTGCAGCTCACAGTCTCGGCAAAATTCCCGATGACGGCGACACGTTTGATTACGAAAATCTGACGGTTACGGTCACAAAAACCGACAGCAACAGGGTTCTGGAGCTGAGGGTGCACAAGAATGAAAAACCGGAGGATTCGGAAGAATAAAAATAAGACACGAATATGCGGAAAGCCTGTCGCGGTTTTCCGCATATTTGCGCCCGGAGAACACGGTATAAATAATAACATTTCGGAGGAAATTATGAAAAAGTTTTTTAAACTTGTTTTTGATGTAATTTCAGGGATTTTCCGCGATAATATCGGAGAATATTCGGCGCAGGCGGCATTTTTTATGACAATATCTTTCATTCCGCTTATCATGCTGATGATAAGTATAATAAGATTCCTGCCGATTACGGAAAACGAACTTGTCACTCAGGCGGTTGCCGTTTTTCCGGACGGTGCAAAAGAATTTGTTGCGCTTTTTCTTCGTGAAGCTTACGGAAAGAGCGATGCGGCAGTAATCTCCATCACTGCGGTTTCAACGCTTTGGGCAGCGTCAATCGGAGTTTTTTCGATTAATAAGGGATTAAACAGAATATATTGTGCGGATGAAACGAGGAATTACCTTTTCGTGCGCGTTGCCAGCATGGTTTACACGCTTTTTTTACTTGTGCTGATTGCACTTTGCCTTGCCGTTTTCGTGTTCGGAGAAACTATCACCAAATCCATTGAAACGCACATTCCGAAAATATTCAAGGCGGCGCTCGTTGTGCTCGGCTTGCGCAGATTCATCGGCATTGCAGTGCTCGGGGCATTCTTTCTGCTGCTTTACACGTTTGTTCCGAACAGGAAAACGCGCATTATTTATGAAATCCCGGGGGCGCTTCTCTCAGCTGCCGGATGGATGATTTTTTCCTCGATTTTTTCCTATTATTATGAAAATATATCAAACTATTCTTATCTTTACGGAAGTCTTTCCACAGTTGTTTTCTTTATGCTTTGGCTTTTTTTCTGTATGTATATCCTTTTTATCGGCGCTGAACTTAACAAATGCATTGAGGACAGAACCGAACACAGGCACTTATTTGGCAGCTGATGCAAAATTTTCCGCTGTCAGCTCAAAAAAGCTCAAAAAAGTCGGTTTTGCTGTTGCAAATCCGACTTTTTTATTGTATAATGAGATAATATCAAAAAATGTATGGGGGAGATCATTTTATGGCACATTATTTCAGTGAACCGTCACACACCTTCAGCGAGTATCTGCTCGTTCCCGGATATACGGGTAAGGACTGCATCCCGGCAAACGTCAGTCTGAAAACTCCGCTGGTTAAATTCAAAAAAGGTGAAGAGCCGAAAATCAGCCTTAACATTCCGCTCGTTTCTGCGATAATGCAGTCTGTGTCGAACGACACGATGGCAATTGCTCTGGCAAAAGAGGGCGGCATTTCGTTCATTTACGGTTCTCAGTCAATTGAGGACGAGGCGGCAATGGTTGCAAAGGTAAAAAACTATAAAGCCGGTTTTGTTGTGAGTGACAGTAACCTTAAACCCGATGCAACGCTCGGTGACGTGCTTGATCTGTTCGACAGAACGGGACACAACACCATGGCTGTGACCGCGGACGGCACGGCGAACGGAAAGCTGGTCGGCGTTGTCACAAGCCGCGACTACCGCGTGAGCAGAATGTCGCCCGATATGTCGGTTTCGGAATTTATGACTCCCTTTGAAAAGCTTGTATGCGCACCCGACAGCACAACGCTTAAGGAAGCAAACGATATTATCTGGGAAAACAAGCTTAACTCGCTTCCGATTATTGATATAAACGGAAATTTGAAGTACTTCGTATTCCGCAAGGATTATTCATCTCACAAAAACAATCCGCTTGAAGTTCTTGACGACCAAAAGCGCTATATTGTCGGCGCAGGTATAAACACGCTTGATTATGAAAAGCGTGTTCCGGCGCTTGTTGAAGCCGGCGCGGATGTTCTGTGCATCGACTCATCCGAGGGTTACACTGCATGGCAGGCGCAGACAATTGATTTTATCCGCAGCAAATACGGTGACAGCGTTAAAGTCGGCGCAGGAAACGTTGTTGACCGCGAGGGATTTCTGTTTCTTGCAAAAGCAGGCGCAGACTTTGTCAAAATCGGCATCGGCGGCGGCTCTATATGCATAACGCGCGAACAAAAAGGCATCGGGCGCGGACAGGCTACCGCTGTTATCGAAGTTGCCGCAGCGCGTGACGAATATTTTGAGGAAACCGGGATTTATGTTCCGATTTGTTCGGACGGCGGCATTGTGCATGATTATCACATGACGCTTGCGCTTGCAATGGGCGCAGATTTCCTCATGCTCGGCAGATATTTTGCGCGTTTTGACGAGAGTCCGACAACCAAGCTCAACATCAACGGAACATATGTTAAGGAATACTGGGGCGAAGGCTCAAACCGCGCGAGAAACTGGCAGCGATATGACCTCGGCGGAAAGGCAAAGCTTTCTTTCGAAGAGGGCGTTGATTCCTATGTTGTTTATGCCGGCAGCCTGCGCGACAATGTTGCAAAAAGCCTTTACAAGGTTTCTTCAACAATGTGCAACTGCGGTGTGCTGACAATTCCCGAGCTTCAGGAAAAGGCAAAAATCACGCTTGTTTCGGCAACGAGTATTGTTGAGGGCGGTTACCACGATGTTATGCTTAAAAGCAACAGAAAAGACTGATTGACGGAGGGTTGTCGCAATGCAGAAAAGCGATATTGAGATTGCTCATGAAGCAAAAATGCAGCATATAACAAAAATTGCAAAAGCCGCGGGTATTGATGAAAAATATCTCGAACAGTACGGAAATTATAAGGCGAAAATCGATTTATCACTGCTTTCCGAAAACAAAAAAACCGATGGAAAGCTTGTGCTGGTGACGGCGATCACCCCCACTCCGGCAGGCGAAGGCAAAACAACCACAACAATCGGTCTTGCCGACGGACTGCGCAGAATAGGAAAAAATGCTGTTGCGGCGCTGCGTGAGCCGTCTCTCGGACCTGTGTTCGGAATAAAGGGCGGCGCTGCCGGCGGAGGATATGCCCAGGTTATCCCGATGGATGATATCAATCTTCATTTTACCGGAGATTTTCATGCAATCGGCGCGGCAAACAATCTGCTCGCCGCAATGCTTGACAATCATATATATCAGGGCAATGCATTAAATATTGATCCGCGCAGGATAACATGGAAGCGCTGCGTTGATATGAATGACCGTCAGCTCCGCTTCATAACGGACGGACTCGGCGGCAGAGTGAACGGTGTTCCGCGAGAGGACGGTTATGACATAACGGTTGCATCCGAAATTATGGCGGTTTTGTGCCTGTCCGGCTCAATAACGGAGCTGAAAAAGCGTTTATCCGATATAATTGTCGGCTATACTTATGATGAAAAACCCGTAACGGCAGAAATGCTTAAGGCACAGGGCGCGATGGCAGCGCTCCTTAAGGACGCGCTGAAACCGAATCTTGTTCAGACTCTTGAGGGAACTCCGGCGCTTGTTCACGGCGGACCTTTTGCAAATATTGCCCACGGCTGCAACAGCATAACGGCAACAAAAATGGCAATGAAGCTTGGTGATTACGCCGTAACGGAAGCAGGTTTCGGCGCAGATCTCGGTGCGGAGAAGTTTCTTGATATAAAGTGCCGCATCGGAGATTTAAAGCCATCGGCAGTGGTGCTTGTTGCAACGGTGCGCGCTCTGAAAATGCACGGCGGCGTTGCAAAAACCGATCTGAACGAGGAAAATGTGCAGGCTTGCAAGCGCGGAATCCCGAATCTTATGCGCCATATTTCAAACATTAAAAATGTTTATAAGCTGCCTGTAACGGTTGCAATAAACAAATTTCCGACAGATACCGATGCTGAAATCGGCGTTATTGTAGATGAATGCCGCAAGGTCGGCGTGAGCGTTATTTTGTCCGATGCCTGGGCAAAAGGCGGCAGCGGAGCTGAGGAGCTTGCCCGTGAAGTGGTGCGTCTTTGTGAGAAAGAAAATGATTTTTCATTCTGTTATGAATCGGAGATGGGCATAAAAGACAAAATTGATGCGGTTGTCCGCAGAATATACGGCGGCAGCGGCGTTATATATACAAAAAAGGCTGAGCGTGAAATTGCCAAACTGACAGAGCTTGGCTTCAGCGATTTCCCCGTATGCATCGCCAAAACGCAGTACAGCTTTTCGGATGACGCACAAAGGCTTGGCGCCCCGGACGGATTTGAGATAACGGTGCGGAATGTCCGCGTTTCGGCAGGCGCGGGATTTATCGTTGTGCTGACCGGCGATATAATGACAATGCCGGGACTGCCGCGCGTTCCCGCGGCGGAAAAAATTGATGTTGACGAAAACGGAGTAATCTCCGGATTATTTTAAAAATTCTAAGGAAGTGTTCGGTATGACAAAAATCGATATTTTTTCAGGCTTTCTGGGCGCAGGCAAGACCACGCTTATCAAAAAGCTTATCAAGGAGGCTTTCACCGGCGAAAAGCTTGTGCTTATCGAAAATGAATTCGGCGAAATAGGCATTGACGGCGGATTTATGCAGGATGCGGGAATTGAGGTAACAGAGATGAATTCCGGCTGCATTTGCTGCAGCCTTGTGGGTGATTTTTCCGCGGCGCTCAAAAAAGTGCTTGACGAATTTAAACCAGACAGAATTCTGATTGAACCCTCAGGCGTAGGCAAGCTCAGCGATGTTATAAAAGCTGCCGGCGGCGTACATTCGGACAGCGCAAAGCTCAACAGTTTCAGCACCGTTGCCGATGCGCACAAGTGCAAAATGTATATGAAAAACTTCGGTGAATTTTATAATGACCAAATTGCAAATGCGTCATGCATATTCTTAAGCCGCACAGAGGGAATGAGCCGCGAAAAGATTGACGAGTGCGTTTCGCTTTTGCGTGAGCATAACAAAACGGCGCAGATTGTTACAACTCCATGGACAGAACTTGACGGCAAGGTTATGCTTGAAGCGATGGAAAACACAAATTCGCTTGAGGACGAGCTTAAACGCCTTGCGGAGGAAGCTGACATCTGCCCCGAATGCGGTCATCATCACGAACACGGGGAGCACCATCACCACGACCATGACGAACATTGCTGTCATGATCATCATGACCATGAGCATGAGCATGAACACGAACACGAACACGAGCATGAACACGAACATGAACACGAGCATTGCTGCCACGATCATCATCATGCCGATGATGTGTTCACAAGCTGGGGTGTTGAAACGGCGCATGTCTTTACAAAAGCAGAGCTTGAGGAAGCGCTCGGAAGATTTGCCGCAGGCAGTGATTACGGCACGGTTCTCCGCGCAAAGGGCATTGTAAACGGCGGCAGCGAGGGTTGGCTTCACTTTGATTACGTTCCGGGCGAGAGTGACATCCGCAGCGGCAGTGCAGCGGTTATCGGCAGGATATGCGTAATCGGTTCGTCACTTGATAAAGACAAGATAGCGCAGCTGTTCGGCGTCGGAGGTGCTGAAAATGAATGATATTCCCGTTTACCTTTTCTTAGGCTTTCTTGAATCGGGAAAAACGAAGTTCATCCAGGAAACGCTTTGCGACAAACGCTTTAATGACGGTGAAAAAGCTCTCCTTGTTGTATGCGAGGAGGGCGAAGAAGAATATGACCCGTCAATGTTTTCGGGCAGCAATGTTTCAATCGAAATCATTGAAAATGAAAGTGATTTAACAGGTGCGCACCTGATGGAAATGCAGAAAAAATCCGGTGCGGAGCGCGTTCTGTTTGAATACAACGGAATGTGGCAGATAAGCACACTTTTTAATAATATGCCGAGCGGCTGGACAGTCGTTCAGTGTATGCTATTTGCCGACGCAGCAACGTTTATTCCCTTTAACGCAAATATGCGCTCACTTGTTGTTGACAAGCTTCAGCCTTGCGAGCTTGTTGTTTTCAATCGTATGAACGACAGTATCGATAAACAGGAGCTTCACAAAATTGTGCGCGGAGTAAGCCGCCGTGCCGACATTGCATACGAATATCCCGATGGGCGCGTTGAATACGATGATATTGTCGATCCGCTGCCGTTCGATATTAATGCGCCCGTCATTAAAATCGAGGACGCAGACTATGCGCTTTGGTATCGCGATATGATTGAAGAACCCGAAAAATATGACGGCAAAACCGTTAAATTCAAAGGAATTGCGGCATATGACAAACGGATGCCGAAAAACATTTTTGCAGCAGGGCGCCATGTGATGACATGCTGCATTGAAGATGTTGAATACCGTCCGCTCATATGCATATGCAACGATAACCACAGCATTAAAAGCCGCGACTGGCTTATGATTACGGGTACAATAAAAAATGAGTACAGTAAATTTTACCGTTCGAAAGGACCTGTTGTCCATGTGGAGGAAATTGCAGTAACATCGAAGCCTGAGCAGGAAATCGCAACATTTTATTAAGGGACTGCAGCAAAAGCCACAACCGGATAAGGAAGCATTGGACGCATATGTTCGCATTTCTTTCGCCCAAAAAGAGGCTGCAGCAAAATGAGATTTCATTTTGCTGCAGCCTCTTTTACTATTTTACGGACGGGAATCTGACCTCTGCCTTGAACAAATCACCGTCAACCGTAACGGTGAAGCTTCCGCCGCAGGCTTCCGTATAGCTTTTTGCGATTGCAAGACCCAGTCCGCTCCCCTCGGTTGAGCGCGACTTATCGCCGCGGACAAAGCGCTCCGCTATTTCTTCGCCCGTAAATTCCATTTTATATGCCGAAATATTCTTCACAGCGGCGCACACACTGCCGCCCTTTTCCGTAACCTCAACATAAAGGCGCGTATTTCTCATTGAATATTTAACAGCATTCTGCAAAAGATTTTCGAACACGCGCGACATGCGCTCACCATCGCAGACGGCATATGCCTCATCGGGCAAATCCGCACAAAGCTCCAGTCCCGAATTCTTCAGTTCCTCGTCAAGCTCTCCGATTGCCTGCCCGATAAGCAGTGCAAGGTTTATCTTCGTGCAGTTAAAGTTTCCGTTTCCGCTCTGAACCTTTGAAATATCAAACAAATCCGCCGTCAGATTTTTAAGGCGCAGCGCCTTTTGCAGAATAACCTCAGCATATTCGTTTGCCTTGTCGGGTTCAAGCTTCTCACGGCACAAAAGCTCCGCATAGCTTATAACAGATGTCAGCGGTGTTTTAAGGTCGTGCGAAACATTCGTTATCAGCTCGGATTTCATGCGCTCCGAACGGATTCGTTCCTCCACTGCCGCGCCGATTCCGCTGCCGATTGTGTTGACGGCTTCCGCTGCCGGTTCGAACACTCCGCGCACTTTCTCTATTTTATAGTCCGTGTTCCCGTTTTTTATCTCCGCAATGCCTTTAAACACCTCGTCCAATCCTGAAAGCGCCTTGAAAACCACAACAACCATGGCAATCATCAGCATGAAATAAAAGACGGGCGGCGCATTATTGAACAGCAAAAGCACAAATGTGTATACAACTATTCCGCCTGCCGCAATGTAGGTTATTTTATCCCCCGTTTTGCGGCGTGCGTATGAAACCGCTTGCTTCAGCGACGCGATGCACCATTTCACAAATTTGGCTATAATGCTTCTTTCGCACAGCTTTCTGTTTTTGATATTCCGGAGAACCGGCAGCAGAAGTCCGCACGAAAGCACTGCGCCTGCCGAGCCTGACACAGCGGTATATTTCCATACAACGCTTGACGGATTTCCGCCGTAGTGCAGTCCTTCAAGCACTGAAATTGTTATCCCTGCAACAAAAAATATACTCACCGCGAACAATGCCGCCCATACCTCGGCGTATATTTTATCATACCTAAGCTCACAGCGGCTGCCGTCCGTTCTTCTGCCGCAAACGGCAATGCAATATATAACAAGAACAAGGAGTGCAATTCCGAGTGCGGCTGACAGATTTATAAGATTTGTGAACGCCCTCTTCCCTGCCTGCCATGCCCTTCTGCAGCTCTCATTTGTTTTATTGTCGAGATAAACATACAGCGTATAATCGCCTTCCGGCTCTTTGTCAAAGTAATAATCGTATATTTCTGACGGCTTTTGAATATCAAGGTCGCCTCCGCGCCGTTTCAGATAAAACCCGCATTTCAAGGACGGAAATGCGTCTGCCGAGGTATAATTGCCGTCAGTGTATATCAGTTCCCCGGTCTGCGCATAGTAATGCACGGGTTTGCTTTTCATTATGTCGTTTACCGCTGCCGGATCGGCGCCGGCTGCCATTGCTTCCATAAGCTTCTTTGCCGCTTCGTGAAGCTCATAGTATATATCCGAAGAATCGGTATATGCCTGCTCCATTTTATATGCGCCGTCATTGTAAATATCATAATTTCCAAGCGAAATTATCAGCGCTGTCAGGCAGACGGAAATCAGCAGATATGCAAGCGCGCGCGTGAGATTGGAATAAAAGATTTTCTTAAACATATGTACGCCCTCCTACTCAATCCTGTAGCCAATGCCCCAAACTACCTTGAGATAGTGCGGCTCCTTAGGATTGATTTCAATTTTTTCACGGATATGGCGAATGTGAACGGCGATTGTGCTGTCGTTGATAAATGCGTCCTCGTTCCACACGCGGCGATAGATTTCGTCCGCCGAGAAAACGCGGCCGCGGTTTTTTGCAAGCAGTTCAAGGATTTTGAACTCAATCGGCGTGAGCCTTACGGCGCGCCCGTCAACGGAAACCGACTTTGCCTCATTGTCGATAACAAGTCCGTCGATCACTGTTTTGCCGCTTGTTTTTTCGGCGCTGCCGAGAACGGTGTATCGCCGAAGCTGCGATTTTACTCTTGCCACAAGCTCGGACGGATTAAACGGTTTTGTCACATAATCGTCCGCCCCGGCGGTAAGCCCGAAAATTTTGTCGCTGTCCTCCGATTTGGCGGAAAGCAGAATAACCGGCAGATTCTTTTCCTCGCGCAGTTTCAAAAGCGTTCTGATGCCGTCCATTTCAGGCATCATTATATCAAGAATTATAAGCTGAACGCTGTTTTCGCGAGCTTTCCCGAGAGCTTCCCGTCCATTGTAAGCCTTAATTACATTATAATTTTCGGCTTTAAGGAAAATTGCAATACTTTCAACGATTTCGCGGTCATCATCCGCAACCAGCACACTTATTTGCTCCATTCGCTCCTCCTCCGTTTCTGCTTTCATTATAACCGGCATTGTTTAAGAAATCTTTCATATAATTCTTAATAATTCTTAATAATTACATCTTATTCCATGAGCGCGGAACATACAGATTCGTAAAAGTGTAAATCGCAAAACGGTCACTCATGCCTGCAATATAGTCACACACGGCGCGCTCTGTTCCCTCGCTTTCGGCAATTTCCTGCATCTGGAGCGGCATTTTTTCGGGGCGGTTTGTGTAATACTCATACAATGCCTCAATAATCCCGAAAACCTTGCTTTCTTCATCCTTTGCGGTTGACCCGATATAGACATTGTTGAACATAAAAGTTCTGAGCGATTGCATCGCTTCCTCAATTTCAGGCGTCATTAAAATCGCATTTTTGTTCATTGAGCTGTATATTATATCGCACACAAGTGTGTTAATTCTTTCACTGTGGCTTTTGCCGAGTGTTTCCATAACGCTTTCCGGAAGATCGGATTCCGATATTATTGACGCACGCAGCGCATCATCGATGTCATGATTTATATATGCAATTCTGTCGGCATATTTCAGAATTGTTCCCTCAAGTGTTGACGCTTTTCCATCCCCCGTGTGGTTTAAGATTCCGTCAAGCACTTCATGCGTAAGATTAAGGCTTTCAAGCTTTTCGCACACACGCAGGCTTTGTTCGTTATGCCGAAAACCGCTTTCGCAAAGAGCATTAAGCGCGCTTTCACCCGAATGACCGAACGGCGTGTGTCCAAGATCGTGACCGAGAGCCATTGCTTCAAACAAATCCTCATTCAGCCTGAGTCCGCGCACAATGGTGCGCCCGATTTGTGCAACTTCAAGCGTGTGCGTCAGGCGCGTTCTGTAATGATCGCCCTCGGGAGTTATAAACACCTGCGTTTTATGCTTCAGCCGCCGGAATGATTTTGAATGAATAATTTTGTCTCGGTCGCACTGAAATTCCGTTCTTATATCGCACAGCGGACGCGGTTTTTTTCTGCCGCGCGTATTTTCCGCCAGCGTTGCGTAAGGCGACAGTGTTTCGCGTTCGATTTTCTCCGTTTGTTCTCTGACCGTCATATAATCTCCCCTCCCTGTTTACAATAGCATGAAAATGCCGCGCTGTCAAGCGCGGCGTCAGACTGTCGAAAAAGTCGGTCAAGCACAAGCAAACAACATCTTTATTACAATAATTAAAGAGTTATTTATTTAAACAAATGCTAAAACAAGTCAGACATTTGTTTGGATAACGAATAAAACCCCCGAAATTTCGGGGGTTTTGCTTGTTTCCGTCCGGCTCACCCTCTAACGTACCTTTGCAGGCATAAGAGATTCGAAACTCTTATGCCTCCGCCGACGAGTGTGTGCCGAACAGATTTACCTTCCTTTTTCAATGTCTGCCAGCGTGTCAATAAGTTTATCGACACGCTGATGCCGCGCTGTCAAGCGCGGCGTTTTCGGCAGTTTCAGGCATTTACTTTATAACTATTTCGCTGCCATCGGCAGTGACAGTGATAAGGCTTCCCCGGTTTATCTCACCGTCAAGCATCTTTTCGGCAATCAAATCCTCAACCTTTGACTGAATCGCTCTGCGCAGCGGACGTGCGCCGTAAACAGGGTCAAACCCCTCCTTGGCAAGCAGGCGAACGGCGCTGTCATCAAAGACTGCGTTTATCCCGTTTGCCTCAAGCCGCTTTTCAAGCGATGAAAGCATCAGCCGCGCAATCTCGGCAATTTCATCCTCGCTGAGCTGTGAAAATACGATTATATCGTCAACACGGTTCAGAAATTCGGGGCGGAACATCCGTTTAAGTTCCTCAGTAACGCCCGAGCGGATATTTTTCTGCACCTCCGCAGCCGTTCTTTCGGATGCAAAGCCAAGTGATTTCGGTTCGGAAATATTTCTTGCACCGACATTGCTTGTCAAAATAATCACACAGTTTTTAAAATCCACTCTGCGCCCCTGGCTGTCGGTCAGCTGACCGTCATCAAGAATCTGCAGAAGTATATTGAACACATCGGGATGTGCTTTCTCTATCTCATCAAAAAGAATAACGCTGTATGGCTTGCGGCGCACTTTTTCCGTGAGCTGACCGCCCTCTTCAAATCCGACATATCCGGGAGGCGAGCCGACAAGCTTTGAAACGGAATGTTTCTCCATATATTCCGACATATCAATTCTGATAAGTGCGCTTTCGTCACCGAAAAGCGCTTCTGCAAGCGCTTTGCAAAGTTCCGTTTTACCAACGCCCGTAGGTCCGCAGAATATAAATGAACCGATGGGGCGTTTCGGGTCCTTAAGTCCGACTCTGCCGCGGCGGATTGCCTTGGCAACGGCCGTTACGGCTTCGTTTTGTCCGATTACGCGGCTGTGAAGCACATTTTCCAGATTACGCAGCTTTTCGCTTTCCGTTTCCGCAAGCCGCTGAACGGGAACGCCCGTCCAGTTTGAAATAACCTCGGCAATATCCTCCGCTCCGATTTGTGCTGAAATATGTGCCGCGCTGCTTTTCCAGCTTTCGCGTTTCTTTTCAAGCTCATCGCGCAGCGCATGCTCACGGTCACGCAGGGAAGCTGCCTTTTCAAAATCCTGTGTTTTGACAGCTTCCTGTTTATCGTGAATCGCCTCGTCAAGCTTTTTTTCAAGCTCTTTTATTTCCGGCGGCGCGGTCAGTGCTCCGAGACGGACGCGGCTGCAGGCCTCGTCAACAAGGTCAATCGCTTTATCCGGCAGAAATCTGTCCGTTATATAGCGGTCACTGAGCTTTGCGGCGGCTTCAATGGCTTCGTCTGTTATTTTAACGCCATGATGAGCTTCGTACTTTTCTCTGATTCCCTTTAATATCGAAACTGTTTCCGAAACTGTCGGCTCACCGACGGTGACAGGCTGGAATCGCCGTTCGAGCGCCGCGTCTTTCTCAACATATTTTCTGTACTCGTTCAGTGTTGTTGCACCAATCATCTGAAGCTCACCGCGTGCAAGCGACGGTTTGAGAATGTTCGCCGCGTCAATCGCGCCCTCAGCGGCGCCCGCTCCTATAATAGTGTGCATCTCATCAACAAACAGAATAACGTTGCCCGCGCGGACAATTTCCTCCATTGCCTTTTTCAGCCGCTCTTCAAATTCACCGCGGTACTTTGCGCCGGCAACCACGCTTGAAAGGTCAAGCGAAAACACGCGCTTATCTTTAAGCAGCTCCGGCACATTTCCGGAAGCAATTTCCTGCGCAAGTCCCTCGGCAACGGCTGTTTTGCCGACGCCCGGTTCACCGAGCAGAACGGGATTGTTTTTTGTTCTGCGCGAAAGAATCTGAATAACGCGCTCAATCTCTTTCTCTCTGCCGATAACAGGGTCAAACTTTCCGCTTTTTGCAAGCTCGGTAAGGTCGCGCCCGAAATTATTTAAAGTCGGTGTTCCGCCATCTGCCTTTTTTGTCTCTGCGGCAGAGGGCGCTTCCTCCGCAAGCATCTGCGAAAGCTCACGGTAAAGATTCTGTGATGCACCGAATTCCGACAGCAGTTTAAACGCAGCACTGTCGTACTCGCGCGCAAGAGCAAGCAGAATATGCTCCGTTCCTATATATGCACTGCCATGCTTGTGCGCCTCAGTAAGGCTGTTCTGAAGGCAGCGCTGTGTGCGCGGAGTGAATCCGGCAAAATTGCCGCCCATCATAATTGAAGAATTTATCGCTGTTATTTTCTCTCTGAGCTTATCTTCTGTCATCCCAAGCTCCGAAAGATATTTTGCGGCAAAACCTGTACCCTCGGCAAGCAATCCGAACAGAATATGCTCCGTGCCGACATAACTGCATCCTGTGCTTTGCGCACATTCCTGCGCAAGGCTTATTGCTCTTTGTGCTTTTTGTGTGAATCTGTTTTCCGCCATATGTTATTCCTCCTTTGCGGATAATACGTTTTGCAGAAGCTGCGCGCGCTTCATTCCCAATTCTTCCTCCGGCAGCTCTCCCGCCGAAAGTGCAAGCGTTGCCGGAAGTGTGTCGAAAAAGGTGTTTCGCAGCGCAGCGGTGTGTATATTATTTATTATACCTGAATTTGCGCCGAGACAAACATAGCTTATCAAATCGGCAGCTTCGCTGCTTGAAAGTGTGCAGGCATATTTCAGGATTCCGAGACTGCGCATACACTTATCACGCAGTTCAATGCCGTTTTGTTCAAAAAGTGCGGCGCTGATTCTGCGTTCCTCGCTTATCAGTCCGCAAACGGCAGCGGAAAAGCGCGAAATGATTTCCTCCTCGCTTACGCCGAGTGTTATCCTGTTCGACAACTGGAAAAACGCTCCGCTCGCCTTTGATCCCTCGCCGTAAAGTCCGCGCACAGTCATCCCGAGGTTTGCCGCCCAGCTTAAAAGCTCGTTAACGCTGTGCGAAATACTTATCGCCGGGAGGTGAAGCATGACCGACGCACGAAGACCCGTTCCGATGTTTGTCGGGCACGCGGTAAGATATCCAAACTCTCCGTCGCAGTCAAACGGCAGGCTTTCATTTATGAGAGCTTCAATTTTTTTCGCCTTTTCGTATGCTGCGGCAGGGTCAAGCCCGGGAGCAAAAACCTGTATGCGCAGGTGATCTTCCTCATTTATCATGACCGAAACCGAACGGTCACGGCTGATTGCCGCTGCCGACGGCACAGGAGATGACGCAAGCTCTGCACTTATGAGATGCCTTTCGATAAGCGACTGTTTTAAATGCTCGGACATATTTTTTGTTTCATACAATGTAAGCTCGCTCCCAAGTTCCGACCTGTTAAGCGCCGTCCAAACATCCTCAATTATTTTCTGCGCACCGTCCGCAGTTTGTTTTTTCGGATATGCAATTCCTTTTATATTCCTTGCAATCCGCACACGCGTTGTGACTGCAATATCGCTTTCGTTCTCATGGTTCATCATGCTTTGCACCCTCCTTTTCAAGTGCGCGCAGCTCATCGCGCAAGGCTGCGGCTTCCTCAAATTTTTCAGCTTCAACAGCTTCATTCATGCGGCGGCGCAGCTCGTCTGCACGGTCGTGCGCCTGCTGCGCTGAGCTTGCCTTTCCGGTGTGGCGCGCAGTGCCGTGAATCTTTTTAAGCATTGCCTTTGCCTGACCGCGAAACGCCGAGTAACACATTCCGCAGCCTGCTCTGCCGCTGCGCATAAATTCATCAAGCGTTGTTTTGCACACGGGGCATTCCGCACCGCGGCTGCTTGGCGGCGCAAAGCTCAGCAGCGAACCGAAATTGTCAAAAACCGACTCCTGCGCCGCGCACTGCGAACATATACTGACCGAGCTTTTCTGCCCGTTTATTATTTGTGTGTACATAACCGTTGCGGGATTTTTTCCGCATCTTTCACACAGCATATCAATCATCTCCCGAAAATATTCAATATCATATTCTTCAAAATAACAGCGCGCACACCATCGCGCACACCTGCCGGCAGTGCAAGCGAGCTGTCACTCACCGCGCCGAGCATGAGATGCGCTTCACGCGCGGAAATATATTCGTAATCAAGCAGATTCTGAATAAACACAACTGCCGTCCGGTACGAAAGCTCCGCTCCGATTGCATTTACCAAATGCATCGGATAATTATCACCGCCTGTTGAAACGCTGCTTATGCGAACGCCCCCTCCGCCGCCGCGGCGGCTTTCAATCATATATCCCCGTTCGGGTGTGAAGCGCGTTTGAATCACATAATTAATCTGGCTGGGAACGCAGTTGAGCTTTCCCGCAAGCGTGTTCCGCCTTATAACAACGCTGCCGCCCGAATCGCGCAGCATCTGCAAAAGCAATTTTTCAATTGAATCCGACATACTCACCGACAATCACCTCTGTTTCGGCAATTTGACTTTGACTTTCTTTGACCTTTATTTTATAATACCACCTCTCTCCTCTCCTGTCAAGAGAAAAATTTGCCGAAATCACGGCATTTGTCAAAAAAATGTAGACATCGCGGTGAAACTGTGATAATATATAAGGTAGTTTTGTGCCGAAAGGAGAGCGGAATATGGGAATCAGGGGAATTATGTTCATGCTTGCCGCGATTTGCGGTCTGCTGATAAATTATTTTCCGAAGAAAACCGCAGCAATTTTTCTTCGAGTCCGTGAACCGGACTATAAGTGCATACTTAAAATCAAAATTGCCGGACTTGTGATTGTATTTGCCGCAATTCTGCTTTTGATGCTGCTCGGCAAATAATTTGCTTCCCGATAATTAATTCGATGAAAGGATTGAAATATATTGAAGAATCTCGAAAAAACGTACAACCCCTCCGAGATTGAGGATAAGCTGTACAAAAAATGGATGGACGGAGGATATTTTCACTCCGAGCCTGATTCAAAAAAAGAGCCTTATACGATAGTTATACCGCCGCCCAATGTTACAGGGCAGCTGCACATGGGGCATGCTCTTGATGAGACGCTCCAGGATATTCTTATCAGGTACAAGCGCATGCAGGGATACAATGCGCTTTGGATTCCCGGAACTGACCACGCGGGAATTGCAACGCAGATAAAAGTTGAAGAAGATCTGCGCGTTAATGAGGGAATCACGCGATATGACCTCGGGCGTGAGAAATTTCTTGAACGCGTGTGGGACTGGAAAGAAAAATTCGGCAGCAGAATCATCAATCAGATTAAAAAGCTCGGCTGCTCATGCGATTGGGACAGAGAGCGTTTCACGATGGACGATGGCTGCTCCAAGGCTGTCCGCGAGGTTTTCGTAAATCTTTATAACAAGGGTCTTATTTACCGCGGAAACAAAATCATCAACTGGTGTCCGAGCTGCGCAACGGCGCTCTCTGATGCAGAGGTTGAATATACCGATCAGCCGGGGCATTTCTGGCATGTCAGATACAAAATGTCTGATTCTGACAATTATATAATCGTTGCAACAACGCGCCCGGAAACAATTCTCGGCGATACGGCGATTGCAGTTAATCCCGATGACGAACGCTATGCGGATTTTGTGGGAAAAACATGTATTCTTCCGCTTGTCGGCAGGGAAATCCCGATTGTTGCCGATGAATATGTTGAAAAGGATTTCGGAACAGGCGCCGTTAAAATTACGCCTGCGCATGACCCCAACGACTTTGAGGTCGGTATGCGCCATGACCTCCCCGTTATCAACGTTATGAACAGCGATGCAACAATTAACGCAAACGGCGGAAAATATGAGGGCATGGATCGTTATGAAGCGCGGAAAGCAATAGTTGACGATCTTGACAAGTGCGGTGCGCTCGTTAAGGTTGAGGATTATTCGCACAATGTCGGCACATGCTACCGCTGCAAAACAACGGTTGAGCCGCTGACGAGCGACCAGTGGTTCGTTAAAATGAAGCCGCTTGCGGAAGAAGCAATCCGCGTTGTAAATGATAAAGAGGTTGAGTTTGTTCCCGAACGCTTCACAAAAACATATCTCAACTGGATGAACAACGTTCACGACTGGTGCATCTCCCGTCAGCTTTGGTGGGGTCACAGAATTCCTGCATTTTACTGCGATAAGTGCGGCGAAATGGTTGTAAGCAAAACAGATGTTGACGTTTGCCCGAAATGCGGCGCGCCGATGCGCCAGGAAGAGGATGTGCTCGACACGTGGTTCAGCTCTGCACTGTGGCCTTTCTCAACGCTCGGCTGGCCCGAAAAGACGGAGGATCTTGCATATTACTATCCGACAAGCACACTTGTTACCGGATATGACATTATATTCTTCTGGGTTGCAAGAATGATATTCAGCGGCTGCGAGCATATGAAGAAGCCGCCGTTTAAGCACGTTTTCATGCATGGCATTGTGCGCGACAGCCAGGGCAGAAAGATGAGCAAATCGCTCGGCAACGGCATTGACCCGCTTGAGGTTATTTCCAAGTACGGCGCCGATGCGCTCAGGTTTACCCTTGCAACGGGTAACTCACCCGGAAATGATATGCGCTTTTATTGGGAACGCGTTGAATCCAGCCGCAACTTTGCGAATAAGATATGGAATGCGGCGCGTTTTGTCCTGATGAATCTTGAAATTGAGGACTGTTCTCTTCCCGAAAATCCCGAAATTGAGGACAAGTGGATTCTTTCGCGCTTTAACGGCGTTGCGCGCTCGGTGACGGAGAATCTTGACAAATTTGAGCTTGGCGTTGCGCTCAGCAATCTTTACGATTTTATTTGGGATGAATTCTGCGATTGGTATATTGAGCTTGTTAAAACAAGACTATACGGTGACAATAAGGAAAGCAAGCTCAATGCCGAGCACACGCTTTGCTTCGTTCTTTGCGGCATACTGAAACTGATGCATCCGTTCATGCCCTTCATAACCGAGGAAATTTACTGCGCACTTCCCACCGGCGAGGACACGATTATGACCTCCGAATGGCCGAAATACAGCGACAAATTGAATTTCCCCGAGGAAGAGAAGCAGATGTCGGTTATCTGCGGAGCGATAAAGAGCATCCGCAATATCCGAACGGAAATGAACGTTGTTCCGTCAAGAAAGGCAAGCATGATTATTGTCACGGATAATGCAAAGCTGTTTGAGGACGGCACTGCATTTTTTGAAAAGCTTGCCGGCGCAAAAGACGTTACCGTAATAAATGAAGAGAAAAATATCCCTGACGGCGCTGTAAGCGTTATTGTTGAGGGGGCAAAAATCTTTATACCGATGGACGAGCTGATTGACACCGAAAAGGAAAAGCAGCGCCTTGAAAAGGAAAAAGAGCGCCTTGAGGCGGAAATTGAGCGCGTTGAAAAGAAACTTTCGAATCAGGGCTTTATCGCAAAAGCTCCTGCAAAGCTTATTGAAGAAGAAAAGGAAAAGGGCGTTAAATACAGAGAAATGTACGGCAAGGTTCTTGAAAGCCTTGCAAAGCTCGGTTAGGCATAATTATTATAGAATCGGGGGTCTGCCCAATGAAATGTATGTTCGATAAATGCTATGACGCGGTGAAGTTTGCCAATGACAGCAAAACGTTCGGCATATACTATTCGGAAAAGCAGAACCCCGATCTTAATATTCATATCCACGACTGCTGCGAAATTCTGTGCTGCCTGCACGGCGGAAAAAACTTTTTGATTGATGACCGTGTTTACGATGTTTCGGACGGGGATTTATTCATTATCAACCAGTTTGAAGCGCACAAAATTACCTTTGACCCCGACAAGGTTTTTGCAAGATTTGTTATGCAGGTGCATCCGGAATTTTTGTATGCCGCGTCGTCAGAGCAAACCGACCTTTCGCACTGCTTTTACAGCCGCGGCTTCGACTGCGCAAATAAAATTTCGCTGACGGATGAGGAACTGAAGCGGCTGTGTTCCCTGTTCATGCGTTTGGGAGAGAATTATTCTTTCGGCGATGATATAACAAAAAACCTCCTTGCAACAGAGGTGCTTGTCTATGTCAACACACTGTTCATACTGCGGAAATCGCAGCCGAGGGTTATCGGTGACAGATCAGTGCAGAAAGCAATCGAGTATATTAACAAAAACTATTCCGAGCCGATTTCGCTTGCTGCCGTTGCGGCGGAGGCATATGTTTCGGTAAATCAGCTTTGCCGCCTTTTTAACAGATACTGCGGCACAACGGTTTCCAAATACATAACATCAAAACGGATAACAGAAGCAAAAAAACTTCTTTCTTCCGGCAAAAGCGTGACAGACGCCGCGCTGATGTGCGGATTTGACGACTATGCTAATTTTATAAGGGTGTTTAAAAAACACGTTGGCACAACACCCGGGAAATACGGAAAAAACGGTAATTCAGCCGTTCTCTGATGAGGAGGACAGCTGAATTATTATTTTTTTTGCAGAAAAGTATTGACAAATGCCGATGCATGTTGTATTATTGTATTAGATGATTAATACAATAATACAAAGAGGGTGAGCGTTTGAAATGGAGCTTTGATAATGACCGCGCAATTTATGCGCAAATCATTTCACAGGTGCGGATGTTCATTGCTTCCGGAGCACTGCCGCCGGGCAGCAAGCTTAAGTCCGTGCGCGAGCTTGCTGCTGAGGCAGGCGTGAATCCGAACACAATGCAAAAAGCGCTGACGGAGCTTGAACGGCTCGGACTTGTTTATGCAAGCAGAACAAGCGGCAGATTCGTTACAGAAGACGATGAAAGCATTGCCGCCGTGCGCAGCGAGCTTGCGGAAGCCATGGTCAGCAGATTGCTTGACGACATGAAAAAGCTCGGATATAATGCAGAAGATGTCATAAAATTTATCGATTGGAGGAAAAGTAAGTGAGCGAATACATATTGCAATGCGAAGGAATTTGCAAATCATACGGCTCTAAGGCTGCGCTTAAGGACGTCAGCTTTTCACTTGAATCAGGGAAAATTGTGGGACTGCTCGGTCCGAACGGAAGCGGAAAAACAACGCTGATTAAAATTCTGAATCAGCTGATACAACCAAGCGGCGGCAGCGTGTTTGTGTGCGGTGAGCCGCTTTCGGATGAATCAAAAGGGGTTATTTCTTACCTCCCCGACAGAGTGACGCTGCCGGAAAAAATGCGCGTGAGGGAGCTTATAGAGCTCTACGCCGATTTCTATGAGGACTTCAGCGCCGACCGCGCAAACGAAATGACGGAACATCTCGGGGTTGACCAAAATGCCCGGTTTAAAACGCTTTCAAAAGGTACAAAGGAAAAGGTTCAGCTTATTCTTGCAATGAGCCGCCGCGCGCGCCTTTATCTGCTTGATGAGCCGATGGGCGGCGTTGACCCGGCAACGCGTGACTATATTCTTGACACAATTATTTCAAATTTCGGCGAGGATTCAACAATTGTTATTTCGACGCACCTTATTGCCGATATCGAAAAAGTTCTTGACGAAGCAATCTTTATCCGCGAGGGTGAAATTGTTATGCAGGACAGTGTTGACAATATACGCAGCGTACATCAGAAAAGCGTTGATGATCTGTTCAGGGAGGTATTCAGATGTTCGGAAAATTAATCAAATATGAATTTAAAGCTCTTTCATCGGTACTGCTGCCGATATTCGGAGCAATGCTTGTGATGGGAATTCTCGCACCGGTGTTTGTGTCGCTGCCCGACATAACGGGCGGCAGATTCTTCATTGCGCAGCTTCTCACTGTGATTTATATTGTAATCTACGCGTGCCTGCTTTTCGGCGGCGGACTGATGTGCCTGATAGCAACCGTGATACGCTTCAGAAAAAATCTGCTCGGTGACGAGGGTTATCTCATGCACACGCTGCCCGTGAAGAAGTGGCAGCTCACCGCCTCAAAGGTAATTGCAGCAGTTTCAATGCAGTTGCTCGGCGGACTGGCGGCAGCTGTTTCGGGCATAATTTTCATTGCCATGAGCGTTCGCTCGGCATTCAGCGGCATGGTTGAACTGTTCGGACTTCTTCACTACCTCCCCGATCTCGGAATATTCGGAACTGTAACAGTAATCGAAGTAATTGTGCTTGCACTGCTTGCATTAATCGGACTGAACCTCATGCTTTATGCATCGCTCTGCGTTGGGTACAGCGCAAATTCGCACAAAACGCTTCTTTCCATCGGCGCATTTATCGGCTTTTACATTGTTTCGCAGATTATCTCAGGCAGTGCGCTCAAGCTTGCGCAGGTAATTTTCGGAGATACGCTTGAATTTAATACATTTACATTTGCGTCAATGCAGCCGCCTATACTCACGGCAATTCTCCTGTATGCACTCTATGCGGCGGCATATTTCGTGATAACCTCATTTTTTATGAAAAGGAAGCTTAATATCTGATGATTAAACTCTCAAGCATTATAGGTCATTTTAAAACCATAACGGCGCACCGCCATGCAGTAATCCGCCACTGCTTTTACGCAGGGATACTGCGCCGCGGACTGCTGCACGATTTATCTAAATATTCCCCGACGGAATTTATTCCCGGGGCGCGGTATTACAGCGGTACGCGCAGTCCGAACGAGGCGGAGCGCGGCGTGTTCGGTTATAGCCGCGCATGGCTGCATCACAAGGGCAGAAACCGCCATCATTTTGAGTACTGGACGGATTACAACCCTGCCGAGCGGCGTGTTATGCCCGTTAAAATGCCGATTGTGTTCGTTGCGGAAATGTTCTGCGACCGTGTTGCGGCAAGCAAAATTTATCAGGGCAAAAACTACACCGATTCGCACCCGCTTGAATATTTCCGGCGCGGAAAGAAAAATCGGTTTATTCACCCCGAAACATCGGATTTAATTGAAAGCTGGCTTGTTATGCTCAAGGAAAAAGGCGAAGCGGAAACGCTTCGCCATATCAGGTTATGTGTAAAAAGCGGGCAGTATTGAACACAAGGCAGCAAACAAACCATGCCGCCGCCGTTTGAATAACCATGGATAAAAGCCCGCGGAACTTCCCTCCGCTTTCGCGCCCGATGGCACATGCTGACGCAATGCACGGAGAATAAAGCAGGGAAAACAGCAGCATACAACAGGCATTCAGCCGTGTGAATCCGGCTGCGCTGAGTGCGGCGGCAAATGCCGCAAGGCTGCTGCCGGAATTAAGCGCACCGACTCCGAACAGAATTCCGCAGCCTGAAACAATAATCTCCTTGGCAGCAAGTCCGCCGATGAGCGCGACTGTTATCTGCCAGAATCCAAGTCCTGCCGGGCGCATAATGGGAACAAGCGCTTTCCCGATCTGCGCGGCAAAGCTGCTTTCTGCGGAACATAATCCGCCGCGGTTAAAATTAAGCAGCACCCACAGCGCAGCCGATGCAAGAAACACCGTTGTACCTGCCTTTGTCAGATATTCCTTTGCCTTATACGCAGCATATGAGCCAACGCTCTGTGCAGACGGCATTTTATATTCGGGAAGCTCGATCAGCAAATCGGGTTTTTCTTTTTTTGCGGAAAAAAGATTCATCAGCAGTGCAACAGCCGCCGCTGCGGCAATTCCGAGAGCATATATCGCGCCGACTGCGGCGGCGGAATAGGGAGCGAAAAATATTCTTGAAAACACAAGGAAAACCGGCAGCCGTGCGCTGCATGGAATAAACGGCGTTATAAAAACGGTTCTGCGGTGCGCCTGCGGATTTTCAAGCGTTCGTGCCGCCATCACGGCAGGAACGGTGCAGCCGAAACCGAGCAGCAGCGGCACAGCTGCCCGTCCGCTGAGCGACAAGCGGCTCATAAACGAATCGGTTATGTATGCTGCACGGCTCATATATCCGCAGTCCTCCAAAAATCCGAGACATACGAACAGAATAAATATGTTCGGCAAAAATGTCAGCACCGCACCAACTCCGGGAATTATTCCATCCGTTATCAGTGCCGCAAGTGCACGGTTCACCGCCAAATTGCGGAGAAGCTGCGCCGTAAGTGAAGAAATTCCGTCCGCGGACTGTGAAATAATATCCGCACCAATGCTTCCGACGGAAAACGTCAGAAAAAAAGTTGCCGCCATCACGCATAAAAACAGCGGCATACCAAAGGAAGAATGAACGGCAAAGCGGTCAATTGCATCGGTAAGGCGATCGGCTTTTCCTTTGTTCTTTATCACGCGTGAAATGATTTTGTCCGCTTCGGCATACCTGTTCCCTGTGGTGACAGCGATTTGCCAATGCTTGTTTTCCGCCGTGTGCTCAGCTGTTCTTATAAGCTCGTCAAGTCCGGTTTTTTTCTGTGCACTTATTGCAACAACGGGCATTGCAAGCATTTCACCCAGTCTGCGGATGTCAATTTCTATTCCGCGTTTTTCCGCAACATCAATCATGTTCAGCGCAAGCACGGTTTTTGCGCCAAGCTCACGCAGCTGCAGCGTCAGGTAAAGACTGCGCGCAAGCGTTGTTGCATCGGCAACGTTAATGAAAACATCTGCGCTCCCGGCTTCGATATAATTCTTTGCAAGAGTTTCCTCAAGCGTATAACAGTCAAGGCTGTATATCCCGGGCAAATCCGTAAGCTTAAACACTGTTCCGCCGCTTTTAAATGCGCCCTCCGTCTTATCAACCGTAACGCCGGGGCGGTTCGAAACGCGCAGTCCGAGTCCCGTATATGCATTAAACAGCGTTGTTTTTCCGCAGTTCGGGTTTCCGATAAGTCCTATGCTTATGCTCTTCACGGAAAATCCCTCCCCACTTCGATTGCTGAGGATATTCCGCTGCCGACAGCAAAACGTGTGCCGCGGAATTTTATCACAGCAGTTCCGCTGCGCCTGCGGCTTAAAAGCTCAACCGGTGTATTTGCAGAAAGCCCGAGCGCCCGCAATTGCCGCCCGGTTCTTTCATTTTTGTTGATATTTATAACGCGGTATACATTGCCGCAATCCGCGGCTTTGAGCGTCAGCATAAAAAAGCCGCCGTGCACAGCAGCAATATTCCGCCGGGAATTCCCAAAAATCCTATAATCAGCGCGGTTATAAGATTAACCCCCACAATCGGAAGCGCAGCCGCCGGTGCTACAGAGCTGTAGAGCAGAAGTATCATAAATCCGCATATTATGCGGCAGAGAACATCCGCCGCAGTGCGCATATTCAAAAAAAACAGTGCAAGCAGAAGCGCTCCGCCGAAAATCAGCAACACGTCCATAATCATCACCCATAATATAATATGAGTGTTTTCAGATATTAAGAAGCTTTTTAAGTTTTTTATCGGGATAAAACTGAATAATTCTTCCGTTGTGCATAATTCTGTCCGCGCGCACGGAAGCATTGTCAAGATAAATCACATCGGTAAGCTTTTCGATAAGACCATAACGCGTATATATCTTAAGTATGCCGTCCGTCAGAACATATGTTACCGTGAAGGTTCCCTCTCTCAGAATTTTATTCACGCGGACGGACGCCGCCGCAATCGTGCAAAGCTCAAACAGCCACGATGCCGGAAGCTGCTCGGCAATAAAAAACACAGCAGCGCACAGAGCCGCCGTCACAAGCAGCGCCGACACGGTTTTCCGGGGAGTGCGCGGCAAAAGCGCGCTTCCGCGGTAAAGCTCATCTTTAGTCATTTTCATTCTCCTCCTAAATAACCCAGTCCACTATCAGTCCGCTCGGAAACGAACCGTCCGTTTCAAGTACGGCGAATGATTCGCTTCCTCTCCTCGGGCGCGAAACACTGCCCGGATTAATAATTAAAAGTCCACTCTCCGTTTTTTCAAAAACCGGAATATGAGTATGTCCGAAAAGCGCGGCACAGCAGCCGTTTCTCAGCGCAGCCTCCTCAAGCCTTTGCGTTCCGCGGTGAACGCCGAACGTGTGTCCGTGACAGATAAAAAGGCTGTAATCCCCGAATGGCACAACGTCCTCTGTCTTGCCCCTGAAAAACAGCTCGTTATTGCCCATGACGGAAAACACCGGTATGCCAGGATATTCTTTTTCTATAAAGTCAACATCCCGTTGTATATCACCGAGATGAATTATCATATCGCACGGCGACACCGCTTCAATCGCCCTCATACAGGCACGCACATCTCCGTGACTGTCGGAAAGAATTATTGCACGCATTACATCACCTCTTCTATAAGTTTACATTAAAGAACGCTTTCTGTCAATATTTCATATACTGTTACAAAGGATTTTTTATAGGGAGTGGATGAAAATGGATATTATGAATATGCTTAAAGGAATGAATAAAAAGCAGCTTGATGAAGCTGTGAGAAAGGCAAAGGAATTCGGAAAAACACAGCAGGGGCAGCAGATTATCGAAAAGCTGCGGCGCGGTGAACCGATTGACGGAATTCCGATTAACAAAGCCGAACAAAGCCGCATTATGAGCGAAATTTCAAAAAACCCCGACCTTGCGGCGCGTCTTTCGGAGATTCTCGGAACAAAGGAGTAAAAGCTATGGACATTGAGCAGGAAATCGGAAAGGCACTTGCCGACCCCGATATAATGAACAAAGTCGGAAACATTCTTTCGCAGCTTTCCGCAGGAGAGGGAAATAATGAAGAAAAATCGGATTCGCCGCTTTCCGGCAGTGAGAAAGGAATCCTTTCCGCACTTTCAAACACGGCGAACGATGACAGAACACGCCTTCTGATGGCAATAAAACCGTTTCTGAGTGAAAAACGCGCACCGTATATGGACAGTGCGCTTGCAATATTGCGCCTTGTCAAAATGGGAAAAATCGGCAAGGATTTAAAGCTTTTTTAGCGGGGTGACAGCATGACCGTAAGGAAAATGAATCCCTTTGTTGCGCCGAACTATTCGCGCACGGCAGCAAAAGCTGAGGCTTCCGCCGAAAGCAGCTCCGGAAAAACATCTCCCTCACCTCCGCCCGCGGCAGGATTCGGGGGAATAGATATAAAGAAAATCATATCGGAATTTAAAACGGATGACTATATTTTAATCGGACTTATTGCAGTCCTGTTTTTTGAAGGCTGCGATGACTACATTTTGCTTGCAGCGCTCGGATATTTGTTTATTATGGGAATTTTGCAGGAATCCGATTGATTTTTCATCTGCTGATAAAAATTTTTCCGCAAAGTGTTGAAAAATATATTTTTTTGCTGTATAATAGATTACAGATGATAAAAGGCGGTGTATATGTATGAAAAAAACGGCTGCGGCTGCGGTGATTGCTTGTTCGGCGCTGCTGCTTTACGGATGCGGAAACGGGCAGAATACCGTTTCAATTAAGGATAAGGATGTCAGACTTGAAATCGATGATAAATACACTGTTAAGGCTGAAAGCAAGAAAGGCGACACGATTACATGGTCCAGCAACGATGATAAGGTGGCGGTTGTCGGACCTGACGGAACGGTAACGGCTGTCGGCAACGGAATAACAACTGTGACGGCAAGCGGCAAAAACGGGTATGCCCATGTCGGTATTATTGTCGGCGGTGATGACGCATATGTTGACGCGGACGGCAATGAAGTTCAGTCGTTCAACGGCGAAAGCGATATTAAAAAAATCTCTGTCGGTGTTAAAGCCGGCGGAAAAGATGATATATCGGTGAAAAAGGGTGAAAAGCACACGCTTGTTGCAACAACAACGCCATCCGGAATCAAGGATAAGCTTGTTTGGAAAACGTCCGATAAAAAGATTGCCACCGTCACCGAAAACGGAGAACTGAAAGCTGTCGGCGCAGGAAAAACAACAATTCGTGTTTACGCACCTAACGGTGTTTACGGCGAGCTTATTGTCCGCGTGAGATAATTAAACAAAAAAGCGGAGGCTGCGGCTTTAGCCACAGCCTCTTTTATTTGTAGATTACAAGTACGCGCATTGTCTGCGCATTGATATAGGCAAAGAAAGTGTCTGAAAGAGAGGCGTCATCCTCAAGCGTCAGTATATCGTTATACGTTATCTTTTCAACAACTGTCTTTCCCTGCTCTTTTTTCACACTGTAAATATAAGTGTCGGCAGTACACGGATAATAGTACCCCGTGCTTTCGGCTTCACCGCTCATGATAAATTCAAGATACTGACCGCGCCGCTTTGCAATTGTGCCGGAATAATGAATTGTATTTGAATCGCCGTATGCCTCGGCGCTGCCTTTAACATACATTCTGCCGCAGTCCATGTCATAACGCATGACATATGTGCAGATGTCACCTGCAAAATCCGTTCCGTAGCTGATGCAGTCACCGGCTTCAAGCGTTGCTTTTGTGCCGTCGGGAGCAGTATAAACAGTGAGCGATTCATCGCTTAAAAACAGTTTTCTTTCAGTTCCGTAAACAAAGCCTGTAAGCCGCGTTCTGAAATCTCCGTTTTCATCTTTCGCAATGTCAATTCTGCTTATCACCATAGTGTCGCTGTCCTTATTGACCTGTCCGCTGAGTCCCGGAATCACAACATAATCTGCAAATGCATCATTATCGCCTATGTTATATCCCGTTGACAGCGGATAATACTGCTGATTCTGCAAAACCGAAGCGTTTGTAATTCTATACGCGCTTTCATCGTTCCGGCTGCTTTCCGGAGGAACCATAAAGATAACCGAAGCGCTGTTGACCGCAAACTTAAAACCCATGAGCATTGTTCTCGAATAATATCTTGCGCTGATTCCCGACGCGCCGACTGTTGCCATTTTCCGCAGTCCCGAATAAGAAGTATTGTCGGACGGAAATTCAATTTTTGTTATCACTCCGCTTTCATCCGTTTTGTACCTTATCAGCTGCCCCGGCAGATCCTCCGCGGCGGCTTCGGCAGTAATGTCACTGTTATCGTTGACGCGGCGGATTTTACTCTGAAGTGTATAAACAATGAATTTTCCGTCGGAAGTATATACTTTAACCTCCGCTGTGCTTGATATGCTGTTCTTTTTTCCGGCACTGACGGCATATCCGACCATATAGGAATTATCCGTGTTATATGACGCCACTCCTGCCAGTCTTCCGCGCGAATCAAGCGCGAATTCATATGCCGTTCCGATGCGTATATCCCCGGAAAAACGCGGCGCAAGCTCATATTCCGCACCGCTTTCGTCCGTCACAACGGTTTTTCCGTTATCGTTTTCATGCATTGCCGAAACGGTCAGCTTTTTCCGCTCCGAAATCACGCGAACGGAAACGAAAGACAAATCATCCGCTTTTTCAATTTCAAGCACATCATAACGCGCAATTGAAGAAATAGCCTTTTCATTTCCGCCGGCGTCCGAAATTCTGTAATCATCAAAATCCTTAAGATGAAGCGCATTGGAATCCTTATCAAAACAAATGGTTTCATCGGGCGCGCTTGCGCTCAGCGCAAGCTTAACACTGTATTCACGGATAACAACCGCATCATATGTTTTATCCCCGTCATAATCAAGCAGCGTGAACGTTCCGTTTTCGGGAACAGTGTATGCGCTCATAACGGAGCGATTGCCGTTTTTCAGCGTGACAGCGCTTCTGCTGATACTGTAATCCCTCGACTTGCCGTTTTCATACGCTGTAATTTCCGCCGCGGAATATTTTTCAACCCTGCCGGCATCAATAACAACCGAATCCGTTGGGGCGGCGTCAATATACACAGCTTCTCTGTCACCGCCGTCCTCCGTGTAGTAAACATTTACGCGGCTGCCGAGAAGATCTTCATTATACTCTGCCTTTTTCACAGCATAGTCAATGCCGCCGACAGTTATTATTCCGTACTTCTTTTTAGCACCGCCGTAAAGCGAGCCGCGGTAATTTGCTTCAACAATTCCGTTAACCTTCTCAATTCCGTAAACAGAACCGAGCAGAGAGCTGTCACTGTTAATTTCAATCGTACCGTCTGCCTTTTGTTCAATGCAAGGAGCGCTCAGTGCATTATAAATCATTTTCGCTGCTTCGGAGCAGGAAAGTATTCCGCCCGAATCCGGCGCAGCACCGTCTGTCAGCTTAAGTCTGAATGCAAGCTGCATCGGACTTGTGAATCTCTCCAAAAGCTTTTCGCCGCACAGTGCACGGATAAGCATGGTGCACGCTTCCTCAACGGTAATCGGCTCTGACGGACGGAAAAATCCGTCGGAACCGCCTTTTACTATTCCGAGATTGTGAGCACTGCATACTATTGCGTATTCTCTTCCATCAGGTTCAATATCATAAAACAGCTTCTGTGCATTATCATAGGCGCTGCTTTTATCCGCTCCGAGCATATCCAATATAAGCTCCGTGAAGCCTATGCGCGTCATCGCGGAATTTTCAGTATAGTCAGCGCTGTCAAGTATTCCGAGATTAATCAGCAGCTGCTGCTTATAATCCTCGCTGTTTACTGCCGCTCCGGCGCAAATCGGCACAAGCATAACCGCAAGTGCGGTCATAATAGCCGCAAACCGCTTTATTGCCTTATCCATTGACCGACTCACTCCCCTTTCCTGCCATGAAGCTGTAAGCCTCGTAAATCATTTTTGCCGCTTCGGCACGTGTGCAGCCGCTTTTCGGAGAAAAGCTGTTATCGGGTGCGCCGTTCACAATTCCGCTTGCAGCAAGGCCCTCGACAGAACTGCGCGCATAATCGGATATATATGTGTCGTCAGTGAACGGAATATATTCCCCGTTTTCCGTAAACGCTGCATTTTTATTTCCGAGAATTCTTGCGATTATCACACACGCATCCTCACGCGTGACATCGCGCCCTATGCCGAAGCAATCCGCACCGATACCGTTTATTATGCCGCCGCTGACCGCGCTGAAAATATAATCTGCATACCATGCTTTTTTGTCAACATCGGCAAAAGCACATTCGCCGCTTTGAATGTCATAGGAAAATGCTTTTAAAATCATTTTTACAAATTCCTCACGCGTGACATTATCATACGGCGCAAACGCTGACTGTGATTTACCGCTGACCGCGCCCGAGCGCACAAGAAAGCTCACCGCTTCCGCCGCCCACGCGCAGCCGTCCATATCGGAAAAAGCGAGATTTGCCGTAATACCGGAGCTGCCCGGAACTGTAACCGGCGGCTGCATAACAACATCGCCCGATGGGATTTGACCGCTTTTTGAGCCGCCGCCTCCGCCGCCGCTTCCGCTGCTGCCGCTCTCTCCGGCTTTTTTGACGGCGGAGGAAACAAGCGCTTCAAGCGCCGATACAGATTCAACACTGCTCCTCTTATCGCATATATACGATTCCGCTGAATGTTTTTCTGATGACGAAAGCGCATTATATGCGGAAATCCCGTCAATTCTGCTGCCGTATTTTTCAAGCAGAAGTTTGACTGCGTCCGCATTTTCCGCTGTTTTAAAACCGCTGAGCATATTGAGAATGTTCAGATACTCTGAAACGAATTCATTGCAATTTTCAAAATCAAACGCCTGCTTTTTCAGCAGCTCAGCTGCTGCCGCCGCGGAATCAACCCCTGCGGACTCTGCTTTGCCGAGCACCTCCGGATCAATTCCGATAAGCGGCTTTGCCATGTTCAGATTTTCTGCGGAAGGATTTTTCATCAGCTCATCAAAGGCTTCCTTTGCCGTTTCCTTATCCGCAGCCGTGAAGCTTTCCATAGTTGCCTTGTTTTGCCCTCCGCGGTTTACAATCGCCGTGTATTCCCCGTTTTCAAGCGATGAAATCCGAAATGCTGCCCTGCCGCTGCCGTCTGCGGCAACTGCCGCAAGGAACATAACTGATTCCGAAATATTATCCGCAGCCGGCACTGCGCCTTTTTTGGCAACAAGCAGTATAACGCTTTCATTCTTTTTGCCGCCCGATACAACGGCCGTATGTCTGTCTGAACCGTTATATTCGGGATATACCGAGAGCGAGGATGACAAACGCATTTTTTCAGTATTCTCTCCTGCCGGTTCGTCCGTTTTATACAGAGTTTTTATAAGCTCTGCATCCGCTTCGGCATTTTCAATATCCTCAAACGCATATATTCTTATATACATTTTTTCTTTTTCTTCTTCCGAAAAGTTTGTCAGATCAAACGCAAAACTGCATTTTGCATAATCATCGGAATTCAAAGCAACATCGTCCGCACGAATTGCGCAAAGCCTGCCGCCGGTGTCCGAATCATCGTCAATATACAGACAAGCGGCAACAGTGTATTTTGATTCCGCGGCGTTCTCCGCCGATATAAGCTGCGCCGAAACATTCACACCGCTGCGCCCCGCGAGGGATGCAGCATCAGTTTCCGGGTCAAGCATTTCAACGGCTTTTCCCTTTTGGATTCCGAGTTTTTTCCGGAGAATGTCAAGCTCGCGGCACATTGCATCAATTTCCTCGGGCAGCGCTTCGCGGCTATGAAGCACTTCGCTGCCTTCGTTTATCATTGCAAGCGCGCGTTTTTTCTGATCTGATGTATATAATCCGCTTTGCGATTTCTTTTCCGCTTCACTGTCAAAGGTGCGGATTGCGTTAATCAGATCCGACTTTGTTTTAAGCTCCGGCGCGCCTTTTTCGGAATAAAACCGCGTTGCAGTCACATTATCGGCGTAAATTCCGTACTGCATATCGGCAATCGTGTCAGTTGACTTAAAGTTTGAAAGCGCAAGCCTAACCGAATCGATTTTTGTGCCTGCCGTTATCGCAGTTGGATAAACCGAAGTTTCGCCATCGCACAATTCACCGTTTATATACACGCCGCAAAGCTGCGGTGCGGCGTTTCCGTTTTCATCCGTCACGCGCACGACTATTCGGAAATTGTACATTTTCGACGGATCAAGTCCCGTCTTAATCGGAACGGTTTTCACGGTTGAACCCTCGTATATGTTTATATTTGCCGTCACACCCTTTATAACATAGATTTCGGCAAGCGTTGCGTTTGCGGAGCTGTCCGCAAGCCGCATATAATAGTTTTTCGAGTACATGCTCATATTGTACGAGCTGATATCTGCCGAAGCTTCAAAGAATGTGTTCGGTTCGCCGTCCTCAAACGGCGTGGAATAATCTCCGAGTTTAAAATCAGCATACTGGCTTTTGCCAACAACCGATGTGTTCGCGCGGAAATTAAATGCATTTTTTTCATAGGCATTGCTGCTTATGTTCTCATATGATGCGATTCCATTCATCAGCGAAACGTTAAATTCGCTTTGCGCATCCGGATTTTCAAAGTCCTCAAATCGTGTGAAACTGCCGGAAACCGGGCCGGTGCTTCCGCCGCATTCACGGATTCTTTCAAGCAGCGTTTCATTGGCTGCCGAAACCTCGCTCTCGGATGCCTGCGGATTCTTATATACATCGACCGCTTCGGAAAGCGCTTCCGAAAGCGCTGCGAGCTTGCTTTCGGAAGCCGAAGCGTCATCAAGGCATTTCTGCGCATTTGCGGCAGCTGCCGCAAGCGCTGATTTATCGGCAGCAGGACTTGGCATTGTACCGTCCTCATCACGGTATCTGATAACCGAAAGATTATCAAGATAAAAACCGTAATCAAGGTCGCTGTCGCCGTCCCTGGCATTTGAAACATAGACACGCAGCGCATTGATTGATGATGCGGACGCGCTTTCAAGCTTAATAGGATAGATTGTTTCGGCAGCGTCCGCAAGCTTTCCGTTTACATATATGCCGGTCACGATTGTGTCGTTTCTGTCCGCTGTGGGCATATAAAACACAACCTTAATGTTCATCATCTCCTCAACGGGATAAACACCGTCAACCGTTTTTCCTCCGACAGTCATAACACCGTTTTTATTAATCGCAATTGAAACAAGGTTTGCCTGTACTGACGGCAGGTATGTGAACGGAATCACAAATAAGCCTTTGTTCTTTGCAATAAGATTATATCCGCAAACATCGAATGAAAGTTCTGCTTTCAGCTTTTCACTTGACGCCGCCCCCGTTGCCGTTGCCTTGGACGGAAAGCGGAAAAATGCATTCTGAACCTTTCCGACAGCCGAGTTATCATTTGTGAACTTTACGGCAGTGCCGTAAACCGGATTGCTGAGCTGCACCGATTCAGCCGTTCCGTAGCTGTGAACAATTGAGAGAGCGCTGTCAATCACATCGCCCGATTCATAGCCGTCCATGCTCCAGAAGCCGCGCACTTCGTAACCTCCGTCGGCACTTGCAGGAATAAGCAGCGCCGAAAGCAGCACGGCAATGCTCAAAATCAAAGCCGATATTTTTTTCATGCTATCGCCTCCATACTTTGCTTGGTTTAAAATCCTCATACTCATTGCACATCAGAAGAAATGCTCCCATTCCGTGCAGATCGTTTTCAACCGTTGGGCGGCGGATATAGAAATCATAATCCCCCACTCCCGTTCCCACGCATATGCGCGGAACGCTGATTGTTTCATCTCCGTTTACGGTTATTGCATCTATTACACCGAGATATCCTTTTTCAATGACCGGTTCATATTCGCTGCCGATGTATCCCTTTGCCGCAGCCTTTGCAAGACCTGCCGTGAAAAGCGCCGAACAGGAAGTTTCCGTCCAGTTGTTTTCGTCATATCCTTTATCGACAACCTGATACCAAAGTCCCGTTGCGTTATCCTGATATTCAGCTATAACGGCGGCGCAGCGGCGGATTATTTCAATCAGCTCACCGCGGTGCATATAGTCATTAGGGATATAATCAAGCGCCGTTGTGAGAGCAACGATGTACCACCCGAAAGCGCGCCCCCAGCACTCCGGCGAAAGACCGGATTCCTTATCTGCCCATGCTTCCTCACGGCTCTCATCCCACGCGTGATACATAAGATCGCTGCCGCTGCGCCGGTTATGCTCCCACATAATCGTTGCCTGGCGGTAAAACTCATCAAAACACTCTGCATTTCCCGTTTCCGCGCCGTACATCGTCAGAAACGGACCTGCCATATAAAGTCCGTCAAGCCACATCTGGTTCGGGTGCTCAAACTTATGGAAAAAACCGCCGGCTTTGTTTTTCGGCCACACGCGCATATGTGAATAAATCGTTTCAATCGCCTTTTTATAACGCTGATCCCCGGTTTCTTTATAAAGCCTGAAAAGAAGAATCCCCGGCTGCAAATCATCGAACCGTTCCTTAACATAGTTAGTAATCACGCCATCAGGGGTTATGATTCCGTCAACCCATGCTTTGATATAGTCCGCAAGGTCTGAAAGTCCGGTATGAAGATATGTTTTCTCCGTTCCCGAAAGGAACACCCCCTGGTGATAGTGGAACAGTCCTGCCGGCGGAAGAAGCGCCGGTGTGAATTTTTTCATAAGTGTGCGCGCGCCCATAACGGCATAGTCAAGCGCTCCGTAGTTTTTTTCGGTCATAATCTTGTCCTTTCCCAGTGTTTGATTTCTGTATATTTATTTTCTGTACGGCAGAGACGCGTTTTTCACTCTGCCCGAGAATGCCCCGACAGGCTCGCCCTCGGCAGTGAAGTTCGGAATTGCCGCAGAAAATCCGCTCCATGCGTCCTCATCGGGAGTTACACGGTTCGATGCGGAATCGTAAACGGAAAGGTCGGTTGAATTTGAGCTGTCCGCAGCGGAATCTCCCATATAAATTCTGCCGCTGTACAGATTGTTTTTAAACACGTCCGTACCCTCTGTAAACGATGCGTTTCGGTAAGCATAAACGCTGTCAGGTGCTATAAGCACATTATTGATGACCTGCGCCTTAAGCTCCGTTGAGGTATTCAGTCCGACATCTCTGATTGCATGAACTCCGCCGTCAAACGTGTTGTTAAGGATATATGCCGTTCCGCTGCCGCCGCCTGCCTTAACAGCCGAGCCGATTGTAATGCCGTCATTGTATAAACCGAGAACAATATTTCTGAACACGTAGCTCGGTCCGGTTATTGTGGCTGCAGTGCTTAATCCGCACACCGTGTTTGTTATCTTATTTTCATAAAAGCGCACATTGTTCTGACCTCCGTCAATCTCAGCGCCGTCATCAGCACAGCCGGTTATAAAGTTGCCGTATATATCTGAATCTTTTGCAATTCCGCCATAGAAGAGTCCGTTATATCCGCCCTCAATGCCGTCATTAAACAAATGCTTTTCCGTTCCGATTATATCATTGTAACGAATAACGATGTTTCGGTTGTCAATCGTGTAAATTCCGACAGGTCCGAACGGATGAATTTTTGACCACCCGGAGCCGTTCCATCGGTTTGCCGTTCCGCGCGGATTGGTTATTGTGCATTTTTCAATCGTGATATTCCTGCATCCGCTGATGTCAATGCCTGCTTCATGGTCGGGAATATCGCCGTCAATGCGATAAACGCCGTCATGCGATTCACTGAAACGATAGGTTTTATCATCGTCCGTGTTAAGAACGCCGATTCTGCCCCAGCCCGAAATCGTGCAGCCGCTTATTCTCACATTTTTGCAGCCGTGGGTCACTTTGATTGCGTTGCGTGTGCCGCCGCTTATTTCAAAACCGTCCAGAATGACATATTCGCAGCGGTCAAGCATTACCGCTTCCGCCGCACCGGGCGCTGCAGTGATTTTCTTTCCCGTGTCATTATAAATGCGTTTATATTCGGAGGAAGTTCCCCTGATATTTGTCAGCATTATGCTGCCGCCGCTGTATTCTCCGATGATTGAGCTGAGCGGAACATCGGTATACTGAACCGTTTCGGGCATTGTATCAACAGGCATAGGGTCGGTGATTGCATTACCCGAGGCGTCAAATGCCTGAACATAATATTTTGTGCCTGCGCTCAGTCCGGTTATGCTTCCGCGGTACTGATTTGCGGAGTCGTCACGATAGGGCGCCAAGGCTTCGTTCATTGTTGATGTTCCTGCTTTTCTGTATTTTATTTTAACAGCTGCCTCGCTTGAAACAAGGCTGTAACTGATGTTTTCGTAGGTTGCGTTCAGCACAAGACCGGTTTTGTCGGCATTTTTAAAAGTCTGCTCATTTGTGTTCATATATGTTGTTCTTGCCGAGGATGAATAGTATTTCGTACTTCCGTTTTCAGTAACCCTTATTCTTACATAATATACATTGCTTTGCACCTCTGCGTCAAATGCGCCGTAAAACGCGCCGCCGATATACTGCGGCTTCTGCGCCTTATGGAAATATGCCGCTTCTTCATATGCGTTTCTGTGGTTCGCCGTGTTTGTTCCTTTACAATATACTTCGATATCCGCATTTTCCGATATGCCCGACAGAGTGTAGGAAATGTCGTTAATGCCTGCATCAAATGAAATCATTCCGTTTGGTGCGCTTCCCCATGTAATAGGGATGTAATTATCAGTTACCGATATTGCTTTTGCATCATCATCCGATGAAAATGTCATGCCGAAAGCTTTTGCAATCACGTCAGACGGGAGCATTGCAACAACTCCGTGCGCAGTGTACGGCGCTGCCGAAAGGGCATACTCCTCTCCGTTTACAACGGCGTTTTCGCTTCCTGCCTGCACGGTGAAATATGCGCCGTCCTCACGCTCTGCCCTGTAAAATCCGTTGTCCTCCGTGAAAATTATATTTGCTTTGTTAAGAAGATTTTTCGCTGGAACGATAACCGCGCTTTTGTCGGGATACGCTGCCGCATCGCACAAAACGCTTTCACCATTCAGCGAAAGGGAATACGCGGGGGCAGCAAGCGCTGCCGCCCCCGTGCTTCCGAACGGAAGCATTGTGCCGAGATTTGTCCATATGAATCCCTTGCACGTTACTCCGCTGATGCTTTCGGGAAGATTTATTTCACTGTCAAAGGTTATTTCATGGCTGCCCTCCGCAAGACCGGAAAGGTTTCTGACCGTTCTGAGGCCGAGCAGTCCGTTTTCGCCGTAAACTGCAATCACAAGTGTTGCTTCTTTTTCAAGCGAATCGTTCTTTGTGAGTTTAACGCCGTTTATTTTTCCGTTTGCACAAAGCACATCGCTTTCGCCGTTGTTGATAATCAGTCCGTCAATTGCATAAAGCTCTTTTCCTGCAAGCGCGGAAAGCTTTTCCGTTTCGGCTGAAACGTTTGCCGCTGCCTGCGCTATTTCCGACGCTTCCGCGTTAATATCGCCGCAGAGAAGCGCTGCATTTTCGCAGAGCGTTTCAAAAGCGTCGTACTTAGCAGCGGAAAGCGTTTCGCCGCGTTCAAACTTTTCAATTACCTTTGCCGCATTTGCAAGCGCCGCTTTAAGCGCTGACGAATCGGCAATCGAATCGTCTGAGGAATGTGATGCAACTATAATATTATCAGCCTTGAAACCGTAATTTCCGGCTTTGCCGACAAAAAGTCTGATTGAGTCGAATACGCTTGCCTCATATGCGGCGTTTTCCGGAAGATTTACAGCCGTTCCGTTTACCAAAACCTTTTCAACGGCTTTTGTTGCAAGATTAACTGAAATGCTCACGTTCGCAAAATCTGTGTTGGTTGCGAGAATCCCTGCGGTCGTTGCAGATGTCTTTGCTGCATCGAAGCTTACGACAACATTCCCCTGTTTTTGCAAACCTACCTGAAGTCCGTTTGTGCCGCTGCCGCGCAGCTGAACGTTGACAGTCGGTCCATTGCCGCCACCGGTGCCGACTCCTTTAATGTCAAGCGATATGTTAAGGATTTTATCATCGCCGAAATTAACGGCGTCCTTAAGATTGAAAAATACGTTTGACAGCTTTGTCTGCGCAGCATCGTTCATAAATGAGAATACCCTGCCGTATGCCTTGCTGCCCTCGCCCGGGTATGATATTGTTCCGTTTGAAGCTGCGGAATCGGGACTGAGCGTGAAGCCGTCAAGCACGTCATCGTCAAATGTTTCCTTTGCAAGCAGCTTTTTCTCCGCACCGTATGCCGCAAGCGCTGCCGCTGCCGCGTCAACATCCGCCTGCTCGGCGCGCACGTCTTTGCAGAGCGCAACGGCGTTTTCAATTGCCGCATTGAACTCGGCAAGCTTGTCGCCCGTGAGGGATGCTGCAAGTTTGTAATTATCGGAAATTGCCTTGCGGAGCGCCGTTTTATCGGCTGATGGTGATGTGCCGTCAGCTGAATTAAACGTTATAAGATTCAGATTGTCAACGCGCACCGTTTTCCCCGTGACGCCCTTTGTACCGGCATAAAAACGGATTCTTTCAAGCTTTGCGTCACCGGACTGCCAGTCAACCGGACCGCCGATGGTTATTTCGTTGCCCTCAGCGTCAAAATCCGTGCTCGGTTCGGGGATAAGCTCCTCCCCGTCAATTTTAAGGCTTGTTATTTTTTTGTTTGCCGTGTCAAATATCACGCTTACATGAATGAGCGACTCATTAGTTTTATCGGTATATGTTTTTAGAGCCGGTTTAGCGTCGTTCAGAATAATACTGTTTTCATGGTTGAACGCAAGCGTCGTTGCTCTATTGCCGGCAGCATCGCAGGCAATCATTACAACAGAGCACTTCTTGTTTATATCCGCACCCTGTATATCGTACGAAAGCTCGGCATAGCTTCCGGCGTCATAGCTTATCGCGTCCTTTTTGTTAATATTCAGAAACAGGTTTGAAAAATTGTTCGATCCTGCAACAACCGCGGATTTATCTGAAAATTCAAGCATATTTCCGTATACCGGATTGGCAAGCGTATAAGTCTGCCACGAAGCCGTTTTACCTGTTGATTCCTTTGTTTCGTATGTCGCAGTGAAATCCGAATACGTGCCGCTTTCGTTCACTCCGCCGTCAAAGCTTTCGCTTGCAATCACCGTCATTTTTTCCGGCTGCATATTCTCGATTGCGCTTACCGCTGCGTCAACCTCTGCCTGCGTTGCTGCCGCGTCCCTGTAAACCGAAACGGCGTTTTTCACCTCTGTGCGGTCGGCGGATGCAATGTAAGCTTCGGAAATTTTTGCCTTGAGCGCCGTTTTGTCAGCCGCAAGGCTGCTACCGTCAGCCGAGGTATATTTGATAAGGCTTATGTTGTCGAGCAGTATTCCGTTCGTTGCCGCCATGCCGCGGATTTCAAAACGCATTCTTCCTATCCGGACATCATTCATGCAGCTAACAGGCGCTGCAAGCTCATAAAGAACACCGTCAACCCAGATTTTCTTCACGGTTTTGTCCGAAAGATTTATCTGCATTCTTATATTCATCATGCTGAGGTTTTTGCCTTTACCCAATTCTGCAACGTGATCCGCTGAGTTGTTCAGCAAAACGCTGCCGTTTTTGTCAACGGCAAGCATGGCAAACGGCGTTGATGCATTATTATCCGGAATCAGATGCATGACAATGTTTGCATTTCCCGTGTTCAGACCCTGAACATCATATGAAACCTCGGCATAGCTGTTATCGCCGTCCGCCGAAACATCGTCAAAGTCAATAAACAGATTTGCCGCCTTTTTTGCATCCGTGATTGTCTGCTCATACTTAAGCATGCTGCCGTAAATGGGGTTATCATCACTGTGTTTGATATAATTTGCGATTTTGCTTGTGCCATTGCTTTCACCCGTCAGCGTTATGCTGCCGCACTCAACCGGAGTGTTTGACGCTGCGCACTCCGTAACGGAATCAAAGTTTTCGCAGAAAACCGTTGTGATTCCGCTGTTTGAAGCGCCTGCCGCAACCGGTGCGCCGATTGCAAGCAGTGCACACGCAAGTGCGGTAATGAGTGATAAAAGTCTTTTCCTTTTTCCGATCATTTTGTGATCCTCCTTTTTTTATTTTAACGGCTTTTCGGCATAAACCGTTACCGGCACGGAATAACCGTTCTCAAGCCTTAAAAGAACCATTCCGTTTCCGTCTTCGTAGCCGTGTCCGTCAAGATCGGCGCGCAGCGTGACCCTGATTTCCGAATTGGGAATCAGCTTTCCGCTTTGCTCCGATAAAACCGAAAGCCATTTGTAATCCTTGTTTTTCACGATTTTGTATGTGTGCCCTTCTTCAATATTTCCGACGCGGAACACAAGAGTGCTCTCCTTTTTGTCGGTCAGGGTGAAGAATGTTTTATCAGCTGAAATATCAATCGGTCTGTTCGGAAGATATTTCATCGCGCCGCCGCGTTCAAACGCGCCCATATCGGTTTTTCCGTCCGTGACATACGGCTCGCTGAAATTATCGATATTTTCGCCCTCGTCAATTCCGCGGCTGCCCTCCGCCAAGCGGTAGTCGCCGCCCGATTCATCCTCGTACTTCGGCACGGCGTATACCGCGTGCAGTTCATCCTTTCCGTTGTTTTCGTGCAAATCCACAACTCCGTGGAACATATCATAATCGTTGCTGTCACGATAGTCCGCAAAGTAACTGCGGAATGCATAAAGCTCCTCGTTATGTGTGTTGGAAATGTTGTTTCTCGTAACGCTGTGATATTCGCTCGAACCGCCGTAGTTTCCGTTTCTCATCGTGTGAGCGTTTGAATCGAACGTATTATTGATAAGGAACGCCAAGCCGTTATATTTATCGGGAGAAAGTCCGCCGATTTTCGTTGCGCTGCCCCATTCCTCATTAATTTCCGTGCCGACATTGTAATAAAGATTTCTGAATATATATGCCGGCCCCATCGCCGTGGGCGCGGAGCTTATGCCGCAAAGGCTTTGCTCCATCCTGTTTTCGTACACGCGCACGTTCATTGCCGCGCCGTCAAGCTCTAAAATATCATCCTGTGTGTAAATCATCATATTTCCGTAAATATCGGAATCGCGCGCAACGCAGCCCCAGCGAAGTGCACCGTTGTTCGCGCCCTCGATTGCATCGTTCCATCTGTGTTCATCGCTCCCGATAAAATCATTGTATCGGATAACAATTCCGCCATCGGCTGCAATCCGCATCGCGTCACTTCCGCATGGGTGCACACTTTCGCCGATTGTTGAAGTCCACTGATTCGTCTTAACGTCAGCGTCGTGAACATAGCAGCGTTCAACGAGAATGTTCTTTGCACCCTTGATATTTATTCCGCTGCAGTAGTTCGGAAAATACCCTTTTATATAGTACATTCCCATGCTGTCGTCATAAACTCCGTCGCCGGGTCCCCAATCCGAAATATCGCAGTTGATGAAACGGATATTTTCGCTTCCGTTGGAGATATTTGCGCCGAACTCCCTGCCGCCGGTGATTACTGCGTTTTCAAAAATCAGATAACGGCAGTTTGAGATGTAAAGAGCTTCAAGCATATTTTTATCGCCCTTGATTTCAGCGCCGCCGCAGTCAATTTTTATCCACCCGTCAGCCGACCCTTGCATATCGAGCAAAGCAAGCTGACCGCTGCCGCCGTACAAATCCGAAAGCTTATAGGTTTTTGCTATCGGCACGTCCTCGCTCCACGTTTTAACGCTTGCGCTTCGTGTTTTTATCTCCGCGCCGTCCGCATCATAAATTGAAGCGCTGACCTCGTATTCAGTGTCTGCCGCAAGCTTCACAATGCTGCCGCGGAACTGGCAAAGTTTTTCGTCCTGCATGGGGCGATATGCCTTTTTCCACTGTGAATCGCCTTTTTTACGATAAGTCACGCGGCACTCAGCCGCTTTGTCGCCGCTGTCGTAATCAATATAAAATCCAATGTTTTCAAATGTCGGCGTCAGCGCCAGTCCGCCGCCTGTTTCAACCTTGTATTCCTCGGTTGTCTGCGCAAACTTTGCTTCATGCACGGGTGCAAGGGCCTTTGCGATAAACACATCGGGTTTTCCGTTCTTAACGACTGAAACCTTCACGTCATACATTCCCTTATTGTAAAGCTCACCGCGGCGGGTGTAAAAAGCGCCGTCCTTCCAGTAAGGCTTCGGGCACTCAACCCACCCCTCGCGCGACCATGGAAATCCGTTCCACTGACTTGTGAATTTATAGTTATAGCCGCCCTCGGACAAAAGATACATATTATCAAAATTCTGCTTGTTTGCAGCGTGAGCGTCAGTTTCGCTGCAGCGCACCCATACTTTTATTTCAACATTCGGGTCATCGTACGGAATTTTAAGGTTAATATCCTCTATAAATCCGTCAAGGGCGATAATTTCACCGTCCTTTGCTTCACGCGCGTTGTCCTCATAAAAATCAAACAAATAAAGGCAGTTGCGCACGCTGTCGAATTCCCAGTCAATGCCGAAAGCTTTTTTCACAACCGAAACGGGAAGCATTAAATCGCCGTTCGGCGCTTTTTCAGGCTTATATGAAAGCTTTGCTTTCCTGCCGTTAACGATGATATCATTTCCGTCCGCACTGTACTTGATATAGCTGCGGTCACGCATGAGAATCGTATACCCGTCCGCGCCCGTTTCGCGCTCAAGATTCAGCATTGCAGTGTAGTTATATGCCGGAGCGCCGATTTCACCGCCGCCGTAATGAGCAAAATCATAATCCGACCTTCCGCGCGTTCCGTTAATCCATATTTTCGACTTGGAAAGCGCCGTTTCATAACCCTTGATTCCGTTTTCATCGGGATTCTGCGGCATGCCGGGAACTGAGCCGCGCCCCGTTGGGGTGAAACTTAGCTGCGAGGTAATTATAACGCAGTCAATCTTCTGCTGCGCCTGACGGTACTTGATATCAAGCGAGTGCCACCCCTCGCCGAGCGGCTGCGTTCCCATGCTTCCCCACTTCCAGCCTGCAACGTTTCCATCGTCAAGCCGCTGATAATTCTGATTATCGATTCCGAACCATGTTGATTTCCTGTTCGCATTCGGGGTTTGGTATCTGACCCAAATGCGGTAAACATTTGCGTTCGTCACCTTGAATTTGCAGCGCGTTCCGATTGCCGCCGTGCTGTACGGATCGGTCAGAGTGCCGTTGTCGGCATACCAGTATGCTCCGCCGGACGCAGCGTCATCTTTACCGATTTGCGAGGATTTGTGCCCGAACGTTCCGCTTTCGGCTTCGAAGAAGTACGACCCCTCGGTAAGCTCGGGAACTTCGGCGATTTCGGCGGCTTCAAGCTCAGGCTTGCCCTCAGTATATGTGACTGAGCTGTCCGCTGCGGCTTGCGCAGCGCTGTCATACTTAATCACAATTTTGTCAATCATATGACCTGCCCGTGCGCCGCGCAGATAAATACTGTACTTTCCGTAAACCGTGCCGAAATAAATCCGTTCGGTCTGCATTTTACCCGTTTCGCGTGCATAGATACTGTGTCCGTCCTGATTTTCAAACGACAGATAAGTGAGATTTTTGCTTTTGCCGGGCGCTTTGTGGTAAACATAGCAGACCATGTTCCGCCCCGGTTTTTCAATGTTAATATCATAGTGTGCAACCGCGTCCTTTTCGGTTGTTTGCAGCATATATCCGCCCGATGCGGCGCTGTCGGCAGTTTTTTTAAAACCGCCGTCAAACGAAAAATCCTCGGCTTCAATTTCAATCGTATTTTCGCCGGTATATGCGCTTTGCCTGTCGGGATAATATGTTGCGCTGCCGTGAAGCGCCTGCACACACAGCGCTGCGCCGATGCACAGCGCCGCCAGCCTTTTTCCTTTCATAGGATTCCTCCTTATCCTTTCACTCCGCCAACGTTGATTCCGCCGATTATCTGCTTTTGGAAAAGCGCAAAGATAATCAGCTGCGGAGCAACGGAAAATATAAGCGCCAGCATCTGATAATCCATTGTATAGTCACCGGATTTCATTTTGAAAAGCTGTACGCCGATTACGCGCTTGTTCGGGTCGGAAATGAGCAGGTACGGCCAGAAAAACTGCCCGAGCTGCCCGTTGAACGCCAAAAGTCCGACAACCATGAACACAGGTATGCTCAGCGGAATTATGATTTTAAAGAAAATTTTCACATTCGTGCAGCCGTCAATTTTTGCTGCTTCAATCAGTGAGTTTGATATTCCGTCAAAGAAATTTTTGAAAAGGATTATGTTGAATGCGTTTGCCGACGCCATCAGCCATATCGGCCAGAAGCTTTCAAGCATGTTTATATGCAGCAGCGGAAAATCCTTAAAAATCATGTACAGCGGAACTATTCTGAGTGTGCTCGGCATGAGCATTGTCCAGAAAATCACAGCGAACACAACTGAGCTGCCTTTCGGTTTAAGCCGCGAAAGCACATAGCCCGCCAACCCCGATATGCTGCATTCAAACACAACAACTCCGCCTGCCATGACAAAGGTGTTTATGTAATATTTATAGAACTTCATCTCATTCCACACACGCACCAGCTTTGAAAGCTTTATTTCCTTAGGAAAAAACGTTGCCGGCACGGCATACATTTCGTTTACGCTCTTAAAACCCGAAAGCATCAGCCAAAGAATCGGGATAAAAACACCGACTGCATATATAATCATGAACGCGCAAATCAGAGCGTACCCAACTTTATATCTTTTCTGTTTTAAATCCTTTGCGGTAAGTATTCCGTGGAATTCCGCCTCGCTCAATTTGTTTTTCATCATCTTCCGCCTCCTAACCCCGGCTTTCTTCTACGCGCTTGTTGAGGTAGAAGTAAAACAGCGTGAATGCCATCATAATTACAAACATAACTGCGCCGATTGCCATTGCAAGCTGCGGACGAACGCTCACAAACCCGTATTTGTATGCAAGCAGTCCGAGCGTGGTTGAAGCGCCGTCCGGTCCGCCGTCCGTCATTTGAAGCGGCTGCTCCATAACGGAGAACACTCCGACTATCTGGCGGACAAAGAACAAAAGCGCAATTCCCGATATATGCGGAAGTGTTACAACGCTGAAACGCTTGAAGAATCCGGCGCCGTCCATCACGGCAGCTTCATAAAGCTCGCGGCTGACCTCCTGAAGTGATGAGTAATAATAAATCGCTGTTGTTCCGGCGCCGCTCCATGTCATGCAAAGCACAATATAAAATATTGTCATTTTCTGATCCTGAAGCCAAACCTGCGGCGGAACGCCGATTTTTGAAAGAAAGATATTCAAAAGTCCGCTCGCATCGGGATAGTAAATCAGATACCAAAGCATCATAACCGCAACGGCAGGCATGGCGCTCGGAAGATAAACGAACACGCGCATAGTGTTGCGGAAGTGCAGAATCTCATTCATCATAACTGCCGTGAATATCGGAAAAGCATATCCGAGCACGATAGACCAGAAAACATATTTAAATGTATTTTTCAATGCCTGCAAAAACTGCGGGTCTTTGAAAATGCGGACATAGTTATCAAATCCGACAAAATCCTTAACCGTGTAACCCGTCATATTGAAAAACGACCACACAATTCCCGTAACCTGCGGACGGATAACGAAAAAGTACAGGCAGAGAACGGCGGGCAGCAGCAGCATCCATGCGCTGATATCGTTAAGCATGAATTTTCGCACGGAGGCAAAAACCGCGCCTCCTCTCCTGTTTTTTTCCGCTGTGCTTTTTTTCATTTAAGTCAACTCCTAAGCTTAGTTCTCGTAGTCAAGGTAGTTCGTCTGGAACTTTTTCGACGCTTCCTTTACAAGCGCGTGGCAATCCGCATTTTTGTCGGTAAGTACCTTTTGAATACAGCTGTCAAGCAATGCGTATAAATCCTGTGCGCAAACAGGCTCTTCAAACTGAAATTCAATATCCGTTTTATCATTATAGGAAGCAATGTGGCTTTCGGGAACATTCATATACTTTTTGTTAAGTTCTTCCTTATATTCCTGTATTTTCGACTCACCGTTCCAGTAGCTGTAATCGTTAACCCCAACGATTTTTCCGTCGGCCATGCGCGTCTGCACATTTGTTTCAAGCGTTTGCTTAAGGTCATCAGTAAGTTCAGCGCCGATTCCGTCAAATTCAAGCCATTTGAAAACAGCGTCTTTCTGTGCTTCGGTTGCGTCATTGCGAAGTGCATAGTAACCGCCGCCCATCAGCGAAATTCTTTTGTCCTTACCTGCCGGCATCTTTCCCAGTCCGATTGATTCGGCTTTTGTTCCATACTGCTGAACCATTGCGTCGGCAGCGTCAATACCGCTGATTGTCATTGCTGCCTGACCCGTGCCTATGAGTTTTCTAACCTCTGCATTGTTAACAAGCGTGTTACTCGGAAGCACATTGTATTTCCACTTAAGATCCTTTATATATTCAAGTGCGTTTGCACATTCATCCGAATCAAACGTTGAAACCCATTTTCCGTTCTTTTCCTCCATGAACTTTGTTCCGAAGTTCCATGCAAGCACCGTGAATATCCATCCGCCGGCATTTTCCGTTGTCGGAAGCACAAAGCCTGCCTTGCCTGTTTTTTCAGTGATTGTGCGCGCTGTTTCAATCAGCTCATCAAATGTATCGGGAATTTGCGGACTGTCATCCTCATTCACAAGTCCGGCCTCTCTGAAAATATCCATATTGACAACAAGGCCGAGCGTGTAAATGGAGCGCGGAATCAGATAAATCTTTCCGTCACGCGATATGTTCTCCAAAACAAAGTCATTCATTTTGTCATAATAACCGTACTTTTTAAATTCCTTTGTTATATCGGCTGCATAGCCGAGATCCATAATTTTCTTTCCCTCCGTGAAATATGTTGGGTAAAGGGTCGGAAGCGTACCGCCCTCCGCTTTCGGAAGAAAGGTTTTAACATCAAACACCCATTCATCGGGAACAATTTCAATATCGGGGTAAAGCTTGTTAAATCTTTCCTTTTGTTCTTCCCTGCGTGCATACTTTTCAGGACTTGCGTCCTTATTCGGCCATGCACATATCGAAATGCTGACCTTTCCGTTTTCTTCCTTTCCGGTTTTCTTTGCCTTTTCGCACCCTGCAAATGACGCTGTGAGCATACTCAGCGCCGTCACGGCTGCCGCCGCTTTAAAAAGAGTTTTTCCGCCAAACATTTAATCATTTCCTTTCAGGCATATTTTTCGGGTCTGCGCCCTTTGTGATTTCATGATAGCAGGCAAATTTGTTTTTGTAAATTAACAGTATTTGAATAGTATCATTATTTCTGTTTGCGGCTTTATATCCCGAGTACCGATTTTTCTCTGTTCTCATTTTTTCACCGGTTATTTTCAGTCAGTAAACTGAGATACTGAATATGCCGCATTTCCCATAATACAGGCATTTTTTAAGATTTTATGAAAAGGAACGGTTTTAAGGACTTAATGTCATATTATTACTCAGGCGGCATAATTTAAATCCGATTCGGGCAATGATTGTCCTAATTTTTCTTGACAGCTTTTCTTCACTTGTGGTATATTGTTATTGATATTTTCACCGAAAGGAGGATTTGCATTGACAATAGAAAAAATACGCAGGTTTTTTCGGAAAACCTACGTCAGCTATTACATTCTTTTTATTATCCCCTCAATCATTTTTCTGACGGGAATAATGATTATTTCTGTGATTAACTTTCACTATAGTAAAAATCAGATTCAGACTGTTATATCCTCCTCACTTAAGCAGACAATTGAAATGAGTGAGCGCAACATTCATTCAATAATTAATTCGGCTTCGTTTTTTGACAGCAATCCCGTTTTTCTTGACGGACTCAACAGCTATAAAACCGATGCAAATATTTTAAAACTGCTTTCCGATGCGTTAAGCGGCTTCAAAAGCGGCAATGAATACATAGACAGTGTTTTTCTTGTTGATAATAATGACAACACCGTTTTGTCTGATTCCGCGCTGTATTCAAGCGCTGACTTTTTTGAAAAAAACTACAATTATGAAAGCTACCCGGCGTCCTACTGGATAAAGTACCGTTTTTTAAATTCATCCGTAAACCGGATTCTTGCGCCGACTGTTGTTCTTCATGAGGGCAGGGAAAAAGTTATAACCCCCATTATTATAAAAAATGTCAGGGGACTTCGTGCAAATGTTTATATTCTGATTAATGTCAGCATAAACATGATGTTTGATTTCGGCGAAAGCTCGCAGATTACCCCGAACACGCAGTTTTATCTTTTGAACAGATATAACGGAGAGATTTTTAACGCAAGGAACGGATCCTACTATAAAAAAAGCATAACGGACACTGAGCTTTATTCAAAGCTCACCGGCAAGGATAACACTTTTTACTACGATTATGATAAATACGGCAGGTGCATGATTTCCTTTTATTCGACCTCCGACAGCATAATAGGCTACAGTTATTTCACCGTTATTCCAATGATGGATATTTACAAAATGCAATCAAAAAGCATCATCTTCTCATGCATAACGGCGATAATTCTTATCCTTATATCGCTTTATGTTGCGTCACTTAACACAAAGCGCGCAATCCGGCCGCTTAAAAATGCCGTTTCGGTTCTTTCCGATGACGAAACGGCAGCAAATGATGATAACATAATCGGCTTGCTTAACAGCTCTGCGGAGCATATCCGCCACGAAAACGAGCAGTTGACGCGCACACTTCCTTTTGCACAGGAAAAATTTCTTATGAATTATATAAATTCCACGGATTATATGATGGATAAGGAATCGCAGCAGGCGCTTTTAAGCTCGCTCGGTTTCACGCTTGATTATTTTGCTGTGGCAACAATTCAGCTTTATCCGACAAATCTGTATTTCGAAACATTTTCAATTAACGAATATCAGAATTTTCAGATTATGTTTCACAATATTATCAGTGAAATATTTAACGAAAGCTTTGATGCATTTGTTTTTGCGTTTGAAAACTCGGCGCACTATATTGTTCTCAATGTTGAAGAAAGCTGCAGCGTTGCCGATATACAAAAGGTTTTGGAGCAGATTACCGACCTTTTAAAGAACGATATGGATTATATAAATATTTATGTCGGAAACAGTGAAATCCACAAAGGACTTGAGGAACTTAAGACGGCGAACGGGGAAATCCGCAATTCACTCAAAATGGTTTCAGCCGCCGGTGAAAAGCTTGACGCTCCTGTGAAAAACGCGCATCGCCGGCAAAGCATTTTTACCGACCGCAGTTCGGATGAGCTTTATAATGCACTCATTGCCTTTAAGGCGGACGCGGCGCTTAATCTGATAAAATGCTATGTTGCACAGGAGGAAAATGCTGACGTTCATGCGCAGAAAGAGCTTTACGCGCAGATACTTCAGGTTATTATAAACGCAATGCGGATTCATGATTTGTCGATTGACAATAACAAAATGTATTTCGAAATTTACACGCAGATACTGACGCGCAGCACGGACGAAATTTACAAAGCAATTTTGGGATTGGTAAATAATTTCTCAAAATATTCCGAAAAAAATGCCAAAAGCTCAGGCTTCGGCAAGATTGTGGAATATATCGATGCAAATTTCAGCGACCCGAATATATCGCTTGACAGCATTTCCGAGGCATTTAACATCAGTCCGTCATATATTTCAACGATGATGAAAACAAACCTCGGAGTGGGTTTCAGCAAATATTTGTCGGGCAGGCGGATAACAAAGGCAAAACACCTGCTCAAGGAATCGGATAAGAGAATTGATGAAATTCATGCCCTGTGCGGCTTTTCAAGCAAGCAAACGTTTTTCAGAGTATTCAAAGCGTCAACAGGCGTATCACCCGGTGAGTACAGAAAGAATATCAATTAGCAAAAGCGGCTGCGGCACAATGCAATTGCATTGTGCCGCAGCCGCTTTTGCTGTTATTCACAGTATCGGCAGTTATCAGCCGCCGAGATATGCTTTTTTGATTTCATCGCTCTGAGCAAGCTCCTGACCCGTGCCTGAAAGCTTTATCTTTCCTGATTCAAGAACATACGCCCTGTCGGCAATATTAAGCGCCATTTCGGCATTTTGCTCAACCAAAAGAATTGTTGTGCCTGAACGGTGCAGCTCTTTGATGATATCAAATATCTGCTGCACAAGAATAGGTGCAAGTCCCATTGACGGCTCATCAAGCATGAGAAGCTTCGGGCGGCTCATAAGTGCGCGCCCCATGGCAAGCATTTGCTGCTCACCGCCGGAAAGTGTTCCGGCAATCTGGTTTTTTCTGTGCTTAAGGCGCGGAAAGCGTTTGAAAACATCTTCAATTCCGGCCTTAACATTTGACGGGTCGGTATACGCACCCATTTCAAGATTTTCAAGCACAGTCATCTGGAGAAATATTCTCCTGCCTTCGGGAACATGTGCAAGACCCTTGGAAACAAGAGTGCAAGCCTCCGTTTTTGAAATATCCTCATCAAGAAGCGTTATACTGCCTGTTTTCGAACGGAGAAGACCGGAGATTGTGCGCAGCGTTGTTGACTTTCCGGCTCCGTTTGCGCCGATAAGCGCCACAACTTCGCCCTGATGAACCTCAATGGAAACATCTTTAAGCGCATGAATCTGACCATAGTATACGTTTATATTATCAACCTTTAACATAAGTTTACGCCTCCGATTTCTTGCCGAGATAAGCCTCGATAACAGCCGGATTCGACTTGATTTCATCGGGCGAGCCTTTGGCAATTATTTTACCGTGATCAAGAACACAGATTCCCTCGCAGACGTTCATGACAAGATTCATATCGTGCTCAATAAGCATTACCGCGATATGGAAATTATCTCTTATGCGGCGGATATTCTCCATAAGCTCCGAGGTTTCCGATGGGTTCATGCCTGCTGCCGGTTCATCAAGCAAAATAATGCCCGGATGCGTTGCAAGTGCGCGCGCTATCTCAAGGCGGCGCTGCTCGCCGTACGGGAGCGACCCTGCCTGATGCTCCGCAAGGTCTGCCATGTTGAAGAAATCAAGCAGTTCAAGAGCTTCATCTCTCGACTTTTTCTCAGACGCTCTGTACCCGAAAAGATGCGTTACCGATGATAAAAGCGGCTGATGAATCGAATTGTGCAAACCGACCTTAACGTTATCGATAACCGACATTTCCGAGAAAAGTCTGATATTCTGGAAAGTTCGCGCAATACCCATCCGGCTTACCTGCGCGGTTGTTTTTCTTGCTGTTGACTTGCCGTCCAGCATAATTGCTCCGCGCGTCGGGTGATAAACATTTGTGAGAAGATTGAACACGGTTGTTTTACCGGCGCCGTTCGGTCCGATAAGACCCGCAATTTCCGTTCTGCCTACGGTGAGCGAGAAATCGTCAACAGCCGTAAGACCGCCGAAATCTATACCGAGATGGTGGGTTTCAAGTATCGGGGGTTTATCAATATCGCGTTCCGGAATTATTGCATTGCTCGGAACAGGTACCATTTTAGCCATTTCAGTTCTCCCCCCGTTTCTGATTCATATTCTTAAACTTATATACCAAAACCTCGCGCATTTGCTTTGCCTTTTCACTGTTCGTGAGAAGCATTACAATGATAAGGACAATCGCATACAGAAGCATTCTGTAGTCCGCATATTCACGCAGAAGCTCCGGAAGCATATAAAGAAGCGTTGTTGCAACGATTGTTCCGGGGATGTTGCTCATTCCGCCGAGCACAACGAACACCAAAATTAAAATCGATGCATTGAAATCGAATTTTTTTGCGGCGATCGTTGAAAAGTTCATTGCATACATTGCGCCTGCCATTCCGGCAAGCACTGCCGATGTGATAAATGCGGTAAGCTTGTATCTTGTGATACCGATACCGACCGATTCGGCAGCAATTCTGTTATCGCGGATTGCAGTTACCGCGCGCCCGGCTTTGCTGTTCACAAGATTCAGCACAATGAAAAGTGCAAATATAATAAGAATAACGCCCGAAGTGAAGCTTGAGAGCTTCATAATTCCGACAGCGCCCTGCGGTCCGTTTAAGATAAGCTTTCCGTTTTCCATGTTAAGCGCGTCGGCGCTTTTCATGCTGAGATGAAGTCCGCCTTTGTCAACGCCGACATAGACGCAGTTAATTATATTTTTAATGATTTCGCCGAATGCGAGAGTTACGATTGCAAGATAGTCGCCGCGCAGACGCAGAACGGGAATACCGATAATAAGTCCCGCAATGCCTGCAAAGATTCCGCCGATAATCACAGCGGAAAGAAGCCTGAGCCACGGCACGGGAATTGCCTCCTGCAGGCAGATTGCCGTTATAACTCCCGAAAACGCGCCGACGCTCATGAACCCGGCATGACCGAGCGAAAGCTCACCGAGGAAGCCGACTGTCAGCGTGAGCGATATAGCCATAACAATATATGTGCATATCGGAACGAGCTGACCGCTTATCGAGTTATTGATAAGCCCCGAGGACTGCATCGGAAAAAGAATTGCAAATGCAATTAATACCAGTCCGTAGGACTTAATGTTTGTCAATGTGAATTTATTCATGCTTTTTATTTTCTTCATACCGGCACCTCACACCTTTTCCGTAACTTGCTTTCCGAGTATGCCCGTGGGCTTTATGAGAAGAACCACGATAAGCACCGCGAAAACAATAGCGTCAGACAGAGCAGTCGAAATATACGATTTGCTGAAGATTTCGATTATGCCGAGAAGTATTCCGCCGAGCATTGCGCCGGGGATTGATCCGATTCCGCCGAATACCGCCGCCGTAAATGCCTTGATACCGGGCATTGAACCGGTTGTCGGGATAAGCACGGGATATGCCGAGCAAAGAAGCACGCCGGCAATTGCCGCCAAAGCGCTGCCGATTGCAAATGTGAGCGAAATGGTGAAGTTTACGTTGATACCCATAAGCTCAGCCGCATCCTTATCCTCCGACACGGCGCGCATTGCCTTGCCCATTCTTGATTTTTTTGTAAATGCCGTGAGGGCAACCATGATAATAAGACATGCCGCAACTGTGATAATCGATTCGGGGGTTATGATAAGCTTTCCGCCGAAGAGCGAAATCGAACCGAACGAAACAACGCTGCGGAAGGTTTTCGGAGCGCTGCCCCAAATAAGGAGAGCGACATTCTGCAAAAAGTAGCTTACACCGATTGCAGTGATAAGTACTGCAAGCGAGCCTGCCTTACGCAGAGGCTTGTATGCAAGACCCTCGATAAGAATACCGAGCAGTGTGCAGACAACCATTGCGCCGAGAATCGATACGATAGGCGGCAGTTTAAGATACGTTGTCATGCAAAATGAAATATATGCGCCGACCATAATAACGTCACCGTGCGCAAAGTTAAGCATTTTTGCAATGCCGTATACCATGGTATAGCCTAAAGCAATGATTGCATAAACGCTTCCCAGGCTTATTCCGTTTATCAGATTAGATATTAATGTCATTTATTACACCTCGTATACCCCATAGGCATTAACCGAAAGGGCGGGAATTTACATATGCGGAGCAGACCCGTCTAAATGCCCGAAAGCCGGACAAAACCGTGCAGCCGCCGTATTCTAAAAAGCGAGAAGCCGCTTCTGCGGCCTCTCCCTTTTAGAAAGTCGTTCAATTACATTCCTACATAAACGCCGTTCTTGATAACCATACCCTTGGGAGCCTTGGAAACCTCACCGGTTTTAGACCATGTCATTCCGCTGCCGGTAAGACCGTCAACAGTGAAATCCTTGGATGTGAATCTCGAAATAAGCTTGTCGCAAATATCGCTTGCGCTCATATCAGCGGTGATTCCCTCTGCCTTGCATGCATCGTAGATTGCGTAAACGCAGTCGTAAGCGTCAGCTGCAAACTGGTTGGGAGTATCCTTATACTTTTCTTTGTACTTCTTAACAAAGTTCTTTGTCATGTCATCCTCAGCGTCAGCTGTGAACGGAGTGAGAAGCATAACGCCCTCTGCAAGCTTTTTGTCAAAGTTTTCAACAGTAAGGATACCGTCCATTCCGTCAACACCGAAGAACTTCGGCTCATACTTCATTGCGTTTGCCTGCTTCAGAATAAGCGAAGCCGGTGTGTAGTATATCGGAAGGAACACAAGATCCGCACCCGAATTTTTGATTTCGGTAAGCTGAGAGTTGAAGTCGTTTGCCGAATCGTCCGTAAATGTCTTTACGCAAACAATGTCAAGACCGAGCTTCTTTGACTCTGCATCAAACTTCTGATAAATACCTGTTGAGTAAGGGTCCGAGTTGTTGTAGATAATGGCGATTTTTTCACCGAGCTTCTGTTCGCTGATATATTCCGCGGAAGCAACACCCTGGTTGGGATCCGTGAAGCACATCTGGAACATTGAAGCCTTGCGCTGAATTGTTACATTTCCGTTCTTATCGGGTTGTCCGCCGAGAACATCCGTTGAAGAAGCGGAGGGCGTAAGTGCAAAAATATGATCGGAATCGATTTCCGTTGAAACCGCGATACACGGCTGAGTTGTTACAGTACCGAGAGAAACCTGCATTCCCCAGTCCTTAAGATTGTTATATGCGTTAACTGCTTTTTCGGCGTCGTTCTCGTCATCCTCAAACTTAAGCTCGAACTTAAGGTCGCCCTTAGCGTTAACTTCTTCAAGAGCGAGCTCGGCACCGTTCTTTACAGCCTGACCGTAAATAGCCGCGACACCCGTCACAGGACCGATAGCACCAATCTTAATGGCGTCGGACGCTGCTTTTTCTTTGCCGCAGCCCGCAAAACAGGTCAGAAGAGCGGCAGCAGCCGTTGCAATGCTTATCAGCTTTGTCATTTTTCTCATACCGATTACCTCTTTCTTCTTTATTAAAATAATATAGAATGCTATCATATTTTTTACGATATGTCAAGTAATATGCACAATAAAATTTCGGCGTATTGTGCAAAATACTGCTTTTTTTTACCTTGTTTTAGGCATTTTTTGAAAAAAGGTCAATTTTCGCAACACGATTTATGCCAAAACGCGGAAAAATCCCTGTCCCGGCGGCAAGGATTTTTCCGTTATATTTATTCCGGAACGGCTGCTTTAATTTCAGAATTCTTTGCTGCGTCCGATGCTCCGCTCAAAAGCCGGAAAGTGTATGCAAGGCTCGGATTCTTTGACTCGCCGAGACCCTTTGTGAACACGCTCATCGTTTCGCGCGTGTCGAAATCTGCGTCGTTTATAACGGTGTTAAAGCCGAACAGCGTTTCCGATGTTATTTCACTGTAGCCGAAAATGGATTTCGGCAGCTTAATGAAATATCTGAGCGCACCGATATCCTGACGGCGCACTATCTTAGCCGAATCGGACGGACCTGCGCCCGGTTCATCGCCGGTTGCACTGTTCCAGATAAAGCAGTCCGGACCTTTCTCCGACCATGCGTATCCGATTTCAAGGTCATCGCTCTTGTATGAGGTTGCCTTGTCGTTCTGCGTGTCAAACTGGAACTGAATACTGTCACCGTTCCAAAGCGCCTGACCGCTGTTGTTCTGAACATAAAAATCGTCATACACATCTGCAAGGATGTATATATTGTCCTTATCCCACTTCATAAACAGTCTGCCTGCAATATCGGAAGCCGACCACGAAGCCGCTTCCGCAGGCTCGGACGGAGGCGCAAGATAAATCGGGTATGCGTCTTTCCACCAATCTATGCTTCCGTCAAATTCGGCGCACTGCATATCATTATCCGCTTTTGCAATGGTAAGGAAGCTCAACGGATATTTAAGCATCGTCGGTTTATCGGATATTTCGCTTTTTGCTTCCGCCTCAAAGGCATAGAAGTTATACTGTGCCGCCGTTTTTCCGATGACTGAAAACGTGACCCTGGTTTCTCCTCCTCCGCTGACAGTGAACGGCATTTCTCCCGACTCAAGCAGCCACCCCTCGGGCGGAGTGAGTTTAACCTTTCCCGAAATCTCCTTATCGGAATTGTTCATCACAAGGACGGAAACCTCCGTAAGCTCCTCAAAGCTCTTTTCGCTCGGAAGCGCCGCAAGCTCAATCGCCCTTGTGAGCGACACGCTCATCGGTTCGCGCTTTGTAACTTCCCCGTCATCGCCGATAAATTCAAGGAAATATTTATTGTCATCCGAGGAAATGTTTCCGTCAAATGTCACGGTTGTTTCAGCCGTTTTTCCCGGTTTAACGGTAATCTTCTCCGTCCGGGAATTAAATTTGCCGCCGCTTGTTACAAGCCGCACAAAACCGCTTTGCGTTTTAGCCGAGGTATTTATAAGCTGAAGCCGTATATCACTTTCAACTCCCTCATACTTAACAAGGTCTTTTCCCTTGGGATATATAATCAAGTCCCCGTTTTCAGCCGTTTCAAATGCGCGGAAGCTTTCCGCCCATTTGAAAGCTGCAATGCCGCAAACGAATATGCGTCCGCCGCGCTCTGTTTCACGCTGCTTTCACCCCGATATGACATAACCGTGCCGGCTTTGCCCTCCATGTATTTTGCGTACTCATGCATAGCGTCAGAATAGCTGTGAATAAATCCCTTTTGCCTGTCGGACGCGCGCAGCGCCGCAAGCTCACTCGTTTTTTCCGCACTCTCAGCTGAAATTCCGAGACTTGCGGCATTTTCTTCCGCAGCATAAAGTGCGGTTGAAATTTTGCACACACCGAACCATTCAAAAAGCATTTGTGAATGGCGCATATCGCTCTGTGCGTTTTTTCCGGCGGCAAGCTTTTCTCCCTCGCCGTAAAGCAGCTTCATCAGCGAAAGCGCGTCTGTTTCGGCAGCAACTGCCGACCGGAGCGCAGCAAGCTCCGCTTTCCGCTCCTCTGTCAGCTCTTCCCCGAACTCCGACATGAACGATGCAATTTTCTCCGTTATATTTTCCTTTGCGGTTTCGGGCAGCAATGCTTTGTCAAGTCCCGAAATATAGCACGGTGCATCCGTCAGACGGACATTTCCGTTTGATTCGGATATTTTCCCGAGTGCGTCGCACTCCGTTATGTCACTGCCGCGCAGACTGATATCGGCTGTTTCTCCGGCATTATCGCACCATGCCGCAAGCACCGGCTTGCCCTCATCGGCATACAGAAGCGCAACAATGTTTTCGCCGAGCTTCACTTCACCGATGTATACTGCCCCGGCGAGATTTTGCCGCGCAGTTTTTGCCGATATATATGCCGGTTTGAGCGAATAATCGTTTCTCACCATGCCGAACATATCCTCCGCGTTTTTCGGATTCGTTCCCCTGTCGGCAAAGGTATAAATCATGCACTTGTCAATGCCGAACAAATCGGAAAGCAGATATGCCTTTGCAATATTCTTTGCCTGCTGATTCTCGCTTACGCTGACATTTCCCGAACCGGTTGGTGTGCCGGTTTCGGTAATAACCATCCGTTTCCAACCGCCCGATTCGGAGATAAGTTCCGCATGATTTGCATAGCGGCGATTGTAAAATGCGCGCGATATCGGCAGCGGCTGATTGTAGGCATGCAGTGCAACCGCGTCCATATAAGGATACGCGCCGTTATCGAACAAGCCCTGCAAAAGCTTTGTGTCGTAGGTCAGCGCCGTGCATGCGCCGTCAACCGCAACATCGGGATAGCGCTCCTTAACAACATTGTAAATATACTTTTGAAGCTGTGCAAGATCGGCAAAGTAGTTTCCGCCGTCCTTCGTCCAAAAACCCATATCAGGCTCGTTCCATGTTTCAATTTCACCGACATTTTTCAGCCTTTCAATATACAATGAAATATATTTTGCCAAGCCGAGCCTTTGCTCCTCCGTCATAACCCCGTCACGGATACTCTTGGCTCCGTAAAGACTGTTGTTATAACCGAGACAAGCAATGTAATTCATGCCTGCCTGCTGCGCATGCTTATGAAGTCTGTCAACAGTTGCCCAGTCGTAGCTGCCCTTGGCGTCGCTCTCCGCTTCGAACCACGAAACCGCTCCGCGCACCGTTTTTATTCCCGATTTTGTCATAAGCGCGGTTCTTTTTCGCAGCCCGTCCGCCGTCGGGTCGTAATTGAACTGTGAGCACACGCCCCACGGAGTGAGAACATCCATAAATCTGTCGGTATAGTCGCTGAAAACGGAAAAATCTTTCTCATATTCTGCCGCCGTGCGGTCGCCGTCCGTCAGAGTTACCTTTATTTTATAGCTGCCCTCGGAAAGTCCGGCGCAGCTGAAGCTGCCCGAGGCTTTTGTTCCTCCGCCGGCATTCACGATTATATCGTCATATTTTATTTCGGTTTCTCTGAAAAGGTCTGTCACCGTGTAATGCAGCTTGTATGAACGCGCCTTGCTTTTAGCAAGCTCCGCTTCATATTCAAACCGAACGCTTCCCGGTCTGAAGCTTTCATACTCATCGTAAAGCGGAGTAATTTTCACAAGCTCACCAAGGTGCAGCGTTTCGATTTCCGCGGCGGTATAGCCTGCGTTTTTCAATTCCTCTGCGGAATACAATGCTGCAACCGTTCTTTTCACGTTTCCGCCCGTTTTTTCAAGATCAAGCCTCACGTTTTTGAAAAACTCGCGGCTGAGATAAAATGCCGGGCGGATTGCCATCGATGTCTTCGGAGTCCGGTTGATGATATTATCAGCCGACGGCGATACCGACACGCAGCGCATATAATGCGATGATGTGGCAAACCGCAGTCCGCTCCTTAAAAACCACGCATCGGTGGAATTGTCGCGGCATCCGATTTTTTTCTTATATTTATTATATTCCGCAAGCGAAAGCAGATTAACCCCCATAACCGTTTTATAGTCGCGGTCAATTTCGCCGTTTCTGAGCGGAGCATTCGTTGCCCATTCGTGTTCACCATCAATATATTTCTTCACATCGGCGCACAATCCGCCCGAATTTTCGTCCGCTGCCAGGAAATCACCGTTGAGATAGCCTGCAATGTTATCCTTGACGGCAGGATTGAGTATTTGTGAATTGTTCTTGTCAAACGGCTTGCTGCCGTAAAAATCCTTTGCAAGAACAAAGAACTTTGATCTGTCCGAACCCTCCGTGTCAAGCAGAATAAAGCCTTGCTCCGAACTGCGGACATAAAACACGTTTTCCGGCGGAGTGATTGCCGGGCAGTCCGCATTTTCGGCACGGACTGCCGTTTTGCAGCCTGCCGCCGTTACTGCAGCAAACAGGAATGAAGCAATCCGCATAAATTTATTGTTTTTCATGCTCATTCCCCGCTTTCAAACAGTATAAGGCTTCTGGTGAAGCCGTCCTCAGACAGAGTGAGCGCACTGTCATATCCGGACGGATTTGCCGGTTCGGCGTCCGGAGCTTCTTCACTGACAAGCATATATTTTTGCTTGCTCTCGTCATAAATAAACTGGATGAGGTCAATCTCCCCGTGCTTGTCGAAACGAACCTTAACAACATCGCCCGGTGCAAACATTCCGTCCGCAAGAGGCATTGTTTCATCAGCCTCATTGTCGCTGAGCGTTGCAACGCGGCACCAGACTGCATCGTCCGACACAAAGTATTCCGCTTCGTCCGCTCCGAAAAAGCCGAAAAGCTTCAGCTTTGTATCACCGTCCTGTGTGCGTTCAAAGCGGACGCTGTTTATCAGAAGCAAATCGTCACTCAGCCTGTTTGTGTCTTTGTTTGATTTAACTATTATTGCTTCGCTCACTATTTTTCTTCCGTTATCCGTATATGCTTCAACGGAAGCCGTTCCCGAAGCGCGAAACCACCCCGTTGTGTGATAGCTGTAACCGTCCTCGTTCTCGGAATCGGGCGGAATCACGAAAATGTCCGTTGAACCGTTATAGATAACACAGCCGCTGAGCCATTCGCTGACGTTTCGCATCGGAGCGGAGGTTCCCGAATATATCATGCGGAAGCCCGGAGTCAAGCCTTCATCAATACCTCCCGAATTGAGCGACGCTGTTTCAAGCCGTTTGATTTTCCCATCGTCATCCGTTTCAAAACGGATAAGCTGCTTTTTGACAGCACCGTCCTTTGAAAGCAATCCGGGGATATCCGCCGCATTTGTTTTTTCATTGTTAAACAGAGGTTTTTTCACCGTTTGAAATACTTTAAACTCGTTATCCGAGGTAAATATTTTCAGCTCACACTCTGATGAAAACTGTTTCTTCATTGCCGCATTTTTCAAATATCCGTAACGTAGACCGCCGTTTTGTATGCGGCGCGCACCGCACACCTTTCCGAAAGCGTCAATAAAAAGCTCATATTCTTCATTCAGCCTGATTTTATCCGTTCCGCTTACAAAAATTTTATCGGATGCGGCAATATATTCACGGTCATTAATTATAAATGTTTGCTTTCCTCCGCTGCTTTCTCCGCTTGCCGAAACCGTGCCGCGGCTGCGCTCTGCGGAATAAATCACCGTGCAAAAATCCTTTTCGCGCGTTTCTTCAATTATCACAGTGTCCCATTCGCTTATATCGGAAAGCTGCACCGTGATTCCGTTTTTATCGGCAACGGTAAAGGTTTGCGGCTTGTCTGCGTCAAGCAGAACGGGAGCGCCGTTTTTCAGGTTGATTCCGCTTGCGCTCACGCCGTCAACAATTCCGATTCTGTAATCCTCAATCAGAACAAAATCGCACACTCCGCCGTTTTCAATCAGCGTGACCCTGCCGTAGGACGGAACGAAATCCGCAAACGGTTCTTTCACCGCGCTCATGTTATAAAGGACATATGCCCCACGGGAAACTGCAACTGTGCGCCGTTTCCCATTCTCGGTATATGTGTACTTTCCGTCTGAAAAGCTCTCAATATTTTCACTTTCGATAACCGTTTTTGTCACTCCGCCTTTAACGCTGACGGATAAAAGCATGCCGTCCTCGCGCCCATCGGTTGTGTAGTAATATTCCGTTTCGCAGCCGAGAAGCGATGAAGCCGCGGTTGCACCTGTTTCTATAAGGTATTCTCCGTCGATTTCAACAAAACCGTCGGGTGTTCCGCCGCCGCTCACGCGTGTGAACCTGTTCCCGGTGATTTTTCCGCTGCGGCGGTATGTGTGATGCAGCTCTGCAATCGACCCCTCTGTGATATATTTTTCCGGAAACGGCTTTTCGAACACATTGTAAAGCATTTTAGCAAGTGTGCCGAGGGTCAGCTCATTTTCCGCATTCACATTCACACCCTTTGAAATCTCCGGAACGGCTGCAAAATACCCGTAAGGATAGCCGCCGAGCCGCTCAGCTTTAAAGTCATACCCCATTGCCGTTACAATAATCTTAACGGCTTCGCCTGTGAGCGCCGTTCTGTTCGGATAAAAATACCCATCGCTTCCTCCGGCAGCGCGAATACCGCTGACTGCGTCAATTGCGCCGGAATAGGGAGTGTTTTCGTCAACATCTTTGTAATTCATGAAATTTGTTCCGTTTTCGGAATTAATGCAGAAAGCCTTTGCCGCAATGAACGCAAGCTTTGCACGGGAAACCTTTTCATCCGCATTATCCGCGGTAACGGAAATGATGTCAAGCGCCGAAAGGAAAGCATATTTTTCATAGTTCTCGCCCTCTTCCGCGAATACCGGCGCTGAAACCGCCATGCACACCGCAGCAAGAACGGCTGCCGTCACAATTGAAATTATTCTTTTTATCATATTATTCAGCCGCCCCCTCCGCGTATTTCAAAAATTCATACACCATTTTTGCACATTCCGCTCTCGAAGCCGATTTTTTCGGATTAAGGTGGAAAAATCAAAAATTTGATTTTTCAAAGAATTACTCCTTTTCTTGCTATCAACAAACTTCGCCGCTCGGGCGTCGAAACAAGCGTTG
>CAKSFM010000012.1 GCA_934454525.1 uncultured Clostridia bacterium
TCGTATTTGCGAGCATTTTTGCGCTGTAATGCCGGAAAAGACTTCGAAAAAACGAGTTCGGATACTAACACATCTGCCTAAATGAATAAAAAAAAGGCTTTGACATAAACTAACTCCGAAAGGATTCGGTGAAAATGGATTATGTTAAAGCTTTTTTTGTCGGCGGTATAATTTGCGCCGTCGGTCAGATTGTTATTGATAAAACAAAGCTCACCCCGGCGCGGCTGCTTACCGGGTATGTTTGCAGCGGTGTGCTTCTGTCGCTGCTGGGGATATACGGAAAAATCGTCAAATTTGCCGGGGCAGGCGCAACCGTTCCGCTGACAGGCTTCGGATATGCACTGTTTGAGGGTGTGAAAAAGGGAATAAAAGAAAAAGGATTTCTCGGGGTTTTCACGGGCGGACTTTCCGCAACTGCAGGCGGAATTGCAGCTGTTATTGTTTTTGCACTGATTGCAGCAATAGTATCCAAACCAAAAAGCAAGTAACCGGTATTTCCGAAAAAGAGGACGGAGCAAATACAATTGTGTTTGCCCCGTCCTCTTTTTATTTACATATGAGCGGATTTACATTTGCCTCCGAAACCATAATTTCCGTTTCGGGAAAAGCGCTTTCAAGCGTTTTTCTGAGCAGATTGCAAACAATTTTCTCACTGTCGTGATGCCTGATTTCAATATAGTCAATTCTCTCGGCAAGAAACATTTCCCTTATTTCATGATGCTTCAAATCTCCGGAAATGTACACATCAGCACCGGATTCAAGCGCTTTCTGTGCCACAACGCCGCCCCCGCCTCCGTTGCACACCGAAACGGTTTTCACCGTGCGGTCACGATGTGCTGTTGTAAACACATGCTCAATTCCGAGTGTGTGTTTTATTTTATCACAGAGAGAGTATACCGTTTCCCCATCCGCGGCATTGCAAATTCTGCCGACGCGTTCGCAAAGGTTCGCAACGGGAGAAAGTCCGAGAAGCGAGCATAAATATTCCGTTAACCCTCCGGGTGCGCTGTCAAGATTGGTGTGTGCGCTGTAAATCGAAATGCCTCTTTCAATCGCCGAAACAAGCATTTTTCCGCCGTTTGAAGAATCAGACGCATTTTTAACCGGATTAAATATCACCGGGTGGTGCGTTACTATCAGCTGCGCGCCCCTCTGAGCTGCCTCCGCAACAACACTTTCGTCACAGTCAAGGCAGACAAGTATTTTGGAAACACTGCGTTCCGACCGCCCTATCAGCAGACCGATGTTATCGAAATCTTCCGCATATTCGGGCGGAAACTTTTGTTCGAGAAATCCGGTTACATCACTAAGCGTTATCATAAATTCCTCCGTTTGCAATTTTTTCATACTCCGTTTTTAAATACTCGTATTCCGCACGGCGTTCATCCGCATTTTTTGCGCTTTCAAGCGCTTTCAGAACGCAGTCGATTTCATGCATACGATATGCAATGTATTTTTTCAAAAGCGGATGTCTTTGCTCAATCAGAACAGGTCCGATTTCAAGCTCCGCGCGTGTAAGCCTGCGGTTTTCTCCGCGGCAGACGAGCATTGCGGCATACATTTTTCTTCCCTCCGCACAAAGCTCCTCGCGCTCAATTTTATATCCGTTATCGCAGAGATATGCGCGCAGCTCGGCATGCGCCGACTGCGGCTGAAGCACAAATTGTTCTGTTCCGATGTCATTCATCATAATCTGCGCGATTGTTTCGCCGCCCATTCCGGCAATCACAGCACAGCTGCACTCTCCGCGCACAAAATTACCAAACCCGTCCGAAAGCCGAAGCTCAATTTCATTTTCAAGTCCGAATGCCGCAACCGTTTTCTTTGCCTGCGCAAGCGGTCCTTTTCTTATGTCGGCAGCAATAATACGCTGCGCCCTTCTGTTCTGCGCAAGCCAGACCGGCAAATACCCGTGATCCGTTCCGATGTCGCACACCGACTCACATTCGGGAACGAGCCGCGCCGTCATAAGAATACGCGGCGACATATATTTTTCTACCGCCGCTTTCATGCTTCCGAAGCGGCATCCGCCGCGCTGCCGTCACGCGCATAGAGCATTTTGAGCGCTATCGGCGTGAGTATGGACGAAACGATAATCAGCAAAATAACGGGAGTGAAAAACACAGGCTTAATAATTTTTGCCGACAGTCCTTTCTGCGCAACAATCAGCGCAACCTCGCCGCGCGTCATCATGCCAACGCCTACCTTAAGCGAATCTCCGAAGCTGTATCGGCTGAGCCGCGCCGTTATTCCGCAGCCGATGATTTTTGCAACAAGTCCGACAATTACAAAGCAAACCGAAAACAGGATTATATCGGGCGAAATATGCGACACATCGGTTTTCAGTCCGATTCCCGCAAAAAACACCGGTCCGAAAAGCATATATGAGTTGATATTCATTTTGCGTTCTATATAGTCCGCATCCTTAATATTGCAAAGAATAATTCCTGCAACGAATGCGCCTGTTATATCCGCAACGCCGAAATAGCGTTCTGCGGCATATGCCATGAACATGCACAGCGCCAGGCCGAGAATCGGGATTCGCTGCGTATGCTTATACCTTGCGTCAAGCCGCTTGAAGATTTTATATATAACAAACCCGACAGCACCTGAAAATACAAAGAACAGCGCACTTCTTACCGACACGGCAATAATCTGCCCGCTGCCGCCCTTGCCGGTGCTCATACCGACAACCATTGTAAGCACGATAATTCCTATCACATCGTCAATTATTGCCGCGCTGACAATAAGCGTGCCGAGCCGTGTTTTCAGCTTGCCCATCTCTGCAAGCGCCTTAACGGTTATGCTCACTGAGGTTGCGGTGAGTATCGTTCCGATAAAAAGCGCCTTGTAAAATTCTGCCGAACCGATTGAGTCAAACCCGTAAAACGCCATATAAAGCAGAGTTCCGCACAAAAGCGGCACAAACACACCCATGCTGGCAACAAGAAACGCCGTAAAACCCGTTTTTGCCATATCACGCAGATTTGTTCCGAGTCCTGCTGAAAACATCAGCAAAATAACTCCGATTTCAGCCATCTGAGAAAGGAAATCCGACTGCTGCACAAACCCGAGAATACTCGGTCCTATAATCAATCCGGCAAGAATCTCGCCGACAACCTGAGGAACGTTAAGCTTGCGCACGGCAAGACCCATAATTTTTGCGGCAACCATAATTATTGCCAAATCTCTGAACACACTGTAGACTTCCAAAAAAACTGCCTCCCTGTTAATCTTCCGTTATTTGCCGAATAAGCATTTTACTCTCCGTACGCCGTAAGCTTCAGCTCCAGCTCCGTCAATCCGTCAAGGATATGCACTCCGTCCGGAACATCAAGCGGAATCTTCAGCGTTGCATCCGCCGTGTACTGCGAAAGGTCAATCGGAACTGTGCTGATTGATGAAATTTTGTCAAATGAATCTCCGTAGCCGTAAATAGTCACTTCGCTCTGCGAAAGCGCCGCGCGAAGCTGCAGGCCGCTTGCTGCAAGATGCACCGGCACGGTTTTCACATCGTAAAACCGATAGCTCACATCAATCGCCGCCGGTGTGCACACTGCGCCGTCAAGCTTCTTTCCGTCCTTCCCGAGGACAATAAGCTCCACTCCCGTCTGGCGGTTCACGGTCGGGTCGTTCGGAGTTATCGTCTGCGTTGTTACGGACGATATTTCACCGAGAATACTTTTCGGCGCCGACACCGTAACCGTTTTTGACGAAAGTTCGCTCGACTGCACAATCAGAACGCTGCTGCCGCTGTCGGCAAAATCCGGGCGTATTTCAAATTTCTTTTTTTCAATCGGTTCAATAACAACCGTTATGTCATGCCCCTTTACATAATAGCTTGCATTTGCCGAAACGGATGAATTGATCGCCGCCGGGATAACATATTCGCCGCTCTGTTTAATGGACGAAACATTTACCGATGCCGAAAGCGTTTTATTAGTAATTCTTCCGAGCGACAGTCTTTTTGCCGTAACACGCACGTTCACGCTTTTTTCCGAAACGGAGTAAACGGAAAATCCGCTCTCCTTAAGCGCCTGTTCCCCCGTTATCGCAAGCGGAACATTTTTCACGGTTTTGCTCATGCTCGGATTTTCCTCATATGAAACATAGACCCAAAGGATAATGGCAAGCGCCGTGCAGATTATTTTCATAGGAAGGTTGTTATTTTTTATTTTCTCCATTTTAAAAGCTCCTTCCATTTCGACGCCGCTGCCTGCGACTGAGTTTCCGGTGAAAGCGTTTTTGTTATTACCTTTTTAAGAGTTTCCTCCGTATAATTTCTGCTCATATTCCCGTTAAGGGTGAAACTGATTTTTCCCGTTTCCTCGCTGACAACCACAACAGCCGCGTCAGAGCTTTCCGAAAGTCCGAGCGCCGCCCGATGGCGTGTTCCGAATTCACGGCTCAGCGTTTCGTTATGTGTGAGCGGAAGAATACACCGCGCCGCAATAATTCTGTTCTCTCTTATTATAACCGCACCATCGTGCAGCGGAGTGTTCGGAATAAAAATATTTATCAGAAGCTCGCTCGACACCTTTGAATCGATTTCGCAGCCGGTGCGGACAATATCACCGATTTTCGTGCCGCGCTCCAGAACGATAAGCGCGCCTATGCGTCTGCTTGCCATTGCGGCTGCGGCCGCGGCAATTTCGGAAGCCGTTGCCGCAGCCTCGTCCTGCTCTGTTGCAAGCAGCGAGGAAAAGTTCGTGCGCCCCACTTTTTCAAGCGCATGGCGAAGCTCCGGCTGGAACACAATCAAAAGCGCCATTATTCCGAACTGCATAAGATTGCGAAGCAAATAGCTTATTGTGTTGAGCTGCAAAAAGTTGCTCGCCCACGTGAAAATGAGAAGCAGAACAAGTCCTTTAATAAGCGTTCCGGCGCGGGTTTCCCGAACAAGCGACGAAAGCTTGTAAAAAGCATATGCAACAATCATAATATCGAGCAGATCCGCGGGTCTGAACATTTGTATGAACTCGGGAAGAGAACTGAGCAGGTTTTCAATCAATTTTTTCGACCGCCTTTTTAAGCATATATTACATTATACTATATAAGAAAAACTTTTTAAAGACTTTTTTTTAAAAAAATATTGACTTTGAGCACACCATGTGCTAATATGCATTTGTAGCATATGTTGTGCTCAATCACAGCGGAGGGACGGATTTTATGGCTTATTCAAGAGGAATACAGCTTGAGGACGAGGTTTCCGGCAAAATTATCAGCTGCGCAATGAATATTGCGCGCGAAAGCGGCGTTGCCGCCGTCACTGTAAGTGAAATACTCAGAAAAATGAAAATTACGAACCGTGTTTTTTACAATCGTTTCAAAAATATTGATGAAGTTGTCACGGAGCTTTACAGACAAGTTGTTGACGAAATGCGAATATGCATTGATACAGAATATGACGGGCGTGAAAATTATTACGAATATCTTGTCGGTCTGGCTGTTGCCGTGCTTGGAAAAACCTACGAAACCAAGCTGCACTTCGCAGGTATAATGAAAGAATATGACGTTTGTGCAGCGGAAAACCGAAAATGGTGGATTGCGCATATTGCGCCGCTGCTTGAGTACGGAATGAATGAAGGGTTCTTAAAAAAAGCAGATTCAACACTGCTTGCATATTCGATATGGTGCTATTGCCGCGGATTTAATGCAAGCGTTGTCGGAGGAGGACTTAATTTTAACGAAGCGCTTGAATCTTTCCGGCTTGGAATCCGCTGTTTTATTTACGGATTAAAGCCGTCGGGCGAGGGAGGATATGAAAATGAGCTTTAAAATAATCGGAACGGGGAGCTGCCTTCCCCCAAAGGCCGTTACCAACGATGAGCTTTCAGCGATGGTTGAAACGAATGACGAATGGATAAAAAAACGCGTTGGGATAAGCGAGCGCAGAATATCGGAGGATATGACTGTCGGCGATATGGCAATTGAAGCGGCAAAACGCGCTCTTGAAAACAGTGGCACACGCCCCGATGAGCTTGATCTGATTATCGCCGCAACGCTCTCCTCGGAATATGCCTGCCCGACTGTCGGCGGTTTTGTTCAGCAGGCGCTCGGTGCAGACTGCCCGGCATTTGACATTAATTCTGCATGCAGCGGTTACATATTTGCACTTGATACTGCGGCAGGTTTTTTTGCGCGCGGCAGCGTGAAAAAAGCGCTCGTTGTGGGCGCGGAACGCATCAGCCGGCTGCTTGACTGGAGCGACCGCAGCACATGCGTTATTTTCGGCGACGGAGCCGGCGCCGCTGTGCTGGAAGCAGCAGAAGGACATTACCTCGCATCAAAGCTGGCCACGAAAGGCGGCAGCGATGTAATCAGTATCCCGTCCGACGTCGGCAATTCTCCGTTTTACACACGCAGCCACCCCGAAGCACACATCAATATGCAGGGACAGGAAACATTCAAATTTGCAGTTGATTCACTCTGCCGCGATTCGGAGGAAGTTATTGCAGCAGCCGGAATAACAAAGGAGGACGTTTCTTTCTTTGTTCCTCATCAGGCAAATGCGAGAATTATAAACTTCGCGGCGAAGCGGCTCGGCGTTCCTGCGGAAAAGTTTGTTGTGAACATAGAGAAATACGGCAACACATCATCGGCAAGTGTGCCGATAGCGCTTGACGAGCTTAATCGCTCAGGCAGGCTGCACAAGGGAGATATTATTGTTTTATCGGCTTTCGGAGGCGGACTTTCAAGCGGCGCCTGCGTTATAAAGCTGTAAATATTATTTAGGAGGTTTTTTATTATGACAATCGAAAAAGTAAAAGAACTGTTGGCGGAGCATCTTGATATGAATGCGGATGAAATCACGGCTGAAACGGAATTTTCCGATTTGGGCATAGATTCGCTCGATATTGCCGAGATTATGATGGAAGCAGAGGATGAATTCGGCGTTGAAATCAAATTTGAGGAAGTAGGAAAGACAATCGGCAGCCTTGCAGACTACATTGATTCCAAAAAGGCGTAACTTTTAAAGAGGTGTGACAAATGCTTTATACCCGTATTAACGAAATTCTCGGTATACAATATCCGCTTTTGCAGGGCGGAATGGCACATATATCGGACGGCAGGCTTGCGGCAGCAGTGTCGGAGGCAGGCGGACTCGGAATAATAACCTCAGTCAGCCGCGATCCCGATTTTCTGCTGCGTGAGATAGAGTATGTCCGCAGTGTTACCGACAAGCCGTTCGGCGTGAATATTATGCTGCAAAGTCCCGATATTGAAAAAACAGCTGCTTTGCTCGCGCGGGAAAAAGTTCCCGTGGTTACTACCGGTGCGGGAGATCCATCGCGCTTTATGGAGGACTGGCAGGCTGCCGGGATAAAGGTTATTCCCGTGATAGCCTCTGCCGCAATGGCAAAACGCGCCGAAAGAAACGGTGCATGTGCTGTTGTTGCCGAGGGCGGTGAATCGGGAGGTCATGTCGGCGAAACGACAACCATGTCGCTTGTGCCTCAGGTGTGCGACGCCGTTTCAATTCCCGTGATTGCCGCCGGCGGCATTGCTGACGGACGCGGCGCGGCGGCAAGCTTCATGCTTGGCGCAGAGGGCGTTCAGCTCGGAACGCGCTTTCTTGCAGCAGCCGAATGTTGCATACATCCGGTCTACAAGCAAAAGGTTCTTAAAGCAAGCGATATTTCCACAATAGTTACGGGCAAAAGGCTCGGTCATCCGGTGCGCAGCCTTAAAACTCCGTTTTCGCGCGAATATGCAAAGGCGGAATATTCCGCAATTTCCGATGAAGATCTTGAAAAAATGGCTGTCGGCGCACTTCGTCTTGCAGTTTGCGACGGCGATGAGCATCACGGCTGCTTTCTTGCCGGGCAGATTGCCGGAATGGTAAAAGAAGAACTTCCGGCAGGTGAAATCGTGCGCGGAATTATGGAACAAACAGAGGATATTCTTTGTCACGGAGGTTCAAAATGGGTAAGATAGCATTTGTATTTCCCGGTCAGGGTGCACAGCACCCCGGCATGGGAAAATCCTTATATGAAAACAGCAGCGCGGCAAAGTCGCTCTTTGACAATGCCGAAAAGCATATGCCCGGGGTTTGCGGCATAGCCTTCGGCGGCACGGAGGAAGAACTTAAGCAGACAAAAAACACGCAGCCGTGCCTTTATCTTGCAGACCTTGCCGCGGCGCTCGCTCTTAACGAAGCAGGGATTTACGCCGACTGCGCCGCAGGATTTTCACTCGGCGAGATAGCGGCGCTTGCTTACGGAGGTGCCTACAGCGCGGAGGACGGATTTAAAATCGTTTGCAAAAGAGGCGAATTTATGCAGGCTGCCTCGGAAGCAGCCGACACGATGATGACGGCTGTGATGAAGCTTGCTCCCGAAAAGGTTACAGAGCTTTGCGCGCAGTTTGAAAATGTTTACCCCGTCAACTTCAATTCGCAGCTTCAGACGGTTGTTGCCGGCGAAAGGACGCAGACGGAGCTTTTCAAGGAAGCGGCAAAGAATGCCGGCGGCCGCTGCATTGACCTTAAGGTCGGGGCGGCGTTTCACTCGCCTTATATGAACGGTGCTGCGGAAAAATTCGGCGCATTTATAGACGGTTTTTCAGTTTGCGAGCCGAGAATTCCGATATTCGGAAACACATTGGCATTGCCGCTTTCGGGTGATATAAAAGGTGCCATGGCACGTCAGATTGCAAATCCGGTTAAATGGACAGACACAATATTAAACATGGTTGAATCGGGTGTTGACACCTTTATAGAAACCGGCACGGGAAAAACACTCAGCGGACTTATTAAGAGAATTGCCCCCGATGCCGCCGTTTATTCTGCGGAGGAGTATGCGGACATCGAGAATGTTTACGGGAGTGTTCACAATGCTTAAAAACAAAATCTGCCTTGTAACGGGCGGCTCAAGGGGAATCGGGGCGGCAATCTGCGAGGAGTTTGCGCGCCGCGGCGCAGACGTTGCAATAATTTACTGCGGAAGCGCCGAAAAAGCGGAGGAAGTCCGTCAAAAATGCCTGAGCCTCGGCGTTCGTGCACAGGCATATAAATGCGATGTTAAAAACTTTGATGAGTGCGGCGAAACGGTAAAAAAAATCACGGAAGAGCTTGGCGCACCCGATATTCTTGTCAACAATGCGGGAATAACGCGTGACGGACTCGTTATGAGCATGAAAGAGGATGATTTCAATGACGTTATCGCTGTCAACCTCGGCGGAGCGTTCAATATGATTCGCCATTGCAGCCGCGGCTTTATCCGCAAAAAAAGCGGAAAAATCATCAATATTTCATCCGTTGCCGGTATTGAAGGAAACCGTGGTCAGGCAAATTATTCCGCCTCCAAGGCAGGAATCATAGGACTGACAAAATCGGTTGCAAAGGAGCTTGGCAGCCGCGGCATATGCTGCAATGCCATTGCGCCCGGACTTATCGAAACGGATATGACCGATGGAATGACCGAAAACGAAGAGGTTCTCTCACATATACCGCTCGCACGACCCGGAAAACCCGCTGAGGTTGCAGGGCTTGCGGCATTTCTCGCCGAAAGCGGTTATATCACCGGCGAGGTTATAAGAATTGACGGCGGCATGACGCTTTAAGGAGATATTATTATGAAAAGAGTAGCAGTAACCGGGATGGGCATTATATCGCCCGTTGGAAACAGTGTTGAAAAATTCTGGAACTCAATTTCGGGCGGAAAAAGCGGGATCGGATTTATCACAAAATTCGATGCCGAGGATTTTAAAGTAAAAATTGCAGCGGAGGTTAAGGATTTTGATCCGCTTGAATATATGGATAAGGCAGCTGTCCGCAAAACTGACGAATTTGTTCGCTTTGCACTGGCGGCAGCAGCACAGGCAATGACAGACAGCTCTCTTGAAGGGCAGGTTGCCCCGGAAAGGCTCGGCGTATATTACGGTTCGGGAATCGGCGGTTTCCACACCTTTATGCAGGAGCACGCAAATCTTCTGAACAAAGGCTCGCGCCGCGTTTCGCCGATGTTTATTCCGAAAATGATTCCCAATATGGCAGCAGGCGAAATTGCAATCAGATTTCACGCGGAAGGTCCGTGCATATCCGTAAGCACAGCCTGTGCAACGGGGACCTCATGCATCGGCGAGGGTTACAGAGCTATTGCGGCAGGCTATGCCGACGCGGTAATTGTCGGCGGAGCGGAATCGTCCGTTAACGAGCTTGCAATTGCCGGATTCACCAACTGCATGGCGCTTTGCGAAACGAATGATCCGGAAAACGCTTCTATTCCGTTTGACAAAAGGCGCTGCGGATTCGTTGTCGGCGAGGGTGCGGGTGCACTTGTGCTTGAAGAATATGAGCATGCAAAGAAGCGCGGCGCGCATATCTATGCCGAAGTTACGGGGTACGGGTCAACGTGCGATGCCCATCACATCACTGCGCCCGATCCCGAAGCAAACGGCGCTGCAAGAGCATTTTCCGATGCGGCGGCACAATCGGGATATTCCGAAAATGATTCCGTTTATATCAATGCGCACGGAACAAGCACACCGCTGAATGACAAAACGGAAACGCTTGCAATCAAAAAAGCGTTCGGGGAAAAGGCTGCCGATATTTCCGTCAGCTCAACGAAATCAATGACGGGGCATATGCTCGGAGCGGCAGGCGCAGCTGAAGCCATTGCTGCGATTCTTGCGCTGAATAACGGAGTTATTCCCCCGACAATCGGATATAAGGAAAAAGACCCCGAATGCGATCTCGACTGCACTCCCAATACAGCGAAAAAACGCGATGTAACGCTCGCATTATCATCTTCGCTGGGATTCGGCGGTCACAACGCATGCATTGCGTTCAGAAAGGCTGAATGAAATGAATAAAGAGGAAATAAAAAAAATACTCCCCCACCGGGGAAATATGCTGCTGCTTGACGAGGCATATCTTGAGGACGGCATTGCACACGGGAAAAAGAAAATAGCCGGTGACGAATGGTTTCTTGACGGGCATTTTCCCGGGAATCCCGTTGTTCCGGGTGTGATTCTCTGCGAAATACTTGCGCAGACCACATGCGTGAGCCTGCAGGAGGGCAGCTGTGAGGGCAAAACTCCATACTTTACCGGACTTAACAACGTTAAATTCCGCCATCCGGTCTATCCCGGGGATGAATTTAAAACAGAGTGCGAAATCATTAAAACAATGGGGGTCTTCCGCTTTGCAAAAGGGCGCGGATACGTTGGCGAAACACTCTGTGTGACAGCCGATTTTTCATTTGCAATAACGAGCGGCAAGTAAGCCGGGAGGATAACTATGATTAACAAGTTTTTTTCTGCAGCCGGGAAAACTGCGTGCTGCAAAAAATGCGGTGTTTCGTTCACCGCAGACGAGCTGCGCAAAAATCTTTTCATATGCCCGTCATGCAAAACCTATATGCGAATTAACTCACGCGAAAGAATTGCGCTTATCTGTGACAAGCTTTCATTTAAAGAGCATGACAAAAAAATGGAAAGCGCTAATATACTGAGCTTCCCGGATTACGATTCCAAGCTTGAAAAAGCAGCGCAGACAAGCGGCGAACGCGAAGCCGTTGTCTGCGGAACGGCAAAAATCGGGGGTGTGCAAACGGCGGTTTTCGTTATGAATTCGGAATTTATGATGGGAAGCATGGGCGCGGTTGTCGGGGAAAAGATAACGCGTTTGTTCGAATATGCAACGGAAAAGCGTCTTCCCGTTGTCGGCTTCACAACATCCGGCGGCGCAAGAATGCAGGAGGGAATTATTTCTCTCATGCAGATGGCAAAGGTCAGCGGCAGCGTGAAGCGGCACAGTGACGCCGGACTTCTGTACATAACCGTGCTTACCGACCCAACGACCGGCGGCGTTACGGCAAGCTTTGCCATGGAGGGCGATATAATAATTGCCGAACCGAACGCACTTGTCGGCTTTGCCGGAGCAAGAGTTATCGAACAGACAACAGGGGAAAAGCTTCCGGAGGGTTTTCAGCGGTCGGAATTTTTGCTCCGTCACGGTTTTATTGATATGATTGAAAAGCGTGAAAATCTCAGGCAAACGCTTGCGGCGCTTTTGAAGCTGCATAAAAAGGAGGGCAAAGGTCATGCGCGCATATGACAGAGTGCAGGCGGCGCGGAAAGGAACGCGGCCGTCCGGCAGATTTTATATAGACGGCATCTCCGATTCATTTTTCGAAATGCACGGTGACCGCCGCTTTGCCGATGACGGCGCAATCATCGGCGGAATAGGCACAATAAACGGAAAAAGCGTGACCTTTATTGCAATGGAGCGCGGTGATTCCATTGAGGACAGAATCCGCCGCGGATTCGGATGCCCCCGGCCGGAGGGTTACCGCAAGGCGCTGCGCCTGATGAAACAGGCGGAAAAATTTTCGCGCCCGGTTGTCTGCTTTATCGGAAGCTCCGGCGCATACTGCGGCATTGATGCGGAACAGCGCGGACAAGGCGAAGCAATCGCGGAAAATCTGATGGAGATGATGGCGCTTAAAACACCCGTTGTGTCGGTTGTTATCGGTGAGGGCGGCAGCGGCGGCGCACTTGCGCTTTCCGTTGCGGATAAAATTATTATGCTTGAAAATTCAGTATACTCGGTTATTTCACCTGAGGGGTGCGCCAGCATTTTGTGGAAAGATTCCGCAAAAGCGCCCGATGCGGCAGACGCACTCAGACTGACTGCTGCCGACTTAAAGGAGCTGGGCGTTGCTGATGAAATAATTTCCGAAGGAGAGCAAATCGATTCGGAATGCTGCCAAAAGCTCAAAACCGCAATTTTCTCCGCCATTAAAGAAAGCGAGAAGCTTTCTGTTGACGAAATGCTTGATAAGCGCTATAATAAGTTCAGAAAATTCAAGTGAGGCGTATTCTTATGAAAACAGGACTTGTTCTTGAGGGTGGCGCAAGCCGGGCATATTTTTCTATCGGTGCAATGGACGCGCTTCTGGATCTCGGAATATATACCGATTATGTTATCGGCGCATCGGCAGGGATAGCGAACGGAATTTCATATGTGTCGCGGCAAAAAGGGCGCAGCCTTGAGCTGGGTCTTAAGTATCTGCACGACAAACGATATATGGGATTCAGGCACTTGCTCAACAGAAAAAACGGGAGCTATTATAATATCAAATTTGTGTTTGACGAAATTCCTAATAAATATGTTCCCTTTGATTATGAAAAATTCCGCAAATTTAATTCGGAAACAGTTGCTGCTGTCACCAATATTGAAACCGGGAAACCCGAATATATCAATATAGACGGTTCGGATAAGGAATGGACGGCAGTTGTTGCAAGCTGCGCGCTTCCGCTCATGTTCAAACCGATAAATATCGGCGGCAAGCTTTACATGGACGGCGGAATCAGCGATTCAATTCCATTTGAGCGCGCATTTGAAAGCGGCTGCGATAAGGCAATTGTTATTGTCACGCGTGAGCGCGGCTATTGCAAGGAAAATGAGCCTGCCATCGGCATCAGCAGCTTTCTCTACAGAAAATATCCGCAGTTTGCGGCGGCGCTTCACGGCAGAGCGGATATGTATAACAGGGAACGTATGCGCCTGTTTAAGGCCGAAAAGGAGGGCAAGGCACTTGTGATTGCCCCGGAAAATACAGATGGCTGGACGCGGACCGAGAAAAGTCCGGAAAGACTCAAATTCATGTATGACGATGGATATAATGCGGTTATGGCACGAGCTGATGAAATAAAAGCATTTATGAAGAATACCCCTGCTCAGAACGAGTAGGGGTATTCTTCATAAAAAGCGAAAACCGAGCGTACCTTTTTCGCAAAAAGGTACGCTCGGCGCGTGTGACTGATTTTTCTGCAAAGAAAAATCGGAACGAAGCAAAGTCCGTTCCGACGTGGTTGCCGAACCATTGAGATATTTTTAAGATATTCCTCTTTCAATATTCCATTCATATCCAGCTAAAACAACCACACTCACATTATATTTTCATACAGAAATATTGTCAATGGAAGGCGAATTGGCCTCCGTTGTCAATACATCTACTTAATTCGGGACTCACGAATCCCAAATTAACAATCATCGACTTGGGGGTGACTTGGAGTGAGGAGTGATTTTTAATCATACCTACCGATTCGGCACTCAATGTGTGCCGAATTGGCATTTAACAATATACTCTCCTAATTGTCTAACCCCTCGGATTCGAGAGGTTGAAGTACATTGTTGCCAATTATCGGTCAACGCGCTCGGTAGGAGACGCATATTGCTCCGCAATCTGCACTGCTTGCCGACCGAAAGGCACTGCCTTTCGGTACCCGTCTTTGCACCACTCGGCTGCAAAACAATTCACCAGATTGTTTTGCTTTACGCCTCGTGCTTTCCCAAGGTTCAATTCCTTTCTAATTACTTCATCAAAAGAGACCGCTGATGCGGTCTCTTTTTGTTGGACGAGGTGAACCTTTTAGATATTTCCAAGTTTTATGATAAACCATTTCATATCGTTTCAATGCCAAGCTAAAACTAAAATTAAATATATTCTTTAACATTTTCTTACACTGATATAATGGAAAACTGTCAATATATTTTAGATTTAACAATAATGTTCCATTAATTCTTTTGTATTCACTAAATTCAAAAATAATTTTTAGTAAATGTAGATTTTCTACAAAATTTTATGTAAAGTTCATGCTCAAAATTCAGAAAGCTCACTTTACCTCATACTATATAAATCTATACCTTGTTTCGAAAAATTAGATGAAATTTGCTCTCTAAGTTTAAGATAATATCTCCTTTGTAGTCTGAACATTACTTTTAAATCATTCAAACTTTTTTTAGGCAAAAAAGTACATTGATTTATGTTAAATATTATATAGTAATTAGTGTTGTTATATTCAAATTTTTCAAAATCTTTAAAAATATATTCTTTGGCGTTCTCACGTGATCTTAAAACTTTTTTGTCCTCATACTCACCATATACTGTACACGGAATCATCACTCCAGGCATCACTCGTATTACAGGGTATTTATCTTGTGCCGTTTCGCACTCTCCATTAATGTTAGCCAATATGTATTTTATACGAGTATCCGATTTAAACTCATCTTCATTTTTAATATATTTTTCTTCATTTTTATATTCTCTTATTAAATCAAAAAACCGAAAAATTTTATTTTTATCTTCATATATATTCCCAATCATTTCATTTCTGCAAGGAGATGTTGTCATCTTCCATGTATTAAATTTTGCTTCAGATGGAATGAAATCGTTATTTTTCTGTATACTCAATGATTTGAAATCTTCTATATCCATTTTTATGATATTTTCAGAGTAAAAGTACGAATATAGCTCTGTTAACTCCATCATTGCTGCATAAATTTTTTCTTTCTCGTCTACATTTTCAAATTGTTTTTCCAGACGGTTTTTTGCAAGATAAAACGCCATTGCAGGAAGTTTTTTATCTATTGGTATTGAATCTGGAATTTGATTATATATTTCATTAATGACCTTATGTGTAGAATCTCTCACCGTATTTTCCCAAAGAATAAACAAATAAAGAAGACCTGCTTTGCTTAATCCATCATATAGCTCCTTTTCTAACTTTTCGATATTTTTTTTGATAAAGACCTTGCTCTGCTCATCTGCCTGTGATATTACTTTTAATGAAATCCTTTCTAAGATATTATCACAGTTTTCAACATCATAATTATTAAGTATTTCTTTTATTTCTTCTATCAAAGAATAAGCATTACTTTCTTTTGTTTCAAAATAATCTGCTTTTGACAAATATAAAGTATATTCTGGGCAATAGCTCTTTCCAATTAATTCTTGTTCAAGTTTTTCTCTATACTCAGAACCTGTACTACTCCAAACTATTAACAAAAATGGTCCATTATTATCCCCCAAAATTTTACTTAATATATTGCATGCATTCGATACTATTGTTTTTTCATCAGTATTTGTCGAAAATCGCAAATCTAAAAAGAAAACTCTTATTCCTTGCAACGGCTCTTCTGGCAAATCTTCTAAATTTCCACTATAATATAATATTGGCACTGTTTTTTTGTTCAATATGTTTATTAATGGAAGTATTTCTTCAATGCAATCATCCACAATTACTACTTTTCCTCCGTTAGGCATTTTATCCATTGTTATTCTCCTTTTTAAAAGCTAGCGCTACGATAGCACCATTTTGGAATTCACTCGGTAATGATATATCTCCACTTTCAGGAAATGCAATAGTTCCATTTTGAGAAAGCATTATTTCATTTACGATGTTTAACCCTAATCCCAATCCATCTGATTTTGTTGATACAAATGGCTTTATCGCATCCTCACCAGAAATTTTAAATCCCAATCCATTATCGGCAATTACTATGCTAACAAAACCATCAATTTCTTCAGTTAATTTGATTAAGATTTTTCGTTTTGTTTTTTTTGCATAAGTAGTCCAATAAATCGAATTATCTATTATATTTATAATTGCGCCGATAACCATATTAGATGCGCAATTTACCCTCATATCATTCGAAAAATTAGAATAACCATCAACCACTTCAATTGCATGTGCGCTCAAACGATATTCAACACTAAACAATGCTTGCTTGATAATATCTACAAGATTGTTATAATTCTTGCTTTTATTTCTCAATAGTTCAGCATAACTATCAACTAGGCGAGATAAATGTCCAGATAACATACGTATTTTTTTTGACGTACCAGTTTCTTTTACCGCTAGCTTTAATTCGTTTATTATTTTTTCGATTTCATGAATAACAATACCGTAACTCATACCTGCATTAGCAGTTTTTACATATCTCTGTTTTAAAAACTCTAACTCATTCTCAACTTTTTTTAGTGAATTATCTAATTTTTCTTTTATGCTTTTCTCTATCTGTGTATTTGCAAGAATCTTTCTTATCTCAGATATTTCTTCCTTTATAGGCTCTTTTATTCCTCCGGATAAAAAAGTTCTTAATATAGATTTGTCTATATTCCTCTGAGTCGTAAATTGTCCCAAAGCAAATTCCACAGCATCCTTGAAACATTTATAAGCATTATCCTCAATAAATCCCTCACGATTGGCCTTTTCTTTTAAGTCACCACTTGACTCTCGTTCAATATAAACAGCCCCTAGTATAATATTATTACTTAAATTTTTAGCAGGCGCATTTACTCGCTTAATGTCTAATCCCAACCAATCATTATTAGGTTCGCCATAGTCTAAAACACGCATTCCATCCCTAAATACGCTAATGCCACCATTTTCATCTAAATAATTTTTAAAAGCTGCTTTATCTGGAATATAGCTATTCAAAATACTGGAATCCCTATCAAATGCATAAATCTTAAATCTTATCTTGCCTATTCTGTATTCGCTTAAATCTATATCTTCAAAAAATTTTTTTCTTTCATTTCGTACACTTTTTCTCATTTCTATAAACTCACTGAAACAGACTTCTCTAGATTTTATTCCTTGCATCATACTATAGGGCATAAATCTATATTTAAAATTTGTAATATATTTATTTTGCATCTCAATATCGCATTCAAATAATGCATATTTCTTGATATCCTGAAATCTAATAAGCCCTGTCAACCATTCGGGTTTGTCTGTTTTTAAAATCACCTTAAAAGATGAATCAGATTCAAATGGTGAATTAAGTGCTGTCAACGCTCTGTGTAAATTGCGTAACATTCCTCGTGACCAATTTGTCGACAACTGCTTTATTTTAATGTATGTCCCTGTTTTTTGCCCTGTAAACACTTCTGGATTTCTTTCACATATATCTATATTAACATCAGATAAATAATCTGCATTTTCAAACTTTCTCCAATCAACACTTAATGACACTTCTTTATTATTCTTTGTTCTTGATACTAGTTCAATCACCATTCCAAGCTTGTGAACACCAAATCTACCAATTCCTTTTTCACCTATAGGTAATCTACCTAAACTTGACCGTTTTTGTTGCTCAACAATTGCTTTTTTATGACTATTTCCTGGCTCCATCCAAACATCTCTTATAATATTAATATTCATTCCACAACCATCATCATAAATTTCAATATATCCATGTTCTGCATCATCTATATGTTGCATATTCACAATAACTTTTTTTGCATCCGCATCATATGAATTTTTCACCAATTCCAACATTGCAATGTTTTCGTTTTTTATTAGTTGTTCTCCTAATTGCAGAAGTATCTGCGCTCTAGGTTTAAAAGGCATTTGCAACATATTACTTACTCCTCCATAATATTTAATTTATATTTTCCTAATCACAATATGGTTCATAGTAAATCTTTAACTGACTCAGCAATAATCTCCGCCAATAATGGTGGTACTGCATTGCCTATTTGTACAAACTTGGCAGTTCTTGGTCCCTCAAAATAAAAGTCATCTGGGAAAGATTGTATTCTTGCAGCCTCTCTTACCGATAAAGATCTACATTGATTGATATCCGGATGAATATAATAATGCCCATCCTTGGAAATATGTGCTAACATTGTGTGCGCATATGGCATATCTCCCTCAACAACCTTGAACCTATCAAGAAACGATATATTATTTCTATGAAACTGTAATTGCTGTGGCAAGTCATTATACTTTAACCTTCTATGATTATTGTTCCACATTTCTATAGCAATGCGATATATTTCTCTGTCCTGAGGTCTTATGTTTCTAGTTTGATGATCTGTTAATATATCATCATTTTTTCTTATTTGCGTGCATCTTAAATAATCACCTATGTCATCAATATAATTATTATCTGTTTCCCCAGGCTCTAATGGCGGAAGATCTCTTAATAAATCATTTACAATTGCATTATATTCAACTTGTCTAAATTCCGGATAATACAAATCAAAATCCTTTCTCCAGCCTATAATTATAATTCTCTTTCGACTTTGTAAAACCCCGAAATCATTAGCATGAATTTCTTTGTATTCTATATTGTAACCCACTGTACGTAATCTTTGTTTTATTTTCTTCCATATCAAACCATTTTGCGCAGTTAACATACCAGGAACATTTTCAAAGACAAACATCTTGGGCTTATATTTTTTTAAAAACCTCGCATATTGAATGTACAAGTCATTTCTTGGATCATTTTCCATTCTATTAGGATTCGATGCTCTTCCTACCAAAGAATACGCTTGGCATGGCGGTCCACCAATTATAACATCTACCGTCTTTATCTTATCTGCAAACATAATACCATCTATTTGTTTAAAAATTTTTTTATATGTTTTATCTGATATTTCTAAGTTAATAACAGTATCTATCACTTCATCTGGTACCATATTATATAATTGCTGTCTAGTTAGATTCCCTCGCAAATAGTCATAATACATATTCATTTTATTAATCTTTTTTAAGTAGTAATAACATGATCGCGTTTTTAATGTTTCAGAAGCATATGTATTCATTTCAACATGTGCAACAGGATTAAATCCTTGTCTAAAAAAGCCTTCTGATAGTCCCCCCGCGCCAGAAAATAAATCAATAAAATTATATGTATTTTCATTCTTAATCATTTCACACCTCAGCTATATAATATAGTTTAATAAAATCTGTTTTTTGCTTAGCAACATAATCAACATCAACTTTCAATCATACTAGTTTTATAGTGGTATTTTAGAGGTATATAACCTACCCGTCTCGTTTATCTCAACAACATTAACAGACACATTACAATTACGGACATTTTTCATATACACTCCAAACCGCATTTGTCTAAAACAATTCTTACGAGAATTCATTCATCTTTAATTGCCGTAATGTCCCTTTATAATCATTTCTTTTTAATATTCAAAAACCAAAACAATCTTTTTGTCATAAATAACTAAATGTTAACCCACATTCAGTATGTTTTTTGAGCAATATTTAACCCTTTTCCAATATTTATACTAATATAATTTTTTCTTTTATTTTACCGCAACATATTGCTGATTTTGACTGTTCGGTTTATCCGGATTAGTCATCTTTATCAAGCCAATTTCCACCATAGGTTGTATATAGTTTTTGACAAAATTTTTCCTGTCTTTTAAGCCCATAAACTCCTGCATTTCCTGCCTTGTTCTCGGTTTTTCACAAAACTTCATTAATTTAACCAATTTAGCATTGACTTGGGGGGTGACTTGGGGGGTGACTTGGGGGGTGATACCTTTATGATTGCCGTCATTATCATATTCAATTTTATTTCCGTCCCAATCAACATTAGCCTTAATCTGAAGCATTATCCCATTTGCGTCAATATCATAGATAGGCTTCTGTAATCCCGCGGCCTCACACGCATTGCATATTTTATCTATTCCTCTGCCCCAGCTTTCTATATATCCTGCAACAAAAAATGTATTTGCTATAAGCGGATTATATGGGTGCGAGGGGTGTTTGGAGAACAGCTTTTCAAGCGTCCAAGTTTCCGGCAACTGACCGTCGTTATAAATGTAAATTTTATCGCTGTATACACTTATCTGAATCGGAATACCGCTTATATATTTTTTGTGGGCAACTGCATTGAAAATTGCCTCGCGCAATGCCGCATCGGGATACGGATAAGTTTCCACACGCTGTATTCCGTCATATGAAATCCAAGCCTTCATATATTTTCGATATAAAACTTCCATTGTTTTATCGACTTGCTCTATGAGCGAACCATGAATTTCATCCTGAAACCGCAGTTCCGAATCACTTTCAAAAAAACCGATTTTTATATATGCTCCGTTTATATATTTATCCGGCTCATCATGAAACAACAAAACAGATGCCTGTGTCAAATAACCGTTTTGTATCAACCTTAAATTTTGAAGAATTACAAAATTTTTATCTTCCAAAACAGCAGTATCTATTCGTTTCTTTTTCGCTGCTTTTTCCTTAAATACTTTAAGAGCATTTTCGCTTAAATCTTCTACTTTAACATTAGGTATTAAAGAGGCATCCCACGTAACGCCCGTTTTCCTGTTAAAAAACTCTTGCAAGGCAATACCGTTCAAAATCTGATTTGTGCTTCCTGAACGATAATAGTATACACCTTTAAGGCTTACTCCCTGCGGATATTCCGGAACGACAATTTCGATATACTCTTTCCCGTTTTGCTCATGGTAATTTACATCAGCTATAATACCCATAGTATCTTTTATCTTGTTTGGGAGGTCTTCGAGCAGTTTTTTCGAGTTTTTAATGCCGACAACATTCCCTGAATCATCGACACCGATATAAATTTTGCCGCCTTGTGCATTTGCAAAGCCGCAAATCCACTGCAAATACTCATCTTTCCATGTTTCCTTCCATTCGGTATTCTGCTTTTCCGGCATATTATATCAACTCCAAACATACTATCTTAATTATATTATATCACAAATATTTCAAAATTACAATTCATAAACTCCACAAAGTTTCCGGCTTATTCCCGTAGGTACTGCACTATCAGTCTTTTATAAAATTCAACACCGAAAAGCTGGCGCATATGGTCGTCGAATTCAAGATATATTCCGGGTTTTCTGCCCTTATGTATCACAACATCATGAAAGTATTTTTTGAATAAGTCCTTTGTGTTTCTGTTATCATTTCTCGCACTGGGAATATACCTGTTCATTTCCATTCTGATTGTTTCAGGCTCTATCCGTTTTTCAATTACTCTATACAATATTTCGCCTATTGTGTCGGATATATATTTTTTCACATCAGCGCTTATGCCTATCCTCGGCAGCAGCACGCAAATATTTTCATTTTTAAACCTCACACCAAAGTTTTCGAAAGGATTATATGCCTCTATCTCCGCTGTTCTTAATTTGTGTTCCTTCTCTATGCAGGTCAACAACATACATTTGTCCTCACATTCGTCCAAAACGCCCACAAATTCGGTTTTTGTTATCTGCTTTGTTTCTTCATTATCGCATAGTGCGAAGCCCGAACAATTGCCCGAAAATTCGTACAGAGCTTCTATTACTTCATCGCCATCTTCACACGCGCACAAATATGCTCCGAGAATTCCGAGTATATCTTTATCCGATGCCAATACTTCCTCTTTCAAGGACATACATATATCATTATCGTTCTCTGTAACTGCATTTCGGCAAAAGTTGTCAATAGCGTCAAGCAGCTCGCTGATGCTATCGGAATTTAAAATACTGTTTATATTCATAAAGCACTCCTCCTTTCAAAAGAAAAACGGCTCTGCTATTGCAAAGCCGTTTTTAATTTTATTTTTTCATCTTTGATTTTTTGCTCGTTTTTGTTTTTGTCTTTTTAGAAATATCGTTATTTCACTCCTCATCCCCTTTGTGCATTTATATTTAAAGAAAATTACATTTTACAAATATTCACCCATGTTTCATAGCTTATACCTAACAAGAGAACTCCTCCCATTCAAAATATCATTTCTGGAACTAATCCACACAGGTATCAAGAATTCCTATTAAAACCTTATAATTATCAACGGACAATATTGATGCCTCCAAAAGTTTTTCTTTATCTATATTTCCCCAATTCAAATCACACCCCACACGCTTTGCCATGAGGCGAATAAATTCACGAATAGAGCGCCCGTTTCCTTCTCTGAAAGGATGTATAATATTGAGTTCTGCCATCACATATGCTAAATTATCAAAAATCTTTTTTTCATCAAATTCTTTAAGCATATTTTTCTCTTTTATTTTGTCAAAAGCCTTATCAAGTTCTCTATCAATCAGGTTCGGTGGATAAAACATTGTATCCGCTTTACTTATCTGCTCCCGTCTGATTTTTCCAGCAAACGGATAAATATCCTCAAAAATAAATTTGTGTATGTTCATAAAATGCGTCTTTGAGAAATTTCCTTTAATAGGATTTTTTAAAAGTTCCATTTGCTTAATCAAAGTAATTTCTTCTTCGGCAGTTTTTAGGAGCTTGTTATCCTTTATATTTAATTTATTTTTCAATACATTTGTACCGGGATAGCAATAAATTGATTGTGTAGTTGTATAAACATCGTACTTTGAAAACATAATTACCCCCTCTGCGTATATTTAAGTTTTAATTCTTCAATCACATCTGTATAACTTACTTTACCGCTGTCAATTCTTTTAAGATTTTTAATACCCTCATCACTAACCGTCATACTTTCAACAGCAAAGGTTCCTTTTAAATTCTTTAAATTACTTTCAAAATCACTGGAGGTCATATCTGTTTTGTTTCTCCAATCCGTATATTTTCCTGATTTAATTCTCGCATCAGCGGGTTTCTTCGCGTTCTTTGGCAGAAGCCATGCACCGGCTATTTTCTTTGCTCCGAGAATTCTGCCTTCATTACACAAAACAGTAATTCTTCTTACTGAAATCCCCCACATCAAACTCGCTTCTTTTATTGTTAGTATATCCATTACAACACCTCATTTACAAGTATTATATACTATAAATAGAACGGTGTCAATATTTTGTGATTTTTTCTGTTGCCATTTTAATTTTTCATCTTTGATTTCTTATTTGCTTCTGTTTTTGTCTTTTTGGGAATGTAATCAAGTTGCTTTTTGTTTCCCACTCTTATATAAATTACATACTTCATATCTTTTTCTGTCCTTTCTTTATGTATTCGCACTCAAATTCCATTAAACCTCTGGCAAATCTGACTTTGTCTCTGTGTTCCGCAAGCATAAGACCTTTGCGAATTGCCTCGGATACAATATCGTTGGAGTCATCCAAAAATATGTCACTTGTAAACACGATAACCTCCGAATATTCACTATTATATCCATCACTTTAAGAAACTCTTTTATGTTGCGTACATCATTCTCTATTTTGCCATGAAGCTTGTTAACGATATTTGAGTATTGTTTGTCCGCCGAATAATGCACATCACCTTTGCTGTCAACTCTGAAAATAACTTTATCGCCCTCTGAAATTTCAATGCTGTCATCTGCAAGTTTTACCTCCTGTTCTAATTGGTTTTCAAGTTTGCCGTACACCTGTTGTAAAAATTTTTTCTCATTCATTTTTTTCATCCTTTCCTTTTTTGAGTACAAAAAAGAGGCAACTTCCTGTGATAGAAATTACCTCTGATTATGTTATTTAGTTGTTAAGTATGTAGGTTCAAATCCTTTAAGATGAATCTTATATTCTTTGCTGTTTTTGCCTCTGTCGCAGTTCAAATCCTACAAAACAGAAGCATATATCTCCGAGAATTGAGTACGAAAAAGGGTTTGCGGAAATCACGCAAACCCTCGTCATTGCTGACCAAATCGACATTATATCTTTTTGGTTCGGCTTTCGTGGTTGCCGAACTAGGATTCGAACCCAGACAAACAGAGTCAGAGTCTGTCGTGCTACCCTTACACAATTCGGCAATATAAGTGTTCCAATCGGAACACTTATATAGTATAACGGTTTTTGTGCTGAATGTCAAGACTTTTTTCAAAATTTTTTAAAGCGTACCTCTCAGCTTATTCGCCATTTTATAGCACAGCCAATAAACGTTTTTATCCTCGGCGCATTTCTTCATCCACAGCTTGCCGTCCGTGATGATTCCCGCATTTGTCAGCTCCCAAACGATGTCGTTAATGCTTTCAACCTTTTTCAAAATATTCTCCCCCTTTGATTCTATCATCGGGCGGAGATTTTTTTCATATGCCGCCCGTGTGTTGCCGCCGAAAAAGTTTGTGCCGGGGCATGTCTTTGCGGACTTCCCTTTGATGTAGTCGCCGAGCGGCTGCCCTTTTGCCGTCCACCATGCATGGTATGTCACATTATCGGCGGTAAGATGAAACCTTTCAAGCAGGATTTTCACCGTTTCCGCGATTGAAGCCTTTTGTGCCGCGGTCATTGTATCGCCGCCCTTGTCAAAATTCCCGAGACATTCAATGCATATTCCGCCCGTGTTGCACCCGATTATCCCTGCCGCCGCGCGGTCAAGGCTGCGCCCTGTCATGACCTTCCCGTCGGGGAAGATTGTGAAGTGCTGCGCTATATCCGAAAATCCGCGCGACTTCACGTGATAGCTTTTCATGCCGCTTTGAAGTTTTGCATGATTGCTCCCGTTAAAGTCCTTGTATGACGGACTGTAGGTGTGATGCAGCTGCACCGTCGTGATTTTTCTGCTCACGCTCTGCGCCGCAAGCCATGCTTTAAGTTCTGCCGCTGTTTTAATTTCCATAATGACTCTCCCTTTCCAAATCATCAATGCGATGCTCTGCCACCTTTATCCTGTTTCCGTATTCCGCAAGAACCCCCTCGATGTGATACGTCCGCTCAATAACCGTATTGTGCTTGTCCTGTTTCTGTTCAATCTGCTCAAGCCGGTACAGAATCAGCGCCTTGGTTTTGTTGTTTGCCGCAAGGCTGCCGATGAGCGCCAGTCCGCCGGTGATTATCGCCGTTACAATTGTTTCACTCATGACCGTCACCGCCGGTCTTTTTCTTCGTGAAAAAATATGTCACTATCATTGTGACAGTGTTGCTGAAAAGCAAAAACACCTTTTCGTCCAGCGTTTTCCCCGTTATCACGATGTACACCAGCGTTAACACAAGTAAAAGCGTTACAATGCTTTTCACATCGATTAGCTTCTTCATTTCTTTCACGCCGTTTCATCCTCCAAAACCGCTTCGGTTGCCGCAGCGTTCTTTTCTTCAATCATCGTCTGAAGCTCGTAAAGGTCATCCTCCGTCAAAACTCCTTTTTCATAGTAACCGTTGGCGTTTAGTATCACCTGATAATCCGCCATGTGACCCACTGCATTTTTAAAACCTATCATTAAAAAATTCCTGTAGTTAAACATTATACATTTCCTCCCTGTGATAATATTGCATTTGTCAAATTGGTTATTACTTTGTTAATATCCCGGTAATACGTAATTTCAAGCTTTGCCGGAGCGGCTGCCGTTTCGCACGTGATTGTATTTTCGTCATACAGCGATATATCACCGCTGACCGTCACGCCGGCTGTTCCGCTGCTTCCTTTTCTTGTTTTGGAAACAAGGTCTATATACTCCCCTCCGAATAACGGATTGTCACTTATAGCCGTGACTGTCTTTTCCTCTGTTCCGTCTCCCGTAATTTTAACCGGGATTTTATAACTGCCGCTGCTCAAATCTCCGATTCCCGTTCCGGCTTCATATTCTGTCGCAGCCGTTCCCTCTTCAAGCTGTGGTTTGAACACAAGGCTGTCAGCCGCGGTTCCCTCCTTGATAACTATTTCAAACGTATTTGTAAAGCCATACGAGGACTTGATTTTCGCACCCCTGCCGGTATCCTGCGTGAAGCCTCTCATTTGAAAATAATACGTTGACAAGCTGCCGCCGGCAGGGCAGCCTGAAAGGAAGTACTGTGTTTTTGCCTCCACAGTGAATGCAGGTATTTCAAACACAGCGTCTGCGGTTGCTGTTCCGTTCGCGGTTATTGTGCCGTCTCCGTTATCGGTGAATGTGATACCGTTCACGGTTTTGGTTGCCGTTGCCGCTGCATACGGATAGCGTATCATATTTTTGCTTCCGTACACACACAGCTTAATCGGCTGTTCGTCCGCCAGTGCGTCTGTAGTTGTAAGCGATGCTGTCAGGCTTTCCGCGCTGCCCCGCACACCCAGGCGGTCTTTAACACCGTTCATCAGTTCCGACTTGTTTTCTTCCGACAAGTCCGCAAAGGTTAATTTGTCGCCCTTAACGCTGCCCATATTGTAACTGTTGCCGCCTACCTCCAGCAGCAGCTCTCCGTTTTCATCCAGCTCTGCCTGCGGCTTTGCCTCTGCATCAGGATAATAAACAATAAGATCTCCCGATTCATCAACCGAGAAAGAATAAAATCCGTTCGCCGGAACAACAGTTCCGCTGAGTCCGCGTTCTCCTGCGTCGCCTTTATCGCCTTTGTCGCCTTTTTCTCCGGTATCGCCCTTATCGCCTTTTGCCCCGGTATCGCCTTTATCGCCGCGTATTCCGCGCGGTCCCTGCAATCCTATAAGTCCGCGCTCTCCCCGCGAAACTATCAGCTGCCAGCAGTCTGCATCGCCGGGAGCCGTTCCGATGGTTTCCTTTCTGCACAGATAGCTGCTTCCGCCGTAGAAAACCTTGTTTCCCGGGTAATAAAGCTTTTCATCGCTGAAATCCTCCCAAACGGAATTTTGTTCAAGCTCCTTGTCAATTTTCTTCTCAGTGCTTTCCATCAGCGTTTTAACGCTTGGCAAAAGCTGCTCAAATTCCTCGTGCAGCTGCATACTCTCCGGCGGAGTAAGCTCGGCACATTCCTCCGCCCCCTCTGCATAAGCTACAAACAGCTTGTCTGAAATTGAACGCACAGCTCTCTGCGGAAATCCGCTGTAGTAACCCTCAATGGTAAAGCTGCACCAACCGGTATATTTCACTGCTTCCGGCGGAATGACCGTTGTATACGTTTTTTCCGTCAGACCGGCTGAGAGAAGAACGCTCGTTTCATTTTCACCGCGGGCATCACGCCAGATAATGCGTTTTGCGAAAGCATCCCACTCAGAACCGAATGTTATTTTCAGGACGGTACTGTTTCCGCTGCCCGCGCCGCCGGCATTTTTTCCGCTTTTGGAAATAAACTGCCCGCTGACATTAATGTTAATAATGTTCTCCATGTTGACCTCCGTACATAAAAAATTCCCCCGCGATAATTAATATATCACGGGGGGTGACGAAAGTCGTTACACTTTTGGACACTTTTTTAATTTTTTTTGTTTTTTCTGATATATTCGTCAATTGCCTGCGCAGCGCTCTTTCCTGCACCCATTGCAAGGATAACCGTTGCAGCGCCTGTGACCGCATCTCCGCCGGCATACACACCCTCACGGGTTGTTTTTCCGCTTTCGCCGTCCGTCACAATGCAGCCGCGGCGGTTTGTTTCAAGTCCCGGGGTTGTTTTTCTGATAAGCGGATTCGGACTTGTTCCGATAGACATTATAACAGTATCAAGCTCAATATCGAACTCACTGCCCGGCTTTTCGACAGGTCTGCGGCGGCCGCTTTCATCCGGCTCGCCGAGCTGCATTTCAACGCAGCGCATACCCGACACAAACCCGTTATCATCACCGAGTATCTCAACAGGATTGGTAAGTGTTTTAAACACAATACCCTCCTCCTTTGCGTGCTCGACCTCCTCCTGCCTTGCGGGAAGCTCCTCCATTCCGCGGCGGTAAACAATATATACCTCCTCTGCACCGATGCGCATTGCACATCTTGCAGCATCCATTGCAACGTTTCCTCCGCCGACAACCGCAACACGGCGGCTCTTTTTAATCGGGGTTTTGGAATTCTCCTTATATGCTTTCATAAGATTTACGCGTGTGAGATATTCGTTCGCACTGTAAACGCCCTTGAGATCTTCCCCGGGAATTCCCATGAAACGCGGAAGTCCTGCCCCGCCTGCTATATAGACGGCTTCAAAACCGCTTTCAAACAGCTCGTCAACGGTTATAATTTTTCCGATTACCATATTTGTTTCAATCTTAACGCCAAGATGACGGAGATTGTCGATTTCCTTATGCACAATATCTTTCGGAAGTCTGAATTCCGGTATTCCGTAAACAAGTACGCCGCCGGCAGTGTGAAGCGCTTCAAACACCGTGACCTCATACCCGAGCCGCGCAAGATCCCCGGCAGCAGTCAGTCCGGACGGACCCGCCCCGACAACCGCAACCCTGTGACCGTTGCTTTCCGGTTTTTCCGGAGGTTCTCCGCAATGCTCCCTGTGATAATCCGCAACAAAGCGCTCCAGCCTGCCGATGGCAACGCTTTCTCCCTTAATTCCGCGGACACAGGTGCTTTCACACTGTGTTTCCTGAGGACACACACGTCCGCAAACCGCAGGCAAAGCGCTCGAACGGCTGATTATTTCAAATGCGCCCTCCATATCCTCCGCCGCAACGCGTTCGATAAATGCCGGAATATCAATCGCAACGGGACATTTCGAGCGGCACGGTTTGTTTTTGCAGTTAAGGCAGCGCTTTGCTTCGTTCACTGCCATCTCGTAGGTATATCCGGTTGCAACCTCTTCAAAATTTCTTTTCCTTATTTCGGGTGCCTGTGACGGCATTGGACATTTTTCCGGACTCATGTTTCTATCCATATTACAAAACCTCCTTGTTCATCAGGCGGCAGGCTTCTTCTCTCTGATGTGCCTCGAAATCACGGTACATTGTACCCCTGCTCATTGCCTCATCAAAATCAACCTCATGACCGTCAAAATCAGGACCGTCAACACAGGCAAATTTCGTTTCTCCGCCGACTTTCAGGCGGCATCCGCCGCACATTCCTGTACCGTCTATCATTATCGGATTCATCGACACAGTGGTTTTTATTCCGTATTTTTTTGTCACGCCGCAAACAAATTTCATCATGATGAGCGGACCGATTGCAATAACCTCATCATATTCATTGCCGCATTTTATGAGTTCCTCCAGCGCAGCCGTAACAAGACCTTGTTCGCCGTATGATCCGTCATCCGTCATTATTTTCATTTCATCGCTTACTGCCTTAAATTCATCCTCGAGAATCACAAGCTCACGGTTTCTGAAGCCTGTTACCGAATGCACACAGCAGCCTGCATTATGCAGTTTTTTTGCAATCGGATATGCAATTGCGCAGCCCACTCCGCCGCCGACAACGCACACCTTTTTAAGTCCCTCTGTATTGCTGGGAGTTCCGAGCGGTCCGGCAAAGTCACAGATGCTTTCCCCCTCGGAAAGCGCATTAAGCTCCATTGTTGCACGGCCCACAATCTGGAATATTATCGTTACCGTTCCCTTTTCGCGGTCGAAATCCGCTATTGTAAGCGGAACGCGTTCCCCGTCTTCGGTGGCTCTGAATATAATAAACTGCCCCGGTTCGGCTTTTTTCGCGATAAGCGGAGCTTCTACAACCATTTTGGTTACTGTCGGATTCAGCGCTTTTTTCTCAACAATTTTATACATCCGAAATCGATCCTTCCTTCATTTTTTTGTCATTATTCTTATTATACTAAATTTACTCGTAAATGGCAAGCCTTTTAACGCAAAAACAACGGAATGTAAATTTGAAAATTTTTCTTTCATTTGCGGCGGACAAGTAGTATAATCAATTACAAAAGGAAGTGATTGCATGGATTTTATCAGCGTTCCGTATCTTCCCGGCGGCAGCGCCTCCGTTGCTGTGTCTGCAATGAAAATCCCGAATGTGCAGACGATTTCACCGCCGTCCGTTTCCGCTCTGCCCATTGGAATCCGCTGCCACAGTGACCTTGGGATATGCGTTCTCGGAGAGGGGCGCGCTGTTTGTCCGCCGGACACATTTCAATATTACAGTGAGCGGCTTACCCCTCTCGGCTACAGAATAATTTGCGGAAAAAGCCCGCTCGGCAGTCACTACCCGGACGATACGGCATATAATGTTGGTATAGCGGGAAAAAAGTGCTTTCTTAACCCAAAGGTATGTGATGAACTGCTTTTAAGCGAGCTTGAAAAATCGGGTTTTGAAATTATCCCGGTTCGGCAGGGATATGCAAAATGCTCATTATGCCCGATTGATCCCGGCACAATTATATGCGGTGACCGCGGAATAAGCCGCGCAGCCGAACGGTGCGGAATGACCGTGCTTGAGGTTGACAACGGCGGAATACTGCTCGGCGGATACGAAAACGGTTTTTTCGGAGGAGCCGCAGGAATGATTGCGCCGAATGTGCTGGCGCTTAACGGAGAGCTTTCGGCATTTCCCGGCGGGCGCGCGGTGCGGGATTTTCTGAACGAAAGAAAAATAGAGATTACAAATCTGAAAAAAGGAAAAATATATGATATCGGTTCTGTTATACCTCTGATGATTGATGTGCATAATATATGAGAGGTGATTTTTTTGGAATTGTTTTCAGCGCTTTCCGTGCCGTCGGAAATAAGTGTTGATGAATTTGTGCACAATGCCGCAGAAGAAATAATCCGTAAATATGAAAAAGCAATGATTGACAAAATTGTTGCCGATGAATTTTCATTTGCCTCGGAATATGACCGCAGGGAAATTGCTGCGCTTGCTGTGCAGAGTGCTTCAGCCGACAGCGGCGAAATACTTGCATCGGTGCATTACAACAGGCGGCGCGCACTTATTGAAGAGGCGCTTAAGGATTACTTTGCCGAAAACGACTCGCTTAATCTTGACGGTTTTATCAAGTTTCGTCTTGGCGATTACAAGGATGAGCTGCGGCGGATCTGTTTTTCCGCAGCGGATGAATTTGCCGCAAAACGTGAATATGATGAGTTTCTCGAAATGCTGCGCTTTTTTGTTTCGGTGCAATCACCGCGCGAGGAGCTTGTGCATGTTGTAAAAAAAGGGAGCGGGCTTCGGATTCTCAGCAAACGAAAAAAGGATATTACCGAGCTGTACGCCGCCGAATTTGCACAAAGCGGCGAAGAGCTGACCGATGAGGATATTGCACTGAGCGCACTTATTGCAATTGCTCCGAATACAGTGATTATTCACGGTGACCGCGGAAGCAACCCTTTGTTTGATACGATAGAAGCAATTTTTGACGAGGTCAAATATCGGAAATAGGAACAGGCAGAGCGCCCGGAGTTAAAACTTCGGGCGCTCTGTCTCAGATTTCAGCGTCTGCGTGAAAAAGTCTTTGTAAGATTTTTATTTTTCCGCAACTGCGGTTTTCTTTGTGTAACCGTAAAGAAATGTTATATACGCTTTTCCGTCAGACACGGAAACATCGCCTGACGACACGGTAATTTTTCCGCCGGCACTTGCAGCTGCGGCAGCAGCAATTGCCGCGCTGTCAGCAAAATCCACCGAGGAATAGTCGGCAGACGCAATTGCCGCCGCTATATCATCCGCCGGATCCTTTGTAAACTGCGACCGGGTAACGGACTTCTTCGATTTATATGCATTATCAACCGATTCGCGGACAATCTTCCATATGCTGTCCGTAAACTCGCCTTTCCATGCGCCGTTTCCCAATGTTACGGGCGCTGTTTTAAGCGACGTGCAGAAATCAAAGCTTTCGTCCTTGTCAAGCGCATCGGCAAAATAATCCGTAATTCCCTTATAAACGCCTGCTCCGGCTATATATCTTCCAAGCTCATGACTGCAATGCGTTGAATCGCGTTCCAGCACGGTATAATCCCCGAGATAGCTGACAGGATTTGTTTTATCCTTATTCCATGCCCAATCGGTGTCATCGAAATTCATATACGCATCGGAAGCATTATTGACGCTCCCGAGATATGAGCTTCTCGCATTTTGCATAACCGTACCCATCGGGATTATGAAATCGGGAGTTGTCAGTCCGGAATTTTCAACTGCCGTCATTGCCGCAGTAATATTGGCATAAACACCATCAAGCGAATCTGCACCGGAAATGCTGCCGAACGATGCCTTTTCCGCCCAGTCAGCAACCCATGCAATCTTAGCCTGCGGCTGACGGGATTTCACCCAGTCAATTGCTGATGAAAGTCCCTGCGGAAACGTCTGTGCACTGTCCGAACGTGAGGATTCGTGATAGTCCTGGAGAATTATCAGATCCCAGACATTACCGTCGCGCAGATAAACATCGTAATCGGAATAACCCGATGCTGCGGAATCGCTGCCAACCGTAAGATGCGACAGACGATCCGTGTCATTCCTGAAAAGCTGTCTTCCGCCGTACACTATATAAGAATGGCGAAGCTTTGTGTTCAGTCCGCCGGAAGATAAATCGCTTTGAAGCTTGTCAATCCAACGGGTGTAATCCCATGTGTGACTGTTGCCGATTGACAAAATTCTGAGTCCGGCAAGTGTGAAACGCTTCCCTGCAGCAGCCGCATAAGTTTCGGCAGCCGTATTATAATATCCGTTCACAGTGAAATCACTTTCGGAAAGTGCGCCTTCGGCAATTTCCGAAATATTTTCTCCGAATGTGATTTTCTTCGCCGATGTAAAACCGCTGAGACTGTTTCTTCCAACCGACGCTATACCGCCCCCCAGTTCAATTTCACGCACCGTCAGTTTGTTCCACGGTGTTTCCGCAAAATCAGTATATGCCGGGATCGCGCCTGTTCCGGCTATTGTCAGCTTCCCCGATGTTTCATTATAGCTATAGGATATTCCTGCACCGCTCTGTTCAAATATATTCATCGTACCCAGGCAGTTTCTTATATATTCACACACAAGCTCGGCTCCCGCCCTGCGAAGATGGGTTGCGTCTCCGTCCACCGGAATCATATAGTATTCTTTCGCAGCGGCATAGCCTTTTTCCTTAAGGAACTCATATGTAAAAGTATTTGCGTCAACAACCGGCACTCCGATAGCCGCGGCAGTATTTTTCATTCGATCCGAATACGGCTTCAGAGTCCACGACGGGATTGTTCCGGCAGAGTCACTGTATATGCATCTTTCAATCGATGTTACAAATATCGCATGACCGCCGCGTGCTCTGACAGCTTCAGCAAGCTTTTCAAGGTATTCGCTGTATGCCCCGTTCTCCTCCGAATCAAGATATGTTGCCGGGGAGCTTGGTTTTGAGTCATTATGCGCCGAGGAAATAAATACATAATCTCCGCTTTCGATTTCCGAAAGAACATCGTTCAGGCACCATTCATTAATAAGCGATTTGATTGAGTAACCGGGGTGCGCGTGGTCATTGACAACATTTACGTTATCGTCGAAATATTCCCCGAAAATCGATCCCCAGCCGCATCTCTGCGTATTTACATATGTCGCCATCATCGAGTCGCCGAGCATGAAGAAGTTGATTTCTCCGTCCTTTTTTCCGGGAGCTGCTTCCGAAAGAGGATTCATTCCGCCGCCCCAGACAAAATTCCTGATTTTTGCAGTACCATCCGGAAGCTGCATATCAACACTGTTAAAGCCGTTTGAGATATCATTTGTTTTTCTTGCTGCAAGCAGTGTTCCGTCCGTGCTATATGCCGCACTGTACAAATCAGCGCTCACATCCGTTTTTGTTACAAACACTCTGTCGACCGAGCCGCCGCTTGTGATGCCGTATGTTTCGTTCCCGTCCGCATCTTTATACAACACATCGGAAACAATGCTTTTTCCGGCTGACTTAACCGTTACGGTCTTTGAGTAAACGCCGGGAGCGGCGTCCGAGCCGTCATATGTAAGGCTTGCCGTCAGCGTGACCTGCGTGTCCTCAGAAACGGGTTTCACTCTCAGCTCCGCAAAATCAACATCTTCAGCTTTTTCAACGCTGATAACATCTTCAGCTGAGGATGACCATGTGGTGGTTATTCCGTCCTCATCACAGAGCGGAAGCCTTATTACGCTTGAATATATTTCATCGCGCCCTACCGTCAGAGCGTCTGCAAGGGTTTGCAGATGGTTGGTTATTTCCTCGCTGTCGGCAAGCGGAATAATGCTGAAATTGCGTTCCGCCCTGTAAATTCCCTTTGAAGCGCGAAGAGTCAGTTCAATTGTTTCGGGCGATGAAGGCATTTTCAGCACACCGTTTTCTATCTGCGCCCCCTCTGCGCTCCATTCATATGAAAATGAGCTGTCGGACGGAATCGGAAGCGGATAATCCGCAACCATCTTTTCCTTTATTTCAATTGCCGCAACCGAGTTGAGCAGTTTATCCTCGTAAACGGTCAGATTATCGATGCTGTAGGACGAAATGTTTTCCGAAAAGGAATCAAACACCTTTTCAATATCGTCCGTTTCTTCATTAAAATCATAATAAAATCTTACCGTTGCCTTTAAATCCCCGTCTATGTAAACATATGCGAGCTGCGTGTCCATATTAACATAATATGAAACATTGTATTTTTTGTTCAGCTCCGTCTGGACAAGCGTTTGCTCGATATATCCTTTCCGCACATCAAAATTTTTGCCGCGGACAAACATTTTTCCGCCCTCTTTAGTGCCTATCTCAATCGCCATTTTATTCTTTTCACTGTTTCCGACAGCGCTTATCTGTGAAATAACGCCGTCCGCAGTTCTTGTGAAATCAAATGACACCGTGTAAGCTTTCGGTGCGGAGGAATTTATTATCTGAACTCTCTGCGCATTTGCCTTTCCTCCGGAGGAATTTTCGATTTTCAGCACACCTCCCGATACGGCAGGCGAATTTGCCGCATATGTATATCCGTTTTTTCCGCTTGAAATCACATAACCATCGGCATATGAATCGTAATCATCCGTAAAGATAAAACTGCAAACATCGGAAAAATCGCCGAATCCTGTCTTAAGCTTATTTTCAGCCGCTGCCTTTTCCTCGTCCGTGCAGCCGATGAAGCGGTAATCCTCAACGCATCCGGCAAGGGCGCCGAGATACTGTTTTCCGTATTTTGACGCTCCGAACAAGCTGTCCTTTGCCTTTTCCCTGTATGAAAGAACCGCTTCCGCAGCTGCTTTTGACGAAAAGCTTTCAAGATACATATTATTGACATACATATTTCCGGCAGCTGTTGACGATGTTGTTATGCGCTTAATTCCGGTTGGGTTTCCGTTGTTGTACCAGCCGAAGCAGCCGCCGTTTCCGACAGCGTTTCCGTTGAGATAAACATAATATCCGCCGCTGTCAAGGTCAATCAGAAGCGCAATATTATTTTTGCTTTCGGGAAGAATCGCCGCATCGCCGAGCGTGTTTCCCGATGCCGAAAGATACCATGCCGATCCTGCCTGCGCCAGGGTAAGCCGTGCGCCGACCGCGCCTCCCTTTATTTCATCCGAGGCTTCCATCAGAAGCGCCTTGTTCATCTCCGTGAAGTAAAAATCGTACGAAACGAGGAGCGTTCCCTCCGTCAGCTTATATGCCAGCTGATTATTTACAGTGTAATTTTCCTTATTAAATTTGAGCCATTTGTCAGTTTCGGACAAATCAGTTGACACAAGAGCTGTTTTTGCCTGCTCCGTATATGTGCCGTCACCGTTTAACGCCAAAATCTCCCTTGCATTGACATACCCTTCGTCAAAGCTCTCGCTGAAACGGATTGAACGCGCAAAAAGCGCATTTGCATCGGAAACTGCCGCTGCCTTGTCAGCAAAGCCTGCCTTAACGAACATATTATCAACGCGGCAGTTTACAAGACCGAACTCCGAGCGGATTGTCTGAACCGATAGTGCATTCTGCATAAATCCGATGCTGCCAACGGACGAAGCCGTTGAATCGGTATGCTTCTGCCCGTTTATGTAAATATCGAGCGACTGCTCTTCTATTCCGCCGACAACGGTTACCGTGAACCATTCGTTTACCGGATAACGGTACTTAAACCACGCATTATTGTTGAGCTTCAGGATATCGCCATCCGTGTAAAGCTTAAGCGCGCGCTGCGAAAGCTCCTTATCGTAAATATTCATCAGCAGAATACCGCTTTTTGCCTGCGGAATATAAAAATCGTACGAAATTATGAATCCGCCGCCTTCAATCGGCGATTCAAGCTTTTGCTGAATCAATCCGCCGGATACGATTGATTTATTCTCCGCTGACGGGAAATCGGCAATTTCCGTCTTTTCATTTTGATTATAGCTGCCCAAAACGCTTACCCCGGTTTCGGTTGACGGCGCGGTGCCCGTCTGCTCAGCATTAAAAGTTTCTTTCAAAAGAACATAAGGCTCGCCCGCTGCGAATGACGGACACGCCGGTACTGCCGAAAGCATTGCCGCAGCACATACAAATGACAGTATTTTTTTTACAATACCCCTTTTCATAAAATCCCCCTCTTTTTATTTTCTGATTATATACTACCATCTGTTATTTATTTTTCAACGGACAGATATGGCTTTCCGCGGACAAATCACGCGCAAAGGGGATATTAAATTACTTCTTTTCCCGAAATCAGCAAACTTCGCCCTCAATGTACACTGAGAACGAAGTTTGTTATACCTATAAAGGATAAAGTTTTAATTTTCCCCAAAATCGGCTATGCCGGCGTCTTCATTCACAGAAAACGTGTTTGCCTATGGTGCAGATTATATTCCGTGAGCGGATCCATTTGTTTGTTGCCGTGACCGGGTTGTAATAATATATTGCGCCGCCCGTCGGATCCCAGCCGTTAAGCGCATCGCGCGCGGCGCGGTGACTGCTTGCGTACATTTCCGCATTTATCTGACCGTCATCAACGGCTGTGAATGCCCCGCGCTGATAAACAACTCCCGAAATTGAGTTCGGGAAAGACGGATGATCAACGCGGTTCAGCACAACCGCGCCCACAGCAACCTGACCTTCATAAGGTTCTCCGCGCGCTTCTCCGTTTATGACTCTTGCAAGAAGCTCAATGCTTGCGTCATTCGGCGAAGCGCTTTGTCCGCTGCCGGAGGATTCCGAAAAAATCCCCATTGCATTAAGAGTTTGTTTTCCTGCAACGCCATCGGCGGTTAATCCGTTTTTGCGCTGAAAGCTTTTCACTGCATTTTCCGTCTGCCAGCCGAACACGCCGTCAACCGAGCCGCTGTAATATCCCCAGTTTTTCAGCTTTGTCTGAATTTTTTTTACCTCTTCGCCGCGTGAACCGTTTTTGGAAACGGCATGTACAGTTATAACGGACAGCGAGAGAATCAGCAGTCCGATGAAAAACATTATATTGATTTTACTGCGTTTCATATATATACCTCCGCATAAAAAATAGCATCTGTGAGTATTATTCACAGATGCGTATTTTTTATGCGGAAAATTTGTTATTTTATTACTCTTACTCTGACAACGCCGTCAATACCGTCAATTTCGGCTGCAGCCGCTTCTGCATCGCCGTCAGTATCGATAATCGTGCAGGCGTAATCGCCGCGGCTTTTATTCATCAGATTATCAATATTCATGTTTTTCCCCGAAACGGCTGCCGTTATTCCCGAAAGCATATTCGGAATATTTTTATGCAGAACCGTAATTCTGACACCGCCGCTGCGCGGAAGCTCACAATTCGGATAGTTCACGGAATTAACAATATTTCCGTTTTCCATATAATCGATAAGCTCCTTTGCCGCCATAACCGCACAGTTATCTTCGCTTTCGCTTGTGGAAGCGCCGAGATGCGGAATTGCAACAACGTTTTCAAGTCCGAGAATGTCATCAGACGGAAAATCGGTTACATAGCAGGAGAGAAGCCCAACCTCAAGCGCGGATTTAAGCGCCTGTGAATCCACAAGTCCGCCGCGCGAGAAATTAAGAAGCTTTGCACCCTTTTTAACAGCCGACTTGAACAGCTCCGCATTGAACATCCCCTTTGTGTCGGGCGTGAGCGGAAGATGAAGCGTGATATAATCCGCTTCGGCAAGAGCTTCCTTCAAATCTGATTTTATTACGGTGTGGCGGTCAAGACCGAGCGCCGCCTTTACCGAAATATACGGGTCATAACCTATTATATCCATGCCGAGGTGATGCGCCGCGTTTGCAACAAGAACGCCGATTGCGCCGAGTCCGACAACGGCAAGCTTTTTGCCTCTGATTTCGCAGCCTGCAAAATTACTTTTGCCTTTTTCAACCATTTTGCCGACTTCATCACCATTGCCTTTAAGAGTCTGCGCCCACTGTATTCCTCCGACAATATTTCTCGATGAAAGCAGCAGTCCTGCAAGCGTGAGCTCCTTAACGGCGTTTGCGTTTGCACCGGGAGTGTTAAAAACAACAATTCCCTTTTCGCTGCATTTGTCAATCGGAATATTATTCACGCCCGCACCTGCGCGCGCAACCGCTGCAAGACTTTCGCCAAGCTCCATGTCATGCATATTAAAGCTGCGCAGAATAATGCAGTCGGGATTTTCGCAGTTATCGCTGATTGCATATTTCGTTTTATCAAAATTGTCAAGACCGCATTTTGCGATTTTGTTAAGAGTAAGCAGATTATACATTGTAATTCCCCTTATTTATTATTTTTTTCAAACTCGCGCATGAAGTCAACCAATGCTTGAACGCCCTCAACCGGCATTGCATTGTAGATGCTTGCGCGCATTCCGCCAACGGTTCTGTGACCCTTGAGGTTTACAAAGCCGGCTTCCTTTGCTTCCTTTATGAATTTTGCGTTAAGCTCCTCACTGTCGGTTATAAACGGAATGTTCATCAGCGAACGGTCCTCTTTGACAACCGTTCCCCTAAACATTTCGGAATTATCGAGGAAATCATAAAGAATTGCCGCCTTTTTCTCGTTCACTGCCTGAACAGCCTTAACGCCGCCCTGCTCCTTTATCCATTCGAAAACAAGCTTCATGATATAAATGCCGTATGTCGGCGGTGTGTTGTAAAGCGAATTATTGTCCGCATGAATCTGATAATTAAACATTGTGGGGCAAATGTCCATTGCGTTTCCGATCAGATCATCGCGCACTATAACAAGCGTAACGCCTGCCGGACCGAGGTTTTTCTGAGCGCCGGCAAACAGAAGTCCGAACTTTGTAACGTCAATTTCTTCGGACATAACCATTGAGGAAATATCCGCAACAAGCGGAACATCACCGGTTTCGGGAAGATTGTTCCACTTTGTTCCGTAGATTGTGTTGTTCATGCAGATATAGAAATAGTCTGCGTCCTTTGAAAATGTTGATTTATCAAGCTTGGGGATATATGAAAAGGTTTTGTCGGCAGATGATGCAACCTTGTTCACGGTTATGTACCGCTCTGCTTCCTGTGCAGCCTTTTTCGCCCACTGACCCGTGATAACAATGTCACACTTCTTATTCTTATTGGCAAGGTTCATCGGAATCATTGCAAACTGGCTTGAACCGCCGCCCTGCAGGAAAAGAACCTTATAATTGTCCGGAATATGCATAAGCTCGCGCGCAAGTGACTCCGCGCCCTTTATAATATCGTCATAATCCTTGCTGCGGTGGCTCATCTCCATAACACTCATGCCGCTTGAACCGTATTCAAGCATCTCACTCTGAGCTTTTTTAAGAACCTCAAGCGGAAGTGCGCTCGGTCCTGCGGAAAAATTGTATACTCTTGCCATTCAAAACAGCCTCCTTAAATATAGCTGATACTATTATACTCCTTATTGACGGATGTGTCAAACCGTTTTTCGGTAATTTTTTACCGTTTTTGCTCTTTGGGATTATATGCGCCCGAATATTGATTTTTTTCCGCGCCTGTGTTATAATAAGTTTATCAAAGAAAGGGGAGGTTTTACCATGAAGCAAAACGGAGCGGAAAAATTGTTTTCGAAAATGACGGACAGAGCATATGCCGAGCTTGCAGACCTGCCGGAGGACAGGCTGTACGATGAACTTCCCGATGATGATGATTACCTTATCGATGAGGGGAAAGACGCGGATTATTACGAAAACCGCAATACCAAGGGGTACGGTCTGACTGACGGAAAAATCTTCACGCAATAAGCAGGGGGCTGTAGAAAGAAGCAGCGGCAAAATGAAACTTCATTTTGCCGCTGCTTCTTTTGCGTTCCGGAGCTTTTTAACATCCCCTAATCGATTATTCCGTAAAGATAGTCCGATTCACGGCTGAGATCCTTAAAGCCGTTTTGCCGCAGTGCTTCATAAACCACAATTGCCGCCGAGTTTGAAAGGTTCAGACAGCGCGCCTCACTTATCATGGGAATCCGCAGGCATTTATCCGGATTGTCCGCAAGCAGCTTTTCGGGAAGTCCGCGCGTTTCTTTGCCGAAAAGCAGGAAATCACCGTCATGAAATTCCGCTTCTGTATATGACCGCGGCGCTTTTGAACTCAGGCAGAAGAAGCGGCAGTTTTTATTTTTTTCAAAAAAATCATCAAGATTTTCATAATATCTGATTCCGAGAAAGTGCCAGTAGTCAAGACCGGCGCGCTTAAGCTTTTTATCGTCAACCTCAAAACCCATCGGTTTCACGATGTGCAGCCGCGTTCCCGTTGCGGCACAGGTTCTTACAATATTGCCGGTATTCTGCGGAATTTCCGGCTCAACCAAAACTATGTTCATGCTCACAGTGCGTTATTCTCCCCGTTTTTAACTTTATTCATAATTTCGTTCTTCATTCTGAAGAACACGCCCTCTTTCACGCCATCGGCGCAGATAACGGCGTTCGGACTGCCCGTCATGTCCATGATAACCTTTGCCGGAGTGAGACCGGCGAGGATGACGTCCGCCCGCGAAATGTCCATTCCGGCTATATTCCTCCGTTCGGACGGGGCGGTATTGAAAACTTTCTGATATATTTTTGCAACGGACGCATACGGAATTTTCAATCCGTCCAGCTCGGAGGGGGCAAGCGTTCGCCTTTTATAAAGCGATGCCATCGTCCGTGCGCTGCCGCCGATTCCGTAAACAGGCAATCCCTCGCATTTATCAAGCCAGCTTATCGCACCGATGTGTGACGCTGTGTAACGGTAAAGCTGCATCTGCGTTGAATGAAGCGTCCGCTCCGTGAGCACCACCGCGCCGAGAGGCAGGCTGACGCTTTTTTGCAGCTCACCGCCGAGCACAAGTGAAATTTCCGTGCTTCCTCCGCCTGTGTCGAAAATCACGCCGTCCTTTATCCCGAGCGTTTCACGCACGGCAAGATAACTGTAGTAAGCCTCCTGCTCGCCGCTTATAACCTCGAACGTGATTCCGGTTGCTTTTTTCACGCGCTCCAGAAACATTTCCCTGTTCGCCGCATTTCTGACCGCCGCCGTTGCAATTGCGGCAACCGACAGGCATTTATATTCCCTTGCCGTTTCGCAGAATCTGCCGAGCGCTTCGATAACGCGGCACATGGAGTTCTCCTTCAGAAAATTATCGCGGCTCATGCCCTCGCTCAGGCGCACGGTTTCGCGCATTTTTTTCAGCACACTCCACTCACCGCTGCCCGAAACGGCATTGATGCTCATCCGCACGGAATTGGAGCCTAAATCTATAACCGCAAAACAATAATTCATCAGATGACCTCCGTTCGCATTTTATTTATTCTATTATATCATTTACAGCGCCGCCGTCAATAGCCAATGCGCAAATTAAGTGATTTTTTGCCGAAAAAAGGACACGGACATCGATTAAGAAAAAGGTAAGAATTTTTAATAAATAATTAATGCGCTCATATATTGACAGAGCCTGGAAGCGGTGCTATTCTATAGATGAAATCAAAGAAATGAGGTCGGTTTTATGAAAAAAACATTGTCATTTTTAACAGCGGCTTCAGTCGCATTTTCGCTTATGGCTGCACCTGCCTCGGCGGAAAGCGATATGCAGCAAACGCTTGCGCTTGTGAAGCAGCGCGTCGGTTCAACCGATGGGTACAAAACGTTTAATTCATCGGAGTTTGTTTCCGGCGGAGTGACATCCTACAGCTTCAACTGGGAGACAAGCACCGACGACAGTTACAAATACATGGATGTGACCGCGCTTAAGGACGGCACAATCACGCAGTACGGAACCGGGGATTCTTCCGGGCAGATTGATGACCGCCCCACGATTAACCGCCCGAAGGTTTCGGAAGCGATTGCAAAAACCGAAAAGCTTTTCGCCGAAATCAATCCCGAACTTTCGAAAAAGGTTAAGATAAGCGATGACGGGTCGAACGGAACAATCGCATCATATAACTATTCGTTCAGATTAAACCGCGTTGAAAACGGAATCCCCGTAAAAAATAACGACGGATACATTACCCTTAAAAGTGACCTCAGCGCGCTGAGCGATTTTTATATGGATTATTCCCCGAATATGAAATTTGCGCCGTCCGATGGAAGCATCGGCGCGGATGCAGCGAAAAAAGCATTTGCCGAAAAGGTCGGGATGCGCCTTATATACGAAATCAAGAGAGATTATGAAAAAGACACGATAACTGCCGCAGCGGTGTACATACCCAAAAAGGAAAACACGTTTATTGACGCGTTTACCGGCGAAGCGAGAGAAACACAGTCGGATTTTGCGTCGCCTTTCCGTTATTCGCTCGGAACGAATGAATTTTCCACAATGGACGAGGACGGCGGAAAAGGCGGACTTTCTCCTTTGGAAATTGCCGAAACGGATACCGTTGCAGGACTTAAAAGCGCGGCTGAAATTGAAAAATCGCTCCGTGCAAATCCACTGCTCGGAATAACAAAGGACATGAAGCTTGAGCGGCAAATGCTTTCCCGTGACCGCTTTGAAAAATCAAAATATTCTTACAGCATGAGCTTCGAAAGCGACAGCAAATCCGCGAGAGCGGAAGTCAATGCCGCAACCGGTGAGCTGCTCGGTTTCAGCTGCGATTACGATAACCCGGAAAATGTAAAATCGCTTTCTGATGAAAAGCTGAAATCCGCTGCTGTGGCTGCCGCGCAGAAGCTTGCCCCGGCGCATTTCAAGGCGGACGGAAGCGGTGATTATATCGAATACCCCGATTACAATCTTGCCGATTCTGAATATCAGTACGTATTTATCCGCGTTGTCAACTCGATTCCGTGTCCGTCCGACAGAATTTCAATAGTTCTCAACCCCGTTGACGGAAAGCTTGTCGCATATTCTTTCACAAATACTGACGTTGAATTTCCGGCAACGCAGACGATAACTGCTGAGCAGGCAGCCGAAAAGCTTTTTGAGCACTGCGGCTTTGACCTTGCATATGTTCCCGAATGGAACATTGAATATGACCTTGCTGCTGTCAGCGAAACATCGCTTGTCTATATGCCGGTCGATACTGTTACATGGGTTATAAATGCCGAAAACGGACAGCTTGACGATGAGTCGAACGCATTGACCGTTGCCGATAAATACACCGATATTTCCGGGCATTATGCCGAAACGGCAATCAACAGACTGCGTGACTGTGCAATCGGCTTCAGCACAGAGAAGTTTGAGCCGAACAAGGCAATCACGCGCCGTGAATTTGCAAATCTTGTCGGAAGTGTGCTTGTTTGGCGCGATTCGGTTGTTGCCGATGACCCCGAGTGCACAGTCTACAAAAACAGCGATTTCCGCAGCGTGTTTGACATCAGCGTCACTGATTACGATAAACCGCTGACGCGCATTGAAGCGGCAAGAGGAATCATCCGCGCGCTCGGCGGCGAGGAATTTGCGAAGCTTTCGGGAATCTACGTTCCGCAGTTTTCCGATGTTGCGGCGGAGGACGCCGGAACAACCGCAATCCTTTCCGCAATGAAGATAATCGGCGGCGCAGGCGGCTGCTTTAACCCGAATGCAGAACTGACCCGTGCGGATGCATTTATCATGGTTTACAACTATCTTAACAGGTAACGCCTCCTACAAAAATAACAGCGGCAAAATCTTAAACGATTTTGCCGCTGTTATTTTTATACCATCATGTGGGGCAAGAGAAAAGTAGTGCGTTCTGTGCATTTTTTCTGTAGCCCTATGCTCTTAAATTAATTCCGAGTGCACTCAGGTTCTTCACAATCTTATCGATATGCTGCTGAATTTCCTCCATGGAAAGCGTTCTTTCCTCCGAGGAGAACGACAGTCTTACGGTTATCGATTTAAAATCACCGCCATCGTAAATATCCACAAGCTTAACGCCCGTAAGTTCGGGAATATTTTCACTCGTCCACGCTTTTTCAATCAAAGCAAAAGGCTTTCCGTCCGTTATGAGCGAAAGGTCGAAATCAACGCCGGGGAAGCGTGACGGCTCAGAAAATTCAAGCTCTTTTGCAGGCGCTGACGCAAAATCGTCAAGATCAAGCTCAATGCACACAACGGAAGCGTGTTTGTCAATTTTCGAAAGGGTTGACGGGTGCAGTGTGCAGAGCGTTCCGACTTCAACTCCGTTTACCGAAACGGACGATGTGTTTTTCGGATGCTGCCAGTTATGCTTCACGGCAATGCGCCTGAAATCCACCTTGCTGTGGCGCAGCTCAAGTGCAAAATATCTGATAATTTCAACAGCCTTGAAATACAGCTCCTTTTCCGTACCCTGCTTGTCAAAAAGCACAATGCCGAGGCGGCGGCGCTCGTTGCACGTTCCGTCCTCGCGCACCCCGTCAACAACGCGCCCAAGCTCGAACAAGCCGAACGACGGGGCAAACTGCCTGTTCTCATACGCAAATGTGATAAGCGTGGGCAGCATGGAATTTCTCAGCGTTCCGTTTTCAGGCGTTGCAATGTTCAGAATAGTGACGTTTTCCTCAACATCCATGCCGAGCTTTTTGTATTTCGCACCATCACACCAGATATAAGAATGAACCTCATGCATCATATAATGCTGAACCAGAATGTCGCGCATCATATCGCCGTCGCTTTTCGCAACGCTGTCACGAACAGGGTAAAGCGCGCTCTTCGTTGTTGTTATCTCAAAATTGTCATATCCGTAAATACGGGTGATTTCCTCAATAATATCCGCCTTTATCGTAACATCCTTTGTTGCTCTCCACGAGGGAACAGTCACATTGAATGTGCCGTCCTTAAGCTCCGCACCGAAGCCGAGCAGATGAAGCGTTGACAAAATACGCTCATCGGGAATTTCAATTCCCGTGTAGCGGTCAACATATGCCTTGCCGAACGAAAGCTTGATTTCGGGATATTTCGTAACATATTCATCCGTAATCTGCGATGATACTTTTGCTCCGCTGTCCGACTGCAAAAGCAGATACAAAAATCTTTTGATTGCCGTGACGGTCATTTCCGGGTCAAGCATTTTTTCGTAACGCATGCTTGCGTCCGTGCGCAGACCGAGACGCGAGGAGGTTTTTCTCACGCTGATTCCGTCAAACGTTGCCGATTCGAGCACAACCGAGCTTGTGTTGTCAACGATTTCCGAATCAAGACCGCCCATAACGCCGGCAATTGCAACGGGAACATTGTTGTTATAGATGAGCAGTGTGTTTTCGTCAACCTCTCTCGCGGTGTTGTCAAGAGTGGTGAAGCTTTCCTTTGAATCGGGCGTACCTATTTTAATGCTCTGAACCTTGCTGCCGTCAAACGCGTGCATCGGCTGCCCCATTTCAAGCATGATATAGTTTGTGAGGTCGGCAAGCAGATTTATTCCGCGCATACCGCAGTAATACAGGCGTATGCGCATATTAACCGGGCTTGTGTTCTCCGTTATGTCCGATATTTTCATGCACGAATAGCGGTAAACCAAATCGCTGCGCTTAACCTCAACGGGGATTTTTTCACTGCCGTCATACTGCGGCTCGGCTGTCGGAATGGGTTTAAGCTCATTCTTTGTGAGCGCCGCAAATTCGCGCGCGATTCCGTAATGCCCCCAAAGGTCGGGGCGGTTTGTGAGCGATTTATTGTCAACCTCGAAAATAACATCATCAATATCATAAATGCTCTTCAAATCCGTTCCGTTTTTCAGGTTTTTGTCAAGAATCATGATGCCGCTGTTTTCGTCACTGATGCCAAGCTCAGCTTCGGAGCAGCACATTCCCTCGGAATCGCAGCCGGCAACCTTGCACTTCTTTATTTCGCCGCCGGGAACTCTGCCGCCTGCCTTAACAAACGCAACCTTTGCGCCGAGAAAAGCGTTCGGTGCGCCGCAAACGCAGTCGTACAGTCTGTCGCCTCCGTCAACCTTTAAAATGTGCAGTTTTTTCGAGTCTGGGTGTTTTTCGAACGAAACAATTTCGCCGACAACAACGCTTTGCACGTCCTCACCTTTGACGATGATTTCCTCAACCTCCGCCGTTGAAAGCGTGAACTGCATTATAAGCTTTTTGATATCCCAACCGTCCAGATTAACGAAATCCTTTATCCAATTCATTGATACAAACATCTGCTTCGCCCCCCTTACTCGCTCACGAACTGCGACAAAGCTTTGAGATTGCCGCTGTTGAACACGCGTATATCCTTAATTCCGTACTTCATCATTGCAAGGCGCGTCAGTCCGAGTCCGAACGCAAAGCCGGTGTATTCCTCGGGGTCGATTCCGCCGTGGCGCAGCACATTCGGGTGAATCATGCCGCAGGGGCAAAGCTCCAGCCAGCCGGAATTTTTGCAGGACGGGCATCCCTCGCCGCCGCAGATAAGGCACTTTATGTCAAGCTCAAATCCCGGCTCGACAAACGGGAAAAATCCCGGGCGCAGCCTAACCGTCACGTCCTTGCGGAACACCTCGGAAAGCATGGTTTTCATGAAATATATAAGGTTCGAAATCGAAATATCCTTGTCAATCATGATGCCCTCCATCTGGAAGAATGTGTTTTCATGGCAGGCGTCGGTTGATTCGTTTCTGAAGCATCTGCCGGGGAACACTGCGCGCATCGGTGCGCCGTACTTTTTCATGATTGCATTCTGCGCCGCCGATGTGTGCGTTTTAAGCAGCTGATTTTCCGTGCTGAGATAGTATGTGTCCTGCATATCGCGCGCAGGGTGATGCTTGGGAATATTCAGCGCCTCAAAGCAGTGATAATCATCAACAATCTCGGAATAATCCTCAATTGCAAAACCCATGCTGCGGAAAATCTTTTCCAGATCGCGCTGAACAAGCGTTATCGGATGATATGACCCCATGTTAAAATCGAACGGCAGAGATTCGTCATACTGCTCCGCTCCGTTGATAAGCCGCTGCTCCTCCGCGCGGATAATTTCCTCTTTCTTTTCTGCAAGGCGCGCTTCAATCTCCTGCTTGAGAACGTTCACCACGCGCCCGAATTCTTTCTTTCCGTCGGCAGGCACGTTTTTCAGCTCACTCATGAGCGATGACACATGCCCCTTTTTTCCGAGGAACTCAACGCGGAGCTGCTCCGCCTTTTCCGAAGACTTGATTTCTTCCATTTTATCCTGGAAAAGCTTTCGTATTTCGGAAACCTTGTTATCCATTGTTAAAAAACCTCCTTATAAAAATAAAAATCCCGTCCTCAAAGGGACGAGAAAAACTCGCGGTACCACCCTGATTCGGAGAAAAACTCTCCGCTCTTCTTGTGCCTTCACGCAGCGTCACGTTCCGCTTAGCACGGCAAAAAGCCGCTTTTCGCGGAAAGCTCCGGCGTTGAAATTCAGATGCGGTGTTTGCAAAAATGCTTCCAGCCGACGGCATTTTCTCTCTCTCCAAACGCTGCCGCTCCTACTTACGCGCCTTCACAGCCTGTATATATTAAATATAACACATCTGCGGCGCATTTGTCAATCTTTTTTTATTTTCCGTACCGTGGGCAGCTGCCGTCGTAGCAGTTTTCGCAGTTTTTCGCATATTCCTCCGGCAGGCAGCACATGAGATAATCACATTCATCGCAGCAGCTCTCAATCTTTCTGCCGAAAATGTTTTTCGATTTTCCGCTGCATATGCAGTTTTCCCCGTTGTTCCCCGGCGTTAATCTGTACCCCGATGAACCGATAATAATTTCCTCTTTCGTTATTTTCGCCGCCAATTTGTAATATATCTCCCTGATTTTTGCAAACATTTTATCACCACTTTTCAAACCTTAATATGGTTACATTATTTCATTCATTTTAAGGTTATATATTTATATTATACATATCTGTTATAATAATGTCAATACTATAACCGGAGTTGATACCATGTTTGAGGTTGAAAAGAAGTATAAAAGTGCAAGTGTTTCGCGCACAATCAGATTTACGGAGGATTTATTTGAACAGCTTAACAAGGTAGCCGATGAAAACGAAATTTCATTTAACCTGCTTGTCCTCCAGTGCTGCCGCTATGCCCTTGATAATATGGCGCCGCCCGACAGCGATAAGCATTGATCCGTGCACCCTTGCCGCCGTTTTGCGGCTTTTTCAAAGCGCAGCCGGAGCAAAGGCACGTTGTCCGCACTTCGCTCACATACCGCATTTTTCCGCACACGGCACAATCATATCACGCGGAGCGGAGCGAAAAAGCCGCAAAACAATAGCATCTCCCTGCCGCCAACGCACGCCCGTTGCAATTATCGCCCCTGCGAGGTCGTTTAGGGGGTATGGGGAGGGCATAAAATAACCGGTCGCTGTGCGCCCTATGCTTGTTAAATTTCCGCACAACTGTCTTTTCGGGATTTGCAAGGCGCCAAGCCTTGCTGCACCCTGCAAAAACAGCTGTGTAAAAATTTTTCGGCGCATAGGGTCTGCGAGTTAAAAAAGAGCAAATTTTTTGCAAGAAAAGGCAAAAGCGCAGTTAATAGTGGTTTATCTATTAACGAGCATTTTAACGCATTATTGCGGAAAATTTGCCTTTTTGAACCGCACAGCGACCGGTTATTTTATGCCACGGAAACCCCCATGCTTTTGGTTCTTTTGGCATAAAAAGAACATGCCCCGTTCGTTTCCGAACAAAGTCCACGATACTCATCGTCACGAATTAAAAGGCAATTGCCGTCTTGCGCCTTTTGGTTCTTTTTTCCCAAAAAGAACATAACTCATTTACTCATAGACATACGTTTCGGGATTGATTCTGACCCCATCCTGAAAAATTTCAAAATGCAGGTGCGGCTCCTCGCGCGATTCAACGGCGGCTGTTTTCCCGACAGTGCCGATAGCTTGTCCGGCATTAACATGCTGCTTTTCTTTTACAAAAACCTTGCTGCCGAGATTTCTGTAAACGCTGCAAACACCGCCGCTGTGCACAATTTCAACGCAGCTGCCCCATAGCTTGTCCCGATACACTTTGGAAACATCGCCCTCCCACGCGGCGGAAACCTGTGTTCCCTCATCAGCCTTATAATCAATGCCTGTGTGCGCGCGCCAGTCATCCATGGTTTTTGAATAGACCGCGCCCTCGGAATATTCTTTTGAAACTTCTGTTCCGCACGGAAATTCCATCTTAACGGGCGGCTGCGCCTTTTTTTCTTCGGAAGCCGATTCTTCGGCTTCTTCTTTTTTCACTTTTGCCCCGGCGGAAGCGGCGGCGTCTTCAGCGCTATCCTTTTTCAGCTCGGGCAGCGGAACTGTTCCGGTATATATCGATTCGCTGTTTTTCGCTTCTTCGTCATGCTTTCGGAGCGCCGTTGCGCGCCCGATAAGAAAGCTGAGCACAAAGACGGATACAACGGCAATCACAAAAAAGACAGCCTGCATTTTTTTCATAAAATATCGCCTCCGCTGCTTATTATTGCCAAAGCGGCGCATTTTTAAACCTTTTCGGTTTTTGTTCCTGTGTAATAATGCGCAAGAATTTTTTTGTAACTCATGCCCTCCTTTGCAAGCTCGTTTGCACCGTACTGGCTCATGCCCACGCCGTGACCGTACCCCGTGACCTCGAAATGCACGTTATCGCCCTCGCACTTAACTTCAAAACACGCGCTGCGCAGATTGAAAATCCGCCGGATGTCGCTGCCTTTAAAGCTTGCGCCGCCGATTGCAATGCTTTTCACCGCGCCGCCCTCGCTGCGCGTTATTTCCCCGATGTCGGCTGCGGACTTTATAACTGCCTGCGGATTTTCCGCCGTCAGCTTTTCGCAAAATTCCGAAAACGGCACGTCCGCGCTTGAATGATAGTTCGGCGCGTTCTCCTCTCCGCGGCTTTCAACGCTTACAAGGTATGGCAGATCGCCGCCCCACACATCGCGCGAGCTTTCCGTTCTGCCGCCGCCTGCCTGTGAGTGAAAGACCGCAAGGCATGCCTCCCCGTTATAGGTCAGAATTTCCCCGGCGGTTGAATTTACTGCGGTTTCTATCCTTTTTTTATTTTTCTCGCCGTCCGCACCCCAAAGCTGCATAGAAGCCTGCTCGCTCCGAAACGCCTTGCAGTGCGTTGAATCGGTGCACACTGCCGCGTCCGGATGCGCCGGATTCTGCGACTTGCTCCTGTAAACCGCGAACGACCGCGCGGCAACCGCCTGCGCCTTGAGCGCCTCTTCCTCGAACGAAGCCGGCATTTCCGCCGCCACAACGCCCTTTATATATTCCTCGAGCGGCACGGTGCGGACTTTGTTTTCCTCCTTAAAAAAAACGCTGATTTTGTTTTCCGGCTCGGTTTTTTCCTTATCCTTTTTGTCGCCGAAGCCGAAAAAACACGCCACTGACAGCGGCAGAACATACGCCGACATAATGAAAAACGCAAACAGCGCCGCAAAATATTTCATGAAATCACTCCTTTTACCCCATAATAATATGAAAACGGAGATATAAATATAACATTTGTATTGAATTTAATCCGCGGTTATGATAAAATAGATAAATAATTACAGTGCGCTTATATTCTGCCGCATTTCAGACCGGAGTGATTACTATTAAAACGAACGACAAACTTTTTAAGGAGCTGTGCACCCTTTCGCAGAAAACCTATTCGATTGACCCGGAGCTTTACGGGATTTATAACGTTAAAAGAGGTCTGCGCAACGCTGACGGAAGCGGCGTTCTTGTCGGACTGACAAAGGTGGGCGAGGTTCACGGCTATGTGCTTGACGAGGGCGAAAAACAAGCTGTTGACGGCGTTTTGCGTTACCGCGGAATCAACGTTGCAAAGCTTGTTGAAGCTTGCCAAAGGGAAAAGCGCTTCGGATATGAGGAGGCAGCTTATCTCCTTTTGTTCGGGCAGCTGCCGACAAGGAAAAACCTTGACGAATTCACGGAATATCTCGGCTCGATGCGCCGCCTGCCGGCAAATTTCACTGAGGACATGATTCTGAAAGCGCCCAGTAACAACATTATGAACAAGCTTGCAAGAAGTGTGCTCGCAGCTTATTCTTACGACCAGAATCCCGATGAAATTTCAATTGAAAATGTTCTGCGGCAGTCGTTTGAGCTGATTGCGCGGATTCCGGCGATGATTGCACATGCTTACCAGGCAAAGGCGCACTATTTTGACGGAAAAAGCCTTATTCTGCATACGCCGCGTGAGGATATGGGAACGGCTGAAAACTTTTTGTATATGATGCGCCCGAACAATGAATTTACCGAAACGGAAGCGCACCTTCTTGACCTTGCGCTAATTCTTCATGCTGAGCACGGCGGCGGTAATAACAGCGCGTTCACAACGCACGTTGTTTCCTCGACCGGAACGGACACTTACAGCGCGATTGCGGCAGCTGTCGGCGCGCTTAAAGGACCGAAGCACGGCGGCGCGAATGCCAAGGTTATGGCGATGATTGAGGATTTTAAGGAAAACATTTCCGATATATCCGATGAAAAGCAGATAAAAGAGCATATAATTAAAATCCTGAAAAAGCAGGCGTTTGACCGCACGGGGTTGGTTTACGGAATCGGTCACGCGGTTTATACGCGGAGCGACCCGCGCGCCGAAATGCTGCGCGAAAGCGCCGGCAAGCTTGCCAAGGAGAAGCACATGGAGGACGAGCTTGCGCTTTATGATACGATTGCGCGCCTTACCCCGCAGCTGTTTTCCGAGGTTACGGGCAAACACAAGGACCTTGCAATCAACGTTGATTTTTACAGCGGCTTTGTTTATAAAATGCTCAATATTCCGCCCGAGGTTTACACCCCGATTTTTGCAATGAGCAGAATTGCCGGCTGGTGTGCGCACAGGCTTGAGGAAATCACCGTTTCGGACAGGATTATCCGTCCGGCATACAAAAATGTTTACAAGCGGCGCGATTATGTTGAAATAGATAAACGATAAAATATTTGGAGGAGCAGACATGGAAGAGGGTTACTCAAATTTTATTCATGACATTATTGATGAAGATTTAAAGGCAGGGCGCGAAACGAGCGTACACACGCGGTTTCCTCCCGAGCCGAACGGATATCTGCACATCGGCAGCGCCAAGGCAATTTGGATTAACTACTTCACCGCGAAAAAATACAACGGTCTTTTCAATCTGCGCTATGACGACACAAACCCCGTGAAAGAGGACAACGAGTTCGTTGAAGCGATTGAAGCCGATCTGCGCTGGCTGGGCGCTGAGCCGAACGGCGGTATTTTCTACGGCAGCGATTATTTTGACAAATGCTATGAATTTGCCGAGAAGCTTATCAAAGACGGCAAGGCTTTCGTCTGCGACCTTTCGCAGGAGGAAATGGCGCAGTACCGCGGAACGCTGACCGAGCCCGGCACGGAAAGCCCCTACAGAAACCGCAGCATTGAGGAAAATCTTGACCTTTTCCGCCGCATGAAGAACGGCGAGTTTGAGAACGGAACGCACACGCTCCGCGCAAAAATTGACATGAGTTCTCCCAATATGAATATGCGCGACCCTGTTATTTACAGGATTCTGCATATGCATCACCACCGCCAGGGGGATAAATGGTGCATTTATCCCATGTACGATTTCGCGCACCCGATTCAGGACGCGCTTGAGGGAATCACTCATTCGCTTTGCTCGATTGAATTTGAGAATCACCGTCCGCTTTACAACTGGGTTATCGATAACATTGATTTCGAGCACAAGCCGCATCAGTACGAATTTGCGCGTCTTAACATGACATACACCGTTATGAGTAAGCGTTATCTGCGCAAGCTCGTTGAAACCGGCACGGTCGACGGCTGGGATGACCCCAGAATGCCAACGCTGCAGGGACTGCGCCGCCGCGGTTACACGCCGAGCGCAATTTTTGATTTTATCGAGCGCAGCGGCGTTGCAAAGGCAAATTCAATGGCTGATATAAGGCTTTTGGAATATTGCATTTGCGAGGAACTGAACGAAAGCGCGGAGCGCAGAGTTGCGGTTATTGACCCCCTCCCTGTTACGATTACGAATTATCCCGATGGCAAGACGGAATTTTTTGAGCTGCCGAACCATCCGAAAAAGCCGGAAAAGGGAACGCGCAAGCTTCCCTTTACGAACAGGCTTTATATTGAAAAGAGTGATTTCATGGAAACTCCTGTTCCCGGTTTTAAGCGTTTGAAGCCGGACGGAGAGGTTCGCCTGATGGGCAGCTATATCATGAAATGCTGCGAGGTTGTTCATGATGAGAACGGAAACGTGAGTGAGCTGCGCTGCACGGTTGACCTTGAATCGGGCAACGGAAACCCTGTTGACGGCAGAAAGGTCAAGGGAACAATCCACTGGCTGAGCCGCGAAACGGCGCTTGATTTTGAAGTGCGTGAGTTTGACAATATCTTTAACAAGGAGGACGTTGCAACGCTCCTTGAGGACGATAATTTTGAGGAATTTTTGAATCCGAACTCGATGACGGTTTTCCCGAATGCAAAGCTTGAACCGTCGCTTAAGGACGCGCCTGTCGGCGAGAAATACCAGTTCGTCAGAATGGGGTATTACACGCGTGACAGCAAGAACACAAGCGTGTTCAACCGCACCGCACCGCTGAAAAGCTCTTTCAAGCCGGAGAAGTAAGGCTTCAAGCGATTAAATTAAACGATTGGAAAGAAGTATCAGCCGTTTAACCTGTTTTTACGAGGATTATTCTTCATTACAATATACTAAAGCAAACACGCCCTGCTGCAATTAAGCGGCAGGGCGTGTTTTTGCTGTCTGTCATGCAGCAATTGTTTTGCTTGACAGACAGCAATTGTTTTGCATGAGGAACGGTGATAGCGAACCCCATGCGGCATAAAAGGCATATTTTTCGCAATAATGAGTTAAAACGCTCGTTAACAGACGGCATTGCAAATCCGGGAGAACTGCTGAGCGGAAATTTAACAAGCATTGGGCACATGTGTTCAAACCCGTTATGCCTGCCATTTACTCACAATCAAAAGTATGTTTAATTCAAAGGCACGTTTCACACATAACATGTTCCATACAAAGAAAAACCGCGCACATAATACCCAAAAAAGTTAGACCAAAACCTAACGATTGGGAGGGCGGTTTTTATGCAGCAAAAAGGCGATTCCTTACGGAACCGCCTTTTTATTTAGATTCAGATTAATCTGTCAGATAATCCCGACAAACTTACGCGTTGAATCTGTAAGCAACAACCTCTGCAAGAACACCGTCGTAAACTCTTACGAATACAACAGTCTTGTACTTAGCGCTTGTGCTGAGAGTTGTAGAAGAGCTCTTCTTCTCAACTGTCGGGTTCTTTGTGCTTTCCGTGTAATCTACAAGTGTGTAGTTAGCGGAAGCTCTCATGCTGAGACCGTCATCTGTTGTAGCAAATGTCTCATAGTCGTTCTTAACATCAGCGTCAAGATAGAACTTGTTGTTAGAATCCTTAGTCTTAGAAGCATTAAGGTTAGCAACTACATTGTAGATGTCATCCTTGTTGTCACCCTTCTTAGCGTCAGCGTCAACTGTACCGAGAGCGCCGGACTTGTTAGCCTGATAAAGTGTCTTGAAGTCGCTTACAACGTTTTCAGAGTTAGCTGCTGCAACAAGGATAACGTCACCCTTTGCAAGATCCTCGGGAGCAACGCTGCTTGCATAGTCAGCATCTTCGTCATAGATTGTGTAAGTTACTTCTTTACCACCCTGGAGACCTGTGATCTGAACTGCATCGTCATCATCATAGGTTACAGTCTTGATAGAAGAAATGATAACTGCAGCAGAATCTTCGGGAACGCTTGTCTTAAGGTCGAAACCAAGAACTGCACCCATAATACCGTTGTCCTCATCGAGAGCGATAAATGTGAGAGCGTCGTCCTCATCTGCAAAGAATGCGGAAACTTCACCTACAGATACATCGTCATCTTTAATTTCGATGAACGAACCGTCTTTCTTCTCTTCGTACTTAGCGTCGATTGCGAATACAACTGTATCCTTATCGAACTCTGCGCTGCCGTAGCTCATAGCTTCAGCATCATACTTCTTGGTGTTAGCGCTAAGGTAGTTGATGGAATCACCCTTAAGGGCTTTGATCTTATTGATCTTACCGTCTTTGATTGTGAACTTGAATACGCCGTTGATAGCCTTTTCTGTTGTAGCTTTAACAGCTTTTGCCTCAACGTCGCCTGTACCGATAAATCCGGCAATCTTCTTAGCTGTTGTCTTGTCGTCAGTTGTTACAGAAGAGCCGTTCTTATCATAGTACTTAGCCTTGGAAGCAAGGTCATACTCTGCAACAGTACCGTCAGCAAGAACAACCTGCATAACATAACCGTCGTTGATACCTGTTTCCTTATCAACTGCAAGTACAAGACCGTAGTTGCCGGAAGCAGCTGAGTCAGACTCATTGTGAGCAATCTGACCGTCAACGTTCAGATAGAATGTGCCTTCCTCGTCCTTAAGGCTTGCAACTGTGCCGCTCTTGAAGGGAGAAAGCTCGTAATCGTTACCTGCGATTGTAACAGTCTTATCTTCTGTATCGTAAGAATCAACACTGCCTGTTACAGTCTTGGAAGAAGCATAAAGTACGCGAACGTTCTTGCTGATTTCAACTGTGGAAACAGTGTCACCCTCTGCAAGATCCTTAGCTGCTGCAAGCTCGCCGTCCCTGTAAACCTTTACAAGTACATCTTCGTCAGCTGTATCGATATCATCGAGACCGCCGTTGTAAAGAGTAAATGTGATTTCACCGTCTTCTTCAGAAACGGATTCGATTGTGCCCTCATCAGTGTAAGCATTGATTACGATATACTCGATATCATCATCATTGTCATTGCTGATAAGTTCAATTGTACCGCCCTGTCCAACAAGCTGATCAAGACCTTCGGTATTGTTCATCTTCTCGCCAGACGTTGTTACGTTTGTGCTTGTTGCAGTATCAAAATCATCAACTTCATAGTTCTTGTAGATCTTAACCTTGGAATCAAGGTCAAGGTCATAAACCTTTGTAGAACCTGTCTTTCTGTAGCTGATCTGACCCGGAGTTGTGAACTCTTTGTCGTCTTTGTCAACGAGCTGAGTCTTGCTGATCTTTGTTACAGTGTTTCCGCTGCTCTTCTCGCTGATAGCGTAAACCATGATGTTGCCTGTCTCATCGTCTTCGCTGTCGCCGATATAAGCGATAACCTTTTTACCGAGAAGACCTTCAACATCTACAAGGCTGCAATCAACGTTTGTAGCTGCTTCGTCATCAATCTTTGTTTCCTTACCGTTTTTGTAAACCTTGTAGAAAGCGTTATTGTCAAGGCTTATCTTCGGAGTTGTGTTTTTCTTATAATCGTTCTTAGCGTAGTCTGTGAACGGAACATCGGAAACAACGCCTTCCCACTTGTTTACTTCAAGGTACTTGGAAAGGATTGTGTCGTCAGACTTAGCATACTCGTCAGAACCGTCTGTTGTCCATGTGTTCTGATCAAGGATACGAACTTCAAGAGAGTTGTAAACAAGAACTGCTACAGTAGATCTCTTTGCAGCGTCGCCAACCTTACCGTTAGCAGACTTTGTGATGCCCTCGGAAGAAGCAACACTGAGGTAACCTGTGGGGTAACCGCCCTTAGCCTGTGCAACAAGGTCATAGTTAAGTGCGCAAACAATCATCTTAACAGCCTGCTCATAGGTAACCTTATCTTCGGGACCGAAGTTTCCGTCACCGTAACCGTTGATGATGTTGAGCGACTGAGCTACGTTGATGTAGCCTGCTGCCCAGTGGTCACCGGGAACATCGTTGAAAATTGTTGTGCCCGCGCTGCTCTTCGCCTGAGACTCGTAACCGAGTGTACGGCAAACGATTGCAGCCATCTGAGCTCTTGTAACTGTCTCGTCGGGCTTGAATGTGCCATCCTCAAAACCTGTGAGAATACCAAGGTTTGAAAGGATGCCGACTGCTTCGCCAACTGTTGTGCTTGCTTCAACGTCAGAATAAGCAAATGTGCTGATCATGCCCATGCTGAAGATCATTGCAAATGCAAGAACAACTGCGATTGTCTTTTTGAGATTTGTCATAATCTCTGCCTCCTATTAAATTATTTTTTGAAAGAGTTCGTTTCATTTTTACTTTCGGCGACCTCTTTCAAATTCACCAAAAGTTACAGCAGCTGGGGATACCCCTCACTGACTATACTGCGATTATAGCACTCTATTTTTGCTGTGTCAATACACCTTTGGCAGATGTAATCAAACTGTAATCTTCTGTAACCTGCTGTAATATTTCTTCTTTATAATACACTTTTCATCAGAAAACGAGTTTCTTCTATATATTAATGAAGAAACTCGTTTTATTTGGAAAATTCTGTAATTTAGTTATTTTATAACGGTTTTGCCGCCCATATAAGGAACAAGCGCTTCGGGAATTGTGATTGAGCCGTCCTCATTCTGATAATTTTCCATAATCGCCGCAACCGTTCTGCCGACTGCAACGCCGCTGCCGTTAAGAGTATGAACATACTGAGCTTTTGAACCCTGTCCGTCCTTAAACTTGATATTTGCGCGGCGAGCCTGGAAGTCCTCAAAGTTGCTGCACGAGGAAATTTCAACATATCTGCCGTAGGAGGGCATCCAAACCTCAATATCATATTTCTTTGCAGCCGTAAAGCCGAGGTCACCGATGCAGATTCTTACTACGCGATACGGAAGACCGAGACCCTGCAAAACCTCCTCCGCGTCATGCGTAAGCTTTTCAAGCTCATTATAAGAATCCTCGGGACGCGTGAACTTAACAAGCTCAACCTTATTGAACTGGTGCTGGCGGATAAGACCGCGCGTGTCGCGCCCTGCACTGCCGGCTTCCGCGCGGAAACAAGCCGTGTATGCAACATGCTTAATCGGAAGCGCGCTTCCGTCAAGAATCTGTTCGCGGTACATATTCGTTACGGGAACCTCGGCCGTGGGAACAAGGAAATATTCCGTTCCGGCAACTTTGAAAGCGTCCTCTTCAAATTTCGGGAGCTGACCCGTGCCTATCATGGAATTTCGGTGAACCATGAACGGCGGAAATACTTCGGTATATCCGTGCTGAGTTGTGTGCATATCAAGATAATAGTTTACGATTGCGCGTTCAAGCCTTGCGCCGGCGTCCTTATAAACAGTGAAGCGTGTGCCGGTTATTTTCGCTGCCGTGTCCGGATCAAGAATACCGAGGTCTTTTCCGAGATCCCAGTGAGCTTTAGGTTCAAATCCAAAGTCGCGCGGTGTTCCGAATTTTCTTATTTCAACATTATCCTCGTCGGAGTCGCCGTCGGGAACATCGTCCGCCGGAATATTCGGAATTGTAAGCATCATTTTATAAAGCTCATCCTCCGTGTCACGCACCTGAGAATCGATTTCCTTTATTTTTTCGGAAATTTTCTTCATTTCAGCAAAAACAGCCGTTGTGTCCTTGCCCTCTTTTTTCATGGCAGGAATAAGCTTTGTTTCCTCATTCTGCTTAGCCTTGAGTGCTTCAACCTCAAATAAAAGGCTGCGGCGCTTATCATCAAGCGCGATAACGGCGTCGATATCAACGTTTTCTTTTCTGCGCGCAAGCGCTTTTTTCACGCGCTCCGTGTCCTCTCTTATCATTTTAATGTCCAGCATTTTTGTCATCCTTTCCGTTATTCGTTATATTCAGCGGTTTTTCCGCAATTATAAGCCCATGGCGTCTACTATTCTTGTCAGCTCGTCAACAGAATAATATTCAATTTCAATCTTACCTTTTTTATTGCCCTTAACTCTTACCTTAGTTCCGTACTTTTCAGAAAGCATATGTTCAAGCTCCGCATAGTGCGATTCAGCCGTTTTTTTTGCCGTTTTAGGTTTTTCAGCGGCTTTTTCAGGCTCTTTAACCATTATTTCCGTTTGGCGGACGGTTAGTCCTTCATCAATTATTTTATCGGCAAGCTTATCTCTGAGCGCGTGATCCGGAACTGCAAGCAGCGCTCTTGCGTGTCCTGTGGTAAGCTTGCCGCCCGAAAGATATTCCTTTATCTTATCGCCGAGAGTAAGCAGGCGAAGCATATTCGCAACGTTGCTTCTGCTTTTCCCGACGCGTTCGCTGACCTTATCCTGCGTCAGTCCGAATCTGTCCATAAGAAGCTTATACCCCTCCGCTTCTTCAATCGGGTTCAAGTCTTCTCTTTGCAGATTTTCAATCAGCGCGACCTCAGCCGCCTGTATTTCAGAATATGTTTTCACGATTGCCGGAATTTCCGTCAGATTCGCAATCCTGCTTGCGCGCCAGCGGCGTTCACCGGCAATTATACTGTAGTAACCGTTTTTTCCCTCGGTAACTATTATCGGCTGAATTATTCCGTGTTCCGAAATTGACGCTGCAAGCGCCTGAAGCTGTTCACGGTCAAAGTTTTTTCGCGGCTGATCGCGCCGCGGCTCAACCATGCTTGTTTTAAGCATAACAACCTTTGTTTCATCCTTTTCGCCGGAGTTTATTCCGTCATCCGTTTTTTCGAAGAAAGATTCAAATCCTCTCCCCAATGCTCTGTTCACTTTTATTCCTCCTCGCGGTTTGCTTCCGCGGATATTATTTCCTCCGCAAGTTCGCTGTAGGCTTCTGCCCCCTTGGAATCCTTATCATAGTAAATTACGGGTCTGCCGAAACCCGGTGCTTCGCTCAGCCGCACATTTCGCGGTATAATCGTTTTATAAACCTTTCCGGGGAAAAATCTTTTAACCTCATCAACGACCTGTATTGCAAGATTTGTTCTCGCGTCGTACATTGTCATAACAATTCCCTCTATGTAAACAGACGGATTCAGCGCTTTTTTTATTCTCCGTATTGTATCGGTAAGCTGACTGACGCCCTCAAGCGCGTAAAACTCACACTGAATCGGAATAATAACACTTCCTGCCGCAGTGAGAGTATTTATTGTGATAAGACCGAGTGACGGCGGTGTGTCAATCAAAATATAATCATAATCGTTTATTATAGGTGCAATGGAGTTTTTCAGTTGATTTTCACGCCCCATAACGCTTATAAGTTCCAGTTCCGCGCCTGATAATGAAAGATTTGACGGACACACATATAAATTATCATACGGTGTTTTCACCACAACCTTGTCCATCGTTTCTCCGCCGACAAGACAATCGTACACCGTTTTTTCGCATCTTCTTTTATCTATTCCCAGTCCGCTTGTTGAATTTCCCTGCGGGTCAATATCCACAAGCAGCACTTTTTTTCCGTTTTCGGCAAGACAAGCCGCAAGATTAACCGTTGTTGTGGTTTTCCCGACTCCGCCTTTCTGGTTGGCAACAGCAATCACTCTGCCCATGCGTTTTTCTTCCTCTCTTTTTGGTATGCGTCTATTATAACACAAAAATGTTTCATGTGAAACACTTTTTTATAAAAAAATATTATGTTTCACGTGAAACATAATATTTTTTCTCATTTTTTATGTATTCTCAGCACGAACTCGCTGTAATCATCGTTTTCCGATTCGCTGACGCTTATTTTTGCACCGCTCTTTTTCAGCATGTCAAGAGTTTTATTAACCGTGTTTATATAAATCGGCATTGTCAGTGACGCGTCACCCTTTATATGTGTAAATTTATTTCTGCGGCTGTTTTCCCTGCCCATCATTCTCAGTTCTTTTCTCACAAGTGCCGCCGTTTCCGAGCATGTAAGATCTTCTGCCGCTATCTTATCTATAATATCAAGCTGTCTGTATTCATCATGCAGCTTGAGAAGCTCTCTTGCATATTGTTCGGACAATCCCTTTTCTTCAAGCTTATAGCGTACCTTATCACTAAGACTCAATATCCTTATTTTTTCACTTATATGCGTTACATCGGTTGCAAGTTTTTTTACAACACTGTCCTTTTTCATATGATGATATGACAGCAGGTTATAATATCCCTCTGCTTCCTCACTGTATTCAAGATCAACCCTCTGTGTGTTTTCCGCAAGAGATAAATATGCGCACTGCGCGTCTCCGGCTTTTATTACAACGGCAGGAACTTCCTTTAACCCGGCAATAACTGCCGCGCGCAGCCGCCTTTGTCCGCATATAAGCTCGTATCCCTTTATTCCTCCCCGCACAACAATCGGAGAAAGGATGCCGTTTTCTTTTATTGACTCCGCAAGCCTGAATAAAGCTTGTCTGTCAAAATTTTTTCGTACCTGATACGGATTCGGAAGTATATCGTTTATTTTCAGATATTTTATCTTTTGAAGAACAACTGCCATTTTTCAATCCCTCCCGAACTATATTATAGCACCGTTTGCTGCATTGTTAAATAAGAATTTTTCGCCTTATTCCGCGGTGCGGTGACTATATCTGTCCGATTCAATCAAAAAAACGCATGAAGCGACCCGGCTGCTTCATGCGTTTATATCAGGACAAAGGTTCTTTAACCGGTTTTCCTGCCTTTCTCGGATATTTTGACGGAGTGCTATCCGTCTTTTCAATTATAATAAGTGAATGTTCAATTCCCGAGGGAAGTTCTATTTTCTTAACCTCGCGCGTTTTTCCTCCGAGCAGCTTAATCGCGTTCTTTGCTTTATCAAGCTCTTCATCGACAGACGGTCCTTTCATTGCTATGAAATATCCGCCTTTTTTAACGAATGGCAGGGCATATTCAGCCAGGACGGATAAATCCGCCACAGCGCGCGCAACTGCGATATCAAATTTTTCCCGAAGCTCGGTTTTCTTTCCGCCGTCTTCAGCGCGCATATGTATTGCTCTGATTTTTTCAAGGTTAAGCTCTTCTATAACCGAATTCAGAAAATTAATTCTTTTATTCAGTGAATCAAGCATCGTAACATCAATATCTTTTCTGACGATTTTAATAGGAAGCGACGGAAAGCCTGCACCTGCTCCTATATCGATAAGAGAGCAGTTATTATATAGTTTTTCCGACAGAACAGCCGAAACGGAATCAAGAAAATGCTTTTCTTCAACTTCTTCTTTTTCGGTTATAGCCGTCAGATTGACGCATTTATTATAATCAAGCATCATTTCCATATATTTTTGAAATTCTGCCGACTGTTCATCCGTTATTTCAATATCCAAGCTATGCGCCATTTGCTGCAAATTATTCATTTTTGCATCCTCCCGATGAAAGATATATAAGCAAAACTCCTATATCAGCCGGACTCACACCGCTTATTCTGCTTGCGCGCCCCACATTTTCCGGGCGCATATCCTTAAGTTTCTGCCTTGCTTCAATTCTGAGTCCGTAAACATCGTCATAATTTATATTCTCCGGAATAATATTTTTTTCATTCTTTTTAAATTTCTCAACCTGTTCACATTGTCTTTTTATATATCCCTCATATTCAACGGATATTTCAGCCTGTTCACTTTCGGATTTTGTAAGCTTCGGGCGATTTTTATCAAAAGCAGCCATATCGGAATAGCTTATTTCCGGACGCCTTATAAGCTCGGCAAGCTTTATTCCCGTTGATATGGGCGTACTTCCCTTTTCTTCGAGAAATCTGTTCAATTCGTCTGACGGCGGAATATTGGTTTTCTTTATTCTTTCAATCTCTTTTTCTATATTTGCACGTTTTTCTGCAAACTTATTATATCTCTCCTCTGAAATCAGTCCTATCTCATGCCCTTTGTCAGTCAGGCGCAAATCCGCATTATCCTGACGGAGCAGAAGCCTGTATTCCGCACGTGAAGTAAGCATTCTATATGGTTCTTTTGTTCCCTTTGTCACAAGATCATCAATCAAAACTCCTATATAAGCCTCACTTCTGTCAAGAATTAAAGGACTTTCACCCTTCAGCAATAATGCCGCATTTATTCCGGCAATCAGACCCTGAGCGGCAGCCTCCTCATAACCGCTCGTTCCGTTAAACTGTCCTGCCCCAAACAACCCCGGTATATCTCTGAATTCCAGCGATGGCTTGAGCTGCGTCGGATCGCAGCAATCATACTCAATAGCATACGCACTGCGCATAATTTCAACATTTTCAAGACCCTTCATTGTTTTAAGCATGGAAAGCTGAACATCCTCAGGCAGACTTGTGCTCATTCCCTGCAAATACATTTCATGAGTTGAAAGTCCCATCGGTTCTATAAATACCTGATGCCTTTCCCTGTCGGCAAAGCGCATGACCTTATCTTCAATAGATGGGCAGTATCGCGGTCCCGTACCCTCTATAAGTCCGTTAAACAGCGGACTTCTGTGAAGATTTTCTCTTATTATACGATGTGTTTCGTTATTTGTATAAGTAAGATAGCAGCATACTTTATTTTCACCCTGCTCTTCCGTTTCAAAAGAAAACGGAACAATTTCCTTATCCCCATACTGCTTTTCAAGCACCGAAAAATCAATGCTTCTCTCATGAACGCGCGTTGGAGTTCCTGTTTTAAAGCGCATCATTTTAACTCCGAGCTTTTCAAGCGATTCACTTAATCCGGATGACGGAAAAAGACCGTCAGGACCGCCGCTGTATGTTGTTTCTCCTATAATGATTTTTCCCTCAAGATATGTTCCCGTTGAAACTATAACTGCCTTTGAATAATAAACAGTTCCCGTATGTATAGTAAGCTTAAACAGCTCTCCGTCTTTTTCAACTGATTTTATCTCTGCTTGTCTGATATAAAGATTTTCCTGTTCTTCAAGCCTTTTTTTCATTTCAATCTGGTATGCGCGCCTGTCTGCCTGCGCCCTCAGTGAATGAACTGCCGGTCCTTTTCTTAAATTAAGCATTCTTGTCTGAAGCTTAGTTTTATCGGCAACCTTTCCCATCTCTCCGCCGAGCGCGTCCAACTCGCGCACAAGATGTCCTTTTGCCGTTCCTCCGATACTCGGATTGCAGGGCATATTAGCAATTGAATCAAGATTAATTGTGAAAACGCCGGTTTTCATTCCAAGACGTGCCGCCGCCAATGCGGCTTCACATCCGGCATGACCTGCTCCTATAACAGCTATATCAAAATTGTAGCAATCATTCATATAAAAACCTTCTTATTTTACATTATTTTCCAAGACAGAATTTTTCAAATATTTTATTTACCGTTTCCTGGTTAACGCTTATTCCCTCAGCTTCTCCCAAGTGACCCACAGCCTCCTGAATATCAATTGCCGCAAGATCACTGAAAAATCCGTCCTCTATTCCTTTTACAGCTCTTTTCACACTGTCAAGAGCTTTTACAACAGCCTCAAACTGGCGTTCATTTGCAATTAATCCGGATGGTTCCTCATCACCTGCAAGCGCCGATATTCTTTTTTTCAGTTCATCTATTCCGACTGAATTTTTGGCGCTTATTCCTATATAGTCCGGCCGTTTCTCTTCTTTTATATCAGTTTTATTCCCGACTTTCAGATATGGAACATTAATTTCCGAAATAATTTTTTCTTCTTCTTCGGTAAGACCTCGCCCTGCTTCCGTCACAAATATACAAATATCCGCATTTTTTATATATTCCACAGACATTTCAATACCCATGCTTTCTATATTATCACTGCTCTCTCTTATGCCTGCGGTATCTCCGATTTTAACGGGAATTCCCTCAATATCTATCCATTCCTCAACCACATCGCGCGTTGTTCCTGCAGTATCGGTAACAATTGCTTTTCTTTTTTCCAAAAGTGCATTTAAAAGCGAGCTTTTACCGGTATTCGGTATTCCGCATATTGCACATATTATTCCGTTATTCAGCGCTTCGCCGCGCCGGGCAGTATTTTTAAGTTTTTCAAGCTTTGTTTTTATAATTTCAAGCTTTTCCGTCAATTCTCCTCCGGCAAAAGCGTCAATATCATCCTCCGGAAAATCTGTTGAAACCTGAATAGCGGCTAAAAGGTCAAGCAATTCCTCCCTAACTTCAATTATAGGCTTTGCTATTCCACCCTCAATTCTGTTTACAGCCGCCCAAAGAGCACTGTCTGTTTTAGCATTTATTATATCGTTTACGGCTTCTGCCTGAGTCAGGCTCATTTTTCCGTTCATAAATGCTCTTTTTGTAAATTCTCCTCTCCCTGCCGGAGAAGCCCCGTGTTCAATCAGTGCGTCAATTATTCTTTCCACGCTTATAATACTGCCGTGACAGCTTATTTCGCACACATTCTCGCCTGTAAAAGATTCCGGTTCTCTGAAAACCGTTACCAGACACTGATCTATTTCATGACCGTTATTTTCACATATTCCGAAAGTTACCGTATGAGTTGCGGCATTCCTTATATCTTTTTTTGAACGGAAAATTGATGCCGTTATATCAATTGCATCTTTTCCGCTTACTCTAATAACGCTGATTCCGCCCTTACCGCGCGGAGTTGAAACGGCACAAACAGTATCCATATGCTTTTTCCTCACTTTTTTAATGCGGTCTAAAAAGTTCAGAACTCAAAAGAGTACCTCTGTGCGTCTTCGGGTTCAGTTTGTTCGTTCTGAATCAATTTTCCGATTTTCTGTCAAACAGGGCTGTAAAAAATATTTTTTACAGCCCTGTTTTTTATTCCGTCTTTAATTCATTTTCTTTTCTGTTATAACGGTATTTTGAAACATAATCGCTGCCGTATTCTTTTTTCTTTGTTGTAATAACTATGCAGCGGTTCGGATCTTCTCCTGTGGAATAAGTTGTTATGTTATGAAATCCCTGAAGTGCAGAATGAATTATTCTTCTCTCATTTGGATTCATCGGCTCAAGTGTCACGCTTTTCCTTGTTTTCATAACAGTTGAGGCAACTCTCTTAGCAAGCTTTTTAAGGGTTTCTTCTCTCTTTTCCCTATATTTCTCGGTATCAACATTAACTCTTATATAATTCTTTTCTCCCTTATTTACAACAAGAGAAGTAAGATACTGAATTGCATCGAGCGTGTCACCGCGGCGGCCTATTATTCTTCCGACGCTTTCGCTGTCACCGTTTATTTCAATACTGAGCGTTTCATCTTCATATGTTGAAGTTATCTGACCATCTATACCCATTTTTTTGAGAATAGCCTGAATATATTCCTCACCCTTTGCTGTTTCGGATATATTCATCTTAACCCTTACCACAGCGTCCTCTGCACCGAATCCCAAAAGACCTCTTTTCCCTTCGCGCACTACCTCTATTTCAACATCTTCTCTTTCCGCCCCGAGTTCTTCAAGCGCTGCGGAAACAGCCTCATCAATCGTCTTTCCCGATTTTTCAATTATTTTTTCCACTCTTTTTTCCCTTTCCTTTCGTACTTTCGGCAAGCTCTTTTTCGTTTTCTTTCTTAATTACATTATTTATAACTGCCTGCTGTATAATCTGAATAAATGTTGACACAAACCAATAAAGCGACATTCCTGCCGGCATTATATAAGTAAACCATGCCGTCATAACCGGCATAACAGCCATCATTGAATTTGTCATTGAAGCAGCCTGTTCATTTCCGGCAGATGACTGCGCCATCTGTTTTTTCGACATTATTGAGGATATAACCGTTGCTATAACAGCCAAAACAGGGAAAATCCACAGATAAAGATTCGTTTCATTCCCTTTGAGCATCTGAGTAAGATCAATTCCCATAAAATCAAAATTAATAGGCTGCTTTCCCATTGCTATAATCTGTTCTTTAACGCCTTTCATTCCGCACAGTGTTACCTGATAAACCGTGCTTGATGCGTCAACAGCTTTTTTTATTTTTTCTATCTGATCCGCCGTAAGCTGCAAAATATAGCGAAGCGGATTATATACAACCTGAATAAACCCGAATAAAACAAACATCTGCACAATCATCGGCAGGCATCCGCCCATCGGATTAACTTTATTTTTTGTGTAGAGCTTCTGCATCTCCAGGCTCATTTTTTCTTTATCGTTTTTGTATTTCTTTTGAATTTCCGCAATCTGAGGCTGAAGCTGCTGTGTTTTGGCAGTGCTTTTCTGCGACATAACTGTCAGCGGAATTGTTGCAAGTCTTATCAATACAGTTACAATCACAAGCGTAAGTCCGTAATTCTGAACCAAATGATAAAACGGTCTTATTAAATATGCCAAAGGCTCTGCAAAGATGTACATATTTTTTCTCCTTTTTGTTACGGAACAGGATCATAGCCGCCCTTTGAAAGAGGCGAGCATCTTAATATTCTTTTTACAGACAAATAAAGCCCCTTTACGACACCGTATCTGCTTAATGCCTCAATGGCATACTCAGAGCAAGTCGGCATAAAGCGGCAGCAAGGTTTCTTAATCGGCGATATGAACTTTCTGTAAAACTTAATTGCGCTGATGATTATATTTCTCACAATTATCATCTCTTTTTTATATGCGGTATATAAAATATCAATCATTTTTCCGAAAATCCGCTTTCTTTTAAAGCGGATTTTAAATCTTTCCCTATTCCGTAATAATTACTGTATGCCGCGCTGCTCCGCGCGACAACAACTATATCGTATCCTGATTTTATAATTTCGGAAAGGCGGTAATTTTCCCTTATAAGCCGCCTTATTCTGTTGCGCACAACCGAATTTCCGACCTTGGGCGAAACGGTGATTCCGAGCCTGTTATAAGAAAATTTATTTTTTCTGAAATACAGCACAATTCTCTTTTTTACAATTGATTTTCCTCTGTAATAAGCACGTCTGAAATCGCTGTTTTCTTTAATCGAAATAATTTTTTCACCGGAAGCCACAACAACCACACTCCCATCTATGTTAAAGCGCGGCTGAAAATCCGGCTTACACGCCCTTTTTGTTTACGTGTTCTTTCTGCTTAGGCAGAAAGAACACGTCTGCCTCTCTGACGGCGTCTCTTGAGCACCTTTCTTCCGTTAGCCGTACTCATTCTCTTTCTGAAACCGTGATCCTTTTTTCTCTTTCTTACATTGGGCTGATAGGTTCTGAGCATTATTCTGCACCTCCTTTATTTAATTAATCCCTCATTAAGGGATTTTTACTCACAATATCATAACGATACCACATTAGTATACATAAAGATAGCTGTTTTGTCAACCATTATTTTCTCGGTTTTTTCTCCTTTTCTCTTATATTATCAAATTATTTCAAATTTATATTGAATTTTTTTATTTCTTTTGGTATAATATAATTTGTTTGAGATAAAAAGTTTTACACAGTTTACCCAATCCAGCCGTTGTTTTGCACAGTTTTTTTCCACAGGTATGTTTAAAACTTTTAGTTATTCGATTTATAAAGGATGTTTGATATGTTGCCGGAATTAAATGAAATGTGGACGCAATGCCTTATTATGCTTGAAAATGAGGTTACTCCCGTAGGTTTTAACACATGGATAAAGGATATTAAGCCTGTTAATATAAATAATTCAACGCTGACGCTTTCTGTGGAAAGCACAATTATAAAGAATATGGTCGAAATGCGTTACAGCGAGCTTATAAAAAATACCGTTGCTGAAGCGACAGGAAAGCTTTACAATATTGAAATTGTCCTGAACGGCGCGTCATTTGCACCGGAAAAAAAGGCTGAAATTCAAAATACATATCAAAAATACACATTTGATAACTTTGTGGTCGGAAATTCAAACCGTTTTGCACAATCGGCGTCCCTTGCGGTTGCAGAAGCTCCGGCATATGCATACAATCCTCTTTTTCTGTACGGCGGAGTCGGCTTGGGAAAAACTCATCTTATGCACGCAATCTGCAATTATATTAAGGATAATAATCCGGATGCCAAAATTGCATTTCTCAGCGCCGAAACATTCACGAATGAGCTTATTAACTCCATCAAGGACAACACTAACCAGGAATTCCGCAATAAATACAGAAATATGGATGTCCTTCTTGTTGACGATATTCAGTTTATTGCCGGAAAAACAACTACTGAAGAAGAATTTTTCCACACATTTAATACGCTGCGCGAAGCAAACAAGCAGATAGTTTTAACAAGCGACCGCCCTCCGAGGGAAATAAAAACACTTGAGGAAAGACTTCGTTCCAGGTTTGAATGGGGACTTATATGCGATATTCAGCCGCCTGATTATGAAACACGTATTGCTATTCTCAGAAAAAAAGCACAAAATGAAAATATAATCGTAAATGATGAAATTCTCGAATTCATTGCTCAGAAGATAAAATCAAACATCCGTGAACTTGAGGGAGTTTTTAACAGAGTAATGGCTTACCGCGGACTTATTAATAAGGAAATAACGCTTGATGTTGCCATGGAAGCTCTTAAAGACTACGGTGAAAACACTGTTAAAAAAATCACTCCCGAATATATAATCGAATGCTGCGCCAAATTCTATAAAGTAAAAAAGGAAGATATATATTCCGAAAAACGCAACAGCGATATTGTATTTGCGCGGCAGGCTTCTATTTATATAATAAAAGAACTCACAAATCTTTCTTTTCCGAAAATCGGCGCGATTTTCGGAAAAGATCACACAACCGCTATCTACGCCATTAAGAAAATGAAGCAGACAATGGATAAGGATATCAGCATAAAAATAAATATAGAAAGCCTGATGAACGATATTAAAGGAGATAATGACTAACAGTTTATTGTTAATTAACAGACAGGAAAAAAATGTATTAATAAATTTTCATATAGGGATTAACATATGAAAATTGCCGTCAGAAGCCGGTATGATGGCGGTTCAGAGCATTTTAAACAGTTTTAACATTACTACTGTCACTGAGATAATATTATTGATTATTATATATAATAATTTTCTGAAACGGAGAGATATTATGAAATTTTACTGCGATACTCAAAAGCTTTGCGATGCAATAGGCATTGTTTCAAAGGCTGTTGCCGTCAAATCGCCTGTTCCGCACCTTGAGGGGATTTTGCTTTCCGCAAAAGGGGGCAAGCTCACACTAACAGCAAACAATCTTGAAATATCAATAAAAACATCGGTTTCCGCCAATGTCAGCGAGGAAGGTAAAATAGTTCTGAACAGTAAAATGCTTTCGGATATTGTAAGAAAGCTTCCTCAGGATGTTTGTGAAATAATATCAAACGATAAAAACAATGTTTCCATCAACTGCCTGAACGCCGACTATAAAATAGTCGGATTAAGTGCGGATGAATTTCCTCAGCCGCCGGAAATAGAAGCGGAAAGCAAGATAAAAATAAAAAGCTCGGATTTAAAAGAAATAATAGGAAAAACACTTTTCGCAGTTTCGGTTGATAATACAAGGAAAATTTTCACAGGCTCTCTCTTTGAAATAGAAAACAATGTTTTAAATGTTGTTGCTATTGACGGATACCGCCTTGCTCTTATTCATTATGTTCTTGAAGGGGAAAATAATAATGCAAAATTTATTATTCCCGGAAAAACGCAGGCTGAACTTGCAAAAATACTCAGCGGAAGCGATGAAAGCGTTATAAGCATCTTTTTCAGCAAAAACTACGCTTTGATAGAGGGTGAGAACATAGTTTTCACGTCAAGGCTCATAGAGGGTGAATTTTTCGCTTACAAAAACACTATCCCGAAAGAATCAAAGCATATTATAAAGACGGAAACACGCGCATTTCTGAAAGCTATAGAGCGCGTTGAACCGATTATAGACGAAGTCAGCAAAAACTGTGTCAGAATGACTTTCGGAGGCGGAAAAATACTTATAAAATGTGAAACCGTGCTCGGAAAAGTTAACGACAGCGTTGAATGTGATTATTACGAGGAAGATATGGAGATTGGCTTTAATTACCGTTATCTTCACGATGCCGTTTCGCGCTGTGACGGAGATGAACTTGAAATGAGAGTTAATTCTCCGATAAATCCGATGATTCTGCAAAATCCCGAAGATGAAAGCTTTTTATATCTTGTTCTTCCGGTGAGAATATAAAAGGAGAACCGGAGTATGAAAGCAAACTTTAAAATTGAAATAGTGACGGATTATATAAAGCTTGACCAGGCACTGAAATTCTGCGGAATTGCTGCAAGCGGAAGCGAGGCAAAGGAGATAATTTCGTCTGGTGAGGTTTATATAAACGGAGCAAGCGAAACAAGGCGCGGAAAAAAGCTTTATAAAGGTGATAAATTCACTGTTTACGAAAAGGAATATGAAATAGAATGAAAGCAAAAAAGCTTGAGCTTCGGAATTTCAGAAATTATTCCTCCGAGCAGATTGATTTTTGTGACAGTATAAATATAATCTGCGGTGACAACGGAATGGGAAAAACAAATATTGCCGAAGCGGTTTACTATTTTTCGCATGGGAGAAGCTTCAGAAGCAACGGCAGGGAAATAATAAAGGACGGCGAGGAAAAGGCAAAAATCAGACTGCTGTTTGAATGCGGGGAAAGAAAATTTGACGGCGAAATAAGGTTTTTCGGCGGAAAAAAGAAAGAGATACTGCTTAATGAAATAGAACTTAAGAAAACAAGTCAGCTGCTCGGAAATTTTATATGCGTTCTTTTCACGCCGGATGAGCTTAATATTGTTAAAGGTATGCCGGAAATGCGGAGAAAATTCTGCGACAGTGCAATAATGCCGCTGCGCCCCAATTATATAAGGGATCTTATAATATACAGAACGGTTGTAAGTCAGAAAACAGCTCTTCTGAAAGCCGGGAAATATGAAACGCTTTCTGTGTGGAATGAAAAAATGGTTGAAAGCGGGATGCGGATAATAAATATGCGGCGCAGCTATATAGATAAAATTAATAAGACCGCACGTGAAATGCAAAAGGATATATCTGCCGGAAGAGAAATTCTGGACATAAAATATTCTCCGTCCGTTCCCGATGAGGAAAGCTTCAGGAGAAGGCTCGAAGCGTCATCGGAAAAGGAAAAGGAGAACAGAATGTGCCTGTGCGGACCGCACCGTGATGATATAAGCTTTGAAATAAACGGGAAAGCGGCAAAAAGCTATGCAAGCCAGGGGCAGATAAGAACTGCCGTTTTGTGCTTAAAATCGGCACAGATGGATATAATAAAGGAAGAAACAGGAAAATATCCGGTTTTGCTCCTCGATGATATATTGAGCGAGCTTGATAAGAAAAGGCGGGATTTTCTTATATCGGAAATACGCGGCAAACAGGTTATTATAACCTGCACTGATATTGATTTTGAAGCCGCAGGAGCAAATATTATAAAAATTAAAGACGGAAAAGCTGTAAGGTGATAAAATGTATCTGCATATCGGAGGAAAAAAATTACTCAGTAAAAACGATATAGTTGCCGTTTTGGATATGGAAACCACTTCCGTAAGCAAAAAAACAAGGGAATTTCTCAGAAGCAGCGATAAAAAAGGAGAGGTAATCAATGTTTCGGAGGAAATTCCGAAAACATATATAGTTTGTGAGAAGAAAAAAGAAAAAAAGGTTTATATATCACAGTTATCTTCACAGACGTTATATAAGAGAGCAGAAAGGAATGAAGAATTTGGAACAGAAAACTAATGTTGCCTATGACGAAAACCAAATACAGGTACTTGAGGGTCTTGAAGCCGTTAGAAAGCGTCCGGGAATGTACATCGGTTCAACCGGAGAGAACGGACTTCACCATCTTGTATACGAAATAGTAGACAACAGTATTGATGAGGCGCTTGCCGGCTACTGCACTCACATAGAGGTTGAAATAGGTGAAGATAATACTGTTAAAGTTACGGATAACGGCCGCGGTATTCCGACGGGAATTCATCCGAAAATGGGAATCGCAACCGTTGAGGTAATATTTACGATTCTTCATGCCGGCGGTAAATTCGGCGGCGGCGGATATAAGGTTTCCGGCGGACTGCACGGCGTTGGCGCCAGTGTTGTAAACGCACTCAGCGAATGGCTTGAGGTGTGGGTGCATGACGGAAAAAATGTGTACTATCAGAAATATGAGCGCGGAAAGAGCGATGGTGACCTTAAAATAATAGGAGAAACCGATCAGACCGGAACAATCGTAAAATTCAAGCCGGACGGTGAAATTTTCAGTACGCTTGTTTTTGATTATGACACACTTCTGCGCCGCTTGCGTGAGCAGGCATTCTTAAACAGGGGAATAAGAATCACGCTTACCGATAAGCGCGATGACGGCAGGGAAAACAGCCTTCACTATGAGGGCGGAATATGCTCTTTCGTTGAATATATTAATAAAAATAAAGAGGTTCTGCACAGCGATGTTATATATCTGCACAGCGAAAAAGAAGATATGAACGTTGAAATCGCAATGCAGTATAACAATGACTATAATGAGTCGATTGTTTCATTTGCCAATAATATTCACACAACCGAGGGCGGATATCACGAAACGGGATTTAAAAATGCTCTCACAAAAATAATGAATGATTATGCGAGAAAGTATAATATTCTTAAAGAAAGCGATAAAAAGCTTTCGGGTGAGGATGTTCGCGAGGGTCTTACGGCGGTTATAAGCGTTAAAATAAAAGAAGCTCAGTTTGAGGGACAGACAAAAACAAAGCTCGGAAACATTGAAGTCAGGGGATTGGTCGAGGGAGCTATGAATGAAACTCTGACGGCTTATTTTGAGGAAAATCCGTCTGTTGCAAGAACTATTATCGATAAAGCGCTGACGGCAAACAGAGCGCGTGAGGCAGCTCGAAAAGCACGTGAGATGACGCGCAGAAAATCGGCGCTTGAAAATACAACGCTTCCCGGAAAGCTTGCCGACTGCATTGAAAAGGGCATTGCAAGGACAGAAATATATATCGTCGAGGGTGATTCCGCAGGAGGCAGCGCAAAACAGGGAAGAGACAGAAACTTCCAGGCAATTCTTCCGCTTTGGGGAAAAATGCTGAATGTTGAAAAGGCAAGAATTGACAGAGTTTACGGAAACGATAAGCTCACTCCCGTTATAACCGCGATCGGAACGGGAATAGGCGATGAATTTGATATAGAAAAGCTCCGTTACGGAAAAATAGTTATCATGGCGGATGCCGATGTCGACGGAAGCCACATCAGAACACTTCTTCTGACATTTTTCTTCAGATATATGCGTCCGCTTATTGAACAGGGTCATGTTTTTCTCGCACAGCCGCCGCTTTTTAAAGTAAAAAGAGGGCAGACGGAGAAATATGCCTATAATGACGGCGATATGGACAGAATTATGCGTGAATTCCGCGAAAAGTACGGAGAGGACGTTAAGGTTGACGTTCAGCGATACAAAGGTCTTGGTGAAATGGATGCTGAACAGCTTTGGGAAACAACAATGAATCCGGAAACAAGAATTTTCCTGAGAGTTACTCTTGAAGATGCAATGCATGCCGATGAAATTTTCACAATTCTTATGGGCGATAAGGTTGAGCCGCGCCGTGAATTTATAGAGCAGAACGCGAAAAACGTTAAAAATCTTGATATATAAGGAGGTTTTACAATGGCGAATAAAGAAACGGGACACATTGCTAAAACCGATGTTGTCGAAAATATAGTTGATGTTGAGCTTGTAAAAGAAATGAAAACCTCCTACATAGATTATGCTATGAGTGTTATCGTTTCAAGAGCGCTCCCCGATGTGCGTGACGGATTAAAACCCGTTCACAGAAGAATACTTTATACAATGTATCAGGCAGGATATACTCCCGATAAGCCGTACAAAAAGTGTGCGGCGACCGTCGGTGATGTTCTCGGTAAATATCATCCGCACGGTGACGCCGCGGTTTACGATTCAATGGTTAGAATGGCGCAGGACTTCTCGCTGCGTTATCCGCTTGTTGACGGTCACGGAAACTTCGGAAGCGTGGACGGAGATCCGCCGGCTGCTTATCGTTACACAGAGTCGAGAATGAGCAAAATTGCTCTTGAAGCTCTCCGCGATATTGAAAAAGACACTGTTGATTTTACACCGAACTATGATGAAAGTCTGAAAGAACCTGTTGTTCTTCCGTCCAAGCTGCCGCAGCTTCTGATAAACGGCAGCAGCGGTATCGCCGTCGGAATGGCAACAAATATTCCGCCGCATAACCTTTCGGAGGTAATTGACGGAATAATTGCGCTTGCCGATAACAGAGATATATCCGTTGACGAACTTATAAATTATATAAAAGGACCGGATTTCCCGACAGCCGGAATAATAATGGGAAGAAGCGGCATAAGGGCGGCATATCACACAGGGCGCGGAAAAATCCTGATGCGCGCACGTGCCGAAATTGAGGGGGAAGAGGGCGAAAAGCAGAGAATTATCGTAACCGAGCTTCCTTATCAGGTAAATAAGGCTCGCCTTGTTGAAAAAATTGCCGAGCTTGTGCATGAAAAGAGAATTGAGGGAATAAAGGATCTGCGCGATGAATCCGACCGCAGAGGTATGAGAATAGTAATAGAGATTAAAAAGGACGCAAATGCAAATATCGTTCTTAATCATCTCTATAAAAATACGCAGATGCAGGAAACTTTCGGCGTTATTATGCTTGCTCTTGTTGAAAATCAGCCGAAAATTCTTAATCTTAAAGAGGTTCTGGAAAATTACCTGAAATTCCAGGAAGATGTTATCACCCGCAGAACAAGGTTTGACCTTAAAAAAGCGCAGGCGCGCGCCCATATTGTTGAAGGTTTGCTTATCGCACTTGAAAATATTGACGCAGTTATAAAAACAATCCGTTCAAGCTATGACAATGCTAAGATAAATCTTATGAATGAGTTTAATCTTACCGATATTCAGGCGCAGGCAATCCTCGATATGAGGCTTGCAAGACTGCAGGGTCTGGAAAAAGAAAAGCTTGACGAAGAGTATAATGAGCTTCTTTCAAAGATAAAATATTATAATGAGGTTCTTAATGATGAGAGCATGGTGCTCGGCATAATCAAGGAGGAATTGCTTGTTATAAAAGAGAAGTTCGGCGATGAAAGAAGAACGGAAATTACAAATGTTGTCGATGAAATAGACATAGAGGATCTTATTGAGGAAGAAGAAAACGTAATCACTCTCACTCATTTCGGATATATCAAGCGTATGCCGACATCGACATATACAAGTCAGCGCCGCGGAGGAAAGGGAATAAAAGGACTTTCAACGCGCGAGGAGGATTTTGTTGAGCATATTATTGTCGGTTCAACGCATGACACGCTTCTTTTCTTCACAACGCGCGGAAGGATGTACCGCCTGAAGGCATATCAGCTTCCCGAAGCAGGCAGGCAGGCTAAAGGCAGTGCAGTTATAAATCTTCTGCCGATAGAAAAGGATGAAAAAATAACGGCTGTTATCCCGATCCGCGAATTTGAAGAAGATAAATATCTTGTAATGTGTACGAAAAAGGGAATAATAAAGAAAACATCCCTTTCGGATTACAATTCGATAAGAAAAGGCGGTCTGATTGCAATTTCACTTGATGATGATGATGAGCTTATCAAGGTTGAACGCACGGACGGAAGCAACGAAATAATTGTTGCAACGAATAAAGGCATGGCAATCAGATTCAGTGAGCAGAATGTCCGCCCGATGGGCCGCGTAACGCGCGGCGTTAAGGCAATAACACTGCGCGATGACGATTATGTTATAGGTATGTGTATCCCGACTGATGGCTTTGAACTTCTTGCCGTAACGGAAAACGGATACGGAAAGAGAACATCGCTTTCGGAATACCGCGTTCAGACGCGCGGCGGTATCGGAATAAAAACTTATAAGTGCAGCGAGGTTACGGGAAATGTTGTCGGGATTTATTCTGTTGATGACAGTGAGGATATAATTCTTATAACATCCGAGGGAATTATAATAAGAATTTCAGCGGCGGATATCAGGACAATCGGAAGAACAACAAAAGGCGTTCGTCTGATGCGGCTTGACGATGGGGTTAAGGTTGTTTCAATGGGAAAAACCGAGCACGAGGAAAAAGAGGATGAAGAATCCGGAAATGCAGAGTCTGAAACCGAGGAAAGCGCAGAATCTGCCGAAAGCGAAGAATAATATATTCCGACAGGAGTGATTTTGAATGGATGAACATAACGATAAATCAAAAACTGTTGAATTTAAACCCGTGAGGGAAGAAGAAGCCTATACTGAAAAACAGCCGGTCAGCCGAACCGAGAGCGATCGCTACAGCGAGGCACGGCGAACCTCTGTGCCATCCGATGAAGAGTATGACAATTACGAGAATGACGGAGAGGAAGAACAGAGCAGCAAAAAGCTTGTGTGGATTGCAGCTTCACTTGCGGCAGCACTTATCGTGATAATAATTGCCGGAATTATAATTATAAATAACGGCGGTATTGGGAAAAAGCCTGAAAACAACACTGATATAACTGACAGCCTTGATAAAAACACCGTTGAGGACGACAATTCCGAAAAAAATGATAATAATGTTGTCAGCGATAAAAATGACAGCGCTGAAAAAAAGGAAAAAACCGCTAAATGCAGCGTTGTGTTTTACGGTGACAGCGTTGTGAACCGCGGAGATTATTATTATATCAAGGCGGATATGTATGACAACAGCTTTAAAAAAACCGAAAGCAGAAAAATCCTTATTAATTCATCGTCTGTAATAAAAGAAAACGGTAAAAGAATCACAGCGGACGCGCTTGCGTATATTGTTGAGCAATTTTCCGGCGAAATGATTATTTTTGACGGTGAGATAAGGGAGGATGACGGATTTGCCGTTTCACTTTCATTCAGCGGAAGCTTTAAGGAAGAAATGAAAGATGGAGAAACCGTTCCTGCCGAAGATGAAAGTCCGGATAAAAATGATGATGAAACAAACACCCCCGAACCCTCAGGCAGCGATAACGGGTCGGTTGATTTACCGGAAGAAAATGAAAATGACAGTGATAATATTTTAAACCAAACTCAGAATCAGTGAAAAAACTGCGGCAAAGCAATTGTGTTTTGCCGCAGTTTCTTCACTTGATTTGACAAATAAAAAAATATGTTGTAAAATATCATCTTGGGAGATGATAGCGTGAAAAAATTTTTTAGTTTGATTATAACGGCAGCAATGCTGATATGTATGCAGTCCGCTTCTTTTGCGGCGGCAAGAATACCCGTATATCGCGCGAACGGAGCAATTTTCTTTTTTGATAAGGCAAGCGGCAGGATAAGCGGTTTTGCAGGTGAGCCTAAGGATTTGATAATTCCATCCTCGCTCGGCGGTTACAAGGTGACATCTATAGGGCAAAATGCGTTCGGCGGCTGCAAAACGCTGCAAACTCTTTCAATTCCGGAGGGGGTTTCAACAATTGAAGCAAATGCGTTTGTAAACTGCGCAAATCTCAGAAGCGTTGAAATTCCGTCAACCGTCACTTATATTGGCGACAGCGCGTTTGTCGGATGCAGCTCGCTCACAAACGTGATTTTCAAGGGTTTTCTTGAAAATATTGAACCGAACGCTTTTTACGGAACACCTTGGCTTACGGGGTCAACGGCGGAATTTGTTGCACTCGGCGGAACAACTCTTATAAAATACAACGGCAGTGCGGAAACGGTTTATGTTCCGCAGGGAATAAAATATATTGAGCAGAATGCATTTGCATATAACAACACCGTAAAGGAAATCGTTCTTCCCGAGGGAACGGTAAAAATCGGCGCCAATGCATTCGTTCACTGCAATAATCTTGAAAGAATATATATTCCGTCAACCGTTTCATTTATAGGAACAGGCGCGTTTGACGATACAAAATGGCTGAAAAATCAGACAAGCGATTTTGTTTGCGTGAACGGTATGCTCGTATATTACGGCGGAAGCGATTCGCATGTTGAAGTTCCATCGGGAATAAAGGGAATAAGCGGCGGCGCATTTCTCGGAAACGAATATGTCAGAAGTGTGCAGCTTCCGGACGGAGTTATGTATATTGATGAAATGGCATTCGGCAGCTGCAAAAGTCTTGTGAGGGTTAATATTCCCTATACGGTTGAAATGATTGACGATTTTGCATTTTCAGGCAGCACCCTGCTGACTCTTTTCAGCGGGGAAGGAAGCTATGCCCAGCGCTACTGCGCTGCGAACGGAATAAATTTCAGCACGGATGTTTATGTCCGTATAAACGGCGAAATGATGAATTTTGACAGCGCTCCGGCAATAATAAAATACGAAAGAACTTTTATTCCTTTCCGCGCAGTGTTTGAAAAACTCGGCTATGAGGTTTCATGGAATGCCGCAGATGGGTCTGTAACGGCAAAAAACGATGAATATGAGGTTACCGTTTATCCGGACGGAGTGATAAAATCAAACGGAACAGCTCTTCCGACGGTTGCTCCGCCGGTTTATCTCAACGGCTCGGCGCTCGTATCGGTAAGAGTTGTTGCCGAGGGAATAAATGCCGCGGTTGATTGGAATGAAACGGCAAGGGTTGTAAATATAATAAAAACAAAGGAATAAAGGCTTCGGAACGGAGGAACGGTATGCGTAAACTGTTAAAGGTGCTTTTCAGTCAGCTTGTTATAGTCAGCCTGCTGCTTGTGCTGCAGGTAGGGTTGATTATTGCCTTTTTCATGAGACTGAGCGGATATTTTATTTATATTGACCTTGTTCTCAAACTTATAAGCTTTATTGTTGTGGTTATTATAATGAACCGCCACTCAAACCCGATGTATAAACTGGCATGGGTTATTCCGATTCTTCTTTTTCCCGTTGTGGGCGGAATTTTTTACTTGTTTATCATGGGGCAGACGCATACCAGACTTTTCTTTGCAAGAATGAAGAATCTTGAACTTAAGACAACACGGGATTATCGCCAGGACAGCTCCGTTTTTAAAGAAATAGAAGAAAAATTCCCCGAAAGAGCTTCAACCATAAAATATATCAACAATGTTTCGGGGATGGAGGCATACCGGTGCTGCGGCGCAAAATATTTTCCGCTCGGTGAAGATAAATGGCACACACTTCTCGATGAACTCGAAAAGGCGGAAAAATACATATTTATTGAGTATTTTATAATTAAAGAGGGAAAAATGTGGAACAGTATCCTTGAAATTCTCAAAAGAAAGGTTAAAGAGGGTGTTGATGTCCGCGTTATGTATGACGGAATGGGAAGTATGGTGCTTCTTCCGGCTAAATATCCGAAAAAGCTTGCGTCAATGGGAATAAAATGCCGTGTGTTCTGCCCGTTCACACCGTTTTTATCGGCGCTTCAGAATAACCGCGACCACAGAAAGGTTTTGGTTATAGACGGAAAAACAGCGTTCACCGGAGGAATAAACCTTTCCGATGAATATGTTAATATAGGCTATGAGCTGGGGCATTGGAAAGACACAGGCGTTATGATAAAGGGTCCGGCGGCATTTGCATTTACGAAAATGTTTCTTCAGATGTGGCATTGCCAAAGCAGGGAAAGCTTTAATATGTCGGATTACGAACCTGAATTAACGGCTGAGGAGCTTGCGGCGGACGGCGGCTATGTTATGCCATACTATGATATTCCGCAGGACAAATACCAAACAGGCGAATTTATATATCTCGATATAATCAACAAGGCAAAAAAATATGTTCATATTACAACGCCGTACTTCATTCTTGACCATGAGATGGTGGTTGCGCTTACAAACGCGGCGACAAGCGGCGTTGACGTTAAAATTATCTGCCCGGCTGTTGCCGACCACTGGTACGCGCGCGCTGTGGCATACAGCTATTACAAGGAGCTAACGGAAGCAGGCGTCAAGCTTTATGAGTATACTCCCGGATTTATTCATGCAAAAAGCTTCTGCAGCGATGATGAAATCGCAGTTGTCGGAAGCATAAACCTTGATTACAGAAGCCTTTATCTTCACTTTGAGTGCGCGGCATGGTTTGCCGGAGCACCGATTGTAAAAGATGTTGTAAATGATTTTGACGCAACTATTAAAAAATGCCGCCCGATTACGATAGAAGAATGTGAAAATATAAGCGCACCGCGCAAAATTCTGTATGCAATTCTGCGGATGTTTGCACCGCTTATGTAGAAAGGAAGATAATGATGAAAGAATACGGACAGGGTACAAAATGCCTTCATGCAGGCTACGCTCCGTCAAACGGAGAACCGCGGCAGATCCCGATTATACAGAGCACGACATTTAAGTATGACACAAGCGAGGATATGGGAAAGCTTTTTGACCTTGAGGCAAGCGGATATTTTTATTCGCGGCTGCAAAACCCCACAAATGATTATGTTGCCGCAAGAATTGCCGCCCTTGAGGGCGGTACGGCAGCAATGCTCACTTCTTCGGGGCAGGCTGCAAATTTTTACAGCGTTTTTAACATTGTTTCATGCGGCGAACATGTTGTCGCTTCATCGGCTATTTACGGCGGAACATACAATCTTTTTGCCGTTACAATGAAGCGAATGGGAATTGATTTCACATTTGTTTCGCCCGACTGTTCTGAAGCTGAACTTAACGCTGCATTCCGCGAAAACACACGCGCCGTTTTCGGCGAAACAATTGCAAATCCTGCGCTTGATGTGCTTGACATTGAAAAATTTGCAAAAGCCGCACATGCGCACGGCGTTCCTCTTATTGTTGATAACACATTCGCAACGCCGATAAACTGCCGCCCGTTTGAATGGGGAGCTGATATTGTCACTCATTCGACAACAAAATATATGGACGGTCACGCAAGCGCAATCGGCGGCTGCATTGTTGATTCCGGAAAATTTGACTGGATGGCAAATAAGGAACGTTTTCCCGGTCTGTGCACACCGGATGACAGCTATCACGGCGTTGTATATGCTGAAAAGTTCGGTAAAGAGGGCGCATATATAACGAAAGCAACCGTTCAGCTTATGCGCGATTTCGGCTCGGTTCAGTCACCGCAGAGCGCATATCTGCTGAATCTCGGACTGGAAAGCCTTGAAGTAAGAATGAAGCGCCACTGCGAAAACGCATACAAGACGGCGCAGTTCCTTAAAGCGCATAAAAACGTTACATGGGTTCGCTGCTGCGGACTTGAGGGGGATAAGGACTATGACCTCGGGAAAAAATATCTTCCGGACGGGTCGTGCGGCGTTGTTTCGTTCGGAGTTAGGGGAGGAAGAAACGCAGCGGAAAAATTCATGAAAAATCTCCGCCTTGCTTCAATTGAAACGCATGTTGCCGATTCAAAAACATGCTGCCTGCATCCGGCAAGCTCAACGCACCGCCAGATGAATGACGAAGAACTTAAAAATGCCGGCGTTTTGCCCGATCTTATCCGCCTTTCATGCGGAATTGAAAACGCGGAGGATATAATCGAAGATCTTAAACAGGCGCTGGAAACCATATAATCCGGGAGGAATACAAATGCCCATAAAAATACCCGATAAGCTGCCCGCAAAAAGGGTGCTTGAAAATGAAAATATATTTGTTATGGACGAACTTCGTGCCGGAATGCAGGATATTCGTCCGCTGAAAATCGGTATTCTTAATCTTATGCCGACAAAAATAACAACGGAAACTCAGCTTGCGCGCCTTTTGGGAAACACTCCGCTTCAGGTGGAAATTGAGCTTGTTCAGGTAAGCTCGCATAAGGCAAAAAATGTGTCAGAGGAGCATATGCTTGCGTTTTACAAAACTTTTGATGAAATCCGGAATAATAAATACGACGGGTTTGTAATCACCGGCGCACCGGTTGAACGGCTTTCGTTTGAAGAGGTTGATTACTGGGATGAGCTGTGCGAAATAATGGAATGGACAAAAACGCACGTTCACAGCACCTTTCATATCTGCTGGGGAGCACAGGCAGCGCTGTATTATCATTACGGAATAAAAAAATACGATTTGGATAAAAAACTTTCCGGAGTGTTCCGCCACAGGGTTGTATATAAAAATCCGATGCTGATGCGCGGCTTTGACGATGAGTTCATGGTGCCTCATTCGCGGCATACAACCGTAAGCCTTGAAGAAATAAAAAAGGTTGAGCAGATAAAAATTCTTTCCTGCTCGGATGAAGCCGGTCTTTATGCCGCAGCAACGGACGGCGGACGGCAGATATTTATAACAGGTCACTCGGAATATGACCGTGACACGCTGAAAAACGAATATTTGCGCGACCTTGCCGCAGGAATGAATCCCGAAATCCCGAAAAACTATTTTCCGGATGATGATCCGGAGCGCGAACCTGTTGTGACATGGCGCGGTCATGCAAATCTGATTTATTCAAACTGGCTGAACTATTTTGTTTATCAGAACACGCCTTACGACATTACTAAAATCAAGGCTGAATAAAAAAGTTAAAACAAAATTTAAAAAATATGTGTTTACTAACCCCTGCTTTTATAGTATAATATATTTAAGAAAAGAAAAAATCTTTTCGGACAACAAATTAAGGAGGGGCACATATGAAGACCAACATTTATTTGAGAAAAACAGAGCTGAAAGACGAACAGGAGGAGATGCTTGTTAAAAAGATAGACAAGCTCGGTAAATTTTTCAATGATGACGCACAGGCGGATATTGTCGTAAGCGAACAGCGCGACAAAAAAATTGTCGAGGTGACGATCCGCACGATTGATATGATATATCGCGCGGAGGAGCGCAATGATGAGGTTTATGACGCAGCCGATGAAGTTGTCGAAGCAATTTCGCGCCAGATAAGAAAAAACAAAACGCGCCTTGCAAAGCAGCTTAAGGGCGGAGTTAAGCCGGAAGCATATCCGGGTGATGATAAAAAGGACGAAAAAGAAAGCGAAATCAAAATTGTCCGCGTTAAAAAGCATCATGTAAAACCTATGAGCGCTGAGGAAGCCGTTTTGCAGATGAATATGCTCGGACATGCATTCTTTGTATTTATAAATGCCGAAACAAATGAAACGGACATTGTTTACCGCCGCAAGGACGGTAACTACGGTCTTATCGAAACGGACTGATGCTGCATATCGGTCTTGCAATAATCGTTGAAGGTAAATATGACAAAATGAGAGTTGAGCGCGTGTGTGACGCACCCGTGTTTACAACGGAGGGTTTCCGCATATTTAAGGATGATGAAAAACGCAGTTTTCTGCGCAGACTTGCATCATCATGCGGAATACTTGTGCTGACGGATTCCGACCGCGCCGGCTTTCTTATCAGAAATCACATAAAAGGAATTGTCGGAGAGGGAAAGGTTTATCATGCATATATTCCCGAAATTGACGGAAAAGAAAGGCGCAAGAGCCGCCCGTCAAAGGAAGGGCATCTTGGCGTTGAGGGAATGGAGGACAAGCTCCTTGAAGATATTCTGAAAAAGTATACGGCGGATTATGAAAACCGTGATAAAATAACAAAGACCGACTTTTTTGAAGCCGGATTGTACGGCGGCGCAAACAGCGCCGCCGCGCGCATTGCTCTCTGCAAAAGGCTTTCCGTTCCGACAGGCATATCGGCAGACGCAATGATAGATGCAATTAATGCGCTTATAACAAAAGAAGAATTTTTTGAGATGGTGAAAAATGAGTATTCATGACGGACACAGGGCAAGAGTTAAGGAAAGACTTTTGCGTGAAGGTTTGGCAGGATTTGCCGATCATGAGGTGCTTGAGCTTTTGCTTTTTTATGCGATTCCGCAAGGTGACACAAATCCCACGGCACATGCATTGCTCGACAGATTCGGAAGCCTGAAAAATGTTTTCGATGCAGATATTAAGGAGCTTAAAAGCACAAAGGGAATAGGTGATAATGCGGCAACGCTTATTAAACTGATTCCCGAAATCACGGGCGTTTATTCCTCGCTCGGTCTGCGTGACAGTTATATTATAAGAAACACTCAGGATGCCGGACTTTATGCCTGCGGCAAAATCGGCAGTTTGTCAAAAGAGGTGTTTTCTGTTATATGCCTTGATTCAAAGCGCGCGGTTATTGCATTTGAAATTCTTGAACACGGAACGGTTTCCCAGGCGTCGGTTCACCCGCGCAAGGTTGTTGAATGTGCACTCAGGTATAATTCCGCAGCCGTTATTTTAGCGCATAATCATCCGTCCGGCAATGCAACCGCATCCGAAAATGACAGACAGCTGACAAAGGAGCTTTGCCTGCTGCTTGACGGAATCGGAATAAATGTGCTTGATCATATCATAACAACTTCGGCACATTCATATACAAGTATGAGCGATCACGGCTTAATGCCGAATTAAAAATATAGAAAGGATCGGATTTATATGACAATCGAAAAACTGCGCGCAGACATGATAGCGGCAATGAAAGCGAAAGACAAAGTCAGAAAAGACGTTGTTTCATCGCTGATTGCAGCTGTGAAAAAATGCGGGATTGACGCCGGAGTGCGTGAAAATATTCCCGAAGAAATGGTTGACAGCGTACTTTTGAAGGAGCTTAAAACGGCAAAGGAACAGCTTGATACCTGCCCGGCGGACAGAACGGAGCTTGTTGAAGAGTACAGAACAAATTACGAAATTATAAAAGAGTATGCCCCGGCGCAAATGGACGCGGCGGAAATCGAAGCTCTTTTGAAAGACAAATTTGCCGATGTTATCGCAACGAAAAATAAAGGAATGATAATGAAGACCGTTATGGCTGAGCTTAAAGGCAAGGCTGACGGAAAGCTTATCGGTCAGGTCGTTGCAAAGCTTTGCAACTAAAAAGGATGGAAGCAGATGATTTCATTACTGATAAAATTATTTGCGTCCGATTCATCGCTGACGGCTGCGCAGAAGCGCAGCCGTTACGGGTTTATATGCGGGGGAGTCGGGATGCTTTTGAATACGCTGCTGTTTTTCTCAAAACTGGCAGTCGGAATGTTGAGCGGCTCTGTTTCAATAACCGCAGACGCTTTTAATAACTTATCCGATGCAGGCTCTTCCGCGGTAACGCTGTTCGGGTTTGTGTGGGCAGAAAGAAGAGCCGATAAGGAGCATCCGTTCGGGCATGGGAGAATTGAGTATATATCGGGGTTCGTTATATCCGCGGCAATCGTACTGGTCGGTGCGGAGCTTCTCAGCTCCTCAGTAAAAAAACTGCTGAGTCCGGAAAAATTTATTTTTAATAAATATGTCGTAATCGTGCTTGCTCTTTCAATTGCAGTAAAGCTATATATGGCGGTGTACAACACATCCTGCGGCAAAAAAATAAATTCACCGTCGCTCAGTGCGGCAGCCTCCGACAGTCTGAGTGATTGCATTGCAACCGGCGCGGTTCTTCTATCATCAGTGTTCATGCATTTCACAAATGTTCAGATAGACGGATTTGTCGGCGCAGCGGTTTCGGCACTTGTCATACGGACGGGCATAAAATCGCTTATGGAAACGGCAAGTCCTCTGCTCGGAAGCGCTCCGGATGCGGAGCTTGTCGAAAAGATAGAGGCAGTCGTGCGTGAAAATCCCGAAACAATCGGTATTCATGACCTTGTTGTTCACGATTACGGTCCCAACAAAATATTTGTGTCGCTTCATATGGAGGTTGACGGTTCAAAAAATCTGTTTCTCCTGCATGACGCGGTTGACCTTACCGAACGCGAAATTTCGCAGCAGCTCGGCTGTGAGGCTGTTATACATATGGATCCGATAGATTTAAGCAATCCCGAGCGGCAGGAGCTTTACAAGAAGATTTCTGCCGCAGCGGCAAAGATTGCACCGGAGATTTCGATTCATGATTTCCGCATGGTTCCCGGTCCGACGCACACAAATCTGATTTTTGATCTTGTTCTTCCGCCGACGCAGTATCAGTTCCGAAAAGAAACCGTCAGAAAGCTGCGTGAAGAAATCCGCAAAATTGACAGGAGCTATTTTGCAATTATAAAAACAGAAATGTCATACTGTTAAAAAGGGGATGTTAAAAAACTCCGGAACGCAAGAAAAGGAGAAAAAGCAGATATTACAGGCAGCATAGCTATTGTAATTCGCTTTTATTAAAGGTGGAAAAATCAAAAATTTGATTTTTCAAAGAATTACTCCTTTTCTTGCTATCAACAAACTTCGCCGCTCGGCGTACCTATGTACGCCGTCGGGTAACCCAAAGCTAGCGCTTTGGCTCAGTTTGTTAATTCCAGAGCTTTTTTCCTATCCCCTTGAAACAGCCCCTTTTTTAAATACAGTAAATTTTTATCCGTTCGGCATCACCTTTTCGTAAAATATATTTTGTACATAGGTAGTATTCATTATTAATACGCCGTATATTTCCGAAAGGTTCGTGTTTTTACGAAAAAATTTTATTTATTAAACCGCAAGCACACCGCCCGACGCTTCAAGCAGAATCTGCATATCCTCAACATCGCCGGTCTGCGTGTTCACAAAAACAAGAAAATGCTTGTCAGAAACCGTTCCGCGGATTTGGTAGCAAAATGCCTCTTTGCCGCTGTCAAGCGGAATGACCGCGAGCGACACGGTGTCCGTCTTAAGCGATTTGCTTATTTTTGAAAGCGCGTCCTCGCGCGTGATTACTTTTTCGGGAATATCGCGGTAGCTGTGATTCATAATGTATCCGCGCGATTCAAACCCCACAACTTTACCGTCGTCAAGCGAAACCTTAACCTTAACAAGGTCGGGATATACGATATACCCGTCCTGTGAATAAGCATAATTTATAACAACGCTGCCGCTTTTGTTTTCATAGTAGCTTTCGCGCATATCGGAAAATCCGTTCTGCTCCAGGAATTCCGCGGCTTTTTTCTTTGCAGCGTCAATGCTGAGCTTTTCCTCGGACGGAGAGCAGTCATGCATAAGAAGCAGCAGCGCGCCGCCCCTTTTTGTAAATTCAACCGTTGAGCTTCCGTCGGAGACACTGTAGGCAGGAAGCTTTCCGCCGATTTCTTCAACGGTTTTCTTTTTGCCCTTAAGGAATTTTTCCGATAGTTTAAGTGCTGCATTTTTGTCTATTTCAGGTTTTCCGTCCGTAAAAACCGATTTTTTATCGGTAAGATGCTGCGAAAACGGTCCGTCATAGATAAGTGAGGGATAGTTGTGGAACTCCTCCTCCATTTCGTCAAAATCCTTGGCAAGCGCACTGCGGCTTCCCTGCGAAAGCTTTGCAAGGCGGCTTTTTTCATCGCTGAACGAAAGCTTTCCGTCATTTATATCAATCAGCATGGAGTCGAGAGCCGATTTAAGGTCATGAGCATATCCGGTAAGCTTTTTAATATTTTCGGTTTCTTCCTCCGTAATCTCTTCACCGCGAAGCGATTTCTGTGAAATATAACTTGCATAATCGCCGACCTGGGAAAGAAATTTCGCGGTTTTTTCGAGCTTTATGCTGTTTTCCGGCAAAAGCGCAAGATTTGCCTTTGCACCGCTTGCCTGCCGGGAAAGCTCCGATGAGAAGTATGCGGTCCGTACGGGATCGGTCACAAGCTGCCCCTTGAGCAGCGATATTTCTATATCGTCAACATACTCGGTAAGCTCGGAAAAAACGCGGTTGTATTCAACTTCTCTTTCGTATGACAGCTTCTGCGCCCGTGAATACTGCATAATTCCGAAAACCGCTACAAGGCACAGCAAAACGGATAAAACGGCATACTGTTTTTTCTTTTTTATTGCATCACGCACATTTATCACCCCTATATATGTTAAAATCCGCAGAATTATGAAAAATATTCGTCTAAATTTAATATATGAATTATACGATTTTTCTTGAAAAATTTCTTCTTATATTGTATAATGTCTTTATGATACAATTGGAGGGAATGTAGGCATGGAATATATAAAGCAGTTTAAAAGCCGTGATATGTATCGCGTCTTGCTGATGATGCTTCTTGATGTAATTGTGATTGTTTTCTCGGTTTGGTTTACAAATGTTCTGAAAGAGAACGCATTTATTCCTTTCGGAGAAAGTTTTTTGAACATCAAGTTTCGTGAAACTCTGGTTTTGGTTTTGCTGGTTGTGGCGGCGCTGGTTCTTGCAAAGGCATATGTATTTTCATGGAGATACGCCGGTTTCCGCGAATATTCCGTAATTTACGTTGCGGCACTTCTCGGCACGGCTGCGTCTTTCTTTCTTTCAAATATATTACTGCGCGATGAAGCGTCATTTTCCGTTTCGGACTATGTTGTTATATATCTGATCTGTATATTCGGGTTTACAACGGAGCGTTTCGGAGGCAGTTTGCTCAGACTTCTCACAAGCAGGATCGCGAACAGCAAGGGCAACTCAAAAAAGCGCAGAATCATGGTTGTCGGCGCAGGTGACACGGGATCTTCACTTATAAAAAGTATGAAAAAGGTAGGCAGTCTTTACCCGGTTGTTGCAATTGATGATGATCCGAAAAAACATGGAATGAGAGTGTGTGACGTGCCGGTTGTCGGCGGACGTGAGGAAATTGCGGCAGCAGCGAAAAAGTATCGGATAGAAGAAATTATTATTGCAATCCCGTCAGGCAAGGACTCGGAAAAAATCGGAATTGCCTCCATTTGCCGCAGCACGGGTCTTAAAACATCAACGGTTCCCTCTTTGTATGAACTTGCGAGCGGCAAGGCGAATGTTAATCAAATCCGCGAAGTAACTCCGCAGGAGCTTCTCGGGCGAAGCGAAAAGCTTATTGACGGAAATGATATTTTCGGTTACATAGAAGGCAAGGTTGTTATGGTAACGGGAGGCGGCGGAAGCATCGGCAGTGAACTGTGCCGCCAGATAACAAACTATAATCCGAGGATGCTTATTGTTTTTGATATATATGAAAATAATGCCTATGAGCTTCAGATGGAGCTGAAACGCCGTTTGCCGCAGCTTAAACTGGAGGTTCTTATCGGTTCGGTGCGTGACAGAAAGCGTCTTGAGGAGGTATTTTCGAAATATAACCCCAAGGTTGTTTTCCATGCTGCGGCGCATAAGCATGTTCCGCTTATGGAGGACAGTCCGAACGAGGCAATAAAAAATAATGTTTACGGTACATTTAATGTTGCCGATATGTGCGAAAAGTATGCGGCAGAGCGATTTGTTCTGATATCAACTGACAAGGCTGTAAATCCGACCAACGTTATGGGGGCAAGCAAACGGCTTGCGGAAATGGTTATGCAGCGCATGGCGCACAGACAAAAGAAAAGACAGGGGCGGAAAACAATTTATGCGGCTGTCCGTTTCGGCAACGTTCTCGGCAGCAACGGCAGCGTTATTCCGCTTTTCAAGCGGCAGATAAGGGAGGGCGGTCCCGTAACGGTGACGCATCCCGAAATAAACCGTTTCTTTATGACAATTCCCGAAGCTGTGCAGCTTGTTATGCAGGCAGGTGCACTGGCAAACGGGGGTGAAATATTCATTCTTGATATGGGTGAACCTGTGAAAATCGTTGACCTGGCGCGTAATCTTATTGAGCTGAGCGGTTACAGACCGGATGTTGATATAAAAATTGAATTTTCCGGTTTAAGACCCGGAGAAAAAATGTACGAGGAGCTGCTTTTGGACAAACAGCGCCACACTGCAACAAAGCATGATAAAATATACGTTGAGCCGCCGATTGAGAATGATTCGGCGATTTTGTCTGAAATATATGCTTTGCGCGGCAGGCTTTCGTGTGAAGTTCCGATTTACGATGAAATGATTAAATGGATGAACGAGCAGTTCGAATGGAACCCGTCTGGAAATCAGTATGACGAAAAGATTACGCAGGAATAGCTTTTGTATTGAAAAAGCGGCTGCAAAGAGCCGGAAAATCAATAAATATTAAAAAATTGTTAAAAAAATTTAAAAAATATTACCAAAACACTTGAAATTGTTACAAAACAGTGTTATAATCCTCCATGTTGTTTTTAATTTTGGAAATTAGATCGCCGTGCGGCGGCGAACATGGAGAGATGTATTGTGAAGTTTATTTCGGTTATAAAGAAAACGGCTGCGGCTTTTCTTGCGGCAGTGCTGTGCTGCTCTGTTGCAGCCGGCGCTGCCAATGTTCCGCAGTGGCTTTCGGAGTACGGAGCGCAGACATATGCGGCGGCAAGAAATGATTTCGGGGGCCGCAGCTTCAGCGGATATTGCGGCACATATGTCCGCTGTCAGCTTAAGGCAATGGGTATATTCAACGGAAAATATGATTTTCGCGGAAACGGAAATCAGTGGTATGACGGTTTTGAAAACGTTGGAGGAACATCGGGCGGATATTTTGTGTACAGAGAGCAGGGAGCGGATTGTATAAATAAGCTTGTTGCAAAGTACGGCAACGACCTTAGGAATGTTGTTGTCAGCTTTCCCGTGCAGGCTCATTATTCGCCGGAATACCCCGGTGCGGGTCATGTGTTCCTTATATATGCTTTGATTGACGGAATTGCGTACTATTCAGAATCGTTTGGTTTTGGCGGTCATGCGGAGGGCAGCGTGATTGCAGAGGACGTTAACGAACTGATTGCGCGCTACAGTGCCCGTCACGGTTCTCCGAACGGCTGTGTTTTGTTTTCTGCGAACGATTTGTCGGGACCGTCTGAGAAAGAAATTGCAGCTCAGCTCGAGGCTGAACAGCAGGTCCGCGAGGTAATTGCAAGTCTTGAAGAATCATCGGATTTTTTATTCTTTGCCGAGGGTTTCATGTCGTCTGATAAAAATATTTAAAATTAATCCCAAGTAGTGCCGCAGGTATTGCTTGGGATATTTTAATTAGTTACGGAGGAAAAAATATGAAAAAACTTTTACTGATACTTCTGCTCGCCCTGTTTGCTGCGGCGGCTGTTAACGGGGCGTTGTTTGTCGGGGAATACACGGCAGCCGAATCCAAAAGCGGCGCTGCCGTAACCGTAAAAATTCCGAAAGGGGCGTCGGAAAAGGTTATTGCGCACAGCCTTAAGGAAAACGGAATAATTCGTTATGAGCTGAGCTTCAGAATGAAAATGAGGAAATCCCCGTATCGCGGAAAACTTAATTACGGTACTTTTACGCTTCATAAGGGCATGTGTCTTGATGATATTATTGATGAGCTTATGAACCCGTCTGAAAAAGATAAGGGCGTCAAGCTTACCATTCCCGAGGGTTTCAGCGCAGAAATGATTGCTGCGCGCTGCGAAAAACTCGGTCTTGTTAACGCGGAGGACTTCCTGTCAGAGCTTAAAAACGGAAAGTTCGGGTTCAGCTTCATTAACGATATTCCGTCAAAAGACGGCGTGAAATATAAGCTCCAGGGATATCTTTTCCCAAGTACATATGTGTTCAAAAGCACTGCGTCCGCTCATGATGTCATATCCGTGCTGCTCGCTGAGTTTGAAAAACAGTATAATTCCGTGAAAAGTCTGAATAAAAATGAAATGAGCATGAACGATATAATTATATCCGCCTCGCTTATAGAGCGTGAAGCAAAGCTTGACTCCGAAAGAAACACAATATCCGGCGTTATTCAGAACCGTATTAAAAAAGGCATGCGCCTGCAAATCGACGCCAGTGTTGTGTATGCCATTTCAGACGGCCTTTACGATGTAAGCCGCGTATACTATAAGGATCTTGAAGAGGATTCACCGTACAATACATATAAGTATGCCGGACTTCCGGTCGGTGCAATCTGCAATCCGGGAATAAAATCCATCAAGGCGGCAATGCAGCCGCAGGAGAGCAGTTATCTTTACTATCGCACGGATAATTCCAAAAATGACGGCAGTCATATATTTACGGAAACTTTCAGCGAACACAAGAGTAAGGCAAAATAACCAATAGGGAGTAAAAAAAAGAGGTAAGGGATTGTACAAAACGGGGAAAGAGAGAAAAAAAGGGAAA
>CAKSFM010000013.1 GCA_934454525.1 uncultured Clostridia bacterium
AGCAGCTGCGCGCGATGGACAGCGTGAAAGAATATCTCGACACACCGCTCGGGATAAAGAAAATTGACCCTGCAATGGAAACGGATTATCCATCAAAGGAAGTAAACCTCACTATGTATAACAAGGGGTGCGGAGAGAACGGGAGTGTGTTCTGCCATGCGAATACATGGGCGATAATTGCGGAATGTATGCTCGGCAGGGCGGACAGGGCATATAAATATTACCGTCAGCTGCTGCCGATGATTGCGCAGAAAACCGCCGGGGAGGAACGCTACCGTGCAGAGCCGTACGTGTACTGCTCGAACATATTCGGACCTGAAAGCGACAAGTTCGGGCTTGCAAACGTAAGCTGGCTGACGGGAACAGCCGCATGGATGTATATCGCGGTAACACAATATATGCTTGGGATAAAACCAAAGTGGGACGGACTTGAAATAAGCCCGTGTCTGCCGCAGGAAATGCTGCCGGCGAAGGTAACGCGCGTGTTCCGCGGCAAAACCTACGAAATTGAAATTACCGATAATTCAAAACGGTTTATTGAAACGATCTGACGAAATAGTAAAACGGATGCGTCAAAATGAAATTTCATTTTGACGCATCCGTTTTATTTTACAAATATACTTAACACAATTTTTCTAAAAAGCTGCCGAAAATTTCTTCCCCGTTCCTGTGGTTTCTTATTTCCCAAAGCTTTGAAAATTCCTCCGAAAGCCTTGCGGCAGCTTCGCGCACATCGCTGCCGCTCAGATAATCGGCAAACAGAATCACCATGTCAGCATTTGCCGCGATTTCACGCAATGAAAGCTCATCTGCTTTCGCCGTTTCGAGCCGTTTTTTCAGCTCGCGCATATAAAATGCAACATCGCGCATACTCTCGCTCATTGCTTCGTCCGGTTTTTCTCCCGTGCGCGTCAGCGCTCCGATAAGCGTTGCATTGAAAACATTTTCCGATTCAAGGAACATATATTTTCCCATTTTAAACACAATATCCGAAACCGAAACGCTGTTTGTTACCTTATAGATATATTTATCGGCATATGCTTTACAGTCCTTAAGCAATGCAGCTCTTTCCGCTGCCGCAATTTCATTGTTATGGCTGCCTGCACCCCATGCTGCCGCTCCGCCGAGCACCATCGGAAGATATGTGACCGACGGAAACTGCGGATGACCGCAGTCTCCCCATTCCGTCAGCAAAAAACCCTCCGCTCCGTAATATGCTCCGCTCTCTGCCGCCTTTGAAATATTTGCCGCATATACCTCGCTTCTCCCTGTGTAGCTTTGCCACATGGAGGTTCCCGGGCAGACATAGAACCTCAGATTGTTTTTCTTTATCGCTTCCAGATGGCGGTCAAACGGATGATCCGCCTCATACCCCCACTCCATAACTACTGCGTTCTTCGGAATCCTTGAAAGCTGCTCCTCATGCTTAAACACTATATCCGCCCAGAACATCGGAGTTTTTTTATACTTGTTTTTCACAAGGTCAGATATTTTAAGCAGATAATCCGTGTAGACAGCACCTGTGCCGCGCTTTTCACATTCTTCCTTTGTTTTTCCGCTTCCAAGCTCCCACGGCTCGTCCATTCCTATGTTAAACAAACCCGATGAGAATGACGGCAGCAAGTCGCCGTAGATTTTGTCCATCAACTCAACCGAACCGGGGTCGAGCGGATTCAGCGTTGTTATTTTCTCCGCATTTTCATCGATTGCCAGTCCTTTGAGCTTTTCATTTTTCAGCCATTTTTCCATATGCCCGAGGCTGTTCTGGTTAGGAACAAGCTCTATAAACCGCTCTGTGCAATACCTGTCAAGCTCCGCTATATCTTCACTTGTGTAATGATCGCTTTCGACAATATCGGGAAAGCTTTTATATTCAAAAACTGGACTTTCCATATAAAGCTGAAGCTGATTGTATTTAAGGTCGGAAAGCATATCCGCAAGCTTTTTAAGCTCGGAAAGCTTCGGCAGTTTTCCGCGGCTTATGTCAAGCATATATCCGCGCGTTTTTATATCGGGGCAATCCTCGATTTCGCAGCACGGAACACTTCCGCCTTTTTCGCGGCAAAGCTGCGAAAGCGTTGTCATTGCGCGGAACTTTCCCTCTTCTGTTCCGAATGATATTTTAACGGCTGTTTCCGAAATATTAATTCTATAATGCTCTTCGCAAAGCGACGCGTCACTTATAAGCTCCGCTTTTCCGCGCGCACCTTCATAATCGCTGCATACCTTGCAAAAGCCGTCCGTGAAAACCGCTTTTTTTGGTTTCGGGATTATCACCATAATATCTTTTCCTTTCAAACATATTGCGGATTTTATGCTCATTAACTAAGCTTTTGCCCAATCAGTCAGCATCCAAACCGCCATTTTGCTGTCGTCATTAAGCGTTTTTCCTGCCGAAGCATAATCCGTTACATGAAGAAACTCTCCGTTTTTGAGCGGCACACACATCTCAAGCATATTCACATACGGCGCAATTTTATTTTCAGCGATAACCGCGCCGACATATCCGTCTGCTTCAACTCTTATGTCCACAGGCTTGTCAACACTGTAACCAAGTCTGTTTTCCTCGGCGAGCATCACAGGACCGCGGCGCAGGGCAATATGATGCTTTGCCATAGAATCCTCCTCGTCATATGTCGGAACAACATAATTGAGCCCCCATATTACTTTATTCATGAGAATATCGTGACCGTACGGAATCGGATAAATCGCTTCCGTGCGCATATCAAGCAGCAGCTCAATCACATCGCCGTTGTTCCAAGTTCTTTCAATGCCGATATATCCGCCGCAAACATTGGTGCTTTCCCCATTCACCGAAAGCTTTGTCGTTTTGCTCCATTCGGGATTCCGCATCATAATATTCATTCTCTCCGGATTCTCGAGCAAAAGCTTTATGCGCACCTTTCCTGATACGGGATAATCTGTCTCAGTTTTAAATGTTATTTCTTTACCGGACGGAGTTTTTGAAGTTATATCGCCGTCTATGTAAAGATTAATCGCAAACCCGTCATCGGCAGTCAGCACACTGAATTTTGCCGCAAGTCCGAATCCGATAGCGCCTATGCAGGCACAGCATCCGTAATAGCTTCCGTCACTCATCACCTTGAATCCTCCGATTCCGTTTCCGCGCGAGTCGGCTGTCAGCGGACTGTAGCTGTCAAACGGCATCGGCTCTCTGTATGAAACGGAATCCTCAAACTGCCCGAGACTGCCTATGGCTTTCTCCGTGTTCACCGATCCGAAAAAAGCATTGTACATTGATCTTTCAAACGCGTCGGCATAATGAGGCTTACCGGTTATCAGTATGAGCTGATAGAAAAACTTCATCAGAGTTACTGTAACACATGTTTCCTGAGAAGCCACTCCCATTGACCTGTTTGCCTGGCGCACAGTGGAATGATCAAACAGCTCATGTGTGCAGCCGCAGCTTCCGATTACAGTGAAATCACTTTCCAGGATTTTATCTGCAAAATTTATAACAGCCGTCTTATATTTTTCAATGCCTGTAATTCTGTAATATTCAAGCAGCCCCTCAAAACAGGAAATCATTTCGTATGCCTTTGTAACCGGATACTGATACGGATACAGTTTGTTTTCATACGCAAGATTGAAGATATTTTCGCAGTCTGCACCGCCGCATTCCACTATATACGATGCAAAATCCAAATATTCTTTTTTCCCTGTTATTGAATATAATCTGACAATCGGCTCAAGTATTGAAGAGGAATTTAGTCCGCGCCAGTGATGCGTTGCCGAAGTTATCGGCAATTTTCCCTCTTCTTTTCTCCCAACCCTGGAAATGATATAATCGGACTGTTCGCACATAGATTCGACAATTTTCCGGCAAAGCTCCTTATCGGTGCATATTTCGATGAAATACTGCATCCCGAGCAGCACATACTTCCTGCCCCATATATCCCATGCGTCAAACTCATGATTTTTTGAATAGGTGCTTAATCTTCCCTTTTCCTCCCAAACTGACAGCATATCTGAAACGGTTTTTGTAAGCGACTGCATGAGCGCTTTATTGTGCGTCATTGAATACGTAAAGCATGCCCCGCGCATCATTTTCCCCCAGTATTCGCAGCGCCATCCGCTGTCCGAATCGGCGTCCTCTTCGCGGAACTGATTGACAAATCTGTTCCAAAGCTTATCATCCGTCAGCTGAAAACTTTCAATAAAGTCTGCAAGTCTTTTTATATATCCGTTCAAACGGTATATGTTACCGTAATCAACAAAAAATTTATCCGTTTTAAGCCGCGGATAATTTGCCGAATTTTCTTCATACAGTTGTCTCATTTCGGTTTCCTTTCCTCCCGGTTATTGCAGTGGCGCATTGAAGTTCATCATGCGCCGCCGGATGATGTCATATAAGTCCGATTTCCTTTTTGTAGTCATCCATATTGATTACCCTGTGCTCAAGCCTTGACTTTTCGGCAGCAAATGCAATCAGATGATTTTCGGTCGATATGCCGATTTCACTCAGCAGGTCACTCTTGCACCCAACAGTCAGATATTCGTAAAGCGTGTTTACAATTCCGCGGTCGCCGCCGCCGTGACCGTCCGTTATTGAACCTGTCATCAGCTTATCACTTGTGCTTATCGTTTCGTGTTCGCGCGTTTTAAACGAAAAATATTCGATAAGGTTTCTGTCGCCGTCGCCTGTCAGTTCGCCCTCCGTACCCATAACACGGATAAATCTGCCGTTATATGTGAATGCACACATATTAAACGATGCAACCGCGCTGTTCGCAAACTCCATATTCACAACCTGGTGATCGACAACATCGTTATCGCATTTGAACACGCACTTTCCGTACTGCGTTTCACGCAGCGCTCTCTCCACTCTTTCGTTCGAGGGGTTTTTATCCTTTGTTGCAGCCTCACGAAACCAGAGGTTTTTTTCATCCTCAAGATAAAGCTTTACGGAGTTATAATGACATGTTTCCGAATACGGACAGCCGTCAATGCAGCGCTCGGGAGCGCCCTCGGGAGCGTTTTCACGCTTGAAATATGAAAGCGCTCCGTAGGACTGAACGCTTGTGCAGGGACTGCCGATAAGCCATTGGATCATATCAACGTCATGACACGATTTTGCAAGTATCATCGGAGCGCTTTTCTCAGTGTTGCCCCAGTTGCCGCGAACAAAACTGTGACTTTGATGGATGTTTCCGACGCATTCCATATGGTGAATTGACAGCACCTTGCCAAGCATACCTTCATCAATCATTTGTTTTATTTTCCCGAAAAACGGAGTATAGCGAAGCACATGGCACACAAGCACTTTAACGCCCTTTTTCTTTGCTGCATTTGCTATCGCCACACATTCCTCCGCAGTGGGTGCCGCCGGTTTTTCAAGCAGCAGATTATATCCGAGATCAATTCCTTTCATCGCAGGTGCATAATGCATGCGATCCGTTGTTGCAATGATAACAACATCGGCAAATTTGGGGCGGCCGAGCAGCTGCTCCCAAGATTCAAAGCACATTTCGTCTTTAATTCCGTGCTTATTTTTAATATAATCGCGTTCCTCCTTTACCGGCTCCGCAACGGCAATAACCTTGAAACAATCGTTTTCCGACATTATGTTTGTATAACCCTGGCCGCGGTTTCCGGCCCCGATCAGCGCAACAGTAAGAGTTTTTCTATCCATATCAGTTCCTCCGATTTTACAGTTAAAAGTTTATAATCCTGTCCTTTCCGAATCCGAAGCGAAAAAGCCGCAGTTCCCTTTTTCGGGGTTTCAGCAGAACGGCGTCCCAGCAATCAGCCGTTTCATTCTCCGTGCTTCTTCCTCTTTTTCCGCGAATCACCTGTGAGTCCATAACGGAAAGGTTAATTCCGCCCAACGATATATCATCGTCAAGTCCGTAGCCGCCGCCGAACCATGCACCGATTTTAGCGCCGCGGCGCTGCGCCTGCTGAATAACTGCAAGCACAGGCTCGGTTGCACGCCCCTCATAAAAATAAGGGTCGCTGCCGCATGAATAGCGCGACTTGGGAATGTGATGCGAAAATAAAAGGACGGTTTTCCCCTCACAGCCGCGAAGCGCGCATTTCATGAGCCATGCCTGCTGACGCACATCAATTCTTTCATATTTTTCAAACAATTCAAGCTCTGAATTTATCTCCGTTTTATACGAACTGAGAAACAAAAGCCTGACATCAGTACCCCGAATATCCGCATAATAATACGGATTTTGTCTTTCTCTGACCGCATATTCATCAATAAAAGATGTGTTTTTATGCCACATCTCGTCTGTGACAATATTTACTGCAAGCTGCCCCGCAAAACGCTCATCACGCCATCCGTCAGTTTCGCCGCGGCATACAAACAGTTTGCCCGATTTCACGGAGGAGCGCAGTTTTTTTAGCTCAGCTGTCAGCAAATGCGAAGATATTCTTTCCGGATTATCGCCGTTAATAACATTTCCGAGGTGAACGGCAAAATCGAAATTAACCATATTGTCCACCGCTGCGATGTTTTCATATGTGCCGGCAGCTTCATCTGACAGATGCGTGTCGCACAGCATTGCAAAGCATATATCGCCGTCCTCGCGCACGGCATTAATATCGGCAGCCGTCTTATTTATTTCATATTCAAAACACATGGCTGAACCTCCGTTAATAGGATATTTCGCGGTTTTTTCCGGCACCGAAGCGAACAAGGTGCAAAATGCGCGCATCTGTGTCAACTGCAATACCGTCCCACAAATCCTCAGATTCGGTATTCAGTGTTCGCTGAGGATAATCTCCTCCCTCAGGCATATCCCAAAGCTGAGGTATATATGCCGTTTCACTTGCGACAAGCACAAAATTTATACCGTTAACGTTTCCGATATAATCTCCGTGAAAATGCCCCGCAAACCACGCTGCAACGGAAAACCCGTTTTCACCGGCCTTGCTTTTGAGAATATTCATAAGGCGGTTTCCGTTCGGGCGCGGATTGTCCTTTTCAGGATTTTCAAAATCTTCGAACGGGGTATCGTGGGAAAAAACCAGAACGGTAAAACCCGGCTTCACATCAAGCGCTTCATTTTCAAACCAAGCTGCCTGAGCGTCGTCCGTTCCATATATTTTGCTGTATGGTGTTCCATCGTAAAATCCCGTGTAATAAAATGTGCAGAGAACTATCATTCTGATTTTATAATCCGGAAAGTCAACAAAATAATACGGTTTCGGCGGTTTGCGGCATTGATTTTTGTATTGATCCGTAAATGCGATTAGCTCCGACCAATCCTCATCCACAGCCATGTTCGGAGAATATTCCGATGAAAAATCAGTGTATCCGTCATGGTTTCCCTGAACGGGGAGAAAAGGTTTCCGATGAATACAATTGCAAAAAAGGCTCATCTGATCATGCATAACCGCCATTGTATATCTTCTCGAAAGATTCCCGTTCAGGAAATCTCCGAGATGAACAAGGCACTCAAAATTAACACGTTCATCCACTGCCGCAATATTGTCGGCTGTGGTCATAACAGAATTGTCGAGATGCGTGTCGGCAACGGCAGCAAATTTGAATCCCGGCAAGCCGCACAGCTCCTCCGCAGCTTTTTCAACGCATTTTTGATAATATTCTTTAACAAGAAGTTCCATTTTCAACCTCCGTCAATCAGCCTTTAACCGAGCCGACCGTAAGACCTTTCACAAAATACTTCTGGAAAAACGGGAAAATCAGAAGCGCCGGTCCGGCAACAACAACAGCCATTGCCATCTGAACAGTCTCGGAGGGAATATCGCTTTTTTCCATCATATTAGCCATCTGCGGATTCTGTTTAAGCATGTTGATATTTTCCATAATGCTCTGCAAAAGATATTGCAGGCTGTAAAGCTCCTGACGGGTGATATAAATAAGCGCCGTATACCAGTTATTCCACTGACCGAGGAACATAAACAAAGCCACTGTTGCCAAAACGGGTTTTGAAAGCGGCAGAATCATTCCGAAAAATATTTTATATTCGGACGCTCCGTCAATCGTTGACGATTCGATGATTTCTCCCGGAATACCGCTGAAAAACGTTCGCATCATAAATGTATACCACGGACTGATAAGAGCCGGAAGAATATAAACCCACATTGTATTGTTAAGATGCAGCATACTTGAAATGATGATATATGTCGGCACAAGTCCGCCGGAAAAAAGCATTGTGAAATAAAGATAAAAGTTTATTGCTCCTCTTCCGCGCAAACTCTTCCTTGAAAGCGGATATGCAATCATAGCCATAAACAGCACACCGAGCACCATTGTTGCCGCCGAGAATACAAACGTTACCCAATAAGCGCGAAGCACCTGCCCGGGATTTTCGAAAACAACTTTATACGCCGAAAAATCGACAGGGCGCGGAAGCATCTGATAACCTTCCTTTGCAAGCTGCGACGCGCTTGAAAGCGATGCGCTTACAATAAGCCAGAACGGAAAAATTATCAAAGCGCAGATAACCGTGAAAATGAGACAGAGAACTATCTGATATGTTCTTTCTTTTTTATTCATAATATTTCTCCTCTCCTAAAACAATGCAAGATCCGCGTCAATCTTCTTTGCCGCATGATTTGTTATGATAACCAGAATCATTCCGACAACGGACTGCAAAAGTCCGACTGCCGTTGTAAGACCGTAGGAATTTGCGGTTGTGTTTTCGCGGAAGGTGCGGAAAATATATGTATCGATAACGTTGGTCGTCTGATAAAGGTTGCCGTTTGCGCCGTCCTGAGTTACAGTGTAGAACAAGCCGAAATCCGCTCTGAATATATTTCCTATTTTAAGAATCGTAAGCATTGTGATAAGCGGAACAAGGCTCGGGATAACAATATGCAGTGTCCGCTTAAAGCGGTTTGCTCCGTCCACCTCGGCAGCTTCAAAAAGAGAGGTGTCAATGCCCATAAGAGCCGCATAGTAAACGACTGAATCCATGCCGACATTTTTCCATACGCTTGTTATCGTAAGTATAACCGGCCACGCCGCAGGCTTTGAATACCAATCGATTTTAGCCATTCCGAACCCCTCAAGAACCTGACCGAGATAGCCGTAGCTCGGGTTGAGAATTGCGTATACCATATATGCAACAATAACCCATGACATGAAGTTAGGTGTTATCAGAAGAGTTTGAAAGGTTTTTGTCGCATTTCTGCTTTTCAGCTCAAAAAGCAATATTGCAACCAAAACCGATGCGATAACCCCCGTCACAATGAATAAAACATTGTTAAAGAGAGTGTTTCTTACAAGCTGCGCAAAAACAGATGACTTGAAGAAAAACTCAAAATTTTTAAAGCCGACCCATTTACTTCCCAGTATACCAAGATTGAATTTGTAATTTTTAAATGCGATGATTACTCCGCCCATGGGAAGATAGCAAAATATAAATACAAGCAAAATCGGAATCACACACAGGGAATACAGCTGCCAATCGCTTGATGTGAGTCTGATGCGCTTTTTCTTTTTATTTATAGCAGAATCTTTTTGTATTGCGCTCATTATAATTCCTCCGTTTTTTTATTGCCGCCGGATTTTCAAAACGGCGGCGGCAGCAAAGCCGCAGCCGCCGCATTGCGCACATTTATTTTTGTTTCTTTAAAAATGCGCTGTACTGCTTTTGAATCTCTTTCTGAACCTTTTCGATTCCGGCATCCTTAAGCTTCTTCATGTATTCGTCCCAGTAATCTGCTCTTGGTGATGTTCCGAACTCGATTTTTGCCTTATATTCCGAGTTAACATTTGTTATGTTTGCAATTTCCGTTGTTATGGGGTCTGTGTCGGGCACAAATCCCATTGCAGGCGATTTTATTGCGTTATCGTTCATTTCGCGTGTTTTATCCCAAACGTCAAGATCCTGACCTTTAACAACAAACGAATTGAACTGATTGCCGTAACGCCATGCCGTTGCGCCGACATCATCATAGCCCGAATCCTTGATTTCGGTTATTGTTCCGTCATCGTTTTTCTTGTAGTCAACGCCCTCCTCGCCCCAGCAAATGAGGTTGTAGAGCTCCTTGTTCGAGTTAAGCATATAGATAAATTTAACTGCTTCTTCGGGGTGTCTGCTGTCCTTGCCGACTGCAAGCATTGTTGCAAGCGGATTGGTTCTTGAAACATACGGATTTTCAAAACGTGCATAAACAACAGGCTCGCCGTAATCGCTTTCATCCTGAACTTCCTGCCCGGGTTTCCATGTGCTCTGAAGCATTCCGTACTGCTTTTTCTCTTCGTTCGAGGTAACCGCATTGCCCTTGCCGGCAATGTCGCTTCTGATATAGCCTTTTTCAAACCATGTGCGCGCCGCGTCAATTCCGCACTTAAATTCGTCCGTATCATTGATGATAACAACCTTGTCGGACGAACCGTCCTTTCTTATGCCGACGCCGCCGACAATTTCCTCATAAACATTTTTGTATGCAAAATTTGTTCCGGGGTTAACAGTATATAAATCCGGGCGCTTTGCTTTTATTTTTCCAAGCTCCGCCGTTAAAACATCCATATATGCCTGTGCAGAAGCCTTATCCTTTACCTTAAGCGCAGCGTCCTCAAGCGCTTTGGCGTCAACTCCGCACTCGTCTGCAACCGATTTCGGCATTATGGAAACAAAGGGATTTGATATTACCTGCGTGTTCGGGATTCCGTAAATTTTCCCGTTAACCTTGGCTGCGTCAAGGAAATAATCCTCAACAACATCGCTCATTTTAACCGTCTTGCCGTCTTTCATTTTGATATTATCAAGATAGTCCGTTATATCGTAAAATCCGCCGAGTGACACTGCCGACTGATAATCGTTAAGATACCCTGCCCAGATAACGTCATAATCTTCGCTTGCGGCCATTTTCATTTTGGACTTTTCTTTAAATGACGCGCTGTCAATAAACTCCACTTCAACTTTTAATCCAAGCTCAGGCTCAACAATTTCATTAACTTTCTTAATTATTTCATCTGTGCGCGGCTGCTTGTCACCGAACTGAACCCATTTAAGCGTGCCGCCGGAGGACTTCTTTCCGCAGCCTGCCATACCTGCACAGGCGGTTGCAAGCATTGCGGAGGTCAATAATGCCGATAAGAATTTTTTCATACGTCAAACTCCTTTATAATTATATTTTTATAGGCTGTTCCAAACATGGACCTTAACGGTCTGTGCATTTGTGAAAATATCGTTTGCAAAGGTTCTTTCGGCTTCGCCGTTCGGAAGACTGCCGCTGTGAACGAACATTCCCGTCATACTGCCGTTTTCGTCATATCCGATTACCACAACCTTTATGCCGCTGACGACTCTGCCGAAGCTGTTATTGAACACAGCCGTTACGCCGCTTTCTCCGAAGCTGACCGATGTGACCTCAACATACGGATTCGGCATAAACTGCTGTTTTGCTTCAGTCACAGCGGAGATTTCAATTTCATCGGATTTTACGATTGCTCCGCCGAAATTAAGTTCCGCACGAATATGAGCCGTTCCCTCCGCAGCCGCGGTGATTTTTCCGTCCGCGTCAACGGAGAGTATTTCGGGATTATCACTGAAAAATGCCTTTCCCGCCGAGAGAACGTCTGCTGCCGAACCGTCCGCATAGAATGCGTTCAGCACAGCGTACAGGCTTTCACCGACAGCGATTTCCGTGCGGTTTACCGCGATTAATGCACCTGTCGGCAGCTTGAGCGGCTCGCGCCCGACGCCCACCGATATCACGGCTGTGAATTCCGCACCGTAATAGCTTGCTGTCACCGTGACAAATGTGGTTCCGTTTTTAACACCCGTAACGGCTGCTCCGTCCGTTGAAACGATTGTGTTGTCCGCGCTTGAAAGCAATATACTCTGCACGTTTGCAGTCGATCCGTCCGTCAGCTCAACCGATGCCGAAAGCGTTTTGCTCTCACCTGCGGAAAGGCTGACCGCCGAATCAGAGAGAATAAGCTTCTCTGCGCCGCAAAGCGTTATTTCACGGTCAAGCGAAACGGATTCGCCGCCGATTTTAAACGATGCGCTTATAACGGCTTTGCCTGCCTTTTTAAGCACAAAGGCATTTTCCGAGATGTCGATAACATCCGTGTTTTTGCTTGTTATAACAAGCTCCTCCGGCGTTACCTCCGCCGCCTCGCTGTCCTTTACGGTTATATATTTATCCGCACTGTATTCCTCGCCGAAATGAATCGATTCCGGCATTGAATATTCTGCGGTCATGCCGCCGGTATAAGAATAATCATATGTTTTTTTCGTTGGTGTTTCGAATCCGTTTGCGGAAAATGAATACCTTGCAAAATCAAGCTTGTCAAAGCTGTAGGTCACGCTTGTTCCGCTTGCGTCCGCTTTTCCGTCCGCCGTAAGCTCTGCACCGTCCTCTTTGGCAAACGACAGCTGCGGAATTGTTTCAACACGCTGATTGAACGTCAGCACAAGCTTATCTGCGCCGCAAAGATTTCCGTCGGTTATTTCCGCATCTCCGCGGTAAAAGACAGATTTTTCAAGCTCAAGCGCAATATCTGCAAGCAGCTTAACCTTTGAGATACGGATTCTTTTATCGTTTTTCTGGTCGATTATTATCTTGATATACGACGCATTTTCAACCGTGCTGCAATAATACGTTGCCTTGTTCCAAACATTGCTGATTTTCTCCGTGCCCCGTGTTATATCCGCTTCGGGAACAGCCGTAAAATCCCCTGCTCCGTTTTCTCCCTCGGGCGCGGCGGCAAAGGAAATAGTTCCGCTGTTTCTGAAATGCTCAAACGCCTGCACCTCAAAGCTTGTAACGGAATCGAGCTTGTATATAATCTCCGCCGTTCCGACCCCGGAGGACAGATAATTCACTCCCGTTACCGGGCCGATGTCCTCCTGCATGAGAACTATTCCGTCCTCAGCGCCGTCAAGCACTGCTGAAACATACTTTCCCGTTTGATTTGCGAAATCATCCTCCAGCGCCGTATCGGCGGCAGCCGCCGATACAGACGCAATGCACATAACCGCGCATAAGATTAATGACAGTATTTTTTTCATATAGCTCCTCCTATTCGCTGATTGTCAAATCCTTAACGATTGCCTGGGTCGACAAATCATGCTGTGAATACATCGGCACACCGGCTGTGCATGACATGAACGTCATGTCGGTTGAATGAAGCAGCTTCCATCCGTCGCCGGAATCAACATAAGCATTGAACTGCGAGCCTTTCTTTTCAACCTTTATCTTAATCGGCGCTGTGCCGCTTGTAAGCGATGCATATTTGCATTCGCCGCCCGTTTCATCTCTCCAGACTGCAAGAACCGAGCTGCCCTGAAGCCTTACGGTGTAGTTTCTCGCATCGGGTGACGCGCTTTCTCTCACGGTCACGCCGACTGCCGTGTTGTTTGAACGCTGAAGTATTGACTGAATGTTCATCTCAACCGAAACGTTTTCACCCTTAATATCCTTATACAGATAGTAACCGTCGTCGGCAGTTCCGAAGAAGTCAACACCTGTTGAACGCATCAGCACCGTGCCGTCGCTTCTGAAGTCCGCATAACCGTGCGATGTGCCGAAGTTTGTTTCTTTCCATCCTTCCGCAAGCGTTCCCGAATATGACTTGTAAACGGAAATCGCCTTTGACGCACTCTTTCTGAAGCCGTCTTTTTCAAGAGTTATGTTAACGTTTGTTTCACCCTCCGAAACAGCTGAAAGATTACCGTTTTGGTCGATAACCGCAACGCTTTCATCATCGGTTGAATATACGGCGTGAACATCGCTCTTTGCAACCTCCTTGCCGGTTGTGAGCAATACGGAATAATCAAACTTCACATTTTCACCGATAACGATTCCATCGGTTTTTTCTCCGCTGAGCGTTATGGAGTCGAGCACACCGTCAAGCACCGTCACGGCTGCCGATGCACTCTTTGTGATTCCCTTATAGCTTCCCGTTACCGTTATATATGCTGTTCCGGGCGAATGGGATTCAATATTTCCCTGATTGTCAACCGTCAGAATTTTTTCGTTTGAGCTTTTGTATGTGAAATCCGAAACGGGCAGATAATAACCCATTGTCGATTTTGCAATTCCGAGCACCGAGGTTTCCGAATTATTGTCAATGACAGAATCGGCAGCATTGGCTTCAATCGAATCGAGCCTGTCGTTTACAAGCACAAACAGGTTCGATTTAACTGTTTTTCCGTTCTTTTCAGCAGTGATTGTGATTTCGGCAATTCCCGTTGTGCCTGCTTTTATAACGCCGTCATTTCCGACCGCCGCAACCGACGGATTCGATGATGCGTATTTAATTTCGGCATTGTCAAGATTTGCAAAGAATCCCGAAACGGTTCTTGCCGTAAGCTTAATCCGTGTGGATTCGCCCGAGTTGAGGCGCACATTCGCGCTCAGCCCGTCCGACTCGGTTTCGGGGTAAAGCTTGTAAAGCTCCTCCTCCCTGTCCGCAAACTTAAAGTCAGCCGTCAGACCTATATCTCTCTCGTCAATATCCCTGATTCCGACCGAGAATGCCGGCGAATCGTAACGCAGTCTGTAGTCACGGTTTTCATAGTCAACAAATTTCGGCTGCTGACCCGAAAGCGAATGTGCGTCCATCAAACCGTAATCCGTTTCGATTTTCTTCCATTCTTCATATGTTTTTGCCTTGGGATTATTGTATACAAGATATTTTCCGCTGTCATTGTAATACATATTGTAATCAACCTTGCGGAAACGGTTGTCGAGCCATTTATGCTGACCGTGCAGCTGATCGCTTGAGTTTACCGTCAGATTCCTCATATAGATATTCCGATCAGCGTTATCATCCTCGTTTGATGATGTTGCAAACGCACCGCGTGTGCAGCGCGGATTGTTGAGGAAGAAGTTATTATATACCTGATGCTGCACGCCCTTTATAACCATCGCGGCATATATTGTGCCGGCGCCGTTTAAGTTGTTGTTATCGATAAGATTGTTCTGCCATGTTGTGTAACCGGTTTGGTTATCTCCGTACATTGCATAACCCATTGAGAAAGGAATGTCCATATCGTGAATGTGATTGTTTTCAACAAGGTTGCCCTTTCCGCTTCCCCAGCCGTACATTGCGCCGCCGTCCTGACTGTCCGTCAGCGCGTGCGAGGTGTCGTTATATGCTATGTAGTTATGCATGCAGTTACTGAAATCGTACTGATTTTCCTCCGTGACCACCTGACCGCGGTGCGACTGACCGATTCTCATATTTGCAGTATAGCCGCTGCCCCAAAGGATGTCGGCGCGCGGTACTTCGTCAACGCGGTTATGAAGAACCGTTCCGTAGTCAGTGTTTTTCAGATGTATTCCGTTTGCATCACGTTTTATAAGTCCGCAGTTGTAAATGTAATTATTTTCAATGCGGTTGCCCCTGTACACGGGATCGCCTGCAAGATCCTCCGCCGTCAGCCTTACTGCCGCCGCGCCGACATCGTGAATCCAGTTTCCGATAACATAGCAGTTTTTGCAGTTTTCAATCTGAAGTGCGTCGCCGCCCGTCATAAGAATTTCACTGTTTTTAAAACCGCAGTTGTCGGCATAAAGGAAGTAAATCGCTTCGTGAATTGCCGCGCGCAGCTCCGTGTTCGTGTTGCTTTTTCCGATTTTCAAATCCTCAAAGCCGATATTTTTAACCGGATTATCCTTTGTTCCGATAAGTCTTATCGGGGAAATTGCCGTGCCGTAGGTTATAACCTGTGAATTAATGTCCGCATTATAGGGCTTATAGTATATTGTTCTGTTGATTTCATTGTAATAAAACTCGCCCTCTTCGTCCAGAAGCTCCAGGCAGCCCTCTATATAGTATCTTGAGCCTTTTCCCATTACATACGTTTCACTGTGCGACACTGTGAGGCTGCGTTCGCGGTAATTTATAACAGCGTTCCTGCGCTCGGAATACCAGTTCCAAACGCCGTTTTCACCGCCTCCCCACATATAAACCTGTAACCCGGACGTGTCTTTAAGGTATGGTATGTCGCCTTTTTCGAAAAAGAATCTCAAGGTGTTTTCTTTGTCATATCCCGCCGATTTTAAATAACAATCCTTAAAATCGCGGTTGTCAATGTTCGGGTATCTCGCCTTATGCGCAAGCAAATCATTCTCGAAAATGAGATTGACGGGCGTCTGCGCGTCCACCTTTGCCATGTAAATCCCGTCGCGGTAGAGCTTCCACCCTTTCACCGTTTCTGCAGCGGCAATTTCCGCCGTTTCGCCGGGATAGCTTTTGTAAGTTATCGTAAATCCGTTTTTGCCGGAATCCTCCGGTGTAAATTCCAGCGCGTGGCGCTGTGTGTAAAGTCCGCCGCGGAGATAAACCGTTAAATCGGTGTTCATTCCGCCTGAGGTTTTTTCTCTGATTTTCTGAACGGCGTACTCTATGCCGCCGTAGGGATTTTCAAACGTTCCGTCACCGTTTTTCGATGTGTCGCTCGTAACATAAACAACATCCGAAAGAGCGGAAATAACGCTGTCAAGCTCACTTTTCGAAAGCTCTTTTTTGCCGAGAATCGCTGTGTTTTCATCGGAATACAAAAGCTTTACCCCGAGAAGCTCCGCAGCCTTTTCAGCCTTTGCCATTGTGCGCGACGCTTTTATTTCGCAGCCGTCACCGGGATAAATGAGCTTACCACCGATTGTCACGCTGCCGTTTTCACTGTTCCATTCCGCTTTTTGCCCGAAAAACCCGGCTGCTGCAGAAACGGGGATATAAATTCCCCCGTCCTTGTAATATGCCGGCGCGTCCGTATCAACAGCCTTGCCGCTTTCATAAACATAGCTTTTGCCTGCCTTGACGACGATGCAGCCGTCAAGCATTTTCGAAAGCTTGGCTGAAAGATTCCGCGTTGCCGCGGTTTGCAGCTCAGCCGTTTTGCTTTCCTTTGCCCTGTCCTCGTTTCTGTCGGCAAATACAGGCATACTGCTCGTGAGCAAAATTACAAGGCTTGTTATCATGCTGATTATCTTTTTCACATTTAAGCACCCTTTCCTTTTACAAATGCGCAGCAGCCTGCTGCCTGTCCCGCAGTCCGCGGATTTTTGCTCCGCGGACTCCGGAATGTTATTTTTTACTCTGTTACAACAAATTCAGTTACAATGTTTTTATAGTTTGCATAGGGCATGAGCTGAGCGTTCCATGCGAACACGCGGATAACATCGCCCTTTACAAGCCCCCTGCCGAACGCAAGCGCAGCCGTTGCGGTTGCCGTGCCGCCGGCGCTCACAGCGTCATTGTGAGCAATTTTAACAAGCCTGCCTTCGGAATCGTAAAGCGCTGCATATGCAGTCACCTTTGCGCCGTCCGCAGCATTTGCAACCGTCACGCTTGCATTAACCTGCTCCATGGTGGCATACGGTTCAGGAATTGGATCCAAACCCTCGCCGTCATAAAGCGCAACTGCCGTCAGCTGAACGCGGTCGTCCTTAATGCCGCCCGTCCATGTTCCGTAAGCCGTTATGATTTCAACGCTGTCGCCGGAGGTGAAGCCGCCGTCAACATAAAGCGTGAGATTATCGGCGTCATATGTTACGGACGGATTTTCAACAACAGCGCCGTTTTTCTTAACCGTGACCGTTCTGTCATCGATTGCACCCGTAAATGTAAGCGCGGCGCGGTTATCGGAAAGAAGCTCGCCTGCCGCAAGCGCCGGCTTGTATGTCATTTTAACGTTTTGAAATTTTGTGAAGGAAGCATTGGTTCCCTCCGGCAGAGCCGTGCCGTCTTCAAGTGTGCTGAGATTAACAAACAGAAGAACATATTTTGCGTCCGCCGGGATTGAAGACGTTTTAAAATTCTGAACTCGTCCGTCAGCGCCCTGTGCGCGAGCAAACGTTTTGTCAACCGCCGTCCAGATGTTTTTCATCGAGTAGACTCCGTCCGTTTCGACAGCCACAGCTGCCTCAGCGTCATAAGCCGAAGCGTTGCCCTCAAGTTTGATTCCGCTTGCGGCATACTGCTCTTCAGTCATATACGCTATGGTCGTTCTTCTCTCTATCTGGTCGCTCGAGCCCCAAACGCGCAGGTTCGCCTCAAACTCGCTGAGAGCGCTTTCCGGCTTATAGATGAAAGCCATGAAGCCCTCTCTTGCACCGGAATTCATATAAACCTCGTGCCCTGCTCCCGAATCATTTGTCACAAAGTCAGCCGAGCGGTATGCATATGCCCAAAGGCTTGTGCCGTTCCGCTTGCTTGCAATCGGAATTGCTCCGTTAGCATCGCTCCAGCCATTAATATTAATAATTTTATTGTTTGTGATATCGTCATACAAATCGTTCAGAATAACATTGCCGCCGTAAACGGTTATTTCGATTGCCGGGAATTCCTCCGCGCCGATTTTCGGCGTTATGAGCGCCGTGCCTGCTGCAACCGCCGTTATTTTTCCGTCCTTGTCAACAGTTGCGGCGCTCGGATTTGAAGATGTGTATTTAACAGTAACCGCACCCGAAACGTCAATGCCGTTCTTTGTGATAACAGCGTCAATTCCCGTGCTTGTGCCTGCCGTGAGCGCTGTTTTCCGCGCTGTGAAGCTTGCGGAATCATAGAGCTTTTCCGAACCTCCGGGGATAACGGCAGTGTAATCTCCGCACTCGGAGGAAACCTTTACAACATCGCCGCCGCTGAGCTTGCTTCCGTCAACATATGCAGTGTAAGTGCTTGCATCGTAGCTGAAAACATTGTTATCCGCAGCTTCTCCGTTAACCGTAACAGCAAGTGCGTCCGCACCGATGTTTTTGCCGTAGGTAACTGAAACGATTTTGTCATTCACTTCGCCTGCATAATTTGTCTTGTAATTAAATGTAAGTCCTCTGTATCCGTGCGCACCCACGGGATCGGATGTAACTCCGTTTTCGTCCTGTCCGATGAGCAGAAATGCACAGATATATTTTGCGTCCGACGGAATCTTAGCAGTAACCTCATATTTATAAGGCGCTCCGGTATTGTCGCCGATTTTCTTCCACATCTGAGGATCGGAAACGTCAACCTTTGTCCAGATGCTGTTCATCTTTACGGGAATTCCGTCAAAATATGTTGAAACACCTGCACTAATCGGATAGCCGGTCATTGAACTACAATCTTTCCAAGAATATGTCTTATTATCATAGTTGAAGCTTGCGTCCTCATCGGTAATATATCCGAGGCTGAGTCTGTCCGTAATTGTCTGAGGCTCCTCTTCCTTATATTTACTCTTATATGTGATAAGCTTAAGGGTGACGCTTGAAAGCTCTCCGTCAACCTTATAAACATATCCCTGAAAGCCTTTGGCAGCAGAATGGTTGTTTCTAATATATCCTTCCGTTTCGCCCGATCCGGCTCTGAGCATTCCTTCACCGGCATATGCGATAAGCTTTGTGTTGCCCGTTATGTTCTGGGACATCATATATCCCCAGCTGTCCGGCTTAAAATCAAGCGCTCCGCTTGCAATATCGTCTGTTATATTGGATTCTTCGGAATCCTTGGTTTTTGCAATAACGTGAACGGGAAGCGGAGTTTTGGCAATATCCCCCACATAAGGAGTGATTTCCGCGTCACCTGCGCCGGCGGCGGTGATTGTTGTGCCGTCCGCCGAAATCTTGACAACCGCGTCATTGCTTGAGCGATATGTAACATTCTCGCTGAACGATGTGTCTGTTACGGTGATTTGCGTACCCTCCGCCCAGTTGTATTTTTCGAGCGAAAAACCATCGTCCGCCGAGGCAATCAGCGGTGCAGCCGTTACCAGCATTGCGCATGATAAAATTCCTGATATAAGCTTTTTCATCTTCATTTTTTCTTCGACCCCTTTCAAAATACATTTTTGCACGATTTTAAGATATGCGCCGAAAAACGTTTTTCCGATCACCCCTCTTTTTAATTTTCGAAATAGACAATCGCACCGTAAACAAACGACTGCCAGTCGCAGAGAAGCACAACCTTGTTGCAGCCGTTCCCGGCATTTTTATATGTAACAATATCCTTAAGAGAACCGCTCCTTACAACGGTTTTCTTATCGGTCTTGTCAACAACTGTTATAAGCGATTCTTTGCGGATGTCAAAGCTCTTTAAATACTTTCCGCCGTCATAGGTCGATTCATCAATCTGCGACGGATCGTCACAGACTGCAATCGTAAGATATGTTGAATTATCCTGCAAATTGTATGCGAATCCGCGGTAAGCATAATCAGAGCGTTTTCCGTGCTCAACAATGCTGTCCTTGCTGCAGTCATAGAATACCATTATTGTTTCAATTATATTTCTGTTCTTGGTATATCTGATAAGGTCACCGGGTTCAAGGTCTGAAACCGTGAAGTTATGCAGCACGTTCTTATCCTTGTCGATAAACTTAACCTCGTCATCAATTTCATACGACGCGGAGATATAGTCTCCGTCAGTCAGTCTGTAGTCATATCCATCGATACATGTTACAAAATCGCCGTCCTCATTTTTGCGGTTCTGAACATTTCCGATAACAAGCGCCGAGCTTTCATCATAATCGCCGGAATCCTTCGGAGTGTCGCGGTAAATAACCGCATCGGCGGAAATTCCGTTGTAGGTTGTGGTATATGCGTCAAGCACATATGAGGTGTCTGTCACAAAAGTCGCGTTGTTATAGGCAAAGCTGTTTTCATCATCATATTTTGCTGCGTCCTCGGGAACTGTGTAAATATTGTTACCCTCTTTGAAGCGGTTGCCGAACAGAGTGTTGTTTCCTTTATACAAAAGCTCCTCGCCCGGATATGTGATTCTCCAGAAGCCGCGCTGCGAATCTTCTCCCGGATTTGCAGCCGTTACAATCTCATCAACCTCGTTTTTGTCGTTCAGCTTAATGAGCACCGCGTTGCCGTATTCCGCAGCAAGCAGCCTTTTAAGCTCATCGGAGTCGTTCTGATATCTTACTGAGTTAAGCTTCACACGGTCGGAAAGTTTGTACCCGGTAAATTTCTTATCGGAATAATATGTCTTTATGTAATATGTGTTGAGTCCTTTTGTATCCATGTCATACTTAAGCAGCACAACTATTTTGCCCTGCTTCTGAACTTTTGTGCTTTCGCTGCTGCCGGTTGCAAGCGCCGCCGCAGATATACCGTCGCGCACTGCAACAACCTTTCCCTGCAAATCCCAGTAAACGGTAACGTCCTTGCCTGCTTTCACATTTTCATCCGTTCCGCGCCAATCCTTTGAAAACTCAAACGTTTTCCCTGCAACGGTGATTTCATCGTTCGACATATCAACGGAATCTATATTTCCGCCCCAGCACTCGTCAACAAGTGTGAAATCTGCATATTTTCCGCTCGGACTGATAAGCGCCGCCAAAACATCCCATTCACGCAGCTCGCGCAGTCCGAAAACATCACCGTGCTTGTCCTTAATCGTATATTCGTCAAAATCCTTCAGCCGGACGGAATATCCCTCCGAACCGGCATTGTTGACATATTTATCGTAAATGGCTTCCTTTGTTGCGTCCGTTGTTCCGACAACAATGTTTTTATATGCCCTGATTATAACCGTATCGCCGGAGGTACACTCACCGTCGCCGTTGTTATCGACAAAGGTTATCGTTCCTGCTTTCGGATTGAGCATTTCATCGGAATAATCATACAGCCGCTCTGTATTATAGATAAAGTTCGCAGACTTGCTGATTTTATATGTACGCGTTTTGTCGCTTTCGTCCGTGTACTTATAAGTCATATTTTCAAACGACGTTATGTCGCTCGCTTCAATTGTTGTGAGCTTTGTTCCTGCGGATTTTTCAAAGTAAAGAACCTCATTATCATCACTTGAATCGGATTCCTTATAGTAATATGTAACAGTGCAGCCGAGAAGCTGTCCACAGCTTCCGTCACTGTCGATATATTCCTCAGAGCCGATTTTAACAAATCCCTTGCGCGCCGCTTCTTCGCCGTTTATTCCCGCGCGCGGATCGGCATTTACAATGCCCTTATCCTTATAAATATCATGGTAAACACGAAGGAACGTTTCATCCGATTTAAGCGTATATTCCGCGTCTGTTCCGAGTGTTTCCGCCGTGAAAACCTTCTCGTCAAGCATATTATAAAACAGCCTTAAAAAATCCTGCTTTGTAATTGCACCGTCAGAGGTTTTGCTTACTTCTTTAAGTATGCCGCGCTTTGAGGCAAATTTCTCATAATCCGCATCGGTATTTCCTGCACGTTTCGCAAGCTCCTCCTCACCGAGTACACGAACGGCGATTTTCACCGCATCGCTGTATGTGAGCATGTTTTCTCCGCCGAAAACGCCGTTTTCGGTCGTCATCAGTCCGCTTGCCAGAACGGGGTAAACATATCCTGCGTTTTCATTGTCCGCCGCGCAGTCGGAGGGAATATTTTCCGACGCCGCTCCCTCAGTAAGATTTACCAGGCTGCAAAGCATTTTCGCTGCGTCGTACCTCGTAAGCCCGCGCGTGAGATTGCCTGCGTCTCCGCTGTAAATCCCGAGCGAGCGGAGTTTTCCTATTATTTCGTTATCCTTGTCCTTAACATCGGTTTTAATTGCTTCAACATTTGTCATCAGTCTGTCAAGCATAACCGCCGCTTCCGCACGCGTCAGGCTGTCTGCCGGTCTGAAATTACCCTGCGAATCGCCCTTAACAACCTCCGACTTGTACATCGCAAGCACGGACGGCAGCGCGTAATCCGCAATATTATCCTGATCGCCGAACACGTCTCCGACGATTACGGCATATTCAAAGCCCTGTCCGACAGCCGTCTTATCCTTTTTATCGGGATCATCCGACCTCGGCTGTGAGTCGTCAAAAACCACTCCGCACGCCTCTGCCGCGCGCCTGCATATAACGGCAGCGTCCTGCCTTGTAATATTCTTTGAAACGCCGAACAGACTGTCACTGATGCCTTTGATAATCCCCTGTTCAACGCCGGAAGCAACAACGCCGTAAAACCACTTGTCGCTCGTGACATCCGTGAACCCGGGAGCTGCCGCACCGGTCTTTTCAAGCTTCAGCGCCCGCACTGCAATCGCCGCAAATTCCTCGCGCGTGATGCTGTCCGCCGGGGCAAATGACTGCGCCGTTTTTCCGTTCACAACTCTTTTTGCCGCAAGCTTATTGATTGAATTCTTTGCCCAGTCAAACCCCTCAAGGTCGCCGAAACCTGCCGCCGTGTTTCCGTTGTTATTTGTGCCGTTTCCGTTGTCATCTGCATTCTTGCTTGTGTCGGTCGGAACAAGCAGCGTTCCTTTTCCGCCGCCGCCTCCTCCGCCGCTGCCGCCTGTACTTCCGCTTCCGCCGTCATCATAATTTTTAACGGCTTTATCAAATTCAGCGGCATATTCGCTGACGGCTGCACAGTTCTCGGTGTTCATTGAGGAAAGAATTTTTATCTGCTTTTCTTCGCTGTACGTCTTAAATTCTCCGTACCTTGCCGCGCCGATAAGCGTGTTTGCAATATCAAGCGCCTTAAGCTCCTTGCCCTTGGAATTAACCGAGGTCAGCGTTGTGATAACCGCGGTTTCGGCAAATTCTTTCTCAAGCGCCGACACGGTTGTGCACTGCATTTTTTTGAGCTTTTCCGCAATTGAAGCTTTGATTTTGCCGTCCGTTACCGAGGAATCGTTCCACAATTCAACGGCAGGGAGATATTTGTCGTCAAAATACTCAAGCAGGCTGTCAAGCGCTTCAACCGCATCCGTTCCGGTCTCCGCAGTATTAAAATTATTTATCAGCGCCGTCTGCGCAACTGCAAGCTTCAGAGCCTCGAAACTTGCATAGCCATCCTTTGCGCCGTCATAAAGCGACCCGTAAACGAAAGTCTTATCCTCCGGTCTGAGCGTCATTTTGCAAATATTTTTCAGCCGCCCGTAATCGCGTTCAAACACGTCCTCAACAGCGCCTGCATCGGCAGCGCCGTTAATTTCATCGAGATAAGCTTTCATCTCATCCTGAGTTATGTAAACAAAGTTTTTCTCGAAAACCTGATTTTCCGCACCTATGCGAAGCATATATTCTCCGCTTGCCGAGTTAATGCGGAATTTTTCATCAAACCCTCCGTTTTTATCCAGCGTGATTTCAGCCGCATATTCAAACGGATTTGTATCACTGATTGTTTTCCCGGGCTTCAGCACTTCAACAGACGCCTTTTTGTCGGCCGCATCTCTGAAACTGCCTTGTATGCGCCACTCATTGGTTTGACTGTCATATGTTATTTTTCCGATCTCAGCAAGCGTTGGCTGAGCTGCAAGCACAGATGCCGCAATCACAGCCGCTGCGGCTTTAATTTTTTTCATAATAACGTTCCTCCCAGAATAAATTCACATTTGCAAAGCGCATCAGTTCAGCAGTTTTTTATACATTGTTTTAAGCTCAAGGTATTTTGCATAGTTTTTCCTGTACTCTCTTACGTATTTCGGTTTAATTCCGTATGCCTTTTCAAACACATCGTAAAAGTAAGTCTTATTCGTAAAGCCGCACCGGGCAATCACGCTGTCAATCGATTCATCCGTTTCCCATAAAGTGAAAATTACAACGTTAAGCCGTTTTTGGATTAAAAGCTGTTTAAACGACAAACCGTAGCACTTTTTCAGTTTACTCGAAAAATATCTCGGATCATAATTGAACATTCGCGCAACCTCACCGAGCTTAAGCGGCTTTGTGCAATTGTCTGTAATATAGTTAATTGCGTCCGCAAGCGGCAGTTCCTCATATCCATCCGTTCCCGAAACGGCTCTTCGCACCGCAATGTTTAAAATGTTGTCAATATAGTTTTTGATAAATCCGACATAGCCGAATTCTTTTTTTATGAACTCGTTAAGGATTTCAAAAAATATGTCTTCAATGCGCCTGGCATCATTTTCATCGTTAATGTCAATACACAGAAAGCCTTTTTCGAGCTCAAAGCCGTAAAGCCGCAAAAGTTCTTTAAGGCTTGATTCCGCTTTGAGCGATTCTTTCAGAAAATCCGCTCTGAACAGAATGTTATAATACTTTGTTGTTTCCCATATTTTCACACTGTGAACACATTCATAATCAATTATAATCAGTGAGCCGCGCCGCACTCTGTGTGAAACATCATTCATTTTATGTTCACCGTGCCCGGCAACAATATATATTATCTCGATGCCGTCGTGGACATGGCTTTCCTCATCGCAGCCGTATTCAATGTATTTAACATCGCAGCTTAGCTGCTCATTTTCAATTTTAAAGCGTCTCATAAATTCACCCTTGAATTATTATTTCACAACTACAGCTTTTCCCGCAGGAATATAGCGGTCATTCAGAATCAGAAGCAAAATCTTTTTTGCATTTTCATCCGGCTGCGCAAACGTTGCCGTTTCCTCAACACCTTTAATGCCGGTTATGTTCTTCCTTTCAAGTCCGATAACCGACCCGTCTGCCGCATACTGCACCAGAATTGCCGCCAATGTATTTTCAGCATAGTAATTGTTAGTAATGCTTGCACTTACGGTTTTATCACTGTTGATTGCAGCTGCCGATTCAATCCGCGCACCGTTCGAAAATGTGTAAACTCCGCTTTCCCAATCACCTGCGAACTGCCGCGAAGTGTTATGCGCTGTCACTTTCCAGTAAAGCTGCTCCGTTGACTCCGGAATTTCAATATCCGCATAATTATAGAAAACATCGGTCTGTGCTATCACGTTCTCAAAGTCACTGTCCGAGGCAACCGTCACGGTATATTTTGTCGCTTCAAAAGCATCGTTCCAAATGAAGCGCACATTGCCCGGCGTCACCTTTTCTCCGCAGGGATAAACTGCTGTAAGCGCAGACTTCTCCGGCGTGTTTCCGCTCTGAATACCAATCAGATTAATATCAAAGCTGCCTTCATAAGGGTTATTCAGATCCGGGTTTGCATAACCCTTAAATCTGAAATCCTGATTTGCCGCGTCAACAAACGGAGCCTGCTCTGTTGTCAGATTATCATGGTTATACGATATATCTCCATACCCTGCCGTATATGTTCCGATGCCGTTGCTGCTTCCGCCGTTTGCACCCGGACCGTTAACACATACATTGCCCTTAATTATATTCAGCCCTGCAAGCGTTCTGTCCGTTCTGCTTGAGCTTTCAACAATTGTTTTAAGATTCGGATATGCCGCATAATACAGCTCCTGGTCGGCAATGTTACTGTTGAATTTGTCAGGATCGCTGTTATCATTGCTTGCCGCTCCGCCGTTTTTAAAATCAATATTGGTCTTTTCAATATTCACACTCGTATTATATTCGTACCTGTTGTCAATCCCGTTCGTATAAACATTGATATACGCATTGTTTATAATATTGTGGTGCGCATACATTCCCGTTTGGTTATCATCCCAATAAATTGCCGGCTTATGCGCATACGTCGGAATGTATGTTCCCTTTATATCATGGATATAGTTATATGCCGTTTCCGTTCCGCGCTGAAGCGTGTTTCGTCCGCCGTAGATTGCGCCGCAGTCATCTGTTTCCTGAATAACGTCATGAATTTCGTTATATTTTATCAGATGATCATTTCCGTAATGGCGGATTGCCTGGAAATCGGCACGGCTTATATTATTGTGCAGAACGCTGTTTCCACAGCCTTTGACAAGAATCGCTTCACGCGCTTTTATCTTTTGCGAGCATTTGAAAAACAAATTGTTTTCAATTACATTATTACCCTTTTTAAGGGTGTCAACATTGCCGCCATCAAGTATTATTGCGCTGCCTCCGATATTATCAAACCTGCAGTCCTCAATTCTGCAGCCATATGCCGCGTCAATATTTTGCCGCTGCCAGTAGTTTTTATCCGTTTCGGCTTCTTTTGTTCCGTAAATATTTATGCCGTATGTTCCGATATTTCTGAAATCGCAGTTTTTAACCGAAACATTTTTCACTCCGCACGCCTCAATTGCTGCGCCGCGCGTACTTTCAAAAGTTATTCCTTCAAACGAAATGCCGTCATTGTCAGTAATGCTGATCATTGCATTTTTCAGTGCAGATATTTCAAACGAAGCATTTTTCATGCTGTCCGGCATGTAATAATAAAGCTTCATGGTATCTTTATCAATATACCATTCTGTCGGCATATCCAGTTCTTCCAGTAAATTGAAAGCTTTCCATCGCCATGATTTTCTTACGAATAAAGAGGGGTTTTGCTTAACAGTAATTCCGGCGTCTTCTCTCGTTGAAACGGTTACTGTCTTTGCCTGCGCATCGACCGATGCCGCAGGGGTGCGTATATAGTCAAAGTCGCGGCTCAGATAACCCCCGACCCACCAATCCTTTGCGCCTGTCCACAACGAGGGTTCATCATCCGCATACGAAAATGTATCCGCAGAAACATACCCGTATTCTGCATAGTTTCCCTGTCCGTTCGGCCACTGTGCAAGCTGCTGTTCATTTCCGTCAGCGTAAAACGCGGGATACTCGATTTTCCCGAACAGTTCGGAAATCGTCGGCTGCGCTGCGTCATCTTCCGCAAGACTGTACGGAAATCCTTGCTCGGTAAGATTTATTTCGTAAAGATTGTCACGCACGTTTTCTTTAACGCGGTTCAGCACAGCAGCGTCCGTTGTCCTCTGCATCTGCAACGGATCAAGCCTGATTCCTCCGGTAAAAACAACTCTTTCGCCGGGCGCAGCCTTATAAACGGTCTTTGCGCCGGACAAATCGTTCTCATCAAAAGAAACACCTTTGTCAAAATAATATCTTCCTCCGCCGAACACAACATCAATATCTCCGTCATAGCCATTTTGGCGCAGGCTTCGCACCCTGTCGCGCGCACCCTTAAGCGTTGCAAGCGGTTCAGATTCATTTCCGATTTTATTGTCCGAGCCGTTCTCCGATACGAAGATTGTTTTCTTCAGCTGTGCTGCAACAGGATATGCGCTTGATGCAAGTCCGTACCTGTCCGATACTGCCATAATCCTCAGATTTTCAAGGTCTTTCGTTGACTTAACGGTGATTTTCGCGCCGCCGTCATACGGTGTTATATTAAAACCGTTTAAAACGCTGCTGCCGCTGCGGTCCACGCAGTACCATCCGAGATTCTGGCTCAGCATACCTTTTATTCCTGCCTGATTCACAACCTCGGCATGAATGTCAATAACATCTCCGACTTCCAAAGTTTCTGATTTTTCATACGAAAGCTTTATCTGCCACGGAACCTCCTCCGCAAAATATACGGAGTCATTGTTAGATGTATCAAGATAAAAGCGAGTACCCTCGGTTGTCTTATCGGGGAATCCGCAGTAAATATTATTTCTGTACGAGTTGGAATTGCTGAAATTGTTTGGAATTGTTATCGTTGCGCGAAACGGCATCCAATCGTCAGAATCAATTGCCATGCCCGCTTTTCCGTATTCCTTTGTGTATACGATTGTGTCCTCTCCCCATGAATTATTCATTGCCGCCCCGAAGCGCGGAGTGCTTCCGTTTGTTGAAGCGTTTTTCAGATTCGCTGATATAACATATGTTTTCCCATTTTCCGCAACAAAGCCGAAAGAACCTGCACCGACTCCGTTACGTGCCTGGTTAAGCGTAAAGCCGGCAAAACCCTTGTATTCCGATCCGCTCATCGAAAGCCTGCCCGTACCCTCTCTTAAATACCAAACGGTGCTGTAGCCTGCTCTGCCGTCAACAGTCTGTTTAATGTCATATGTAACCGAGGCATGGTTATTTACACACAGATACTTATATCCGTTCACTGCCGCCGCGTCCGGAATAAGATTTTCCGGCACTATTCCCGTTCTGTCATCAAGCGCTTTATCCGTTATAAGAATTTTCGCCGTTCTGACAAATCCGTCATACAGTTTTGACTTTGCCGCAATAATATACTCGCCTTTTTCAAGACCTTCGCTCCACGATGCAATAACCGAAGCGCCGCTTCCGTCAAAAGTAAAAGTAATTCCGCTCTCCTCCGTGCTGCCGTCATTTTTGAGAGCGTACCAGTCAAAATCCTGTGAAAGGGCACCCTTTAAGCCAAGCTGATTCACAACCTCGGCATCAAGCCTCACGCTTGTTTTGTTAATCAGAACGCTTTCACTTGCGTGCAGTTTAATATCAAACGGCTGCTCCTGCGCAAAGTAAACCGAATCCTTCTCCGAAGAATCTATATAAAAGCTTGCTCCCTCCGCAGTTTTGTCTGGAAATCCGAGATAAATATTATTTCTGTAGGAATTTGAGTTGCTGAAATCGTTCGGAATTGTTATTGTTGCACAGAAAGGCATCCAATCGTCAGAATCAATTGCCATGCCCGCTTCTCCGTATTCATTTGTGTATACGATTGTGTCCTTTTTCCATGCGTTGTTCATTGCCGCTCCGAAATATGGAACTATACCGTTTTCGGACGCGTTTTTCAATTTTGCGTATATAACATATGTTTTCCCGTTTTCGGCAACAAATCCGAAGGAGCCGTCACCCGTGCCGCCGCGCGCCTGATTGAGAGTGAAGCCCGCAAAACCCTTATATTTTTTGTCTTCCATTGAAAGCATACCTGTTCCGGCTCTGAGATACCACCTGCACATGCCGGTAAGGGCTTGATCTGAATAGGGTGTGTCATATGTAACCTCATATTGATTATTAACGCAGAGGTATTTAAACCCTCTCTGCTCCGATGCATCCGGAATAAGATTTGTATTTATTGCTGCGTAATCCGCCTCGTAGTCCTTTAACCCGGCGATCTCAGAAGCGCCGTCAGCCGCCGCAGGGATAACAAATGAGGTTATGCAGAATATAGCGGCAGCAAAAAAAGCAGCCGCACGACAAACACCGTTTTTTCTCATGGAACACACCGCCTTCACTGAATTTATATTTAGATTTTATCATGCTTCATAAATCTTCACAATGTCATAAACACAGTTGTTTTCAGGCTTAAACGCCTGTTGTTTTAAAAAAAGTATCAGTTTATACACATTTTTTAAATAATGCATAAAAAAACGTCCAAATATTTGTTCTTTTTTGTTCATTCCCGGCAGTTTTGCCTATAATTTATTGCTGCAATCCGGCGGCTGCATATGCGATTTGTCCGCTCGGTTACAGCGTCGGTAAAATTTAGGAAATATCTTCATACATCGAAAATTCCGCGCATTATCATAAAACATGGTTTTTCTTATAAATTAAAAGTTCTTCTTCGGATAAAGTCTTTACAGCATTGCGCGAAGATCCTCCCATAATATTTTTTATCATTGCTGCCGTCCATTTTTAATATCCCTCCATTTTGACAAATCTCAAATGAACACGGCGGCGGACGACAACAGATTCCGCAGTTTTCGCGCAATAAAAAAACAGTCAAAACATTTCGCAAAAACTGCGAATTTTTTGGCTGCGTGATATGAACTTGATCCTCCTGTTTTGCTTGAAATTGAAAAGATTGAAGATAGTCTTTTTGATGCCGAATTATCATTAAATGACATAGCCGCCTGCAGCTCAATGTCACCCGCTATAATAATAGAAATTATTTTAAAAGTATTATCAAGAAATTCGCAGGCACATTTCCCAAACAATATCAATTTTAAAAAAGGGGAAATATTTTTATTAATTTTGCCAATAGACATAATATAACCAATATGTTACAATAAATTTGCAGGATAATGTTGCGCCCACGGGCACAGATCCAAGGGCGATTTATTGTTATAATGAATATAAACTGCTTACGCAGTGTTGATTCTATGATATAATAGACTTATACTACATAACAAAAAATTAAATCGGAGGAATGATTTAATGCCGAATGTACCTATCCCGCACCCCTCTTTTCTTGATGAGTGCGAAAAATATAGAGTTGACGCCGGAAAACAAATTTACCGGAAATACGATAAATATTACACATGGGACGGCTTGCACGGTGAGATTGAGGTATACAACAAAAGAGGTTTTCACCTTATGGTTCTTGATCCGTATGGGAAAAAAATCAAAGACGCAGTGAAAGGGAGGAATATCAATGTACGATAAAACTTTTATCGATGACTGTTTAAACGGCGATGCCACACTTTTTAATTTAGATGATTATATTGAATATTGGCACACTCATGACACTGAATTATCATTGCAGGATTTCCTTGGTATGACGGATTATGAATTTGAAACATGGGGAAAAAATTCCGATGCAATTATAAGAGATATTCTAAGATGCAGGCGCGAATCCATAGACTTTTCCGGCTATTCTATTCTGACCGACTCTCAAAGACTTGCTGCACGGTCATATGACCAAGACTCGATAGACGAGCTAACAAACGAGGGTGACAACGAAAATGAGGAATAGGTTTGCGGCTGCAAAGAAATTTGCTACAGACATTATTAGAAAAAACGAACTGTCTCCGCCAATAAATCCAAGAGATATTATTGATTCATTTAATATAAAAATCATTGAAGAATCAAACAATTATGGAATTGAGGCATATTCGTCACTAAATGATGACGTATGTATAACCATTAACCCTGAATTCACATTTCCTGCAAGGAAAAACTTCACTCTTGCACATTAATTGGGGCATATCGTTATTCCTTGGCATAACGGGGATGTAAAATGTGATACGGATACGCCATATATAAAAATTGACGGTCAGCATTAGCCACAGCCTGATAAGGAAGTATTGCCCTGCTAAACATCTTTTTTGCGAATTTCTGCGTTAAAAAAGGCTCGGAATCCGACAGGATTACTCGCTTTTTTGCCTTGAACTTCATCAAAAAATATTGTTTACAGGGTGCAAAGCAGTTTTGAAGGTCGGAATTTAAGATTTAGACTTAAAGAACGGCTTTCAAAACCAATACTTCCTTATCGGGTTGTGGCTTTTAATAGACACCCAGGAATTAGAGGCAAACATTTTTGCCTCAGAATTGTTAATGCCGTCCGAATGGGTAAAGTCACAAATTCCGAAAGATAAAATTGATTTAAAATATTTAATAGAATCTTTACAGAAATCGGCAAATACCTCTATTATGGCATGCATGTATTCACTTGAAGAAAATCTTCCTCCGGGTAACATATTTTTTCTACATTTGGCAGATTAAAGGCTGAGATGTTTTATGGTGAGGAATTTGGCAGCTTTAATGCTTTCATTGATGGATAAAAAAGATATATTGATTATTACAATAATGAAAGGATTTCTATTAAGCTAAAAGGAATGAGTCCGGTACAATACCGAACTCATTCACAAGTAAGTTAAGATTTCATTTTTCTTACAGCGGTTTTATCATTTTGATTAAATGCAAAATTTTTATTTGCTGCGGCATATTTTATGTCCGAATGTAAGAATTTCAGAAGACTTTTCCTACTGACATTATTTTTCGGTTTAAAATCACTGCTGTTCATATACTTCAATATTTCATATTTCAGCCATTGAGCGGCAGGGTTGGCATCATCAAAATTAAATCCGTACACAAGCAATCTTCCGTTCATTGCGGAAATTTCAAAAAGAGCAGCCTGTTTTATAACATATTTATGCGTTGAAACCACCTCAACAATCAGGTCAAACGGAATGTCTTCACATCCGAAGCATACGGCAGCTCCGCCCTCAAGCAATCCTGAAAACTGCCATCCGCAATAGCCATCGTGAGGCAAATCCTTAAATATCGGATGACTGTTTATAACAGTTGCTGTATTCCCGGACGTCCTCCCGGCAAGCGAGATTCTGTATGTTGTCGGGAGGGATTTAAAAGGCGCCGCCCCGAGAAGCAGAACATCTTTGCCTTGTTCAAGCAATGAAATAAGCTTTTTTTCCGAAATATCTTTTGCTGCAACTGTATTGCTGCCTTTTTTTATCTTTGCTTTTGGGAACAGATAAAGCTCCCATTCATTTTCAACCTCGCAGCCGGCAAAGCTCAGCCTTGCCTTAAGTACCATTGCCTTAGGTTTTTTTATTGCAGGCAAAGCAATTTTAAACCTGCCGAACTCACTGAGCGTTCCGTTTTCGATAAACGGAAGCTCTTTTTTTATACGCGCATACAGCTTTCTGCCAATATAAAGAGATGTTTCAAGCACTCCGTTTTTAATCGGAGCAGGCTTATAATTGGAAACGGAAACGGCAAAATTAAGCTCGCCCTCCGAAATATAATTAACGTTTTTACCTATATCTGTCAGTAAAACAGCGTCATTGTTATACCTTAAAACATTCTTCACCGTTTCTCCGGGTTTAAGCTCATAAAATTCGTTCATCATCCCGACATCGTAACCGAATGTGTGCCAGTGGGTGTCAATCGGACCGAGAAAATCATACCCCGAAACAGAATCGCTTTTCCTGACATTTTCAAAGCAATATTTCCGGATTCTGCGCTGCCATTGCGAAGAATTGCGGAAATACAGCGGCGCTTTTTTCAAAACTCCTTTTTCCGAAAGATGTCTTTCTATAGACGAAAACATGTCCGTCTTCCCTATGCGGCATGCATTGTACCTTTCTTTCAGAGAAAGATCCGTGTATGTTCCGTCAATGCATATTTCATGGCTTAATCTCGGTTTGCCGTAAACCTTTGAACATTCGTCAACTTTAACGCTGTCTCCGTCAAGTGAAAAATAGCTGTGTGCACCGTTCGGATAAGAACAGTACAGATCGCAAAACTCACCTAAAATTTTCAGTCTGCCGGAGTTGTGCTCAAACGGCTCTTTAATAATATCCTTTTTTATATTCGGCTCGCACCAAAAATACTCCACGCCGCGCATTGCACTCATCGGCGCAAACAATGAATCTGTTTCCGAATGAACCAGATCGGCAAATCTTCTGATGTATTCAATAAAAGCCTCATCGAGCAGAAGCTCATTCCCGCAGCAGTATATAACAACCGATGTGTGCTTTTTGCAAAACTTAACAATATCCGCCCATTCATCAAGAGTTGTATTGTTCGGGCACTCAACCTGAACCAATATTCCCAGTTCATCTGCCGCCTGCAAATATTCTTCCGCCGGAATATATGTATGAAATCTGATATAATTAAAGCCGAGCTTTTTTAATGTTTTAATAACTCTGACATAAAACTTCTTATCATGAGTCGGGTGAACCGTTTCCGGGAAATAGCCGTGTTCACATGCACCGCGCAGATAATATGCGTTACCGTTCAGTCTGATTTTGGTTTTGCCGGCAGTCAGTCTGCGGACGCCGAATTGAAGCTCGGCGCAATATCCGCTGTCAGTAAGTGAATTATATATTATTTCTTCTCCCGGCGCAGCAGGATTCCATTGCAGCACATGCACCCTGCTGAATGGAGCTTCCGTAAATCACAATTTTTTTATCGGAATCATATTTATGGATACTCTCCGAAATCACAGCGTCATCGTCCGTTCCGATAAGGACTTCATCAACAGCTCCGTACGTTGGGAAATTCAGCAGGAAATCATATTCTTCGGATTTCTCAAAGTCGATAAGTATTCTTGTATATTCCTTTTCTCCGCTCATATTTTTTGAAACATCGTAAAATATAAACTCCCTGCCGTCCTTTGACAAATACAAATCCAGGCTTTGCTTTGAAACATCGCTTAAATGCGGAGCTTTGATATTGTCAAAAAACAGAGGCTTGTCCGAAAGCCGAACACTGACCTCAAGGTGCTTTAATATCCCGTGGAACCTAATCTAACCGCCTGCCGTTTCATTTGACAAACCGTCAACCGCCTCGGGTAATTTTATCTCGGGATTTACAGGCATCCGTCTGTAAATCCCATCTTTTTCGAAAAATGCAAAACCGTCTCTTCTGAAAGGATATTCTTTCGTATTACGCCAAATCATATTTACCTCCCAAGCAAACCTTTTGCATTTCTGTAGAGGATCTTATATTTGTCCTCATCGCTGATGTGTGAAAACAGAACGCTTCCTATGCCGTAACCGGGGTCATACCATGGAATATCCGTTCCGAATGTTATCCGTTCCGCACCAACCGCATTAACCATTTTATCAACTATTCCGCTGTGACGATGAATATCACAAAGATCAAGATATGTGTTTTCGTACTTTTGGGCAACTTCAATTGCTATATCAAGCTCGCCCGGAGATGAATGACCCATAATAAAACGCGCATTTTTATATTTTGCAGCTGCTTTCTCAATGTGGCGCGGACCGTTATGCGGGTCATTATTTCCCCATGTGTGAATCAGAATCGGCAGACCGTATTTATTGGCATATTCCAATGCCGGAGCATAGTTTACTCCGTCAATCGGGTAGCGGTGATATGTCGGCAGAAATTTAAATCCGCCAATTCGGATGTATTTGTCATTTTCACAATACCACCTCCGACATAAGTCTTTCTATATTGCCGTGCGCAATTTTTTCAATTGATTTTTCGCCAAGCGTTGATGACAAAAGCGCCGCCATCGGACCGCCAGATTAAACCCTGCTTTTTTAATCCTGTTCAGTTCATCCTCAACAGAGTTTTCACTGTCAAGCACAGCATTGTCAAGGACGGCATAAGGATTTCTTGACAATGCACCGTAATTATTCAGCTGAACCTTGTCATAAAAAATGCCGTTATCGAGGGGTGCGACCAAAGGTCGCAAATCTGAGAAAAAATGCTCGTGAGGAAGCGCCGCACTCACCAATGACGCATCGGCTTCCCCATGAATAGTTTGCAGCATACTTACCATTCCTTTTTATGTTATTCTATATTTAATTTATCACAAAAAAGGATGTGCTTCAATCGTAAATTCGAATATTTTAAGGTATCAGCTTAATTATTATGTGCGGATTTACCAATATATCAGCAAAAAGAAGTGCAGCAAAACTAATTTCCCCTGTCTATTTGCCAAAAGAGAAGAGACTGTTTTAAAAGCCTCTTCTCTTTTGAATTGATTATCTGTTTAACAGAACATCCTTTTCGTATGCCTTAATATCATCAAACCAGCTCTTACCGGTCTTAACTCCGCACTGCTCACAGTACTCATTCCAGATATCTCCGAACGGAAGCGTTTTGATTTCTTCCTGCATCATCATAAGCTCTGTCAGACGATTCTCGTCCTGAAGCGCTCTCAGCTCGGCATTGGGTGTGCAAAGCGCTGAAAGAAGCGCTTTCTGCCAGCTTCTGAATCCGACAGTCCATGCAGCAATTCTGTTGATGCTTGCGTCAAAGTAATCAAGCGCCATGTAAACGCGGTCAAGCGCGTCACAGCGAACGATTTCCTTAGCCATTTCCTTTGTTTCGTCATCAAGCAGAAGCACATGGTCACTGTCCCAGCGAACTCCGCGCGTTATATGCAGCGCAATTTCCGGGAAGAAGCAAAGCAGCGCCGGAATTTTGTCCGAAACAACTTCTGTCGGATGATAATGACCGTTATCCATGAGCGGCAGGCAGCCGTCATGCATTGCGGCAAATGAAAGCGTGAATTCCGCAGAACCTGCCGTGAATGACTCAACGCCGATTCCAAACACTTTTGATTCAACACAGGGTTTTACGAGATTTTTATCAAACGGCTCGGAAAGGATTTCTTCAATCGACTGCTTGTAACGCATTCTCGGACCCATTCTGTCAGCGGGAATATCCTTATATCCGTCGCCCGTCCATATGTTCATAACACAGGGAATACCCGTTTCCTGTGCAAAATACTGCGAAATACGCACACAAGCCTTGCCGTGTTCAATCCAGAAGCGGCGCGTTTCCTCATCGGGACTTGAAAGCGTGAGACCGTCTTTAACCCTGGGGTGAGAGAAGAACGTTGGGTTAAAGTCAATGCCCATTCCTCTTTCCTTTGCGAAATCAACCCATTTCTTAAAATGCTTCGGCTCAAGCTTATCACGGTCAGCAAATTCGCCCTTTTCAAAAATCGCATAGCTTGCATGCAGATTCAGCTTCTTCTTTCCGGGGCAAAGCTTCATTGCCATATCCATGTCAGCCATCAGCTGTTCAGGTGTTTTTGCCTTTCCCGGGTAGTTACCGGTTGTCTGAATACCGCCGGTCAGCGGACCGTCATGGTCAAACCCCGTAACATCATCGCCCTGCCAGCAGTGCAGTGAAACAGGGATGTTTTTCAGTTTCGCAATTGCCGCATCGGTATCAACGCCGAAAGCCGCATAAAGCTCTTTTGCAGATTCATATCTTGTTTTCATTTTCGCTCGTTCTCCTTTTCATAATAATTTATTTGTATTTTATCACATTTGCGCTGCGCAAATAAAGTCACTCATTTGACTGAAAAAGTGTCCTTATTTGCAAAAGCGGTATCTGCGCGGTGAAACGCCGAAACGCCCCTTGAATATGCGGTGAAAGTAGCTGAAATTCGAATATCCCACATATCGGCAAACCTCACCGACTTTCAGATTTGTTGTCCTTAAAAGATAGCATGCCTGTTCCAGGCGTTTATCCTGCAAAAGCTCCGTGAAAGTCTTACCGGACTGTTTTTTTATTTCTCTGCTCAGCCAGCAGGCATCATAATGCAGCTCGCTCGCGGCACAGCCAAGCTCGGCGGCAGCATAGTTTGCGTCAATATAGCGCAGAATGTTCAGCATCAGCCCGCTGCCCGACTGTTCTTCGGTTGAAAGGCTGTCTGTGTGATTTGCAAGCTGCATGAACAAAAGACCCATCGTAAGCTGGTTTATGCTGCGCTTGTTGCTCTGCCGGTTTAAAAGCGTCCAGATGAGATTTTCAACAAGATTCTGCACCGGCAAAACATCCGCAACCTTAAAATGAAGCATATCGACGCCGTTTTCGCCGCCGCGCATGCATCCGATCAGAAAGTCATGAATCTGATTGCCGGTTTCGTCAATCAGGCGCACAGCGGTGTCGAAAAACTGCGGCAGGATAATAAAATTAACCGCAATATCTTTTTCCGAAGCCGGAAGTATTTCCTGCTCGGCATTCTGATTCAGAATCAAAAGCTCGCCGCATCTCAGCGTTATTTTGTTTCCGTTTATAATATGAACGGTTTCTCCGCTGCACATATATATCATTTCAACATAATTGTGCGTATGCTTCGGAAAATGCGCAAACCTCGTGTGAGGGCGCAGCGTGATAAGCTTTCCGTGCTCAAGCAAAAGCGCCGCATCTATTCTTTCGGAGTCCGCGTCCATATAGATGGCACGGTCAATTTCCCTCCGCCCCTCAAGCAGGCTTTTTTCCTCGGGCGTAATTTTTTTTAATCTGTTCAGAAGCTCATCATTCACAGGTTCACCCTCTTATTACCACTTAAATTCGGAATTGTGATAAGGTGTTCCGACAAATCCTATCTGCGTAAAATCCTCGGGATTATTCCTTATTATATAATCTATGTACGACTCAACCATAAGCGCCGTCAGTCTGTATCCTGCTGCGTTCATATGACCGGCAAGGAAGAAATTGCGGTAAAATTCCTCATCATAAACAGGCGCATATTTGCGCAGGTCGAGAACATAGCAGTTTTCGAACATATCCGCAAGCTCATAAATCAGCTTTGCGTGTTTATCTCCCCATTCCTCGCGCGGAGCGTCTTTTGTGTGGCGCGGAATTGTCATCAGGAAAAACTTTGCTTTCGGCTGCATTTCCTGATATTTTGCAATTATTTTAGCATAGTACCCTGCAAATGTCGGGTTGTTTTTTGCGCTGTCCGAAAGATCAACATCGGCTGTGCTGCCAAGCTCGAAGTCACCGTTTATAAAACCTGTGATATCATTCACGCCAAGGGCAATAATATATGCACGGCATTTATATTTATCGCTGAAAAAGTTCTGCTCGCGCGCCATATCGAAAAATGTGCTTGAACACAGTCCGCCGCGCGACAGATTTAGAACCTCGCTCCCTGTGTCACGCGCAAGGAATTGTCCCCACGAATATTCGTAATGATCATGATAACCGCGGTTTCCGTTCTCAAATGATTCGAATTCGCCCGATGAAAGGCTGTCTCCGATGCAGGCAATTTTTCTGAAAATGCCGCAGAATCCACCGTTGACCGCTATATTGTCAAGCGGTTTTTCATTTTTGTTCGCTGTAAATTTTGATAAATCCATCGTTGTTACTCCTTTTATTGTAATTTATATATTCCGGCAATCAATAAAGATATTTCGCAAGCCGAAATTTATAACCTTATGCTTTCTGTTACGGGATCAATTTTTTAACCATATTTGCGGAACCCGTTCCTTTAAGAAAAACTGTATTAAACTCATGAATACCGGTCAGCGGCGGGCAGCTGAACTGTGCAATTTCATAATCGATTGCCTGCCTGTCAACCCTGATTTTTTTGCATAGTCCAGACACTTTTACATGCTCCGGGTTGGTTTTGTATCGCTCCAAATCCTCCATTGTTTCAAATTCCGAAATCAGAATCGCGTCATATTCGTTTTTCGGATTGATATTTATACCGGTTTCCATGCTTTTTATTTCGGGAATAATGTCTTTGAGTCTATTCAACTCACCTAAAAACTTTCTCATGTTTTCTTCTTCATTTTCACGGAATTTCCATATTACAATATGTTTTATCATTTTTGCCCTCCGCAGCTCCCTTTCTTTCTGGATTTTATCACATACCGCACCCAAAATCAACAGCGCGGCGGCAAAAAAGTATTTTTATTTGCTTTCATATTCAAGCGGTGCACCGTGACCGCCGAATATAAGCCATTTACCCGGTTCAAGGAGTTTTTTTATCTCCCCGCGCTCAAGCGCCGCAAGCGCAGGGTCAGTATCAACAGACGTCATCAGAAACGGCGCAAGACTGTTGAATTTAGCCTGTTCGCGTGTGAATCCCTTTATGTTCACAATAATATCGCCGGTAAAGAGTATTCGTTTTTTTCTCTCGATAAAAACAGTTTCTCCGCGCACATGACCGCCGCGTGCCTCATAACATTCAAAGCAAAGCTCCCCGAAATCGAGCGATCCGATAAATTCCGTCAATCCGTCAATATCGCCGCTTTTTCCGCCGATAACGCAAAGCCTGTCCACGTCCACCGGCTTATAATGCGAAAGAATTTTGCTTATACGGACATACGGCGCGTGAAACGGATTGCGCTCCCTGAGGTTCGGACTGCCCTCATTATCACATATAAAATTATCACTGCACTTTTTGCTCACATAGATTTCATCAAAGCAATCCGCAAGTCCGATATGGTCAACATCGGCATGGGTAATCAGCAGCGCTTTGTTCATGCTTTCGAAATCGTGATAAATCTTTTTGATTTCCTTTAAGGTTTCATCGCGGTAGCATGAGAATCCGCCGTCAATGCACAAAAGCTTCTCCCCTGTTTCCAAAAGGCAAACATTGCTGCCGCACGGCGGTTCAATCAGTGTTATTTTTGTACCGCCGCAGTCAAACCCGGACGCTCTCGCGCAAAAGGCCTCTCCCTTATAGCGCATAAGTCCTTCGGCAAACTTGCCGATGTAGTCAAAGGTCTTGTACGGCGGCTCATTTTTCTTGGTGAGAATATCCATTATTAAATTGGAATCAATCATAATACCGCGCTTTTCCTTTTCCCCAAGGTGATTCAGCTCGGCAATTTTGTTTGCGAACGAAACGTAGAAAACAGTGTTATCAAGTGAAATTCCGAGCGGATTATAATTGATTATTCTCAAATCGCAAAGCTCCGAGGTCCTTTTCAGCAGCTCCGAAATATCGCCGCCCTCGCGCACAAAAAGACCCATGCGGAAATTCTGCCAGCCGCTGCCGTCCTCCTGAGAATTGAGATAGGATATATTAATATTATATTTTTCGATAAGCTCCAGAACCGGCTCAAGCGTTCCCGGAACATCGCGCAGGTGAAACTCAATTAAGATAACATTCCCGGTTTCCGCAGAATCGGGCAGATAACCGATTTCACGCAGGTGCGCGGTTGCGTCCTTCATGGCGGCGCGCTCTCCCTCCGCTTCTATAAAAAGCATGTGCGAATCAACCGCTTTATTGTAGCTCACGCGCGTGACATTAAGTCCGAGCTGTGCAAAAACCTTGCTCGCCGTCAGAAATGCGCCCACCTTGTTTGGCATTGTTGTTGCAAATGTTTTTTTCATTATAAAGACAGCAGCCTTTCCGCATTTTTATACATGATTTTTTCTTTTTCCTCATCTGTCAGCACAAGGGAAAGAAGTTTTTCCGCCTCGTCCGCAAGATGAACAGCAGGATAATCTGTTCCGAAAAGAACCCTGTCCGCTCCGTGTGCGCGAATCATTTCTACCATTTTTTCGGGCGATACTGCCTGCATGGTGCTCGATGTATCGACATACAGATTTTTTCCGAGGAGATATTTTGCGTCGCTGTTCCACTTGCTGTAGCCGCCCATATGCGCGGCTACAAAGGTGTGCTCCGGGAATATTTCCAACACACGTGCAAGCCTGCGCGGAGCAGAGAAGTCAAGCGTTTCATCGCCGACATGCAGCACAATCGGATAATCCTCACCGATTGCTTCATACATTTTAAGCGCCTTGTCATCATCGATATTAAACCGCTGAAAGTCCGGATGGAACTTAAAACCCTTAAGTCCGAAATCTTTTATTCGGCGAACTTCACCGCAAACATCCTCATAATCGGGATGAACTGACCCGAAAACAATAAAACGCTCGTCATCAATTGACATAAGGAAGTCATTGTTCACAACAACCTGCGAGGGTTTCGTTGGGGTGGAAAACAAAACAGCGCGGTAAAAATGCGAATATTCCATATTGGCTTTCATGTCATCAAGCGTTCCCTTGCAATCCCAGGGCATATGGTAATGCTTTTCGAGATTTTCAATTGCAAGGTGCGCAATTTTCGGATTAAAAACGTGTGCGTGAAAGTCAATTATTTTTTTTACGGTTGTCAATTTTACCCTCTCCCTCGGATTTTTTCAAGGCGTATTATACAGCATTATGCGCTTTTTTGCAATATTACCGCGGAAAATCGTCAAAAAAAGTGAATAATATAATCCCGGGCAAGCGTTTTATGCCATATTTTTTAAAAATTAACTTGAATTATACTATGATATGTATTATACTGGTCTGGGCATAAAAAGACCCGTTTATCGTGATAATATTAACAAAGGCGGAGGCGTCCGCCAAGCAAAGAAAGGTAAATGATTTATGAACATAATTATTGTCGGATGCGGAAAGGTCGGGCAAACGCTTGCCGAAAGGCTCAGCCGCGAAGAAGGACACAATGTGACGGTCGTTGATACCAAAAGCTCCATCATTCGCGAGCTGACGGGAGCGCTTGACATCATCGGTGTTGAGGGCAGCGGTGCCAGCCTTGAAACATTGCTTGAAGCAGGCATTAAGGACGCTGATATTCTGATTGCCGTAACCGATTCCGATGAAATTAATCTGCTGACGTGCTTCATCGCTAAAAAATCCGGTGACTGCGGCACAATTGCAAGAGTGCGCAAACCTGAATACGGCAGGGAGCTGATTCTTTTCAAGGAAGATCTCGGACTTGCAATGATTATCAATCCCGAGCAGGCTGCAGCAGCTGAAATTGCAAGAGTGCTGAGATTTCCCTCGGCAATCCAGATTGACACGTTTGCGAAAGGCAGAGTGGAAATACTCAAATTCAGAGTTTCCGAGGATTCGGTTCTTGCGGGGTTAAGTCTTGCGGAGCTGCGCCCGAAGCTCGGCTGCAATGTGCTTGTGTGCGGAGTTGAGCGAGGAGATGAGGTTTTCATTCCCGGCGGTGAGTTTGTTATCCGAAGCGGTGACCGTTTGAGCTTTGTTTCGGAAATAAAAAGCGGAACGGCGTTTTTTAAGAAGATCGGAATAAAAACAAATAAGGTGAGAAATTCAATAATTGTCGGCGGAAGTGACACTGCATTTTACCTTGCAAAGCTCCTTATTCAGTCCGGAATCAGCGTTAAAATCATTGAAAAGGACACGGCGCGCTGCGAATTCCTTTGCCAGAAGCTGCCGAAAGCCATAATTGTGAACGGAGACGGAAGTGACAGTTCCGTCCTTTCGGAGGAAGGGATTGAAAGCGCCGAGTCATTCGTTGCGCTGACCAATATTGATGAAGAAAATATTTTAATCTCGTTATATGCCCGCAGCAGAACAAAGGGCAAGATAATAACAAAAATAAACAGGATTGCATTTGACGATGTTATAAACGGACTTGACCTTGACACAACAATCTGCCCGAAGAATATTACCGCGGAAAATATTGTTAAGTTTGTGCGCGCAAAAAATAACTCCATCGGAAGCAATATTGAAACCATGCATATGATTCTCGGTGACAAGGCGGAAGCGCTTGAATTCAGGATACGGGAAAAGACGCCGCTTGTCGGAATTCCGCTGGAGAAGCTGCGCCTTAAGGATAACACGCTTATCGCGTGCATTAACCGCGGCGGAACAATTATTAATCCCTGCGGTAAAGACACAATGGAGGTCGGTGACACCGTTATCGTGGTAACGGCAAAAATCGGCTTTAAGGATATCCGTGATATTCTTCTGTAGGGAGATGACTGATTAATGAATTTTAAAGCAATAAAAAACACTCTCGGTCTTGTACTGATGTTCGAGGCCGCATGTTTGCTGCTGCCGCTTATATGCGCCGCTGTATATAAAGAAAAAGACTGTGTGCTGATATTTGCGCTTTGCTGCGCAATTTGCCTCGGCGTTGGACTTTTAATGCAGATAAATCCGCCGAAAGATAAAAAAATATATGCTAAGGACGGATATGTTATCGTTGCACTCAGCTGGATAATAATGAGTCTTTTCGGTGCAATTCCGTTCATGCTCACGAAAACAACCGCAAGCTTTGCCGACGCGCTTTTTGAAACCGTATCCGGTTTTACAACAACCGGCGCTTCAATCCTGCCCGATCTTGACGTTGTGCCGAGAAGTATTCTTTTCTGGCGCAGTTTTTCGCACTGGATCGGCGGAATGGGCGTTCTTGTATTTCTTGTTGCGCTGTTTCCGCTTTCCGGCGGCAGCAATATGCACATTCTCAAAGCGGAAAGTCCCGGACCTGCCGTGAGCAAGCTCGTTCCCAAGGTCCGTTCAACGGCAAAAATTCTTTATGCAATTTATTTTGCTTTCACCGTTTTGGAAATTGTGCTTCTGCTGCTCGGCGGCGCTTCCCCGTTTGACGCGCTCACCCTCAGCTTCGGCACGGCAGGCACAGGCGGCTTTGCTGTTCTCAATTCCGGACTTGCCGATTATTCGTCATATATTCAGATTGTGATAACAGTGTTTATGATTATATTTGGCGTTGATTTTTCGCTATACTATCTTGTTCTGTGCGGCAAGGCAAAAACCGCGGTCAAATCAGAGGAGCTGCACGGCTATCTTGCAATAATTGCAGCATCGATTGCGCTCATTGCATTTAACTGCCGCGGTCTTTTTGCAAGTGCAGCCGAAGCAATCAAGCACAGCGCATTTCAGGTTGCTTCAATCATCACAACAACCGGTTACTCAACAGTTGACTTTGACCTTTGGCCGCAGCTTTCGAAAACAATTCTCGTTGCACTGATGTTTGTGGGCGCCTGCGCCGGAAGCACCGGCGGCGGTATGAAAGTTTCGAGAATTATCATTGCATTTAAAAGCATTATAAAGGAAATCAAGGTTACCGCGCACCCGAAAGTCACCTATAAAATATGCATGAACGGCAGAATGGTCGAGCATGAAACCGTGCGCGCTGTAAATGCTTATCTTGTGGCATATTTCTTCATTCTTATTTTCTCAGTGCTTATAATCAGCATTGACAATCTTGACTTCACCTCTAACGTAACGGCGGTTATTTCTGCGATGAACAATATCGGACCCGGTCTTTCAAAGGTCGGACCGGTGAGAAATTTCTCCGTTTACTCTCCCCTGTCAACTCTTGTGCTGACGTTTGATATGCTTGCCGGAAGGCTTGAAATTTTCCCGATACTTGTACTGTTTTCGCCCTACACATGGAAGGAGTAAGTTTCATGACAGAAAACGGTTTTTTCCCGGACGGAACACCGATTGACGATTGGTTCTGCGATGCAAAAGTGCCGCAGCTTTCGCAGCTCGGACAGCGTTATGTGCTGACCGATTACGGAATTTTGGATGACGGACGCGTTCACACGCAGGAAATACAGTCGCTTATTGACGAAGCTGCCGAAAACGGCGGCGGTGTTATAGTTGTACCCGGCGGCACATACCTTACGGGCGCACTGTTTTTCCGGCAGGGCGTGAATCTTTATATCTCCGGGGGCGGAACGCTTAAAGGCAGCGATGATATATCCGATTACCCTGTCACCGATTCGCGGATTGAGGGCGAATCCTGCAAATATTTTGCGGCGCTTATAAATGCCGACGGGTTGGACGGCTTCACCGTTTGCGGAAAAGGCACGATTGACGGCAACGGACTGCGTTCATGGAAAGCTTTCTGGATTCGCAGAGAATGGAATCCGAACTGCACCAACAAGGATGAACAGCGGCCGCGCCTGATATTTTTATCAAATTGCCGAAATGTAACAATTGCCGGACTGAATCTTCAGAATTCGCACTTTTGGACAAATCATCTGTACAAATGCAGCAGAGTAAAATATATCGGCTGCCGCATCTTCTCTCCGCAAAAACCTGTTCCCGCACCAAGCACCGATGCTGTTGATATTGATGTTTGCAGCGATGTTCTGATAAAGGACTGCTATCTTGAGGTAAATGATGATTCCGTTGTGCTTAAAGGCGGCAAAGGACCGTGGGCAGACAGCGCTCCCGAAAACGGCTCAAACGAAAGGATTATTGTTGAGGACTGTACATACGGCTTTTGCCACGGCTGCCTGACGTGCGGTTCGGAATCGGTGCACAACAGAAATATAATTGTGCGCAGACTTAAGATTGACCGCGCCGTTAATCTTCTGTGGTTCAAAATGCGCCCCGACACACCTCAGCTTTACGAATATATAATGCTTGAAGATGTTTCCGGTATTGTGAAGCATTTTATTGATATTCATCCGTGGACGCAGTTTTATGACCTTAAAGGACGCGCGGATACTCCGCTTTCATATGCGGAAAATATAACCGTTAAAAATTGCAGCGTTGACTGCGATGTTTACTTTTCCGTTGAGCCGAACGAAGCGCAGTACCGTCTTTCGGACTTCACATTTGAAAATCTTAATATAACGGCAAACGAAAGCGGTTTTAATGAATCCGCAGTAAGGAATATGAAAACGTCTGACATTTCGGTTGAAATAAAACCATGAATAAAGGATTGCGGCAAAATGTGATTTCATTTTGCCGCAATCCTTTATTTGCCGGGTATATTCTTTTTTACAGCTATTTTTTAAAATCCAAACGCACGATTTTCATTTTCATTATATTATCGCCGATTTTAGCCAAAAACCGAAAAAAGCCATTGACGGACGGATATTTCAAATCGCTGTACCCAAGCATATAACCGCGGCTTGAAGCGCTGATGCATCCGCTGCAAAAAGAAAAATCTTTTTTCACATCCGAAACACAAAAATATGCGTTAACGTTTTTTATTTCTGCTGCTTTGATCCATGTCTTTGCTATCAGTTTTACCGCTGACTTCCCTGCGGCGTCAAATACCAGTCTGCCGCCTTTTTGAACAGTCCCGGACTGTCCGCCTCAACCGCGCCGACATGATCAGTGTCCTGATGCGTGATAAGAATATGCCCGACCGATTTCGGCTCGATTCAAAGCCAGCTCATTTTTTCCGCAAGACGGTCATAGTTGTAACCGGCATCTATCATAATCGTGGTATCACCCTTGCGATAGAAAAAAATGTTTGCGACCCATTCACGCACACAAGCAACGTTTTCATCAATCCACCCTGTGTTCAGTGGTTTGAAAATCTCTTTTCCGCGATACATTCTGCTCATTGATTTTCTCTGAAATTCCGTTGCTTTTTTTGACATATGCTTTCCTCTTTTCACAGGATACGGCTGTTTTTATATCAAAACGATATTTTTATATACTATAATTATATCACGCAACTTCTTATTTTTCAATAATTTTATACGCAAAATAATGCTGTTATGCCTAAATGCAAATTAAATTTAAGACACGGCAATGCGACCGCACAAAACGCTGCATTACCGTGTCCTTAAATTAGCTTTACTTTCTTGAAATTCCGATTATTTCATACTCAATTCTGCCCATCGGAGCTTCAACCGTCACAACCTCACCGAGCTTGTGACCGAGAAGCGCATTTCCCACGGGCGATTCATCGGAAATTTTGCCCTCCATCGGATCTGCCTCGGTTGAGCCGACAATTGAGTACTCCTCCTCTGACCCGTCCGCGCAATCCTTAACCTTAACCTTTGCGCCGACCGAAACAACATCGGTTGCGATATTATCCTCATCAATAACCTTTGCATTATTGAGTATATTTTCAATCTCAACAATTCTTGCCTCGATTTCAGCCTGTTCGTTTTTAGCTTCATCATATTCACTGTTCTCCGAAAGGTCACCGAACGAAAGCGCGCGCTTGATTGCCGCTGTGTTTTCCTTTCTTCTGACCGTTTTGAGATTCTCAAGCTCGTCCTGAAGCTTCTGCAAGCCTTCGCTTGTAAGTAAAACCTGTTTTGCTGCCATGATCGAATAACCTCTTTTCATTTTTTCCTATTCATGTTATTTTAACATTAAAAAAGCGATGTGTCAAGCAAAAAAACTCCGTTTTCACCGTTATTTATTTCAATGCTTGCATCATTTGCCGGAACAATGCGCAGAAACGAATACAGCGCCGCAGTCGGCACTCCGCCCCAAAGCGCGGTGAATGAATCCGCCTGTCCGTCATAAATGCAGAAATTTTCTATATTATACACATTGGCGCCGCTGCCGCGCACAAGGCTGAGCACCGGATAACTTGTGAAATTTACGGACGCATCGTTCTCGCCTTTTATAATCATCACATCGTCCTTTTCATTGTAGTTAAGCGACGGAATGTGCCTTACGACCGTTCCGTACTTGAAATACAATTCATCGTACAGTACGCTTTTTGCCGGCAAGGGCGAAACCACCGTAAATAACCGCGCACAGCCGCGGATTTTATCTATAATTCTTGCCGCCGTATCGCTCTGCGCCAACACATATATTTCAGAAAGCGGAAACTTCAGCCTGCTTTTCGCCGCAATGGAACGCACTGCCTTTTCAATTATCGCAAGCGAAGTCGGAAGCGTTACCGCAGAATATTTTTTTACATACTGCTTGGTGAGCTTCATTTTCGCCATTTCACTGTCGGGCATGATTTTTCTTCCGCCGGCATATTTCACAACTTTCTTAAGTGAACGCACATTGTCGCGCACATAAAAAACATCGGCTGCACCTGTGCGTTCAAACTGCGGATTAACTGAAAAAAGTCCGCGTTTTTTCAGCGGCTTTACTATAACAGCATCATACATATGCTTATCCCCCCTGTGACAATATATTCGCCGCAGGGGGGATATATTATTTTATTTTCGCTCTGTGCGCAGTTTTCCCTCAATGCATTTGATTTTGCCCTTTTTCACCTCAAGAACTGTTTTTTCAAGAACCTTTTCCGAACCGTATTCATATTTCAGATATGTCACCGTTCCGTCACCGCCGCCCGAGGACTGCCACTTTTTTTCATAAACGCAGCGCACTCCGTTTTCAATTTTTTCCTCCGTTCCTATCCAGTACGGGTAATCATAATAAAGGTCAAGCAGCGTATTTGAAGCTTCAGTATCCATGTCGGAGAGTTTTGTGTCGGCATTTTCAAAAATTTCTGCTTTTCTTCCTATTTTATCAAGATATTTTTGGGCATAAGCCTTTTCCTGCGTGAAGCACTCCCCGTAAAAGCTGTCCGATCCGGAAAGCGCCTGCTTCCACATTTCTTTCGGAAACATTTCCTTAACTGAGCTTGCGTAATAGCTGCCGTCCATCGGCATTTTATATTCAAGAAGCTTGTTATTGCTGTCAAAGGTTATCCTCACCGGTATAACGCCCGAGCCCGAAACCTTGACGAAGACTCCGTTCTGAAAACCGTACTCACCGTAGCTTGTCATCACATAAACAATTTTTTTGTCGGGTTGTCCGTCAGACTCCGGGTTCTCCGTGCCAAGAATCACATGTCCCTCCGCAACGCATTCACCCTCTGAGTATGAACCGTGTCCGTTTGATATTATCGCGTCCGCAACAAGCTCGTCAATGCTCATCTGCGCTCTGCTGCCGTAAACCTCCTGATAAAAGCTTTTGAAAGAATCATAATCCTTTGCCGCGTTTTCAAACGATGCGCCGAATGCTTCAGCCATTTCGCTGCGCGTGTAATTGTATTCCCCATCCGTGAATTTATAAGTAACATAGCCTGCGTTATCAACAAGTGCCAGTATAACTGCGGACTGGCGCATAAGCTCGCTCTCATCCTTTGCTTTCCCTTCAAACCGCCTGATAATTCCGTAAGGCTCGGAGGAGGTTTGCAGCTCCATTCCCGTTGCTTTTCCGCATTTTCCCGAGGAATCAAGCCCGTCTATAATTGCGCTCACACCGCTCGCATTGCCGACATATTTCTGTCTGTTATCGAAAAGCCTTTTCAGCTCCTTTTCCGAGCTGTCCGATGTGAATATTGCCGTCGGTCCGTCGGCTCCCCCGATAATCGAGATGTTTTCTCCGCTGCACGCGGCAAGCGCGCCGCACGCAAGCACAGCCGCCGCAATCACGGAAAGCGCTGCAAATCCGCGTTTCTTTGCGGTTGGCGTCAGTATGTTTTCAAATCTCTTCTTTGCCTTTTTTCCGCTTTCGGAAAATGATGTTGAAAGCATCGGCGGTTTTAAATAATCAGCCATTCCTGTTCCCTCTTTTCATAAATTTCAGTATTGTCATTGAATAAAATTTTTTATAATCGGCGGTTGTTTGCTTAATCACTGCGTCATCGCAGGAATATTCCATGTCGCGCTGCGCCTTGTTTACCATTATATAAACCAGCGGATTGAAAAAATGCACGGAATTTGCAATCAGCAGCAGCAGACGGAACCACATATCCCCACGGCGGTAATGCATAAGCTCATGCTTCAGTATCACGCCGAGTTCATCCTCCGAATACTGCCCCTCCGGCAAAAGGATGATCGGTTTTACAAATCCCGTCATCATCGGACCCTTGATTTTCGGGCAGGTATAAACACCGATTCCGCACTCCGTTTTAATATAGATGCGGCATTTTTCCGCTTTGCGCCTGAAAATCACATATGCTGCCAGATGGTATATAAGAAAGCAGCCGCTGCCAAGCATCCATAATGCGGCAATAAGGCCGCGAAGTGTTATCAGCGGAGCATATACAATCGGAGATTCCGCACCAACGGCAAGCTCCCCTGCCTTTTCACGGTTCATGATACGGATTGAGTAATTACTGCCGTCATCCGGTGAAGGCGCGACCGTCACGATGGTATTCTCTCCGGTGTCCGGCAATTTTATCGGTGCAGCGTTCAGCGGTATGCGGAACGGGACAACCAGCCGCAGCGCAATTATCAGCCAGACAATGCAGCGCCACCCTGCACTGTAGCGCCTGTCAAATATCGGTGAAAGCAGCAGAAGCAGCGCTATCACTACCGACATAGTAAGCGAAATCATAAGAATATTCTGAACCATCACTTTACCTCGCTGATAAATGCCTCAAGCTCGTCTATATCTCTTTTTGTCAGCTCTCCCCCGTCATACAGTGAAGCAATCAGACTTTTCACTGAATTGTGGTGCAGCTTTTTCAAAAACGATTTGCTTTCGCGCCGCAGATAAAGCTCTTTTTCCACCATCGGAGTGTACATATTAAGCCGTCCGTCTTTCCTGCATTTCAGAAAGCCGCGCTCGCAAAGCCTGTCAAGCAGCTTCAGCACTGTCGGGCGCGCCCAGCCGCGGTCAAGCCGCTCTGTTATATAATCCGTGTTAACCTCGCTGCCGGCATCCCATATTATCATCATGATTTCAAGCTCGCTGTCAGGAATCCTTACCACATCATTCATTTTGGTAACCTCTTTTGCATTTTTGTTAGACATTTGTCTAACTTAGCTTTATTTTACACTTGTCTAACAACTTTGTCAAGTCATTTTATAAAAATTTAATATATTATAAAAAAGCAGCGGCAAAATGCAGTTCCATTTTGCCGCTGCTCTATATTCAAATCACTTAATTAATGTAACCCGGTGTGTTTCTTCGTTCCAATCAACTTTTGCACCAAGCTGCTCGGTGATGAATCTTACCGGGGTATATGTTCGGTCGTTTTCTATAAATGCCGCCGAGTCAAGCTCAATTTCCTCCCCATTTACAATTGCCGTTTTTGCACCGATTGTAATTACAATTTCAACAGCCTCGCCGTCACCGTTTTTACCGGTAATTTTAACGGCACGTTCATCTTCATCCCATGCAACCTCCGCACCGAGATGCTCGGCAACAAACCTCGCCGGAAGCATTGTGCGCCCGTTTACGATTTTCGGAGCAACGTCATTTGTTACCGTTTTTCCGAAAACAACGCTTTCATTCTCTCCAATCGTAAGAACAATTGCGCGGCTCGGATCTGCAATCCATGCGGCATAAAGTGTTGACGACGCAGTTATTTTATCACCGCTGCCGTACGGCTTTGTAAGCTCCTCGTCATAATACCATCCGTTAAATTTGTAGCCGTCTTTTTTCGGTTCACTTACAGAACCTATTGCCTGCCCCTGCTTCACACTTATATTTCCGATTTCGCTTCCTCCGTTCGCATTAAACCGGATCGAATAAGACGGGGTGCTTCTGCTTCCCGATCTTCGTGATGGAATCTTTTCAAATTTTGCAGTGAGCTTAACATTATTTTCTGCCGTAAATTTGTATTCAGCTTCTGTTGATACCTCGCTCTCTCCGATGTACCAGCCTTTAAAGCTATATCCGTTCTCAGGTTCAGCCTTCACCGTAACCGCAGAACCCTTAATGTATTTCGCAGCACCAGTCACGCTTCCGTTTTCACCCTCAGCTTCAATGCTTACAACATTTTCATTTGACACAATGCTTTCAATACTCTCTTGCGTTAAACTGTAGTTTTTTGACTTATCTCCGGCAAGCTCAAGGTTTTTTATAAGTATCTTCATCGTATTTTCATCATTGTCGCCGACAAGTTCAACTGTTATTTTATCAAAATCAATCTCAACCTTATCTGTGTCTGCTCCCAGCACTCCAGAAAGCTCTGCTGTTTTTGCACCAACATCAACCGACGTTATCGAAACACTTTTCCTGTTTACCGTCAGCTTCACGGTTTTTCTGAAAGGCGCATAATCATCGTTTCCGGCTTCTCTTACAGTGATATCCGCTTCTCCTGCTGACTTAATTGTCACTGTTCCGTCGTCAGAAATATCCGCAACATTGCTATTGTTGCTTTCATATGTAAAATTGCTCAGCTTTGATTCGCTGTCCGGAATTACGTCAAGCTTAAAGCTGTCATCACCGTATGTTTTCTCCTCTATTTCATTTACAATAATATTCTGCTGCGTTTTCCCGGTGTCCGCAATATAATTAAAGTGTATTGCAGTTTGCGGCAAATCTTCTTCAATAGTTCCCTTATCAAGACTATCCCACTCGGCTTGCGTTCCCTCATAGTATATATTATCAGCATTGGATTCATGAAAAGCCCATTCACTTATGCTCTTAACAGATTTGGGTATAATGATATTTTTAAAAGAATACCCGCTGAAAATATCCGACGCTATATACGTTATACCATTTTCAAACACTATATTATCAGTTTTAAAAAAATGCAGTCCAAAATATGGATGACCATCATATTTAGGCTCAGCCATTTCCCCCGAACCTGAAATTATCAGGTTTTTTGCCATTTCATCATATTTCCAGCTTATGTTTTCACCATAGCTACCGAAGCTGTCAAGCTTTCCGTCAAACAGTTCTACGCTCTGATAATATCCGAGTGAAGCATTTTTGCAAACATCCGAATATGCCTTGCTTTCTTTGTACATATGGATGTGATTACTATCGCCTCCACCAACCTTTTTCGAATAAATGTATAAATCAGCCATGCACGGATATGCCACAGAGATATTACATTCCCCGGTATCTTCGGGAACTATAACTTTTTTTAAATGCGGATTGCTGATTTCTATCCATAACTCCTCTCCGAATTGTGACACGCGCTGACGTATCCCTGACGGAACATTAAAAACTTCGTCTGTCTTTCCGTAAGGGTAAAGAAGAAGCTCCATGTCCTTTGTGTACAATATGCCGTCAATCGATTTAAAGTATTTATTCTGCGAATCTACTGTAATCTTTTGAAGGGTCTCCCCTATATTGCGAATTGTTGACAAGGCAGAATCGCTGATTTTTTCAAGCTCCGACGAAAAGCATACCTCCTCAACCCTTTTCAGATTAGAAAATTTTATACCGTCTGTCGTATTGCCTACCTCAGTATATCCGCTGATGATTATTTTCTTACAGCCATTCTCCATTTTTCCTTTATATAATGCAATTTTCTCATCGTCACGCATAATCAGACCGTTCACGTCTTTTGTAAAATATATAATCTTACCTGTATCGAAGCCGTTCAGCGCTCCCGTTCCGAAAATCTCCAAAACTCCCGAGGTAAAATTATACGACCAATTTTCGCCGGTTAAAACCTCATCTTCGGCAAGACCGCCAACCGCTGCAACAGAAAAAAAGATACACATGCTCATTATAATTGCCATCATTTTTTTCATATCATTGTTTCCTTTCATATCTTATTGTTTTACGGTATCCGAAATGTGTTTCAGGAAGAATCGCACATGAAAATCCCCCTCTCATATATAGTAAATGCATTTTTTAATGTTATGAAAAACATTCGGAAATTAAAAAATGCGCCAATCCGAAGACTGACGCATAAAAAACGCAAAACTCCGAATTGTCGCCAAACAAATCCCATACTCAATTATTCTCGTATGCAAAGAAGAGCCTGCATTTTTTACAATGATATAAAAAACGCATACTTAGAATAATTGAATCAATATTAAGATTTGTTTGGCAGTTTTAACTATATCACACATTCCTTGTTTTGTAAATACTTTTTTGCAAAAACTGATTCATATATACAAAACTCCGAGAACAAATTCATGTTCCCGGAGTTTTTCTTAATTATTATCCGCTGATACCGATTTCACCCAATCGCTGACCGTCTGTTCGGAAAGCGATGACGAGAACCGCTTGCCCTCGCGCCATGTGCCGCCGTTTGCCGCCTTTTCAAGCAGACTGCCGCTTTCGCCAAGTCCGGAGCTTGCCGATGTGCAGAACGGAATAACCGTTTTTCCGTTAAAATCGTTTTTGCTTACAAAGCTGCTTGCCGGCCATGCAGCAATGCCCCGCCAGATGGGATAGCCGATAAAAACAGTGTCGTACTGCTCCCAATTCGGAACAGTTTCCGTTTTCAGCTTTACATCGCGCAGGCTTTCATCATTATGCTCCTTTGACACGCGGCTTGCGCTGTCCGTCCAGTCGAGGTCATCGCTCGTATATTTCTCTGCCGGCTCAATTTCGAACAAATCAGCGTCCGCCGCTTTTGCAATATATTCCGCCGCCGTTTTTGTGCTTCCCGTTGCGGAAAAATATACTACAAGTGTTTTTTTGCCGCTTGCCGGTTCATCGGCTGCTGCCCTCTCCGTAAGCCGTACGGTTTGGCTGTCGGCAATCCATTCCGTTTCAAAGCCGAAGCTGTCCGCAATGAAACGAATCGGAAGCATGGTGCGTCCGCCGATGATTTTCGGCGCGGTATCAAGCGTTTTTTCCTCGCCGTTAAGCAGAGCTGTCAGTAAATCAATCGTCAGCCTGATAACGCTTTCGCCGCGGCTGAGCGTTACGGTGCGCGTTTGCTCGTCCCAGCTCACATCGCCGCCCATTTTTTCAACAACGGCGCGCACCGGGAGAAGCGTTCTTCCGTTTTCAATAACGGGGCATGTGTTCGAGTCTGTTATGCCTAAGGATTTCCGTAATTTCATCTTTTGAAACTCCGTGATTTTTTGCATTTGCCAGATGAAATTTCAATGAGCTGTCCAGTATGCCGCTTGCTATCAGCGCCGTTACGGTGACAATGCTTCTGTCACGCGCGGAAAGCTTATCCTCACGCGCCCACACTTCACCGAAAAGCACATCATCGTTTAAATGCGCAAACTCCGGTGCGAAATTACCGAGTTCATCTCTTCCTGCCGTTACCTTAGCCATAGAAATCTCCTCCTTTAAATCAAAGCTTTACGCCGAACACGGGGAAAAAGCTGTTGTCACCGTAGTCACTGATATGCTCGGCATTTTTCAGAAGCGTCATATCATCATCGGATATATTAAAATCAAGCTGTGCATTTTCACGCATATGCTCCGCCGATTTTGTTTTCTGCAGCACTGCCATGCCGAGCTGCAGACAGTATTTTATGCAAAGCCGGGCAGCTGAAACGCCGTATTTTCCGGCAACCTTTCCAATGAGCGGATTTTTCAGCGCCTCACCATGTGCAACGGGAGAATAAGCCTCCGTAAGGATATTTTCTTTTTTACAGTAATCAATAAGCGCCAGCGGTGTGTTGGATATATGCGCAAGAATCTGATTTGCCGCCGGGCGAACCAAGCAGCCGTCCGTGATATTTTTAATATCGTCCTCAAGGAAATTTGATATGCCGATTGCCCGCACTTTTCCTGCCTTAAGCGCGTCCTCCATGACTCTCCAAACCTCTTTGTTTTCCTCATAATATCTGTTGTCGGATTGGTTAGGCATATCAGACTCGAACCCCATTCGGTTCAAAAAGGCAAATTTTCCGCAATAATGCGTTAAAATGCTCGTTAATAGACAAACTATTAACTGCGCTTTTGCCTTCTCTTGCAAAAAATTTGCTCTTTTTGAACTCGCAGACCCTATGCGCCGAAAAATTTTTACACAGCTGTTTTTGCAGGGCGCAGCAAGGCTTGACGCCTTGCAAGTCCCGAAAAGACAGTTGTGCGGAAATTTAACAAGCATAGGGCGTATGTGTTCGAATCTGCTATGCCTAACCTCCGCCCACGGCTGCGGACTGTGAATCAGCATCATGTCCATGTAGTCAAAACCTGTTTTTTTCAGTGTTTCGTCAATTGAATCCGCAGCCGAACGGTAGCTTTTGTTCTCTGCGGCAACCTTTGACGTTACGAAAATTTTATCTCTGCTTATTCCCGATGCACGCACTCCCTCGCCAACACCCTGCTCATTTTCATATGCCTGAGCAGTGTCAATATGGCGATAGCCTATTTTGATTGCGTTTTTAACAGCATCCTTTGCCGCATCGTTTTCAATCAGCCATGTTCCCAATGCAAGTTTTGGAATTTTCACTCCGTTATTCATTGTATATGTTTCATCAATTATCATAATAAACACTCCTTTCAGTCATCAAACCATTCGGTTGAACATTCTTCCCCGGGAACTTCAATTGCCAGATGCTGAAACCACGAATCCTCCGCTGCTCCGTGCCAATGCTTAACATTTGCCGGAATATGCACAACATCGCCGGGGTGAAGCTCGATTGCTTCTTTTCCTTCCTCCTGATAAAATCCTTTTCCGCCTGTCACAAGCAGCATTTGCCCGCCGCCGCTTTTCGCATTATGAATATGCCAATTGTTGCGGCAACCCGGTTCAAAGGTTACATTGCCGACAACCACCTGCTCGGTTGAAAGCATATTAAGGTAGCTCATGCCCGTAAAATGCTTTGCAAACGCCGTGTTTTCTCCGCCTGCCGGAAAAACGCTCATTTCCTTTGTTCCCATAAATATTTTCCTCCCTTAGACCCGAACCCGATGCGCCAAAAATTTTTGTTCAGCAAATCCCGAAAACTGCCGTGCGGAATTTTAATAAACCATTGGCGCATATGCCCGAATTTGTTATGCCTCTATCCATTTTTCGATTTCTTTTTTTGATTTTGCAGCACTGCCGCCGTGAATTGCCAAGCCGCGTTCAATATGTGCATTCGGGCAAAGCCGCGCAAGGTCTTTGACGCTTTCTCCGAGTCCGCTGCCCTCATGTGTGCAGAACGGCTTTATTATTTTGCCCGAAAAATCAAATTTCTCCAAAAAAGTGAAAACTGCCATCGGCATTGTGCTCCAGTAATTCGGATATCCGATATACACGGTTTTGTACTTTTCAATATTTTCCGGAAGTGCGGAAAGCTCCGGGCGCACATCTCCGTTTCTGTCGCGGCGCGCCTGCTCGATACACTCATTGTAGTTTTTTGAATAAGGCACAGCCTGCTCAATTTTAAAGACATCTGCCCCTGTCAAGTCCTTTATGATGCCGGCAACGATTTCCGTGTTTCCGACTTTGAGATTTTTTATCACTCCGCCGACATAGTTTTCATCGGCGCGTGAGTAAAATACTATCAGTTTATCTGTCATACTATCCACCCCTTTATCTGCATTATAGCACCAAAACCCTTGACGCGGAATATCCGATATGTTATTATTGTATTAACCAATAGTTAATACAAACGGAGGATAAAATCTAATGTATAATCCTATGCTTGATACATTTATTTCAGTTGCAGACTGCAAAAGTCTGAATAAAGCTGCCGAATTGCTTTTTATTTCGCCCACAGCCGTTATGAAGCAGATGAATGCGCTTGAATCACATTTAAACCTGAAGCTGCTTGAGCGCACATCATCGGGCGTCAGTCTGACTGCGGCAGGGTCGGTTGTGTATAATGCCGCAAAATATATGAAAGAATATTCGGATAAAACGATTGCAAACGCGCGTTCGGCAGAGCTTAGCTATGAAACAACATTCTGCGTGGGAACATCGCTCCTCAATCCCGCAAAACCGTTTATGGAGTTATGGTACAAAATAAATAAGGACTTTCCAAGCTATAAGCTGCATCTTGTTCCGTTCGAGGACGATCACAACGGCATACTTTCGGAAATAGGAAAACTCGGTGAGAAATTTGATTTTCTTATCGGTGTGTGCGATTCAAAAGCATGGATGTCTCTGTGCAGCTTTCTTCCGCTCGGACGATATAAAAAGATGATTGCCGTTACGCGCGAGCACCGGCTTGCCGCAAAAAGCGTTATTAATATAGAGGACCTTTACGGAGAAACGCTGATGATGGTAAAAAAAGGCGATTCGGGAGTAAATGATTTTATCCGCAACGACATTGAAACGAATCATCCGCATATAAAAATTGAGGACACACCGCATTTCTACGATATGTCCGTGTTTAACCGCTGCGCCGAAACGCGCAACGTGCTTTTAACAATCGAATGTTGGCGAGATGTGCATCCCGGACTTGTATCAATCCCCGTAAACTGGAATTACAGTATTCCGTACGGGTTGTTATACAGTTCAGTTGCTCCCGAAGATGTGCTGAAATTCGCTGAAAAAGCCAAAACGCATACCCTTACATCTGTTTTTTAATTATAAAAGCTCTGACAGCGGCAAAATACAATTTTATTTTACAGCTGTCAGAGCTTCTATAATAATGTCATTTTTCAAGCCTTTCGAAAGCGGCAAGCCATTCATTCGCTATCAATCTGTGCCCTGCCGGAGTCGGATGAACGCCGTCCGCAATCCAGTGAGGCTGCGGGCAAAGCTTTTCGGCCGCTTCAAATTTGCATTGAAGCGGAATGAATGTCTGGTTGAATTTTTCAGCAATACGCTTTGTGATTTCGGCTCTTTCACGCGTGTTTTCATAAAAGTAATTCCAATTTTCAGCCGTTGCGGAACCTTTAAGCACAAACGGCTCAAGCAGCATAAATTTTGATTTGGGGAAACGTTCAAGCGTATCCTCGATAAGCATTGAGTATATTCTTTCAAAGCGCTTCGAGTCAACTCCGTTTTCTGCAGCAATCTCGTGCCAAATATCATTGATTCCGATAAGTATGCTGATAATATCGGGATTATTATTCCAGCAGTCAGTCTTTATCCGTGAATATATGTCAACAATTCTGCTTCCGCTCACACCGGTGTTGATAAATTCATATTCGCCGGGTTTTAAATAAGAAAGCTCTGCCGATGTTATAAGTGCATATCCCTGCCCGATTGAAACCGTGCTTCCGTTTTTTATATCACGCCCGCAGTCCGTGATGGAATCTCCGAGGTATACAACTGTTTTCATATGTATAATCTCCCTTGTAAAAAATTTCGTAATAATAATAGCACTCAAGACTGCAGATGTCAATACCTGCCGCTGCATTTTTAACTGCTTTATTGTAAACCTGCATTCCTGTAAGTTATTTTGATTTTTGTGCCAAAAAAAACAGACCATATACTCAAATATGATCTGTTCGGTAAGCATATATTCCGATTGTGTAAACGCAGGGAATACATTCGGATATTTTATCGAATTTTATTCTTATATACTCCTCCGCACCGATATCCGCTTTGAAAGCATATTCCCTGAGTGCGCCGCTTGTTTCGTGTACGGGAAAACTCTTATCTCCTATTGTTACTGCCATGTCAAAGCAGCCATCCGGGTTCAGAGCGGCAGCCGTTACTTTTATAACATTTTTAACATTCGGCTTTACCTTAACGCGATAACTGAACCATCCGTGCGCATTAATGCTGCACCAGTTTGAGCGCAGACTGCCGCAGCTTCGGCATATTCCGCTTTCCGTTACAAGCGTGTCACTGAAATTAACTTCTTTTTTAAGCCTGTGCCATTCCGAGCCGCCGCCGCAAATCACATAATCGTATGCGTTTTTGCGGCGGAGAACATCATCGGTTTTCCTTTCCGCAAGGAAAGAAGCTTTTATTTCTTCAATATATTCGCCGATAAAGTCAAACGAATAATCGGGATAGCCAATCTTCTCAGTACCCGTTCCGATAAATGCATTTCCTATTTCACCGATTGCTTCCCGATTAACCTTTCCAAGCTCACTGAGCAGCTTTTCAAATTCATCGGCACAAGCTTCATCATGCGTTTCGAAATATGCAGCGTATGACATTATGACGCGCGCCGCAAAATGCCAAGCCTTTGCGCTGAATAAAAGATTTTGAAACTTCGGAAGATTCTTTTTATATTCTTCCGCAGGCATCAGCTTTTCAAGCGCGGTAAATTCATCAAGCATATCTTCAGCATCGCGGACAGCGCTGCGCTTTTCCTCAATTAACCCCTCAAGCGTTCCGCGTTTATAGTTTTTCGGAACAAACCATTCATCGGAATCAAGCTCGTATTTTTCGCGCGTGATTTCAAAATAATAATGATTTTTACTATGATTAACGCCCGGGAAAAAGCTTTGGCTGTTAAAATAGAATCCGTTCAGATAAAGTATTTTTTTCAGAACATCCTCCGTTTTTTCCATAATGCTGCGCATCTGCACCGCAGCTTCCCCGAAACGCTCGTTAAAGAAGCGATCGATTTCAGAATCGGGATTCATGCCTTTAAGCAGGCTGTTCATAATAACAAGGTTAACCTCATTCACATCTCCGAACGGATGCGCTCCGTTTCTGTCAATCCGCGCCACATATCCGACAGGCGCAAACTTTTCGCAATACTCAATTTTCTTTTCAATATGCTTTTTCAGCATCATGGGAAAGTAATTTCTGCCGAAAAATTCACCGAAAATATCGGCTTCTACAAGCAAAGGATTTTTTGTAATTTTTGAAAAAAACGGATTATCGGGTGCAGTCAGGCTCCAGTCGAACTGCGTCCACTTATCCATAATGATAAGATTTTCCGAAATACGGCTGTAAGCTGCCGCCATTATTTCGTAATCCTTTTCAATACTTGCAAACGGTCGGACAATAAGTTCTTTTCCAAGCTTTTCACACACTTCGAATATTATCCGCGTTACATACTCCACTCTTTCCTTTACCCCGAGCTTTTGCTCTTTCAGCTTCAGAATCGGCACACTTGTTTCGTGCAGCGTGAGCACAATTCCGCTGACTTTCGGGTACTGTGCAAAAAAATCTCTTATCTTATTTTCAAGAAAATCACGCACAAGCGGATGAGTAAGCTCAATATCACCGTATGAATTTAAAATCTGCGGAAAACGTTTTTTGAAATTTTGCGGCAGCTCCAGTTCATGATGCCAAACATATATTTTTATGCCGTACTCCTCAGCCTTTTCGCAGGTGGCATTCACGGCATCGCTTGCTTTCTCTGTATATGCTTCGTTTTTGCCGCTGTTAAAGTCCGCATACTTTACAAGTCTTGTCATTCCGTCAATATTGCCCTTAACGCTGTCATGAATCGGTCCGTTAATCTGAATGTGATTCAGACCCGTTTTGCGGGCATACTCAACTGTATAAAGTAAATATTCTTTACACACATCAACAGGATTGCAAACATTGATTCCTCTAATTTTGCTGCTCATGCGGTTTCTCTCCTCCCCTCTTAGGCATAGCGGAGCAAATACTTTCGTATTTGCGAGCATTTTTGCGCATTATTGCGACAAATTTGCCTTTCTGAACCGCAAAGGGTTCAAGTCTGTTGCCTATCTGTAAACAACGGCAAGCTTCACCATATCTGACCCGGCATAGACAAATATTTTGTCATCCGCAAAAATTTCGTCCGCCGTGATGCTTGTCACGCCGCTTGCGCTGTCATATCTGAGAACCTGAGCCGATGCCTCAATCGGGAAAACGCGCGTGTATCTCTCCGTGCCGCCGGGTGACGGAACGGTGACCCTTGCACCGCTCCTTACCGGTGCGTCAACCGTGCCGAACGCAGCATATCTCATTCTGTAAAAATAATTTGCAGACGGCAGGCTGTCAGTTCCCGGCCAGTATTCCTTTTCTACTGCTGTTTTCGCCCTCAGAATAACCTCGGCATCGCGCAGCTTTCCGTCCGCAGCTGCGTTATAGCAGATAATATCGCCTTTGTCAAGCTGCGACAGTGCAATTTTTTTAACAGAGCCGTTTTCCGTGACATAATCGTCATCAGCCGCCGAATCGGTTATCGCCTGATTCATGCGGACAATTTCTTCGTTGTTTTCAGCTGTCAGAACAACATCCTTTCCCCCGCTTGCGACCGTTACGGCGCAGTCAAAATCACCGTCCGCATTCCGCACCATTTTTGTGTTTTTAACAATGCCGACGGGCGAATACTGATCAATGCTTGCCACGCCGTCTGCCGGAATAACAATTGCTTTCACGCGGTTATTCTCGTCCTCATCGTACAGTTTCACGCTTCCGTAAAAGGTTTCGCTCGCCAATCCGCTGTATGATATTATACTGAATTTTTCCTCATCGTTCAAATCGGACGGAATGAGGAAAATCAATGTGTCATCGTCAAGCAGATATCTTCCGCCGAACATTTTCCACTTGCTGCCGATATATCTTGTCGATGTGTCAGCCGCGCCGCCTGCGAACGAAGCGTCGCAGGTGAATTTTCTGCTTTTTTCGGCGTATGCCATTCCGCTGCCGTCAGCCGCAGTGCTCAGCCTGCTGATTTTTCCGCCTGCATTGAGAGTGTATGCAACAAGCTGCTCTCTTGTTTTGCTGCCGCTGACAAGAAGCTCGCTTTCGCACACGTCTTCTGCTTTAATCTTTGAAGCGGAATCATTGAATTTCACTTTATCCTCAAACGTTAGATATACAAGTTCACCGCTTTTTGTAAAAAGCTTTGCGCGCACATCGGGCGAGATTCCCTTATCCTTTCCGATTTTAATAAGGTAACCGTATTCGTATGAAATCCCGTAATCAAACGCTGCCGCATATCCGAGGAAGTTTATATAGAAAGTTCCCTCAGTGTCAAGCTTCAGTTTGCCGGAATCGCGCAAATCTTCCGCAATGGGGTAACATGCCCCGTCAATTTCAATGCTGTCGCTGTCAAGTGCGGTGCATGTTCCGGCGGTGCGCTCCGTGCTGACATAGAGCCTGCAAACGCCTTTGCTTTCCGACATGGCTGCCGAAAGCAGGCAGTCTTTGGGAATATCCTTTATTTCAATCGTGTTCCCTGATGAATCGCGCAGGTCATATTTAATATCGGCTTCGGAGCTTAAATCAAGCCTTGAAAGCGCCGCTCCCGCTTTAAACGCAATGGTTTCGTCCTCTTCAGAAACACCGCTTACAAGCATATCCGCATACTGATCGGCAAAAATTATCTCATAAGTACCGTCTTTATCGGCGTCAATTAATCTGATTGTACCGTTCGTGATCTTTTCAATATCTTTTTTGCTCCATGCAAGCTTTGCTTCACCATTGTATATGAGATAGCCATCAGTGCAGTAATTAACCGAGCTAATGCCGCCGTTTTCATTTTCATATTTCAGGCTGCCGGAAAGCACTGCCGAAATTCTGTCCGATTTTATCGTCACTTCATCGCAGCTGCCGTCGGTTTCGATTGCACGGACAATGTCCCCGTCACCAATGTAAAGCTTAACCGCTTTACCGAGAAAACCGGCGGCATTTTTCTTGCTGACAGTGTAAACTTCGCGCGCCACCTCTATCTGGTTTTCATTAAGGCTGCTTTTTCCTGCAAGTCCCGTAAAGTAATTTGCCGTTACCTGCCCCTTAACCGTTCTGATTTTAAGCGTGTTTTCCAAAAGCGTGCTGCCTTTTTTTCTGTCAAAGACAGAGCCGTCCGCGCCGTAACCGCTGAATTCCATCATGTCCGCTTCCAATGCGCACCTGACAGCATATGCCATTTCTCCGAAAGTAATATATTCCGGATTTTTGAATATCACGCCTTTTCTCAGTCCTGCTCTGTCCGCCGTTTTTACATATGCCGCATAATCACCGCCCTGCGCATCGGCAATCGCGCCGTAGCCTGTCATTCTTACCATCACGGTTGTCATCTGTTTTGGGTCAACATAGCCGTTCGGTTCAAAAAGCAAGTCGGACGCGCCCTTCATAATACCGTTTCTGTAAGCCTCCTGAATATATCCGGACGCCGGATTGTCGCTTTTCACATCGCGGAACGGAGTATCTTCCGCGGCTTTTAAACCGCTGCCCATGCTCCGCACCGCAAGCTCGGCAAGCTCGCTTCTCAGTGCAGGCTCATTGGGATTCTCAGCATTTTTATCCGTAAGTCCGAGATCGGCAAGAAATTCAATTGCCTGAACTTGTTTCGGGTTAACCGCTCCGTTCTGCACGGATAGGCTTTCATCTTCCGCGAAAACCGATGGGATTCCGAGAAGCAAGGACGCACAAATAATCATCGCTGTTACTTTTTTCATTTATCTTGCACCTCCCGTTTCCGTGCCGCATATCAGCGGTTCTGACGAAGCCGTATTCCAAAGCATTGCCCCTGCTGCAACTCCGTTTTCGGACTGCGGCACCGTAAGCTCGGCTTTTATTGCAATGTTTGCCGCGTTTGCCGAAAGCTTTACCTTAATATTTTTGCACAGCAACATTCTTTTATAGTCCGCGCTGTATATGCAAAGTGACAGCTCCGTTTCAATATCCTCTCCCGTTTTATTTGTCAGAACTGCCGATGCGTATATCGTGCTCCCTGCGGAAAGCGCATCCGTTTTGTTCAGCGCTGCGCCGTCCTGCCCGTAAATCGCAAAACCGTCCGCTCTTACAGGACTTGCAACATATGCATCGTCAAGCACTGCCTTATTATTGAATTTGTCATATGCTTCAATGCGTACACTCACTTTTTCAAGCGGTTTCAGCCCCATAAGCTGCACATATCCGTCGGTAATTTCGCGCAGCGCGCCGTTAATATAGCACTGCTGTGAAACAACCGCGCTGTTGTCGCTTGCTTCGGGAATAATCAATTTACATTCCGAAACGTCCGTATATTCCGAACCGATTGCCGCACTTTCAAAAACAGGAGCTTCCGTATCGGACTGCTGTTCCGTAATTATCGGAACAAGCTCGGGCGTAACCTCAAATCCGAGGTCATTTGTAATATAAACCGCATTTGCAAGATAAGGCAGCCACGCTCCGCTGAGTGCAAGCTTCACCGTGTGCCAGCCTTTTTTAAGATGCCATGCTCCGCTGCCGTCCGCGGCAAGTCCTTTGTTCCATGTAAGAACGGTTGTCGCATTAAATGCACTTAAATCACGTTCACCGTCAATATATGCCGCCGCATGGCGCTCCGGAATATTATCGCCGTTTCCGCTCAGCAGCCAAAGAGCATAATCTCCGTCCTCGGCTGCATAAAACCTTGCTTCCGCACCGAGCGAGGTATCTTCTCCGTTTACTTTTATGCTCTTATCTGCAATTGAACCGCTGCCTGCGCTTACCAATCCTCCGTTTTGGAAGTTCGGAACGGTGAAATTCTTATATGTAAGCAAAAATCCGTCCGATGAAAGAACCAGCTCCGGTGCTTTAACCGTGAAACTGCGCTCATCCGAATTTCCGAATTTGTCACTCGCGCGCAGAGTCACCGTTGTTTCGCCGAAAACCGCGCCTATGCCGACTTCCTCCGCAATGCTTTCAATCGGATGCGCAGCGCCGTTTATAACATACTCGTAATATATTTTATCCTCACCCGCCGCCTCGGGAAATTTCACAAAGCAGTTTTCTCCATCAAAGCGAACATCCGCATCACCGTCCGCAATAACCGGAGCATCGTTGTCGGAAAATTCAAGCAAGCCGTCATCACTGCCGGTACTCGGGGTAAAATCTTTGTCGTTCGTTATATAAACCGCGTTTATAAGCGTGTTTTTCCATGCGCCGCAAATTCCGAGCTTAATCTCATGCCAGCCTGAGGATAAGTTCCATTCAGTCTTATCCCATTCGTGATTTCTGTGCGGAGCCGCATTCTGCACTGCCGCATCATCAACGCCGACAGTTGCAAATCTGTCCGCAACTCCGTTTTCGTTTCCGCTCAAAACCCAGATGTTATACGTTCCATCGTTTTCAATATAAATCCGTGCTGTTGAAAAAACAGAATTTCCGTTATTTGTAATTTTAATTGATTTCTCAAATATATTATTGAGCGCTGAGCCGCCGTTTGTGACATACCCTCCGTTTGTATAGGACGGAATGTCGAAATTACCGCCGTTCAGCAGCATTTTTTCAGCATCCTCAGCGCGGGCAGACGGGCATGAAAAGCCTGAAAACACAGCAGCCGCACATAAAACCGCTGCCGTAAATGCCGCAGCAAATCTTCTTTTTATCATGCCACATTCCCCCTGACGATAAGCTGATATATCATTTTAGAAGCCATGGCGCGTGTTGCCGCGCCCCTTGGGTCGAACCGGTTATCACCGACTCCGTTTATAACTCCTCCGCGGTAAAGCGCTTCAACAGCGCTGTAAGCATATTCCGAAATCTCGCCGTTATCCGAAAAAACCATTTCATTTTCATTGTCATCAATGCTTATATCCATAAGCTTCATTGCACGGTAAATGATTGCGCACATCTGCTCACGCGTTATACTCTGCCCAACCCCGAAAATGTCAAAATCCACACCGGTCACAACATTCAGCGCATATGCGTCCGTAACATAGTTATAATACCATGCGTCCTCCGAAACATCCGAAAAACGCTTTTCCGTTTCCTCTTTCGGCAGCTTCAGTGCAAGGACAATAATCTTCACAAATTCCTCACGTTTGATTTCATCCATCGGCTTAAAATGCTCACTGTCCGCACCTTTTACAATATTCTTTTCCGCAAGGAAATTGATTGCGTCAGCCGCCCACGGCGCCGCCCCAAGGTCGCTGAAGCGGTTTGTCTTTTCTCCGTTGCCGGGAGTTGTGCCCGGAACTGAAGTATTTCCGCCGACCGTTACCCTGCTGCCGCCACCGCCGCCGGAGGATTTTGTGCCGGACGAATCCGAAACGCTTTTAAGCTTTTTTGCCGCAAGTGTTTCAAACGTGCTTTTCACATCGGCAAGTTCCTCAAACGGTCTTGATTTTGCCGCGCTTAAAGTGTCGGTGATGATATCCGCTCTGTCCTTATCCGTAAGCTTCAAGGATGAATAATCACTCATTGAAATATCACACAAACCTGCCTTTGAACATTCCGCCGCATACACGGTGAACCTATCTCGGTTTTCTGTGTTTACTTCATTAAACAGCTGCGTATAAACCGCGCTTTCAAATATTTTTATAAGCTTATCCGTATCCGTAAGCGGCAGATTGGCTGCCGTTACGGCTTCATAAACTTTGGTTTTCGCCGCATTGGTTTTTATTTTTGCAAAATTCGATTTTGCCGACATATCGAACGGCAGATTTTCGCCGTATTTTTCAATCAGCGCCGCCGCATCCTTTTTTTCCGCTTCATTCAATGTGCAAATCACCGTGTCAGCGTCAAATATGCCTGCAATCTCCATTGCATTTGCATAGTCATTTTTTTGCGCCATCGCCGCATAAATCGCCGTGCGCGACTTTTCCGAAAGTGGATAAAACAAGCTTTGTTCCGACAAATCAATTCCGCATCCGTCTGCATATGCTTCAACGGCATTTTTCATTTCCTCCGCGTTTGATGCCCGATTCGCTGCTTTAACAAAACTGCTTCCGTCTGCTGCGTTAATAAAGCGGATTTCTTTTTCAACCGGCGAAAGTCCTGCTCCTCCGATAATGATTTTATATATTCCGCTCGCATCGCCTATATTCGTCTCCGTGCCTGCGTTCATAGAAAATATAAATGAAAAGCCGCCGCCCTCTCCCGCTGCCGTTTCACGTCTGAAAAAGATATTTTCGCCGATTGTAACCGTGAGCGTCACGCGCATATTTTCTCCCATCGGGTATATGCCCGACACGGTCACAATACCTGCGACAGGGTCAATCACTGCTGCGTTTACCTCCGCCGCTGCGCCCGTAAATGCGCAGGTACAGAGGAGAACGGCTAAAACAACCCCTGCCGTCAAAGCTTTAATTACCATGCGGTTCATCTGCAAACCTCCTGTTAAACCGTTTGCAAGCGGGTTCGGAAGTGCACAAAGCTCAAACCTGAACCCGCCTGCATATCAAATTAATTATTGTTCGGTATATACGACTGAGATTCGGAAACCGGCATAAGCTTTCCGATTGAATCCCATATAAATCCCTTATATTCGCAGCCGTCCTCCGCTTCAAGCGCATTTGTGCTGACGCTGTACACGCCTGCTTCATTATGCGTTTGAGCGCTTACGGACATATTTTTCATAGCATTTCCGCTGTAGGAAGCGATGATTGCCGCAAGGCTCTTTTCAGCGTCCGACTGCTTGTAGTATTCATAAACAAACCTTATTTTTCCGTCATTCTGCTCAGCTGTTTTTGATGAAAGAATATATTCGTCAATGCACCTGAATTTTACGGAATCAACGTAAACGTTTGCGCCCTCCGCGCCGCTTATCTCGATATATTCACCGGCAGTGCCGCTGAAGTTAAATTCGCCGAGCTTAACCCAGGAGGACTGCGCAGCCGAGTTTGAATATGATGCCGTTTTTTCGCCGTCCGCGCATACTATTTTAACGTTTGCCGAAGCTGCCGCAAGGCTGTCCTCCGCAGCGCCGATTGCGTAAACCCAAACTTCCTGCCTGCCGCGGCGGTTTTCTGCCGAAAATCTTGCCGTGCCGTCCGCTTCAAGATAAACAGCGTTTGTTCCGTCCGCACCGGCGTAAGCGCTTTCGATTCCGCCCGTTACAGTTGCTTTCTCATCCATGCGATTGATTACCGCGCCAACGCAGAATGCCTTGAAGCTGTAATTAACAGTGCTGTCGGAAGAAACTGCGGAAACCGTGTTTATAACGTTTCCGAGCGAAACTTCAAACGGTTCGTTCCACGCTGCTTGAGCGCCGTTTAGTGTAACCGCTGCACTCTCTGCCGTTGAAGCTGCCGGAAGCGGCGTGATAACCAATGAATCATCCTCTGAAACAAAGCCTGTTTTTTCAAGGCTCTTTGTAAAGCGAACATCTCCGTTTATATTCACCGAACTTCCGCCGTAGTGCCTGAGCAGGAAATCATCATTGTCAGCCGTCACCGTTTCGGAAGCGTCGCTTGTGATATAAACGGCTTCAAAACAGAAAGGTTTATACTCCGTTCTCAAACCGACTTCAACGCTGTGCCAGCCCTTGGAAAGCGACAGCGTTTTGCCGCTCTTTCCCCATGAAAAATCGGTTGTGTCGTTAAAAACAGTGTCGTCCGCAGTGCCGTCAACGTATATCTGCGGCACTCTGCCGTCATTCACCTTTGTCGTTTTGCTGAGAACCCAAAGCGTGTACTCGCCGTCGTTTTCAGCATAGAACATTGCCTTTGCGCGCGCAGCGTTCGATTCACTTCTGTGAGCTGCCACCGTGTTTATAAGTATGCTTTTGCCTGCCAGCGATGATGCCGCATTGTACTCCCATTTTTCCGAATCGCCGAAGCTCGGTTTATAAAAATTGTTCCATGCAAGCAGCCACTTTGTCCGCGGAGCAGAAAGCGTGAACACCTTTTCCGTTTTGTTTCCGAATTTATCTGCTGCCGTAAGCGTAACCGCTGTGTTTTCGGTTATCCCATTCATGCAAACCGGCTTTGTTATGTCCTCAATATCCGTTACGTCGTCGCCGTTTGCGCAGCTGTAAATAACCATGCTTTTGTCGTTCGCCGGCGGAAACGCAACATAGCATTTTCCGTTTTCAAGCGTAACCTTTGCTTCCGCGCCCTCAGCAAAAACGGGCGCGTCATTGTCGGAATATGCTTTAAGAGCGTCGTCATTATCCGTTGTCAAAGCAAACCCCGCGTCGTTTGTTATGTAAACCGCGTTTATAAGCACATTCTTCCATGTCGCGGGGATTCCGAGCTTGATTTCATGCCATCCCTTTGTAAGCGTCCACTCCGTTTTCTCCCATTCATGATTTTTGTGCGGTGTTAAGTTTTTCATTTCGCCGTCATCAACACCAACTTTTGCATATCTGTCCTCTGCACCGTTTTCATTTCCGCTCAGAACCCAAATGTTATATGCGCCCTCGTTTGCTATATAAAATTTTGCCGTTGAATAAACGCTGTTTCCATTACTCGTTATCTTAATTGAATTGGCAAATATGTTGTTTAATGCCGAGCCGCCGTTCGGGATATATCCGCCGAGCTGATATTCCGGAACTTCAAAGTTTGCTCCGTTTAAAAGCATTTTTTCACTTCCGGGGATATCGGACGGAACGGCAATTTTAAACGTTTTCACCGTCTTGTTGCCGCACTTGTCGTAAGCTGTGAGTGTTGCCGTTTCGCCGTCCGCAATGTCTGAAACGGAGATCGGCTGAGTTATGTCCTCAATCGTTCCCGAAGCCGTGCCGAGCGAATAATCATACACGCACGCGCCGTCCGCCGCCGGGAACGTCACACTGCATACTTTCCCCGAAAAGCTTGTGATAACGTCTGCGCCCTCAGCAAAAACGGGCGCGTCATTGTCGGAATATGCTTTAAGAGCGTCGTCATTATCCGTTGTCAAAGCAAACCCCGCGTCGTTTGTTATGTAAACCGCGTTTATAAGCACATTCTTCCATGTCGCGGGGATTCCGAGCTTGATTTCATGCCATCCCTTTGTAAGCGTCCACTCCGTTTTCTCCCATTCATGATTTTTGTGCGGTGTTAAGTTTTTCATTTCGCCGTCATCAACGCCGACAGTTGCATATCTGTCCTCTGCACCGTTTTCATTTCCGCTCAGAATCCAAATGTTATACGTACCCGCGCTTGCTATATAAATTTTTACCGTTGAACAAACGCTGCTCTTTATCCTGATCGACTTGTCAAACAGATTGTTTTCTGCCGAGCCGCCGTTACCTACATATCCTCCATTCTCCCCATATTCGGGGATTTCAAAGTTTGCTCCGTTTAAAAGTATTCTTTCAATTTCGGCGGAATCCTCCGCAAATGACGGAACTGCCGCAAAGCTCAGTATCATGAGCAGTGCAAGCGCCATGCTGAATATTTTTCTCATCTTTTTCATTTTTCCCAACTCCTTACCATTTATTTATTACTTTTATATCGTCCAGGCAGCATACGCTTCCATACCCTCCGCCCGAAAATTTAAGCTCTGTGAAATAGTAAAAGTTTTCGTCAAGCTTTAAACCGCCTTTTATGAGCTTATCGTCAAGATAAACGCTGTACGTTCCGCTGTCGGTATTGATTTCAAGCCGCACGTTATACCATTTGTTTCTTTCATATTTTCCGATATTAACATAGCAGCCTGCCGCATTTTTCGCTTTGAGCTTTCCGTCCGATCCGAACATGATTTCCGCGCCGCGGTTTCCATAGTTATCGGTGAAGCTGTGCGCAAAATCGCCGCGCTCGCTGACCTTGAATTTATACTCAACGTTCACAGGACCCGAAACGGCTGCAATTCTTTTAAGCAGCTCGCCCTTTTCGTGCGAACGTTTGCCGCGCAGCTCGATATATCCGTTATTATCCGCCGCCTTTTTGGCTGATACATTGACATCATATATTCCGAGCGTTTTCTCCGCGCCCTCATCGGAAAAGATCAGATCAAGCTCAACCTGATCGCCGAATTTCTCCATTTCCGGGCGGATAAGCTCGCGCACCTTCGGCGCAAAGTATCTTTCATAGAAAAACTCCTCGCTGCCCTTTTCCTCCCAAAGCTTTTCAAGCTGACGGAGAAAAACAACATACGTTCGCTTGAAATAATCATCCCCAAGCTCAATTCTGCACCGCCCGTTCTGCTCAAGCACAATCATCGGCCAAACGCCTTTGGAAAGCAATTCAAGCTCGCCCTTTTCATTAATGTATTTCCACGCATCGCCCTTTGCATAGCCGACAATGTTCGATGTGTTATACTGCGTGACGGTATATTTCAAAAGCGGCGGCGTGAGATCCGAATACTGAAGCGACTCTGTTTTCAGCGTTGCGTTCCAGTATGTGTCAAGGCAGGGCAGATAATGCCCGGGTGAAGACAGCGGTGCTCCGCCGTTTGCAGGGTGACCGGTGTTGTGCACAATCATCGTACCGTCCGCAAACACCTGCCGCGCCATGCGTGACGCTTCATATGCCGTCACCCACTGGTGCTCCGATGATGTTCCGTCCGAATACACTCCGTCAATCCCGTATCTGTCTCTGACGCGCTTCAGATTTGCAACCCATTCATCCGGAGTGTATTTATTATAGAAAAAGTACTGCGGCATATATGTTATTGCCTGAAGTCCGGCGTCATGTGCACTTTTTATCTGCTGCATAAAGCCTTTTTCATGTGAATTATATGTGAAAAACGGCGTCCATTCAACAGCATAAGCTCTGTCCGATGCGTCAAAAATCGTGGCGACCTGAACATTGAGGTCGCTTCTGTCCGCGGCATATGTGTCGCGTGAATCCCAGTTCCTGTTTTCGTATGTCATATTAAACGACTTTTTCCAGTCGTATTCCCTCGGCGGAAATGTCCCGATTGCAAGGCGTTCCCCGGGGGAAATCGTCCATGCTATCCTCCACCCCGGTTTGCAGTTTGTAATCTCATTCCAGTACGGATGCATTTTATTTCCGTCAATAAGCGCGCTCGAGTTGTCGAACGGAATATTGACAAAATCAAGTCCGTCCGTAAGCACTTCCGTTTTGCAGAGCTTGCCTGTACCCTCGGGAAGATCCGGTGTGACGGTAAAGCCGCCGTAGTCGTCAATGCATGTTAAAAAACCGAAATTGAATCTGTTCCAAAGTCCGGAAATTTTGCTCGTACATTCAAGGCGGACATCGCCGTTATGCGGCGTTAAAAACAACATCCCGTCCATTTGAACGCCAAAGGTTATTTCGGGCGAGCTTATGACACACTCCGTGTCGGTTTTCGAATGAATTTTCAGGTCTTTTAAAGGTGTGCTTGATGTCCAGCTTGAAACCTCGCGCCGCAGATTAATCTTCTGCCTTGCCGAAATTGTGTTGTCCGCTTTATTGAAAACATATTCCGCTCCCGTTGTGTTCACCGTGATTGCGGCTTCCGTTTCCTCCGCGCTTTCCACCTTCATATCAAGTCCGCCCGCGCTGCCGCGGAAAGTCACGCCCTCGTTTTGCTTATATGGCTGAACGTCAGTCACCTCGGGAAGTTCAATCACTGAAAAATCGGCAATGCAAATCATATTGTCATCAATTCCGTAATCAAACTGCCACGACTGAATCATGGGAAAGAATCCCTCAACCTCCATCAGTCCGGGTGAGCATATGTATTCAAAGCGCATCCATCCGTTTGTATAAGGCGGAAGTCCCATCCTCTGGTCAACCGCTGCCCTGCCCGGAACATCGGCTTTCGGTCTTGAACCGGCGCACAGGTCAACAATACATTCGCGCGTTGATCCATCCTCGCCTATTACCGTCCAATCTGCCCACAACAGAATTGAAACAAGATAATTTCTGTTCGGCTTCATATCAAACACCGTTCTGTCGGCAGGACGGGTGTAGACCGCCTGCGACATTTTGTGCGTTTTTGTGATTTTATATCTGTAGCAGCCGCTGCCGCCGCCCAAATCCATCCATTCAAGCTGCATGACATCGCGGTTTGACCCGTAATCAACGCCGTCCTTAACGGAAAAATCCCAAGCGCCCTTATTCGGCTTAAGAACAACACCGCCGCGCGCGTCAGGCTTTTTAAGATTTTCGGGAATTGCAGTCACCTTTTTTCCGGTATACTTATGCGCTGTCACGCCGCTCACATCATAATTTTTGTCCGATGTGTCAGTTTCGGGCGCAGGCGAAGTTTTCAATATATCAGGCAGATGCGAATATTCAAATTCGCGCCGCTCACGCTGCTCCTCCGGGTAAAGAACAACTTCACCGGACTTTTCGGCAGCTCCGGCAAAAGCTGCCGTTTGAAAAATCACGGCGCAGCACAAAGCAACCGCTGCCGCTCTTATTTTGCCGCTTTCCTTTTTCACTGCATTCCCCCCTTTATTATAATCCGCTTTTCACATTTATTGATTTAACATATACGGCATTTTCGGCACTCAGTGAAATTTTTTCAATTGCTGCCGCTGCGTTTGAAAACGCTTTTTCGTCCGCAATTTTCACGCCGTCCGCAAACAGGTCAAATCTTCCCGCTGCGGGGTCGGCGCACAGCTTCAGCTCAAAATAATCGTCCGTTTTTATATTCGCCGCGCCGGTATAACCGCCCTTTCTGCCGAGGAATCTGATTAAATTTCCTGTCTGAAGCAGTGAAACGGCATCTTCTCCGTTTGTACCGAAAATATCAAGCTTAAACAGCGAAACTTCTGAAACTTTCAGATTAAGCGTTATTTCCGTTTTTCCGAAGCACGGAAGTATTTCCGTTTCATAACTGTTGTTTTTCCCGATTTCAAGCGCACCGCCGTTCTCCGCTTCAAAGGATTTATTCAGAATTTCCGTAAATCCGTATGCGGAAACAGTTCCGCTTTTCTCAAGCCGTTCATATTCTCTGCGGACAAGGCGGCGCACATAAGGAAGGTAGCATTTTTCAAAATATCCGCCGGCTGAACCGCTTGCCTGCCACTGCTTTTTCGCAGCGGCAAGAATGTTTTTATATCCGTCCGAATATACCGCGTCATAACGTGCGCGCCCATTATAAAGCAGCTGCAGGAGCTGCTGCTCCTCACTTTGCATATTCTTTCCGTCAACTGTCCATGCATCGTACTTTTGCAGTCCAAAAGTATTGGAAGTGCCAAACCCTTTGATCACATAGCGTTGGTATGCCCAATCCTTTGCCGCACCCTGAACGCTTTCTCCGCGCAGTGTAAACGTTGCATATGCGTCAATTGCAGGAATAAAAATCTCCGGAGTTGCAAGCGGAGCACCGCCGTTTGCGCTCTGCCCTGTCGTATGCTCGATTATGCAGCCGCTTGGGAAAACCTCACGCAAAAGGCGCATTCCCTCGTATGCTTTAAGCCAGTCAATCGGCGGAACTCCGTCAGTGTAAACTCCGTCTATTCCATATTCGTCACGGTGACGGGTCACTTCATCTATATAGTCGTCCATCGTACCGTTCCAGAAAAACATGGACATATATTCAAGCGGCTGAACATCCGCGGTTTTTGCCGCGGCAATATGTGCCCTGAATTTGTTTTCGTCCTTTGGGATATATTTATCGCCCCAGCTCATCGCATAGGCGCCCTTAAATGATGACCAAAGTACTCCGTACCTGATGTCAAATTTTGTTTTATAATTCTGCCATATCTCCGTTCCGCTGCCGAAATCTATGTTTGCAAGCGCTGAATCAAATGAATTCTCCCAGTCGTACTCTCTCGGAGGAAACGCGGTTACTCCAAGCCTTTCTCCCGGTTTCACCGTCCACGAAATGCTCCATCCGGGTTTTGCGCTGCTGATAAATTCCGTATCACCGCGCTCTCTTTCGAAGTCAACGCCGTTTATCACGCTGTAATCCGGTGTTCTTCCCGATCCCGAAACCGGCGCCGGATTAACTGTAAATCCGCCTGTATCATCCATGGCAATCAGATTTCCGCAGAGAAGTCTGTTCCATTTTCCGCCGATTTTCGATGTGAGCGTCACTTCCGCGTTCTCTCCGTGCGTTGAAATGAGCATTAGTCCGTCCATCTGAACGCCGAAGCTCAGTCCGTTATCTCCCGTTGTCAGCACTGCCGCCTTGTCATCCGACCTCAGCACCTGCAGATTTGCAAGCGGTTTATTGATTTTTATCTCCGCAAGCCTGCGAGGATTTCCGATCCTTTGGCTGACGGTTATTGTACCGGCGCTTTTGTCGAAAGAATACTGGGCACCGCTTGTCGCCACACTGATAATGTTCCCCTCGCTCACAGGCGGCAAAACGCGCATATCGAACATTCCGCTTGAACCGCCGAATTCCAGTCCTTCGCCCACTCCGAGAGGCGTTATTTCCTCCGCCGCAAGCTCCGAAACCTCAATATCTGCTATGTAAAATTTCTCGCTGTCATTTCCGAAGCCGTACCACGCTCCGTAAAACCTCGCCTTTGCTGCTTCATACGGTGTTGTGACGGTTGTTTCAAACCGCATCCATCGTCCGCCCGTGTCGGACGGCAAACCGTGAAACCCATCAATCAGCGTTATCTGATTCTCGTTTTCATTGCCTACCCTGATTCCGATATTAATCTCACTGTCCGCCCTGTCAAAATCACAGTAAACCAGCGCCGAAACAAGATATTTTCTGTTCGGTTTCACATCGAAAACAAGTCTTGTCGGGGTCAGAAAGTATGATGTCTGTCCGTCCGTTCTTTCCAGTTTATAGCTTCCGCTTGCGTCATAAGCAAATGCCGTGAAACTGTCGTCAACGGCAAACGGCTTCACGCTCCCCAAATCGCTGTTTAACGAATAATCGAGCTTAAGCACAGAGCCGGTCGGCCGTGTTCCCGTCATTTCCGCCGCTGTCGGTGCGGACGGCGATTCATTTTTGGCAGCCGCCGCACTGCCTGCCGCAATAAGACATAAAACCGACAGCACCGTCAGCAAACGCTTTTTCATATATCCCCACTCCGTTTCCGCAGCTTTCTGCTTTTGATGAATTTATTCTACCATATATCACGGTTTTCGTTAATGTTTTTTTGTGATTAATATTTATACTTTTGTACCTTTTTCACAATTTATCCCGTAAAATCGCATCCGTTTTGGCAATGTATACAACAATTTCAAACATTTACCCATTGAAACGGTGTAAGCATAGCTTTCATTCCGGCTTCACGGATTGCAATAACCTCAATTGTCTGTTCATGTGGAACAGGGATTTCCCCTGTTTCAAAAAACTTTACAAGCGCTTTTATAAAGTTATCAAAATACCCCGTTTGAATTTCAAGATGATCCGTTGTGCCGCCGTGATAACCAACATTTGTCACAAACGGCGTTCTGCGCGGATAGCAGGCGAGCTGCGCATGTCTGCCATCGGCATATTCAATATAAAGCGACGGAAATGTTTCGCTGCCCATGAACATAACGCACTTTGCACCCGGACCCATAAGAGAAACTATCGGTTCAATCTGATGTATTGCATAATTTGTAAACGCGCCCTCACCCCATGTTCCGACTGTTTCTATGCGGCTTCTGTCAATGCCTTGATATTCCGCCGCAAAATTAAGCGCAGAGCTTGAATAGCAAGGAGTTGAAAATCTCTCTGCGCGGTCAAAAATTTTAATTGCCGTTTCCTTGTCGGGAGCAAATGTTTTGTCGATATAGATGCGCTTGCCGCACGCTGTCGGGAGCTTGCAAAGCTCCTCGTGCCTTTCCGGATTATCAGGCGAAAGCACAATTACATAATCGCTTTTTTCAATTACCTCTTCAATGCTGCCGGCAAGCTCAATGCCTTTTCTCTTTGCCCAAACGGCGTTGCTGTCAGCCTCGGGGTGCGGATTGTCCGTTTCACCGTACGCGAAGCACACCTCCATTTTTCCGTCTGAGTATTTTTTTATCATTTCCGGATAATTTTCGGCATGCCATTCATGCAGATAATGGTCGATAAATCCGATCTTTTTCATTCACGCTCTCCTCCGTTTAAAGAACTATTTCCTGGTGCGCGTCCGCCGAGCGGTAAATTGCGTCCATCAGCTTAGCCGTTATTATAACAGTATCAATGTTTGACGGCAGCTTTTCACCGCTGTCAATGCAGTCAAGAAATGCGTCAATTTCATTCTGGAACATATTGCGCGTCGGAAATGCGTATTTCGTTTCAGTGAGCATGGAATCCACTGCTCCGTATTTAATGAAATCCTTGCCGTACTGAAGCCTGATTCCGCCCTTATCGCCCATAAAATCTATGTACATTTCGTTAACTCCGATATTCTGCGCCCATGCGCCCTGAAAACTTACAACCGGACCTTCCGTGCGCACAACTCCGACGATTGATTCCTCAACATCACATATTCCGCCGGATTTATGCGGACCTGCCCACATATTAACATATGTGTAATTGTCAATATCCTTTCCGAGCTTTGCAAACTTTTCCGAACTTACGCTGAGCGCATTCGGATCGCCGCAGCAATACATGATAATGTCAAGGAAATGCACACCCCAGTCAATAAGAACACCGCCGCCGGCAACAGCCTTTGTTGTGAAGTCCTTGCCGAGTCCGGGAATTGCACGGTGCGAACGGAAGCTCGCATATACATGATATATTTCTCCAAGCTCACCGCGCGCTATCATATCTTTAATTTTATTAACTGCATTGTTAAAGCGGTTAACAACACCGATGTTTAAAACCTTATTGTATTTTTTCTGTGCCTCCTGCATTTTCAGCGCTTCCTCATAGGTTCTTGCGGCAGGTTTTTCACAAAGCACGTTTTTGCCCTTTTCCAGCGCGGCAATCGATATAACACTGTGGCAGTTATTCGGCGTACATACGGAAATTGCTTCAATTTCGGGGTCATTCAGTGCAATATTATAATCGGTTATAGCCTCTCCGCAGCCGTACTTTTCCACAGCCGCCTCTGCTCTTTCGGGAATAATATCGCAAAAATACTTGATTTCGGCTTTTTCGTTAGCCATGTACGACGGAATGTGCGAATTGTTCGCGATTGTTCCGCAGCCTATTACAGCAACCTTTATTTTTCTCATTTCAGAATCCTCCTAAAATCAGACTTAGATTTATTTTTAGTATATCAACATGATCATGCGTTGTAAATGAACTAACGTGCGCAAAAAGTGCTTTTTCGTGACCGCTGCCAAATTGCCCCTGTATGCGGCAACAAAAAAGCCGCGGAACAGCAATGCCTTAAATTGCAGCTCTGCAGCCTGTCATGCCGGGTACTATTTAATTTTACTTCTGAGGAAGCCGGCAGCGAGAGCAATATCTGCCGCCGGATTATCGCCGACTTCACGCTCAATTGTCAGAAAGCCTTTATATCCGATTTCATCCAGCGCTCTCAGATAATTATCAAAATCAACATCGCCCTCCCCGAGCGGAAGTTCGATATACGCGTCACCTTGATTTGCTTCCTCGTCAATTATTCTGTAAACAACCTCCGGGTCACATTCCCTGAGCTTTCTCCCGTCTTTGGCATGAGTATGAACGATGTAATCCGAAAGCGTACGAACAGCCTCCACAGGGTCATCACCCGTTACCATAACGAAATTTGCCGGATCAAGATTAACCGCAACGCCTTTTGAGCCGAGTTCATCAAGAAATCCTTTCAGAACAGCCGCTCTTTCCGGACCGGTTTCTATTGCAAAATGCGCATTCACACTATCGGCATAGTTTGCAAGTTCAAAACAAGCCTCCTGCATGATTTTTCGGCGCTCGTGATTGCAATCCGCCGGAACAACGCCGATATGCGTTGTAACGATATCTGTTTCAAGCTCTTTGGCAAGGTCAAGAATCCGCTTCGATTTCTCAATAAGCGAGGGATTAAGTTCGCGATTGCCGAATCCGCGCCCCAAATCTCCGCAAAGTGCGGAAAAAACAAGACCGTTCGATTTTACCATGTCAAGCAGCTCGCGCCGCTGAGATGTATTCATGTTTTCCGGCGCGTGGCTGCCGCTTGTGGCATACATCTGCAAACCGTTTGCGCCGAGTGCTGCGGCTTTTTTTATTGCCGCTTCCGTTTCAAGCTTAAAGGAATCAAGCATCACGCCTATTGGAAAGTTAAACATAATAATCTCCGTTCCGCCGCGCTGCCGCGGCAATAAATATTATAAATTGCTTTTGATTATTTCATCTGCCTTAACAGCCCAGCGAAAGCTTTCCCAAACCTCGTCAATTGTGGGCGAGCCTTCGGAATCATTTTCTATCATATCAATCAGAGCTTCAAGCTGATCTCCCATCGGCTTGCGTTTGCATATAATATTGATGTCCTCATACTTTTTTTCCGGATATGTATAGTACTGGATGAGGTCTCCCTCCTCCTGATTTTCACTGCGCAGATTTTGATAAACAAGTCTGATCCGCCCCTTTGGACCGACAAATTCCTTAAGGTTTCCCGAAGACATTGTATTGCTCCAGCCTGCCTCATAGTACGCAATCGAACCGTCAGTCATCCGCACGGTTATCAGACCGTAATTGTATTTTCCGTCCGGAACATCCGCCTCGGTTTTAAGTCCGATTCCCGATATATCGGCAATGTCGCTGTCAGTGAACCAGCGCATCACATCAAGATAGTGCACACCGCAGTCAATAATCGGAGAAGTTTCGCAGATAAGGCGCAGATACTTCTGCCAATCCATAGTATGATGATTCTGCGCCATACGCATGATAATCGGTTTTCCGATTGCACCGCTGTGAATCATCTGCGCAACCTTTTGATATGTTTTATGGTGTCTCAGAATATGCCCAACGAGAATCTTGCACTGCGGATTTTCTTTAACGAGGCGGACAAAGCGCTCGCCATTCTCAAGATCGGCAGCAATCGGTTTTTCACATATCGCATGCTTGCCGTGCTTAATACATTCCTCAACAATTTCCAAATGTGACGATGGATAAGTTGCGACAATTACAATGTCAACAGAGTCAGAAGAAACAACCTTTTTCCAGTCGGTTTCAAATCGGCAGGCATGGTATTTTGCATAAAAGCTGCGCGCACGCTGCTCATCAATATCACAAACACATTCCACGGTTATATCGGTTTTATCATGAATATCATCCATGTGCGCTGCTCCGATGCAGCCGCAGCCGATAAGCGCAACACGATACTTCCTTTTGTGCATAAAATATCAGTTCCTTCCATTGATTCACATACCGCGAGTATGCCATAATCAGTCTCTTATATGATAAACCAATTAAATGCGGCGTGTCAATGTCTTATTGTGTCATAAGAAAGTAATTTCGTGCAGACGGAACGTTGTCTGATTGTTATTTCACCGATATTGTGACATATCTGCTCTATTGAATTGCACCGGCTTCAATGTTTAAACCGGTCTCAGCGTCATAGCTGTACTGCCACCCGAATTCCTCCACGGAGTATTTCCATGTCAGCGGAAAATAAATCACATCTCGGAATTTCAGCAGCGCGTAAGGCTCATTCGCCGTTATAATTTCCTTTCCGTTCACCACGACTGAATTGTAATATTTTTCCACAGTATAATTTTCTATATTTTTCTCACTTCCGATGTCAGGGCAGTATTCCCCGCGCACGGAGCTTTTGCCGATTGAAAGCTTCTGATTATCATTATCCCAAACGGTTTCCACCCCAAGAAATCTGCAATCAAAATATGTCATCGGAAAATAAACGATATTTCTGTACTGCAAAAAAGGATATTCTCTGTAAGTATTGTCTATTTCCACATTATTAAGCGTCACTCTGCACACAGGCAGATACGCCGTTATACCATTCTCATACTCATAATTTGAATGATTGCCGTCCGCCTCTTCCGGGAAGCTGTTCGGAATCCCCTCTATCCAGTTTCCGTCAGGGTAAATTTCTTTTCCTTTTTCCCAGCCCGATCCATTATTATAGTAAATATTGAGCGTGTATCTCGCATCCATAATGCGCCGGTTGCTTTCCGCATATTCAAGCTCCACGGCAGCACCGCAAAATACAAGGTTTGTCAGTGAATCGCAGGCGCAGAATGCCATGTCACCAATATATTGAACATTTTCGGGAATCACAAGCGTTTTAATATTTGTGCAAAACTGAAATGCGAATCTGCCTATATATTCAAGCGATTCCGGCAGCTTAATGCCGGGCAGGCTCAGGCATCCGTCAAAAGCGCCGTCATCTATTGTGATTAACCCCTCCGGTAATGTGACTGATTTTAAGCCTGTGCACCCTCTGAAAGAATTCTTTCCGATGTACTCTGTTCCCTTATTAATGACCGCAGATTCAAGCATGCTGCATCCGCTAAAGGCATAATTTCCGATAACCTTAATATTTTGCGGCATTATAACAGTTTTGAGGTTTATATCTCCGCTGAACACCTCAGCTCCCATGCCCTCCGCATTCGAAATATCGGCGTAAGTTATCCAATTGCAGTATGCAAAGCTGCTGTCTGCCAGAAATTTCACAGAGCGCGGAAGCTGCCCCTCTCCAACCTCGCTTTCGGCAAATGCATAAGCCCCCACCGATTCAAGCATCGGCGGCAGCACAAGCCTATTTATTTTTTTGTAACGGAACACATATTCTCCGATGTGCTTCACACTGCCCTCAATGAAAACATCCTCGTTTTCACCGCTCATATACCAAAAGTACAGCCTTGTTTTGTCCCTATCGTAAAGTCTGCCGTTTTCAAAAACATAGTTTTCGTTCTCTTTCGGAACAATTATTCTTTCCAGCAGATTCATCCCGCTGAATTCACGTCCCGTTACCGAGCTTATTGCCGCCGGGAGGATAATTTCCTTGACAGGACAGTATGCAAAGGACTCCGTTCCGATTTCGTCAAGATTATCCGGCAAATTCAATTCCGCCAATGAGCTGCAGCCGCGGAAAGCCTCGCTGCCTATCTTCCTGAGGCTCTTCGGAAGCTTAACGTTTGTAATGTCACTGCAATTTATGAAAAAGCCGTTTGGAATACTTGTAATTCCCTCGTCTATTACCACTTCTCTGACAGGTCTGTCAATTAAGAGCGGCTGAGCATCACCGCCGGCTGAGAGCACATGACCGGCGTAATACCTGTACCATGGAGTGAAAACAGCGTCGCACTTAATCTCTCCGCTGCCGCTTATTGTCAGTGTTCCGTTCTCTGACAGATTCCAGACTATATTATTGTTAAGAACTCCCCTATTCATGTCCTCCGCCGCTGACGGCATTGCAAGGAATATAAACAAAGCTGTAATTAATATAAAAAGCTTTTTCACCAATGCTCTCCTCCCGAAAATCAATTCTTTAAATATGTTTTTCCCGTAATATTCGTAAGCTCTGCCACACCGCCCTTTTTAAGGATTTCGGCAGCGCTTCCGCTTAAATATCCGTTTTCGCTCAGCTGCGAAACAACATCGTCAATCATCGTTACAGCGCTGAGCTTGTCATTTGTATCTTCGTTCACGTCAAACAGCATCACTCCTCCGGCTTTTTCCCTTGCAAGAACAGTCTTTTTGCAAAGGGTCGGAAGTCCGTTATAATATGAATCGTTTCCGTTTATATTTGCATAGTCACGGTATGCAAACTGCGGATTTTCCGCCACAAGATGGCGATACTGCATCCAGCTCGGGCGCGCATAAAGCGGCATACCCAAAACAATTTTATCTGCCGGAACTCCGCGTGTCAGCCAGTATTCTATTGACGTGTTCGCAAACCAGAACGGACTGTGCTGCTCATTGTTCATATCATAGCTCATCACATTAATAAATTCAAAAGCCTCAAGAACATTCTGCGAAACATAGTTCGACACCTCCGGACCCTCCGTTGCAGACCATGCCCCATTCAGCGCTGCTGTTATGTTCTTCCCCTTTCCGCGAAGCTCTTTATAAAGCTCCAGAATAAGCTTTTCGTAGTTTTCCGCCGTTGAAGCCGATGGATATTCCCAGTCAAGCTCCACTCCGTCAAATCCGTACTCATCCACAACATTCATAATACTGCCGACAAGCTTTTCGCGAAGTTCATTTTCTCCCGACACCGCCTCAAATGTCGATACCAAAGGTATATCATTGTACGACCATCCGCCTACAGCAATATAGACGCTGCATCCGTCGCTGTGTGCTTTATCAACAAGCGCCCTCACCTTATCCGGATTTTTAAAAGGCACACATGTTCCGTCATTCTGCGGAATGAGAAATGCATACATTATATGTGTAAGCTTATCTGTCTGAAGCTTGTCTATCGGTTCATCAAATAAATCTCCCGAATAGTATCCGATAATGCGGAACCGGTCATTTTTCTCTTCAGCCAGATTTTCATTTTTTCGGGAATTTATTATAAGGCCGTTTTCATCGTCATAACTGTACTCCCATCCGAATTCTTCCGCCGCAAACCGCCATGTAAGAGGGAAATATGTCACATTGCGAAAAAGAATCAGCGGATATTCTTCCTTTGAATTATCAATTTCTTGTCCGTTCACTTCTATTTTAAATCCGCAGTCTGTTACCTCGGCATTGATTTTTCCGTACTCAAATTTTTCTTTGTTCGGGAGATATTTACAATCATTGTATGCGGCATTTCGAATCGATTCATTTGTAATTGTTAATTTTCTTGCGGAATCTTCCCACTGCGTTGTCAATCCCAAAAATCTGCAATCGTCATATGTCATCGGGAAATATGTTATGTTTCTGAATTGCAAAAGCGGATATTGCCGCGATGAAGAATCGACTTCCTGTCCGTTAAATGTTACCTTGCAGCCCGGAAGTGCCGCATACTCATTTAACGTATAAGAAGCTCGGGCATAAACATTGTTAATCCCTATACAAATAACAGTCAGCAATGCAGCAAAAATTTTTTTCACAATAAAACCTCCTCATTAATAAAAATCCCTGTTAATAGCAAAAAGCTCCCGCTTGCTTCTATTCATTACTTTTATTTTACCACATATTGCCTTTACTGTCCATTAACAATTTATTATTTATTTTTGTTAATATTTTTCTTGACTATAGGTTAAAAATGTGTTATCATATCAAAGGTGGTTTTTTTGGAAAATCAATTTATGCGAATGGCGCTTGAAGAAGCTTTTTTGGCTGAGCAGTGCGGCGAAATGCCCATCGGAGCTGTCGTTGTCCGCGGCGGAATTGTCATCGGCAAAGGGCATAATCTCCGCAATGAGCTGCATGACCCCACTCTTCATGCTGAAATTGTTGCAATAAGGCAGGCGTGTGAATGTGTTTCCGACTGGCGGCTTGATGACTGCGATATTTATATAACACTTGAGCCTTGCGTAATGTGCAGCGGCGCTATTATTAATTCGAGAATGCGCAGCGTTTATTTCGGAGCCTATGACACAGAGTACGGTGCAGCCGGCGGTAGGATTGATTTGTTTTCCAAGAGCTATTTCGGCAGCAAAACAACTGTTTACGGCGGCATAATGGAATCTGAATGTAAATTCGCCATTGATTCCTTTTTTAAAAAGCTCCGCAGTAAAAATAAACCGCCTGTTTCTCTTGCCTAACTTAATACGGACAGGTATCGAAGAGGTCATAACGGCCCTGACTCGAAATCAGGTAATGTTAAGAAACATAAAATTACGCTCAAACGGCGTTATATAAGGCTTTTCAGCCGATTGAAAATTGAATATTTTTGCTTGTTCTCTCCTGGAGTTCTCTCCTTTTTCTGAGTTCATTCCAGGTGGTTCAATATATGAGGAGAAGTATCGAAGCGGTCATAACGAGAACGACTCGAAATCGTTTTGTCGGAAACGGCACGTGGGTTCGAATCCCACCTTCTCCGCCATTGCCGGTTGTAATTTGGGTTACAGCCGGTTCTTTGTTTTTTAAACATTTATTTTTACTGCTTCCATCATTGCATTTGCTGACATAATTTTTGAATTATAGTCTAAATGCGAGTATATATTCGCAGTAGTTGCAAAATCGCTGTGCCCCAACCATTCCTGTATTTGTTTCATTGATACCCCGTTTTTTAATAATAACGAGGCGCAGGTATGCCCCTATGGTATAATAAAGACAAACGGTGAAAGCCGCATAAAATCAAGGGTTTTGCAATTTATCTTGATATATTTCAGTTCTTTTTCCAACCCGAAATTTACAAGATTTTCGTCTTTAATAACGGTAATGTAAAGTTAAAGACAAAAGTTATACCCTGCAAAAGGAGGTCAAAATTTAATAAAATATCAACTGAGAACGCTTTATAACA